>CAZAFW010000001.1:0-201359 GCA_964484935.1 uncultured Peptostreptococcaceae bacterium
CGTGCTTTCAATAATTATTGTGCCTTTCTTTGGCATTTTCACTAACGCCGCAAAGCTCGACATGCGTTCAAAAAAAGACCTTACTGCAAATTACCTTGCCCAGCAGCTTGCTTCGGAAGCTAAGGAAAATCCAATGGTACATACCGGCTGGGTAGAAACCACTAACAGCTCCTCGACAGTTTTTACCAAAAGTTCTCTAGACGGAGAGTATTCCCGGTATTCCGCCGTTCTGACCTATGACGATTTTACCCATTCAGTAGAATCAAATGGATATGAAAATTTTTCATCAGGCAATGACGATTATACAGCTGATTTTCTTTTCATGTGGAATGAAGATGATGACAAAAAACTCGGATTTTCTTTTAGTACTGATATTACCGGAGATGAGGATGGCGGAATAGAAATCACTGACCCTTCCAGTAACGTTGAAGTACATCTTGAAAACTACACAGTGGATGAAGATATAAATACTTTTAGACTTTACTTTAAAATAAGCAATGACCAACCTCTTGCAGAATATATATTCGAACTTGATTCGGACGTAGACTCCATAAATATGAAGTTGAGTCTGGATCCTGATAGCACAATCGACTCGCCAAGTAAAATTAAACTCTTTAATGAAACCACTGATAAACCAAGTAAATTCAAAAGAGAATTGACATTAGGTCTCTATACTAGTAACTTAGCTATTAAAAATCACTACGATGATGATTACAACGACGAACAAAAAGTATCATTAGAATTTACTGGCACTGTTATATTAAATAATTTAGATGAATTCAATGCAATTATTTCGGAAAACAGTCTCAAACTCCTCACTGTTGAAATCAGCGGCTACGATCCAATAACCGGAACAGTTAAAGTGCTTAAAAAACTTGTTACAACTGTGAGAACAGGCAGCTAAAACAAGAAGGTGAATGTATGAAAAAACGGTTTTTCAGTAACGAAAATGGCTCTGCCCTCATTTTTACAATTTTAATACTTTTCATACTGAGCGTTCTCGGTTCGGTGCTTATTTCTGTAGCCATGTCCAATTTCAAATTGATAAGACATGGAAACGACTACGAAACCGCGTTCTTCATAGCGGACGGCGCCGCGGACGAGGTTATCGACGAGATGGAGATAATTTCATCAAATGCCGAATTCTACGCTTTAGCACAAATTAATGAGTATGCAGACGGCATCAAAGATGATTATGTTACAAGCACGACGACCGGAGAGGGAGATGATGCAGTCACCACGTATACACATTATCTTTCATCCTATGAAAGCGAATTGAAAAATGAATACGAAGACATATTCTTAGAAGAGATTGTCGACATACTTGTGGCCCCAATAACTGAAAATATCGAATTCGACCCCGCTCTGGGAAACAACTTTGACGAGGCAAACCCTATAACCGTTGAAATTATTACTCCATCCGCATTTGACACAAGCCATGTCTTGGACGGAGCAAGCATTCAAATTAAAGTTTCTGGCAAATATAACAACTTACGGCGGGATATACTTCTTGAATACGAAATACATGTCCCTCCCTACACCTTCGAAGGCAATGAAGCAGGTCCATATATTTTGTATGAAGGCCACACCGACAGGGCCGATAATACTCCGGGACTGGAACTTGTTTCCTGGAAGGAAACAAACATAAACTGATTTTCCTACAAAAAGCCGAATTAAGGCTTTTTGTTCTTTAAAAAGAATATTATATAATTAATTTTCATCGATCGGAGGCAAATATGAAAAACAGTATAACGAAACTTAAAGGAAATCTTGATCTTTCCAAGCTTGATGGACTACTAATTTTCAAGCCCGTAAACAGAAGATACTACGCCTCATTCACGGGAACTTCGGGATTCATATATTCCGATTCCAATAATGACTATTTTCTCACCGATTCAAGATATGTCGAGCAGGCAAAGAAGCAGTGCAAGGGATTTGAAGTAATTGAGACATCGAATGACCATACCGTATTCGACTTTCTTGCCGAAAGGCAGCCAAATAGGCTTTTTGTCGAAGAAAGTCATGTAACTATGGCATTCCAGGCAAAACTCGAAAAAAGCCTCAAAAATGCCATTCTCGTCGGTCTTGACGACATCATTGCCAGCCAGAGGATTGTAAAAGACAATATTGAAATCGAAAAGATAGCATACGCCGCAAAGATTGCCGACATGGCATTCTCGCATATTATCGAATTCATACGGCCGGGACTATCTGAAAATGAAATATCTCTAGAGCTCGAGTTCTTCATGCGAAGGCATGGAGCATCGGGACTTTCATTCGAAACCATCGTTGCAAGCGGTGCACGGTCTTCAATGCCCCACGGTACAGCCACTGACAAAATTGTCAAAAAGGGCGAATTCATAACAATGGATTTCGGATGCGTTTACGAAGGCTATTGCTCGGACATGACTAGAACCCTGCATTTGGGAGCAGCGAACAAAGAGGAAAAAGCCGTCTACAACATAGTCCTTGAGGCGCAAAAGAAGGCGCTTGAAGCCATAAGGGACGGGGCCTTGGCTCAATCTGTTGACAAGATAGCCAGAGACATTATAATTGAGAATGGATACGGTGATTTTTTCGGTCACGGACTTGGCCACGGAGTGGGTTTGGAGGTACACGAGCGGCCCAGGCTTTCAGCCGGAAGCGACGATGTTCTCTTAAGCGGAATGCTCGTAACTGACGAACCCGGAATCTATTTGCCCGGTAAATTCGGGGTTAGAATCGAGGATTTGCTTGTTGTCAGGAAAGACGGCTTTGATCTTCTTTCAAATTCGCCTAAAGAATTAATTGAAATATGAAATCAAGGCAATTTATAGTATAATGATTCTAGCAAATACAAGATGGAGGTATATTGATGATTTCAGCAGGTGATTTTAGAAAAGGCGTTACTTTTGAGATAAACGGTGAACCTTACGTCGTAGTGGATTTTCAGCACGTAAAACCGGGAAAAGGTGCGGCTTTCGTAAGAACAAAGTACAAAAGCCTAAAATCGGGAGCAACGAGGGAACAGGCTTTCAACCCAAGCGAGAAATTCCCCAAGGCTCACATAGAAACAAAAGAAATGCAGTATCTTTACAGCGACGGAGACCTTTACTATTTCATGGACAACGAGACATACGAACAAATTCCCCTTGAGGAGAAACTCGTTGAAAACGCCATAAAATATCTCAAGGAAAACGACAATGCAACACTTAGATTTTACAAAGGCAGTTGTTTCCAAGTGGATGCGCCGAATTTCGTAGAGCTTGAAATAACAGAAACAGAACCAGGAATAAAAGGTGACACTGCATCCAATGTCACAAAGCGTGCAGTAGTTGAAACCGGTGCTGAAATACTGGTACCG
The DNA here is from genome assembly GCA_964484935.1 of uncultured Peptostreptococcaceae bacterium. Classification (GTDB taxonomy): domain Bacteria; phylum Bacillota; class Clostridia; order Peptostreptococcales; family BM714; genus BM714. The sequence continues at coordinate 3,344 of CAZAFW010000001.1, forward strand.
CTTTTCATAAACGAAGGCGATTCAGTGAAAATAGATACAAGAACAGGCGATTATCTTTCCCGGGTATAAATCCGGCGACGAATCCAAAAGGAGGGCGACATGAATAATCTTAATGAAAAAGTTTCTTATCTAAAGGGCCTCATGGAAGGCATGAATATTGACACAAACGCAAACGAAGGCAAATTGTTCGCAAAAATAGTTGAGACGCTTGAGGAATTATCGCGTGAAGTCGACTACATCAACGAAGACCTCGACGACATGGAAGAGTACCTGGACGCCATGGATGACGATTTGACGGATTTGGAAGACGACTTTTACGAACTTGAGGATGAAGAAGACGAAGATGAATTCTATGAAGTGGAATGTCCTTCATGCGACGATATTTTCTATTTGGACGAATCCGACCTTGTCTTCGACGACGAGGGTCTTATCAAAGTCGCTTGCCCCAATTGCGGCGAAATGATTGTCATAAACGATGAAATGGACTATTTCGCTGAAATTGAAGAAGATGAAACAGAGGAAACTGAGGTTTAAACCGTTTGGAGGCATATACATGGAAGATAAGCGTCAACTTGACAATTTGGAATACGGAGAAGTAAACATTTCAAACGAGGTAATAGGAATCATTGCCGGCCTTGCCGCAAAAGAAGTAAGCGGAGTAGCCGAAATGAACAGCAGCCTTGGTGTTGAAATATCGGAAATTTTCGGCAAGAAAAACTACAACAAAGGCGTGAAAGTCGAGATAGATTCCGATAATATGATTACTGTAAACCTAAATCTTATTATTGACTACGGGATTGTAATTCCAGAAATCTGTTCAAAGATACAGGAAAATGTAAAGAAATCCATTGAGACAATGACAGAGATGGAAGTATGTGCGATAAATATTAACATTCAAGGGATTAAATGATTGGATCCATTGAAACTCATGAATATCATTCGTCTAAGAACTAACCTTGGTTAGTTCTTATTCATTAAAGCAGGGAGGAAATATGAACAGAAAGCAGGAAAGGGAAGAATTGCTCAAGATTCTCTTTGAAAAAGACTTGAATTCGGACTCAAACGCAATAGGGCAGTTCAAGAATAATCCTTTCATTGAAAGTCTTTTCAAAGACATAGAAGAGAACAAAAATAGAATCGATTCCATCATAAGCGGCCATCTCAAGGACTGGTCCATCGAAAGGCTGCCTGCAGTCGACAGGGCCATCCTCAGGATTGCTTTGGCAGAAATACTCTACCACGAAGAAATACCTCTTTCGGTGTCGATAAACGAGGCTGTGGAAATGGCAAAAAAATTCAGCGACGAAAAGTCCGCCAAATTCATCAACGGTCTTTTGGGCAATTTAAATGATGAAGAACTTTAGCCTCGGAATAGACACCAGCTGTTATACAACCTCCCTAGCAATTGTGGATAATTCAGGCAAGATTGTTTTGGATGAAAGAATTCCTCTATATGTTAAGCAGGGGCAGAGAGGACTTAGGCAATCTGAAGCTTTTTATCAGCATGTATTGAATCTTCCCAAGCTTTTTGAAAAGGCATCCATATATTCTGATTCCATAACTAGCCTTTCGGCAAGTGGGAAGCCCAGGAATCTACCCGAGTCCTACATGCCGGTATTTACCGCCGGCACTGCCTTCGCAAAGACGGTTTCAAGCATGCTTTCATTGCCTTTAAATCTTTTTTCGCATCAGGATGGACATATATATTCAGTTTTGCCGGAATCGGGAATAGATGAAAAATTTCCTTTTTATGCAGTGCACCTTTCAGGCGGGACCGCTGAAATAATGAGAGTATATATCCAAAATGGCAGAATTTCGACAGAGATTGTCGGGGGATCCCTAGACATAACGGCAGGACAATTGTTAGACAGGCTTGGAGTCAGATTGGGACACAGTTTCCCATCAGGCAAGGCATTGGATGAAATAGCATATGAAGGCAAATCAGACTCTTCATACCGAATTTCTGTAAAAGGCGGCTATTTTAATCTTTCCGGAGTCGAAAACATGTATGAAAAGGACATTTCAAGCGGAATGGATGCTTCCGAAATAATCCATAAGACTTTCAAGTGCATTTCAGAGACCCTTTCAAAATCTTTCGACAATCTAAAAATAACCGGGGAACCTGTTCTTATGACTGGAGGCGTTTCGGCAAGCCGCTTCCTGAAAAATGCACTGTCCGACAAATGCGGTTCAATTCACTTCGGACCGGCTTGTCTTTGTACGGACAATGCTGTTGGAATAGCTCGCATGGGAATCAAATTGTCAGGAGCTGATTAAAAGTGAAATTGAAAACATTCAGCGTATCCGAAGTAAACAGGTACATGAAACGCATTCTTCAAGCCGACCCTTTGCTTGGCAACCTTGCGGTAAAGGGTGAAATTTCAAATTACAAGGCAAATCCCGCAGGATACGCTTTTTTCACCCTCAAGGATGCGGAAAGCAGAATCAGTTGCGTGATTTTTTCAAACAGAATGAAGAATCTCACTTTCAAACCAGAAAACGGAATGGCTGTAACCGTAAGGGGAAGCATATCCCTTTATGAAAAATCCGGAGTATACCAGATATATGTCAATAACATGGAACCTTCAGGAACGGGTGATTTGTTCAGAAAATTCGAGGATCTAAAGAAAAATCTTCATGCAAAAGGATATTTTGACGAAAAATCCAAAAAGAATGTCCCTCCCTTTCCTGAAAAAATTGCGATTATAACATCCGCAGGCGGCGCCGCCCTAAGAGACATACTCAACGTGGCAAACAGGCGCAACAAAACTACCAGCCTTTATATATATCCATCTTTGGTCCAAGGCGTCCATGCAGCTGGAAATATTGCCGAGAAAGTAAGGTTGGCCAACTCGTCTTCAAATGAATACGACATAATTATTCTTGCAAGGGGTGGAGGTTCAATAGAGGAATTGTGGGCCTTCAACGAGGAAGTGCTTGCCGATGCAATACACATGTCGGGCATACCGGTTGTTTCAGCAGTAGGACACGAAACCGACTTTACAATTTCAGACTTCACTTCGGATTTCAGGGCTCCCACACCTTCCGCCGCCGCAGAACTTTGCCTTCCTGAAACAAGCGGCCTTTTGGAAACAATGGAATCCTTGGAAAAACACATGAAAAGAAATCTGTCCGGCAGATTTACAATGCTTCAAAAGAAACTGGATGAAAATTCACCCGCCAAAATAAACAAAAAATTATTTTGGCGCATTGAAAGCGAAAAGAAAGACCTCCAGTATCTGTTTGCATCTCTCAGCTCATCGCTTGATTATTCCTTGTCCAAGCTCGAAGAAGAAGCTTCTTCCACTTTAGAATCGTTAAATAGGGCAAATCCCGATTCAATACTGCGAAAGGGTTATGCAATCGTGTATAATGAAGCTGAGAAGGTTGTTTCAGGCATTGACGACGTTAATTTGAATGAATCCATCACCATCGCTGTTAAAAATGGTAAAATAAAGAGCAGGGTCACTTCACTGAAGAAGGAGATATGACAATATGGCTAAGAAAAAGGTTTCTTTCGAGGAACATATGGATCAACTTAAAGACTCTCTTGAAAAATTAGACAACAACGATTTGTCTCTCGAAGACGCCTTGAAAGTCTATGAGAAAGGAATCGAAGCCTATAATAATTGCAACAAGGCTTTGTCTGAAGCCCGCAAGAAAGTACAAATACTCGTCGACTCAACTGAAAATGAAACCTTCAAGGATTTCGAAGAAGGGGATTCAAACAATGACATTTGAACAAAATATGCACGATTACAAAACAGCAATAGAAGAAGCTCTTAAAAATATGGTTTATTTAAACTTCTATTCAAATAGCTTCCAGCAAAAATTGATCGATTCTATGAACTACAGCATTCATGCAGGAGGCAAGCGTATTCGTCCCATTTTGCTTCTTGAGTCAAACAAAATTTTAGGAGGCAGTCACGAAAGAGCAATGCCTTTTGCGTGCGCACTTGAGCTCATACACACATATTCACTCATTCACGATGACCTTCCGGCAATGGACGATGACGATTTGCGAAGGGGCAAGCCGACAAACCACACTGTTTACGGAGAAGCTTTGGCTATACTTTCGGGGGATGCCCTCCTTAATCTGGCTTATGAGATAATGCTCGAGTCAATTGAAGACCGGCAGGGAATAGACGCTGCAAGAATACTGGCCGAATCTTCAGGCTCAAGAGGAATGGTCGGGGGACAATCGGTTGATGTGCTGTCAGAAGGTCTGTCAATTGAAAAGGATATTCTCGAGTATATCCATATCAACAAGACTTCAAGATTGATTGAGGCTGCTCTAAAAATGGGCGCGGCTCTAGCAGGTGGAAGCAAAGAAGAAATAGCTGCTTTAAGCTGTTTTGGCTTTCATTTGGGCATGGCTTTCCAGATTAAGGACGACCTTCTTGACATTGAGGGAAATGAATCATTGCTCGGAAAACCTGTAGGCAGTGACACTGCAGTTAAAAAAAACACTTTCCCGAAAATAATTGGAATTCCGGCCTCAAAAGCCGCTCTTGAAGATCACACCCGAATTGCAGTTTCCGAACTTGAAAAAATAGACGGAGACACCGTCTTTTTAAAAACACTTGCAAGCTATCTTTTATCCAGAAACTCTTGATTTATTTAGGAAGGTGATGAACCCTTGTCATATATGAGAACACTGTTCTCCAACCCATACTTTAATGCATCCTTTTTTTCATGGTTCACGGCGCAGGCATTGAAAGTGATTCTTACACTCATAAAGGAAAAAAAGCTTGATTTCTACCGCTTTGTCGGTTCCGGCGGAATGCCAAGTTCGCATTCTGCAATGGTAATGGGTCTTTCCACTGCCATAGGCCTGAAAATGGGCTGGGATTCTCTCGAATACGCAGTATCGATAATTTTTTCGCTCATAATAATGTATGACGCTTCCGGAGTGAGAAGGGCTGTTGGGAAACAGGCGATGATTCTGAACCAAATGATAAAAGACAGGCAACAAAACAAACAAATTGAGGATAAGCAGCTCAAGGAATTGGTCGGGCATACTCCAATAGAGGTTTTTGCCGGAGCAATTCTTGGCATATTGATAGCCAATCTGTTAATATAAAAATAATGTGGCGCAGTATCCTAGTCAATTTTTTCATTTTTGAAGGCGGGGCTAAAAATCCGTCGAAGGGCACATCGATGAAGTTCCTAATGATTGCTTCTGACGCCCAGTCGGGGGCTTTTGTCGGGAATAAGAAGCAGGGGGCAATCCGCAATGGCATGTGGGCTCTACCCTCTCTTCATGGAGAATCGGATTATATCCGGTATAAACCTGCACGAACCAACAACTGCAGAGTAGCCTGCCTTGAGTGGAAACGGTGGACGTCGGGCTCAACGAAGCAAAACCCAGGATCCGGGTACGCTCCGTCTTGCCGCCGAAACCCTTTTTGCAAAAGAGGCTAAAGAATGATCAGGTTGCAGAGGAAAACTCCTAGGCTGTTCCTGTAAAGGAAATACATCGGGGATTAAAGTGCGGTCTCAATGGCGATCCAGTTTCATGAATGGCGACATCATGAGTATGGATTTAATGGGAAACCGCTGATTCGGCGACGATTCAGCATCCAAACGGGAAATCCTACTGGACCTAAGCCGTAAAGTTTACTCGATGTATTGCCACAATTATTTTATTTAGAAGGAAATTAAAATGAAAATCAACATAAACCGCATAAGATACAAATGGATACTCCATGTGTCAATCATAACTTTCGTTTTTTCTTTTTTGCTTAATTCTGTTTCAGAATCGCTTCTTGGCAACATTGGTCTGACATTGGGATTTTTGTTGCTCTTTATGATAGTCTTTACGGGAATCATATTCGACATAATCGGCATAGCAGTCGCTTCGGCAAGCAGGAAGCCCTTCAATTCAATGGCGTCAAGAAAAATAAAGGGAGCCAAAGAGGCCTTGGAGCTTATAAACCATGCCGGACCAGTATCAAATTTCTGCAATGATGTGGTCGGAGACATAGCCGGGATAATCAGCGGATCGACAATTGCTGTTTTAATCCTTAAGATAGGCTCAGTCAATACGCTTTTGAACACATCTATTTTAAGCGTAGTGCTTATTTCCTCGACAGCCTCATTAACGGTCGGTGGCAAAGCCTTCGGCAAGGAAATTGCGCTATACCAGTCAAACGAAATTGTGTTGAAGGTGGGACGCATAATATGCTTTTTCAATGAAAAATTGACATTTAAAAGAAAGTGACTAAAATGAAAATACTGGACAATATAAATAGCCCGAAAGCTATAAAAGAACTCAATAATGAGCAATTGTCGAAATTGGCTATAGAGATACGCGAATTCCTCCTTGAATCGATTTCCAGAACAGGAGGCCATTTGGCTTCTAATCTTGGAATTGTAGAGCTTACTTTGGCTATTCACTATGTGTTCGAAAGCCCTAGGGATAAAATCATTTGGGATGTGGGACACCAGTCCTACGTTCACAAGCTTATAACCGGAAGAAGGGAAGGATTTGAAAATCTAAGACAGTTGGGCGGAATGAGCGGATTTCCCAAAAGAGCCGAAAGCTTGCACGATCCTTTCGACACCGGTCACAGCAGCACCTCACTTTCGGTCGCTATGGGTTTAGCCTCTGCACGGGATTTGGACAAGTACGACTTCCAAGTCATTTCAATCATCGGCGACGGATCGCTAACGGCCGGCATGGCTTATGAAGCGCTCAACCACATAGGGCACGAACAAAAGAAAATGCTTGTCATTCTGAATGACAACAACATGGCCATTTCAAAAAATACCGGGGCATTGTCCAAGCATTTGAATAAAATAAGAACCGCACAACGGTATACCAAAACCAAGGCCGGAATAAAGAACACCACCAGCAAAATGCCTTTCATAGGCAAATTCCTGACTCAAAAGCTGGACAAGGCAAAGGGCACAATCAAGTACATGCTTGTACCGGGCACTATTTTTGAAGAAATGGGCCTTAAATACATCGGACCTGTCAACGGGCACAACCTTGAAGAGCTCATCGATGTTCTAAAAAGAGTTAAAGATTTTGAAAAACCAGTCTTGTTGCATGTGGTAACCAAGAAGGGAAAGGGCTATTCATTCTCTGAAAACCATCCCGAAAAATTTCACGGAATCGGGCCCTTCGACATGAATACAGGAAAGGCAAAAGCGTCATCCAAAGGATTGTCCTATTCCAAGGTGTTTTCTTCAAGCCTTGCGGAATTGGCTGACAACAACAAATCGATCGTTGCAATTACAGCGGCAATGCCTGACGGTACAGGCCTGTCCCTTTTCGGCTTGGCCCATCCCGACCGCTATTTTGACGTAGGCATAGCCGAACAGCATGCAGTCACTTTTGCCGCAGGCTTGGCTTCAAGCGGTAAAAGGCCTTTTGTTGCAATGTATTCTTCATTTCTTCAAAGAGCATACGACCAGTTGATACACGATGTTTGCCTTCAAAATCTTCCGGTTGCATTCTGCATAGACCGTGCGGGATTGGTGGGATCAGACGGGGAAACTCATCACGGCTCATTCGACTTGTCATTCTTGCTGCCTATCCCAAATTTGACAATATGGTCCCCTAAGGATGGATACGAACTTAAAAGGATGCTTTGCCGCTCTCTTGAATTGGAGGGACCTGTTGCAATAAGGTATCCAAGGGGATCCTGCAATGAAATCAACTGCGACGAGACAGAAATTAAGTTGCCCGAAACCATCAAAAGAGGCAATGACTGCCTTATAATATCTGAAGGAAATGCAACAATATCGGCAATCGAATGTTCAAATATACTTGGCAAAAGAAATATTGACTGCGGTATTTTAAGTTTGAGACAGATAAAACCTATAGATGAAAACAACATTTTCTCTGCAGTTGGAGCCTATAGAGCTATTGTCACTTTAGAAAATGGCTCGGTCAATACAGGAATGGGGACACAAATAAATTCAATATTAAAAAATTCTGATTCAATCAGGATTCTCAACAAAGGATATCCTGACGCTTTTATAACCCACGGCGAAACCAGCGATCTCATAAAAAGCATTTCATTGGATCCTGAGTCTTTGGCAAATGAAATCGAACAATTTTTGAAAGAGTGAAAATATGAAAAAACGAATGGATATTCTTTTGGTCGAGGAAGGCTATTTTGACTCCAGGGAAAAAGCAAAACGCGCAATTATGGCTGGAATGGTATATGTCAACGGCCAAAAGGCATATAAGGCCGGCACAAAAGTCGACTTTGACAACTCAAAGGTTGAGGTTAGGGGCAAAAGGCTAAAATATGTCGGCAGGGGCGGACTCAAGCTTGAGAAGGCAATGAATTGCTTCGATTTGGATTTTAATGGCAAGACTGCAATGGACATAGGATCTTCCACCGGAGGATTCACAGACTGCATGCTTCAAAACGGTGCGTCAAAAGTATACGCTGTAGATGTTGGATACGGGCAACTTGATTATAAGCTAAGACAGGATGACCGGGTAATTGTGATGGAGAGGACCAACATAAGATATTTGAAACCTGAAGCAATTGAATACCCTATGGACTTTATTTCCATAGACGTTTCTTTCATATCTCTAAGGCTAGTTCTTCCTGTTGCCTACAAACTCCTCGCTGAAAACGGAAAAATCGTATTTCTTCTAAAGCCCCAATTTGAGGCCGGCCGCGAAAAAGTTGGAAAGAATGGTATTATCAGAGATGCTTCAGTACACAAGGAAGTGATAATTGCCATACTTGAGCATTTGGAATCATACCCTTTGTTTTTGCAGGGAATAACATACTCGCCAATAAAAGGGGCAAAGGGGAATATTGAATTTCTTATATACTGCACAAAGTCAAAGCCAGTCGTGGCGCAACATTTCGATTATGCGGAGACGACCGACAAATTGCTTAAAAACATCAATTTTAGGGAGGCCGATGAATGAAATACTCAAGACACATAAAAATTCTTGAAATAATAAAAGAATATGAGGTTGAAACCCAAGAGGAACTCGCCGACTTGCTTAAAAAAAGCGGTTTCAAAGTGACACAGGCAACCGTTTCAAGAGACATAAAAGAATTGAGGCTGATCAAGGTTCTAACACGAAACAAACGCTATAAGTACGCATCTATGCAACAGCAGGAACACATGCTTTCCGACCGCCTGATAAATCTTTTCAAGGAATCAGTTGTTTCAATCGACCATTCAGGAAACATGATTGTTCTAAAAACCCTTACCGGGGCTGCAAATGCAGCCGCTTCGGCCATTGACGCGATCAATTCGACAGATATTGTCGGATCAATCGCAGGCGATGATACAATCTTCCTTCTTATAAGGGAAAATTCCGATTTGGATGAAGTAATAGAATCTTTCAGAAAAATGATGTCTTAAAATAGTGGGTGATTCCATGCTTGTTGAATTGCATATAAAAGATTTTGTGCTGATTGACGAATTGCGCATAGATTTCAAAGAAGGGCTTAATGTTCTTACTGGAGAAACGGGAGCCGGGAAATCAATAATTGTTAAAGCCATAGACATAGCTTTAGGCGGCAAAGCCGGAAAGGATTTGTTGCGCCCGAAATCCGAAAAATCCGAGATTGAACTCGCTTTCCATTTAAACAATGCGCATGAAATAGAAACAATTGAAAACATTTACGGTTTGAATTTAAAAGAAGAACCTGTGATAGTTTTTAAGCGTGAAATTCTTGAGAGCGGGAGAACGGTAAGCCGGTTAAATGGAAACATAACAAGTATCGATACAATAAAGGAAATTTCAAACGGATTGATAGACATACATGGCCAGCATGAACATCAATCCCTGCTTAAGAAGGAAAACTATCTGGGATTGTTGGATCGTTACATCTCATCGGAGCACTATGAAAAAACACATCTTCTTTCATCGGTCTGCGCTGAAATGCGTTCGTGTGAGCTTTCAATCAAAAAACTTCTTGAAGCATCACAAAAGAATGAGCGGGAATTGGATTTCTGCCGCTATCAATTGAAAGAAATAGAAGATGCCGATTTGGTAATCGGGGAAGACGACCTTCTTGCCAAGGAATATGATTACATAAAAAACGGAGAGGCAATCAACCGAAACTGCATTGAGGCACTGAGCCTGGTCTCTTCAAATTTTGAGGATGAATTCAATGCAATGGATGCAATTGACAAAGCCATTTCATCGATTGCGCAGATACAATCATTTTCAGACGATTTAAGCAGCATTAATTCAAAGCTGAATGAAATTCGTTGCATGATTGAAGATGCGTCAACGAATCTGCGGCATTTTTCAGATAATTTCAGTTACGACCGCGGCAGGCTTAATTATGTGGAATCCAGACTCGACCTTATAAATGAAATGAAAATGAAATATGGAAATTCAATTAAGGAAGTATTGCTTTACCGTGACAGCTTGGCAAAAAAACTTGATGAGCATTTGCATTCGGACGAACAACTTGAAAACTTGAAAAGCACCCATAAGCTCAAGCTGGATCAATACAGGCGCCTGGCTGGAGAAATAAGCTTAAAGAGACAAGATGCATCCAAATCATTGAGCAAAAGCATTTTGTCAGAACTCAATGAGTTGAATCTTGAAAACGCCACATTTGATATTTCACTTAACACAGACAATACAAGAATATCCAAGTCCGGTTACGAGGATGTGGACTTTCTGATTTCAATGAATCCAGGGCAAAGAGCCAAGAGTCTTTCAAAAATTGCTTCCGGCGGCGAGATTTCACGAATAATGCTTGCCATAAAAGTCATAATGTCAAAAATCGATACCATAGATACAATAATATTCGACGAAATCGATACTGGAGTAAGCGGAATAACTGCAAAAAAGGTTGCAGAGAAATTGTTTAAAACTTCAAAAGACACTCAGGTGATATGCATAACCCACCTTCCGCAAATTGCTGTAATGGGAGATTACCATATGCTTATAGAAAAATCCACAAAAGGAAACATTACAACGACAATGGTCAAATCCTTGAAAGCGGATGAAAAAGTTCTTGAGATTTCACGTCTTCTTGACGGAAATATGAATTCTGTAATTTCTGAAGATCACGCCAAGAATTTGATTGAATCCATAAGCAAGGCAAAAATTGCCTCATATGACGAGGATGACAGGGAGGATGGCATATGAAAAAGATGAAGGTTCTTTTAGCCGATGACAATGAAGATTTTACAGAAATTCTTTCCGAGTACATAAACAGCCAGGAAGATTTCAAGGTTGTAAATGTAGTGTGCGATGGACTTGAAGCGCTAAGGTATTTGAAAAGGCACGTTGTCGACATTGTAATACTCGACATTATAATGCCCAAGTTGGACGGCATCGGTGTCTTGGAAAATGCAAAGAGTTTCAAACGTGGTACTTCACCAAAAATAATAGTGCTTTCAGCGCTGGGTCAGGACAACATAACTCAGCAGGCCATGGAAATGGGCGCTGATTATTATTTTGTAAAACCGTTCGATTATGAAGTCCTCATAAATCGAATCAGACAGATAGTGAAGAATCCGGGAGATAATTCATATGTTTCGGGCAATCCCGCAATAGACATAGACAGCAAGGTCAGCGATGTACTAAGGGATTTCGGTTTCCCCTTGCATGTAAACGGATATGATTATGTGAGAAAAGCGATAATAATGTCTTTCCACGATTCTACATATTTGAAAGGTTTGACTAAGAGGCTCTATCCGGATGTTGCCAACAGCTTTCCAGAAGCGACACCGAGCCGCGTTGAAAGGTCAATAAGAAATGCCATAAATATGGCATGGACAGACAATTCCGTTTCAAAGAGATCATTCAAACATACATTGAAGAATTATAATCTTGACACAAAAAAACCTACAAACGGCAAGTTTATAGCTTCAGTAACAGAACGGTTGAAGTTGATATATTCGAAATGAGGTGTAAAAGTGAACGTGGAAAAAACAATCAAGTCCGACAAGCTTTATCGGGGCAAGATCATCAATTTGAGAATAGACACTGTGGAATTGCCAAATCAAAAGTACTCAAAGCGTGAAATAATCGAGCATGGAGGCGGTGTGGCAATCATCGCAATCAAAGATAAAAAATTACTATTGGTCAAGCAATACAGAAAAGCAGTAGAAGAATCAATTTACGAACTTCCTGCCGGAAAACTCGAATCAACCGAAACCCCTGAAGAATGCGCCAATAGGGAATTTACGGAAGAAACCGGTTATGAATCCAAAAACATGAAATTTCTTTTCAGTTTTTACAGCTCACCGGGTTTTTCAAATGAACTGATTCATCTTTTCCTTGCTGAAGAAATTTCTTTTGTCGGAGCAAACCCCGATGAGGATGAATACATTGAAACTTTTGAAATGCCCTTTGATAATGCTTTGCACATGATAAAAACCGGTGAAATAATAGATGCAAAAACAATCATAGGCTTGCTTTATCTTTCAAACAATCAAATAAAGGATTGACTGTCTTTTCACCTTTCAAAAGATTCCAATAATCCTTTCTTCTGTAGAAAGGATTATTTTTTTGAAGGACTTTCAATAAAGTTGTTGAATAAGTAACTAATCACCATGCAATACAAATAGATCAATACGAGGGACAAAAATGGAAAAAGTCATCAACGGTTTCGAAAACTATTTAAATTCAAAAGAACTATCCGAGAACTCAATTCGTTCATACATTTCTGATGTTTTCAAATTTCTTTCGTTTTGCAAATCGGATATTCAAAAAAATTTCATGGATGTCACCAGAAAAGACGTTGTCGGCTATGTTGAAAATTTAAGCGAGAACAAAAAATCCGCGTCAACAGTTTCAAGATATCTTTCATCCTTGAAATCATTCTATGCTTTTCTGATGTACGAGGGGCTCCTGACCAACAATCCTGTTTACAAAGTGAACATACCAAAAACGGACAGGAATGTACCTTCAATATTGACCATTGAAGAAATTGACAAATTGCTGGAGCAGCCGTCGTTGAATAAAAGCCGCATGTCTGTCCGCGACAAAGCCATGCTTGAATTGCTCTATGCAACTGGTATGCGGGTATCCGAAATAATAGCCCTCGACATAAGCAATGTCAATCTAAACCTCGGCTACATACATTGCAGCGGCAAGAATGCCAGAAAAAGCAGAATTATACCAATAGGTACATTGGCTAAAATCTCTTTGCTCAATTACATATACGAACTTAGAAACCCAATGGTTTCAAAAGGCAAAGAGGCACTTTTCATAAACTACACCGGCAACAGGCTTACAAGACAAGGCTTTTGGAAGATAGTCAAGAAATACAAAAGATTGGCCAATATACAAAAAGCCATTACTCCTCAAACGCTGAGGCACTCATTTGCAGCCCATCTTCTTAAAAACGGGGCTGATTTGCGGTCGGTACAAAAGATGCTGGGACATTCGGACATATCCACTACACAAATCTATCTTCAACTCAAAGACGACAAAATCAAGGATGTTTATGATAAAACTCATCCGAGAGCTTAAAAAGAGAAGGAGGAGTTTAGATGAATTTCCAAAATATAATTATGAAAAAAAGAAACGGAATTGAACTTGAAGATAATGAAATCCGTTTCTTTGTCAATGGATACACTAATGGTGAAATACCGGATTATCAGGTTTCCGCTTTATTGATGGCCGTTTATTTTAACGGACTGAATGAAAGGGAAACTCTTTCTTTAACCAAAGAAATGCTTTATTCCGGTGAAACTGTCGATTTGTCCGCAATAGAAGGAATAAAAGTTGACAAACACAGCACAGGCGGAGTGGGAGATACCACTTCAATGATAGTTGCCCCCCTTGTGGCATCTTGCGGAGTGCCTGTTGCCAAAATGTCCGGAAGAGGTCTTGGCCACACTGGCGGAACAATAGACAAACTTGAATCCATCCCAGGATTCAAGGTCGAGCTTTCAATTGCTGATTTCATCGAGCAAGTCAAACAACATAAACTGGCTCTTATAGGTCAAACGGGGAATCTGGCCCCAGCAGACAAAAAATTATATGCACTCAGGGACGTTACAGCCACTGTTGAAAATATTTCCCTGATAGCGAGCAGCATAATGAGCAAGAAATTGGCGGCAGGAAGCGATGCCATAGTACTTGACGTTAAAATAGGCCATGGCGCATTCATGCAAACCTTGGATGAAGCTGTTGAATTGGCAAAAACAATGGTTGAGATCGGCGGTGGAATGAACCGCAAGGTCGTCGCCCTTGTCACAAATATGGACCAGCCTCTCGGTTTTGCGATAGGCAATGCGCTCGAAGTCAAAGAAGCCCTTCAGGTGCTTGGAGGAAAAGGCCCTTCCGACTTGAAGGAGCTCTGTTTGAGACTCTCTTCTGAAATGATATCGTTTGGACTTAAAATCGATTCTGTTTCAGCTAGAAAGAAGGCTGAGGAAAGTCTTGATTCAGGAAAAGCATTGGCTAAATTTTTTGATTTCATCGAAGCCCAGGGTGGAGATATCGATTATTTGAAGAACCCATCAAAATTGCCGTCATCTGAAAAGACAATTGATGTCGTTTCTCCCAAAACCGGTTATATTAAAGGAATAAACGCTCTCGAATTGGGCTATTGCGCGATGAGTTTGGGGGCGGGACGAGAAAAGAAGACAAGCAAACTGGATTATGCTTCAGGAATACTTTTAAATGCAAAGAACGGAGATTTTGTGGCCAAAGACCAAATTCTAGCAAAGTTGCACCTCTCGAATTCATTGGAATACGATTCCGAGATTGAATCAAGGGTTTTGGATTCTTTTTTAATCGATTCCGACAAACCCGATTCATCTACAAAACTGGTTCTCGCAAGAGTCTCTGAATATTCAACCGATTATTATTGAAGGCGGCACTGTATGAATCTGTCATCCCTACTGAATAAGCGAAAAAATCTATTGGGCCTCCTAAGAATATTTTCAGATTGCCATATCAACGAAGACGGTCGAATTTATCTTGTCGGCGGAGCAGTACGTGATTTAATTCTGGGAAATGATAAAATACGCGATCTGGACATTTTGATTACTTCCGGACAGCCATGCGAATATGCCGAATGCCTTAAAAAAACAATCTTTGTCGATAGAATAATAAAAGAGCATAAATTCAACACCGTAAAACTCGTTGCCGAATACATGGGTGAAAGCTTTTCAATAGATATAAACCATACAAGAATAGAAAATTATGCCAATCCCGGAAATCTTCCTGAAATCAAATGGGTGGATTCCCTTTTTTATGATATGCAAAGACGCGATTTCTCCATAAATTCAATTGCTATGTCAATTAACAATGACAGTTTCGGAGAAATTTTGAATTATTCAAACGGAATAAATGATTTAATAGACAAAAGCATGCGGATTCTTCATGAAAAGAGTTTTCAAGATGATCCATCGAGATTGATAAGATTAATAAGGTATAGAGAAAGACTTGGTTTCGAAATCGAAAACAAAACAAAATCGCTTTTCAATAAAGCCGTTTCAGAAGATTATTTGAAACACATAAGCAAGGACAGAATTTATAATGAAATGGTTAAATGCCTTAACGAAGATAATTCTCACCGTTTTTTCAACTCTTTTAATTCTTTCGGACTATTCAACGAATTCAATTTCGATACATCCGACCTTGAACGCTTTGAAAAATGCACAGACAACAAAAAAAATGAAGTGTGGATCTCATCAGACCGGATCCTGTTGAAACTATTGTTGCTTAAAAGTCCTTTGTTTTTGATATGCAATATACCCGGCAACTATAAAAAATGTCTTGAAAACCATATCGCCAATTCAATCTATTGGAAGAATGCCATACTTTCATCAAAGTCCAACAGTGAACTTTATCAAATCGCATCGTCTATACCCGATGAATCATTGACCGCAATTGCCTTTTCAAACTTTCCGGGAAATGACTTATGGATTTTAATAAATAACTATTTGAAATCATTAAAAGATATGAAAACCAATTTGACAGGAAAAGACTTGATTTCAATGGGAATCAATCCAGGCAAGAGAATACGCATGCTTCTTGATGAAATTTTGCTATGCAGAATGGACGGAATCATATCAGACAACCGCGAAGCTGAGATAGAATTCATAGAAAATAAACTTGGAAGGAATGTGTGAGAAATGGATTATTTGATTGAAGTCGAACAATTTTCTGGTCCTTTCGATTTGCTTTTTCACTTAATCGAAAAGAATGAAATAAACCTTCATGATTTGCCTATATCTGAAATAACATCTCAATACATTGAGCAATTGAATCTTATGGAAATTATTGATTTAGACGATCTCAGCGAATTCATGCTACTTGCCGCAACTCTGCTTGAAATAAAATCCAAAATGCTTCTTCCCGAAAAATACGACAAAGACCCGGAGTCGAAAGAAGACCCAAGGGATGAATTGGTTCAAAAGCTTATTGAGTACAGCAAGTTCAAGAATTTGTCATTGATGTTTGATAAAAGGGAACATGCCTATTCAAAAGTTATTTACAGAAAAAATATGCCAAGCGATGTCTTAAACTTAACTACAAAACTGCATCAAGACATCGATTTCGATTTTTCAGAAAATGCTCTTATAAACGCTTTAGCTGAATTGTTGTCCAAATTGGATTCAATAGACCATAACAGAAAAAAATATTTCGATCAAATAAAACCGGATGCATGGACTGTAGAAGACAAGATAGGGCATATCCGAAATCTCTTTGTCGACCACACAACAATGGCATTCGAAAAGCTGTTTCATCCGGATTCGACACGAGGAGAAATAATTGCAACTTTCCTGGCCTTGCTCGAATTAATAAGAACAGGAGAAATAAAGGTTCTCCAGAAACATATTTTCGACAGCATACAAATAACAAAATCAGAGGCAGGTGAAATTTTAATATGAACAACCAGGAAGTCAAATCAATCTTGGAGTCAGTGCTTTTCATTTCAACCGAACCAGTCACAGTCAACCAGTTCAGCCGTCTGCTTGAAGTTGGCAAGAATCAGATTTCCGATTGCCTTGAAGAGCTTAAAAACTCATACTCGGAACAAAGAGGAATAAGACTTGTTTCCGTAAACGACGGTTACCAATTCTCAACAAACAGCTGCAATTATTTCTATATTGAACGTTTCTGCAAAAATATCAACCTCAAGAAGTTATCGCAGCAAGCTCTGGAAGTATTGTCAATAGTCGCATACAAGCAACCCATAACAAAGGGCGGAATAGAAATGATAAGAGGAGTGCAATCCTCCGGAGTAGTAAATACCCTCCTTGAAAAAGGATTCATAAAGATAACAGGTCAATTGGATAAAATTGGGAGGCCTTTGCTCTACGGAACTACCGACAACTTTTTAAAAGCCTTCGGATTTGCTTCACTTGAGGATTTGCCTGATATTAACTCTTTCCAAAACGCCGATTTGTTCATGAACCTGAAGGAATAGCCATGCGACTGCAAAAATATATTTCAAGAGCCGGATATGCATCCAGAAGAAAAGCTGAATCATTCATAAGAGAAGGAAGTGTAAAAGTAAATGGATTGACTGTTACAGAAATGGGCGTGAAAATCAATCCTGATAAAGACACTGTGTCCGTAAGTGGCACTATGCTCCATTTAAAGCAACAAATGGTGTACATACTGCTCAACAAGCCGGAGGGGGTCGTCACAACCTTGTCCGACAATTTCAACCGCGCCATTGTAACTGATTTCATAGACACGAATGTACGCATATTTCCAGTAGGAAGATTGGATTACGACTCCAAAGGACTTGTCCTCATGACCAATGACGGTGAATTGACCAATGCGCTTACACATCCCAAGCATCATGTTCCAAAAAAATATCTGGTTTGCATAAACAAGTCTCTGTCATCTAAAGAAATTGTTCTTTTTAAAAACGGAATTGATATTGGAGGATATATAACCGCAAAATGCAATATCATTCAAAAAAGCCCTCTTTGCTATGAAATAACACTTTATGAAGGAAAAAACAGGCAAATCAGAAGAATGTTCTCGTATTTTGACCGTGATGTAGTTTCCCTTCAGAGAATTGCAATCGGCAAAATAGGGATAGGGGCTCTCAAGGAAGGGAATTGGCGACATTTAAAAAAGGACGAAGTCGAATATCTCAAAAATATCGATTGAAAGAAGGGTGCTTTGAAATTGAATACAGACCACAACAATGTTGTGAAAATTAAAAACATTATTATAGAAAGCATGCTTGGCCCTGGCGGATTTGCGGTGGATGCTACAGCCGGAAACGGAAACGATTCGCTTTTGCTTTCCGATACGGTTGGTAAAAATGGGAAAGTTTTGAGTTTTGACATTCAGGAATCGGCAATTTCAAATTCCCATTCATTGTTGAAGTCCAAGGCAAAATACAATAATTATAGATTCGTTTGCGATTGCCATACCAGATTAAGTGAATATATAGACGAACCTGTAGACATTTTTGTCTACAATCTCGGGTATCTTCCCGGGGGCGACAAATCAAAAACCACAACCGCTGAAAATACGATTATTTCAATCAAAACTGCCATGTCCCTGCTAAAAATAAAAGGCGGCCTGTTGATTGTTTCTTATCCTGGACACGAAAGCGGATACCGTGAAGAAAAAGCAATACGTTTATTTTCTGAAGAATTGGACCAACGGAAATGGTCTGTACTGAGATCCGAATTCATAAATCAAGTCAATTCTCCTCCAGTATTGTATTTCATTCAAAAGAGGTGAGCAAATGAAATTGCTAATTACAAACGACGATGGAATCAATTCCAAGGCAATGCTGGGTTTAGCCGACTTCATGTCGAAACGCGGACACGAAGTAACCCTTGTGGCTCCCGAAGTTGAAATGAGCGCTGTAAGCCATGCAATTACAATGCACGACCCCATTAGAGTCAAAAAATTGCTTTCAAAAAATTCGTGCATCTCTTATTCAATAAACGGAACCCCTGCAGATTGCGTAAAAATAGCATTGGAAGTCATAATGGGAAAAAAACCCGATTGGATAATTTCTGGAATCAACAAGGGTCTTAACCTCGGTTCCGATATATTTTATTCCGGCACTCTTTCAGCGGCAATGGAAGGGTGGCTTCACGGCATTCCGTCTTTAGCTCTTTCATCGCCTGTAAATCAAAGTGCAGATTTTGCTTTTATGAATGGGTTTTTCAACAACTACATTTTAGAACCTTTAATTAAAAAAGAATGCAAAGGTCTTTTCAACATCAACTTTCCCAATTCTGACAATTTCAGCGAAATAAAGATAACCGAACTCGGTATGCTCAAGTATGTCAATATATACAATGAGAGGGTAGATCCAAGGGGAAACACTTACTACTGGCTGTCGGGTGAAATTTCGAATGAAGTAAAAAACAAAATCGCAACAGACGTTTACGCTATAGAAAATGGATTTGTTTCCGTTACGCCCATAAACACGGACATGACCGATTACGACATGATTCCGGTTCTGAAAAATTGCTTGCGTTAATTTCTTTGGATAACTGCTTACATGTATACTTGTAATTTGTTATCCAATATTATTTGCATACAATTGCAAGATTTTATTCATTATAAGTAATATAATCGCATTTATGAAATATTTATTGCATACATCATTTATGTTTGTTATATTTTATATATAGATGAATCGAAAGGAGCTAAGCGACTTGAAAAAAGATAAAACGAAATTAAAACTCAAAATCAAGAAAGAATGGTGCAAAGGTTGCGGCATTTGTGCGGCATTTTGTCCCAAGAATGTACTTGAAGTCCAAAATGGCAAAATAGCGATTGTTAACGATGAATGTATAAAATGTGGACTTTGCGAACAAAGATGTCCAGATTTTGCCATATACTTGGAAGGAGAAGATACTGATGAATAATAATTTCAAACTTATGCAGGGAAATGAAGCTTGCATTGAAGGCGCCCTTTACGCCGGAATGCGTTTTTATTCAGGATATCCCATAACGCCTTCAACGGAGCTGATGGAAAAATCCGCTGTGAGATTACCTTTGATGGGCGGCAAATTCATACAGATGGAAGACGAAATAGGCGGAATAGCGGCAGCTATCGGCGCTTCGCTCACAGGTCTCAAATCTATGACAGGAACTAGCGGACCCGGTTTTTCATTAAAACAGGAAAATATAGGATATGCGGCTATTACGGAAGTTCCGCTGGTAGTTGTAAACATACAAAGGGGCGGCCCTAGCACAGGACTGCCGACTTCGCCGGCTCAGGGAGACGTAATGCAGGCAATGTGGGGAACACACGGCGACCATCCTGTGATAGCCCTAAGCCCGTCTTCTGTAAGGGAAATGTTTGAACTCACCGTCAGAGCTTTCAATTTGGCTGAAAAATACAGAACTCCAGTCATACTCCTGGCAGACGAAATAGTCGGACACATGAGGGAGAAAATAGTTATGCCGGAAGTCGGCGAACTAGAAGTGCTTGACCGTAAAGAACCGGCTTCAAACCAGGAAAACTATTTGCCCTACGCTGTTGAAGAAGGGTCTTATGTGCCTGAAATAGCATCATTTGGAAAGGGATACAGATTTCATGTAACAGGATTGATGCATGACGAAACAGGTTTCCCAAGCAACAATACTGAAAATGCCGGGAAATTGCTTGACCGCCTGATGGCAAAAATCAGCGAAAACAAGGGCGACATCATTGATTTTGAGGAATATATGACCGAAGATGCCGATATTATAATACTTGGTTACGGCGGTACTGCAAGATCAGTAAAGAACTCTGTGAAAGACCTTAGGCGACAAGGCATAAAAGCCGGAATGTTCAGACCCAAAACAATTTGGCCTTTCCCTGAAAAAAGGGTCAAAGAATTGAGCAAGAAGGCAAAGGCCATACTCGTTGCCGAATTGAATTTGGGCCAGTATGTGCTCGAAGTTGAAAGAGTGGTCAAAAACAACTGCAAACTTGGATTTGTTGGAAAAGCCAACGGAGAAGTCCTTATGCCTGATGAAATAACAGCAAAAGCAAAGGAGGTCCTCTAATCATGGCAAGTGCATTGATTGAAAAATATATGCGTTCGGATAAATTTCCACATATGTGGTGTCCAGGGTGCGGACATGGAATTATTATGAGATCCATAATAGAAGCAATTGACAGATTGGGATTTGAAAAGGACAAAGTGTGTGTAGTTTCAGGAATCGGATGCTCATCGAGAGCACCTGGATACATGGATTTCAACACGCTTCATACAACTCACGGGAGGGCTTTGCCTTTTGCCACAGGAATCAAGCTTGCCAACCCCGACCTTCATGTAATTGTAGTTTCGGGCGACGGAGACTCGTCGGCCATTGGTGGAAATCATCTTATTCATGCTGCAAGAAGAAACATCGACATTACTACTATTGTATTCAACAACAACATATACGGAATGACAGGCGGTCAATATTCCCCTACAACACCCACAAATTATTTTGGGACTACAGCTCCTTACGGAAACATTGACAGAAGCTTTGACATAGCACAGCTTGCAGGGGCCGCCGGTGCCACATATACTGCACGATCCACTGTATTCCACGTTCCCCAACTTACAAATTATATCGAAAAAGCATTGAATAAAAAAGGGTTCTCTTTGGTTGAAGCCATTTCGACGTGTCCTACTAGTTTTGGACGAAGAAACAAAAAAGGCGATGCGGTTGATATGATAAAATGGCTCAGAGATTCTGCAGTGACGACAACAAAAGCTTCAAAAATGTCTGCTGATGAAATGGATGGGAAATTTACTATCGGTGAATTCATAGACACTGAAGCTCCTGAATATGTTGAACAATATGATAAGTTGATTGAAAGACTTAAAGGAGAGGATGACGAATGATGGCTCAAAAAGAAATCCGGTTGACCGGCTCTGGTGGACAAGGACTAATATTAGCTGGTATAATACTGGCAGAAGCTGCTTTGCTTCAGGGAGACAATGCCGTTCAGTCACAATCTTACGGTCCGGAAGCAAGAGGCGGGGCCAGCAAGTCAGAAGTTATTATCAGCAAAGAGGATATAGATTTTCCTAAAGTCAACAAAGCCGATATTTTACTTTCACTTACACAAATTGCCTACGACAAGTACAAGAAGTCCACAAAAGAATCAGCTACTGTAATTGTGGACTCTTCAATCAACATAGACAAAACGTTGAAAGTGGAAAAAATAATTAAAATCCCCATAATTGAAACAGCATCAAACAAAGTCGGAAAATCAATTGTTTCAAACATAGTAGCTTTGGGAGCCATTCAGGAAGCAACTCATATTGTAGATCAGGATTTTCTTGAAAAAGCTGTTCTGAACAGGGTTCCCGCAAAATTCAAAGACTTGAATCGCAAAGCATTGTCTGAAGGGTTCAATCTTATAAAAGAGTGATGTCATGAACGAAGAAAAACGGGACATATTTAAAATCATCAATAGAAGATATGAGCATTTCAGCAAAAGCCAAAAACTGATTGCGGATTACATAATTGAAAATTATGACAAAGCCGCTTTCATGACCGCTTCAAAACTCGGGGAACACGTCGGAATAAGCGAATCCACAATAGTGAGATTTGCTGACGCCTTGAACTTCAAGGGGTATCCCGAATTGCAGAAGGCTCTGCAGGAACTCATAAAAACAAAACTGACAACAGTGCAGCGATTCGAACTTACAAATAAATACAGCAATGAAATGGATACCGTAAAGAAAGTCATGGATTCTGATATACAAAACATACGTAAAACAATGGAAGATCTGGACAAGGATGTTCTTGAAAAAGTCGCAAATGAAATACTTAACGCAAAAAGGGTATATATCCTTGGACTCAGAAGTTCCTCAGTATTGGCGGAATACTTAGGCTTTTACCTCAATTTCATTTTGAAGGACGTCCATGTTGTAAAAGCCCAGTACAATGATGTTTATGAACAACTCATAAACATAAACAGCGAAGATGTAGTAATAGCTTTAAGCTTTCCAAGGTATTCCAGAAAAACCTATGAATCGGTAAAATTGTTAAGACGCCAGGGCTGCAAGATAATTTCAATCACCGACAGTCAATTTTCACCATTGGCGTCAATTTCCGAAATGACTCTGTACGCGAAAAACAATGTCACATCTTTTGTCGACTCGCTTGTGGCGCCCATGAGTCTAATAAATTTATTGATTGTATCAATAAGCCTGCAGGAAAAAGAGCTCTTGACCGAAACATTCCGTAAACTGGAAAGTGTTTGGGACGAGTTCAATATATACAGCAAAACATAAACAAGAAACTCAACTACCCAACAGGGTAGTTATTTTCTTGTTTACAATCCTCAAATACGGTATAATGCAATATGAATAAAGTTTATAGGAGCGATTCATGAATGCAAAATGCATTGCTATAGATGGACCGGCGGGATCCGGTAAAAGCACAATTGCAAAAGAAATAGCGAAATTGCTTAATTGGACATATTTAGACACTGGAGCGATGTATCGCGCCATAACATTGAAAATAATGTCCGAGGGAATTCCTTTTGAAGACACAAAGGGAATTGAGTCCATGCTCGAAAACACAAGTCTTGATTTCAAAAAATCGAAATTGTTTCTTGACGGAAAAGACGTATCCACTGAAATAAGGAGCGAAATTATTGACGAAAATGTTTCGGCAATATCCCAAATCAAAGAAATCCGTTCAAAACTTGTGCAGCTTCAACGTGAATATGCAGCTTTACATTCTGTTGTAATGGATGGCAGGGATATTGGCACAGTTGTCTTTCCAGACGCCGAATTCAAATTTTTCTTAACAGCTTCGCCGGAAGTCAGAGCTAAAAGAAGACACCAACAATTGCTCGAAAAAGGTATCTTCATCCCTCTAAAGAAAATATTAAGCGAAATTGTTGAACGAGACCATAAGGATTCAACGCGCCAAATAAGTCCATTGAAAATGGCCCGGGACGCATATTTGATAGATACCGACAAGCTTGACAAAGAACAAGTTTTGAAGGCAATAATGGCTCATCTTAACAAGCCCGTTCCTGATGATTGGGAGGGTTTCTAAATGGATTTTTTGCAATTTGCTAAAATATTTGTTAAATTTATATTCGGGATTTTTTATAAAATAGACATAAATGGATATGAAAACATACCTGTTTCAAACAGTGGCTACATTTTATGCTCAAATCATTCATATTGGTTCGACCCCCTTCTTATTGGAAGCCATTATCCCGAAACTCTTCATTTCATGGCAAAAAAGGAATTGTTCGAATCGCCTATAATCGGTTTTTTTGCAAGAAAACTAAAAGCTTTTCCAGTCGATCGCAAAAGCAACGACTTAAAAGCTATAAAGACAGCAGTAAAGATTCTCAAAGAAGATAAAATTTTAGGCATTTTCCCAGAGGGCACACGAAATCTGTCCGGAAAGCCAGTAGCAAAAGCAGGAGTTGCCATTATTGCAATAAAGGCAAGAAGAAACGTACTTCCTGTTGCCATATCATCCGATAAGCAGTACAGGATTTTTTCGAGAATCAACATTACAATAGGTGAAATTATCGATTTAGAAGAATATTATTCTGCAAGAAGAATTACAAAAGAAACTTATCAATCCATAAGTGACGATATAATTAAGCGCATATACAATTTAAAGAATCCAACTATTAATACAAGCAACAGATAAAGAACGGAGAAAATATGGAAATAATCATCTCGGAAAATTCCGGGTTCTGTTTTGGGGTAAAGCGTGCAATGGATAAAACTCTTGAACTGGCCAATTCAAATAAAAAAAAGATCTATACATTCGGTCCTCTGATCCACAACAATCAGGTGATTGAGTATCTCGAGGGCCTTAACGTATTTTCTTCAGGGTCCATGGAAGAAATAGGCGAAGGGCCAATGATTATAAGGTCCCATGGAGTTCCTTTGGCTGATTATAAAAAAGCAAAGGAACTAGACATAGAAATAATCGATGCAACTTGCCCGTACGTACGAAAGGTTCAGGCAATAGCTAAAGCCGAATTCGAAAAGGGACGGCAGGTCGTCATTCTTGGAAACAGCAGCCATCCTGAAGTAATCGGAATCAACGGATGGTGCAATAACAGCGCAATTGTAATTAATGATGAATCAGACATTGATTCAATCTCAAATTATGATAGAATAAGCATAGTTGCGCAAACCACATTCGATATCGGTTTATGGAATCGACTAACTGGTATTATTAAAGGTCTTACAATCGACGCAGAGCTTTTCAATACAATTTGTTCAGCAACAAGGGACAGACAGAAGGCATGTGTTGAATTGTCGAAAATCGCCGATACAATGCTTGTTGTCGGTGGTTGCCACAGTTCAAATACCCAAAAATTGTTTGAACTCAGCAAAAAATACTGTTCACAAAGCCATCATATAGAAACTGCTGAACAGTTGGACCCAAAATGGATTGAAAATGCCGGCACCATAGGCATTTCTGCAGGTGCTTCAACTCCGGATTGGATCATTAACAATGTTGTTAAAAAAATTAAAATAAAGGTAGGTAGGCAAACTATGGAAAATGAAAACATGATGAATGAGATGCTTGAGGAGATCGAAAAGTCTCTGAGAGTACCGAGGAGGGGTGAGATACTAAAGGCTAAAGTTGTACAAATTTCAGATGATGAAGTTGTAGTCAATATAGGCTATAAATCTGATGGTATTATCCCGAAAAAAGAATTAACCTCTGAAGAGGGGGTTAATCTTAAAGATATACTAAATGAAGACGATGAAATCGAAGTCATGGTAATGAAATCAGACGACGGAGAAGGCAATGTACTGCTCTCAAGAAAAAGAGTTGATGCTCTCAAGCAATGGGATGACCTTAAAGTCTTCATCGATGAAGACAAACCCGTAACCGTATCTACAAAAGAAGTAGTAAAGGGTGGCATAATCGCCTATTTTGGGGATATCAGGGGATTCATTCCGGCTTCTCATCTATCTCTCAACTATGTAAGCAATCTCAGTGCATTTGTAGATGAAGAACTGGAAGTTAAAATCATCGAATTCAACAAGGAAAAAAGAAATGTTGTATTTTCACACAAGGAAGTGCTCGAGCAAGGAAGAAAGAAAGAACTCGAAGCGCTTTGGTCCGAACTGGAAGTTGGTCAAAAGCTACAAGGTAAAGTCAAGAGACTTGCCAAATTCGGTGCTTTCGTCGATATCGGCGGAGTGGATGGACTGGTTCATATTTCAGAACTTTCCTGGGGACGCATCAAGAACCCCGGTGAGCTCTTAAAAGTCGGAGACGACATCGAAGTCTTAATTATCGGACTTGACAAAGAAAACAACAAAATTTCTCTAAGCTTGAAACAAATTCTTCCGGATCCTTGGTCATTGGTGAATACAAAATACAACACCGGGGATGTAATAAGCGGAAGAGTGGTCAACTTAACTGATTTCGGAGCATTTGTAGAAATCGAACCCGGGCTTGAAGGACTTGTCCATATTTCGCAGATTTCCAAAGAACATGTCAAAACAACTTCAGACGCTTTGAAGGTTAATGAAGAAGTCGAAGTCAAGATACTTGGCATCGACAAGGAAAAGCAACGCATAAGCCTTTCTATAAAGGATGCTAATGAAGAAGATGTTGTAGAGGAAGAACCTTCTAAGGAATCCGAAGAAGAAGAATCAGACAGCATGGAAATCCCTGAAAGTGTAAAAGAAGAAACAATCACAATCAAGGACATGCTTGAATCCAAGCAAAATCAATAATTTAAGCGTTTGATTCAATTCAACAAACAAAAAGTGGAAATTCCGTTGGAATTTCCACTTTTCTTGTTTGAAATACTTTTTGATTCTAACCGGTTATTTTTTGTCGGGATAAGCTTCCAATCCCAATTTCAATATGTTCATGGCTTTTTTCAATGATTCCTGGTTGAGGACATAAGCCATTCTTATTTCGTCTACTCCAAGGCCCGGGGTAGCATAAAATCCTTCAGCAGGAGCAAACATTACAGTCTCTCCATCTACATCAAATTCTTCAAGCATCCATATTACAAATTTCTCTGCATTCTTGACAGGCAATTTTGCCATTATATAGAACGCTCCGTGGGGAAGTTCACAAACAACTCCGGGCATTTCTTGAAGTGCTCCATAGACAATGTCCCTTCTTTGTTTATATTCTTCTTTTGTTTTTTCAAAATATTCCTTTGGAACCTTTGCAAGCGCTGCTGCTCCAAGCTGCTCGATTGTCGGAACGCAAAGTCTTCCTTGGCAAAGTTTCAGTACCTGTGCAATTAAATCCTTGTTTTTTGAAGCAATTGAACCTATTCTAGCTCCACATGCGGAGTAGCGCTTTGATATACTGTCGATGATTATAACCCTGTCTGAAATGTCGTCAAACTGCGCAAAACTCATGTATGGGAAGTCGTCAAATATGTATTCTCTATATACTTCATCTGCAATGATGTACAAATTATTTTCCTTGGCCAAGTTTCGAACTATATTTAATTGTTCTTTCGAGTATACTGCGCCAGTAGGATTTCCGGGATTAGAAAGAAGTATTCCCTTGGTTTTTTCAGTGATTAATTTTTTGATTTCTTCTTTAGAAGGAAGGTCGAATCCATTTTCGGCTTTTGTAGTTATAGGAACCACATTTACTCCAGTAACATTTCCAAAGCCATTGTAGTTAGTGTAAAATGGTTCCGGTACAAGAACTTCATCTCCGTTGTCGCAAATAGCAAGCATTGCAAAAACCAAAGCCTCGCTGCCACCATTTGTAACCAGTATGTCTGCAGGATCAAAGTCGATTCCATAACTCTTATAGTATTCGCTGAAGCTCTCTAGCAATTCAGGACTGCCTTGTGAAAAACTGTAAGCTAAAACTTCCTTGTCGAAATTTTTTAAAGCATCAAAAAAAACTTCAGGTGTTTTTACATCCGGTTGCCCGATGTTTAAGTGATAAACCTTTTTGCCTCTTTTTTTTGCAGCCTCTGCAATTGGCACCAATTTCCTTATCGGAGATTGTTGCATATCTGTGATTCTTCCTGAAAATTTCATTTCTCTACCCCCTATTAATGTTTGAAATAATATGTCAACCAGCTTAATAATATCATAAATCCGGACTCAATTTAACAATTTTTCTTTATTAATACCATAATATTGCAGTAATTTCGTTATGGCTTCCAACTGTTTGAATTTGTCGTTATAATTGATATAATGATATGAGATGCGTCCTCAGGGATCGTATCACTATTTATTTTAGCAGGGAGTGGAAAACATATGCAACAATTGAAATACCATATAAGAACATGGGGTTGCCAAATGAATGAACACGACTCCGAAAGGTATTCCGGAATGTTCAATCAAATGGGATATTTACAAGTCAATACGATAAAAGACGCAGACATAGTCCTTTTCAATACTTGCTGCGTAAGGGAAAATGCAGAAAGGAAAGTTCTGGGCAACATAGGACGTCTTAAACATTTCAGAAAGAAAAAACCCAATCTCATAATTATTGTTGCCGGCTGCATGATGCAACAGCCTCACGTCATAGACATAATCAACAAGGATCTTTCTTTTGTCAATCTGATTTTGGGAACATACAATATACACCGTTTCCCTCAATTGCTCGAAAAAGCTCTCATAGAAAAACATTCGAAGCGTCCCTTGGTGGAAGTGTGGGACCAGGCAAAAAATGTAGTGGAAGGAATACCTTCCATAAGAAAATTCAAATTCAAGGCATTTGTCAACATAATGTACGGATGCAACAATTTCTGTTCCTACTGCATAGTTCCATATACAAGGGGACGGGAAAGAAGCCGCAGAAAAGAAGCCATCTTGGAAGAAATCTCATCTCTTATAAAAGAAGGTGTTCTAGAAGTCACCTTATTGGGTCAAAATGTAAATTCATACGGGAAAGATTTGTATGAAAAATATGACTTTTCTGATTTGATTGGCGAAATAGACAAACTCGATGGAATTAAACGCATTAGATTCATGACCTCTCATCCAAAGGACGCCACCGAAAAGCTTATAGACACAATAGCCGCTTCCAACAATATCTGTGAAAATTTTCATTTACCCGTACAATCCGGAAGCAATAAAATTCTGGAAAAAATGAACAGACATTACAGCAGGGAACAATATTTGCAATTTGCAAAAATACTTTATGATAAAATTCCGAATGTAACACTTTCAACCGATATAATAATCGGTTTCCCAGAAGAATCAGATTCAGATTTTTTCGAAACTCTTTCACTTGTAAAAGAAGTGTATTTCGACAATGCCTACGTTTTTCTATACTCGAAAAGGAGCGGCACAAAAGCCGCCGAATCTCCAAAGCAGATCCCCGAAAGTGTCAAACATGAACGTTTTGACAAAATTCTTTTAGAACTCAATGCTATTGCATACAGAAAGAATCTTGATTCTGTAGGCAATATTGAAAATGTTCTCGTAGACGGAATAAGCGAAAAACATCCCGAAAGCGTACACGGAAGAACCCGCGGCAACAAGATAGTAACATTTAAAGGGGATTCATCAATGATTGGAACCATTGTTCCTGTCCTCATAATTGAAGCAAAGAGGGCTTCATTGATTGGAGAAATCTGTTAATTTGCACATCGTTTTGAAAGGAGTCTTTCATGGGAATTACACCTATGATGCGCCAATATCTTGAAATCAAAGAAAAATATGAAGACTATATACTTTTTTTCAGGCTCGGGGACTTTTATGAAATGTTTTTTGACGACGCGCTGACATGTTCAAAATTGCTGGAAATAACCCTGACCGGAAAATCATGCGGGCTTGAGGAACGCGCCCCTATGTGCGGTATACCTTATCATTCAGCGGATAATTATATCCGAAAACTTATAAACATGGGACTTAAAATAGCCATATGCGAACAAACCGGTGATCCAAAGCATTCAAAAGGAATTGTAAAAAGGGAAGTCGTAAAAATAATAACACCTGGAACAATAACCGATCCCGAAATGCTTGAGTCCTCCCTCAACAACTATATTTTTTCTATCACTGAAGGCCGCAACTCAATCGGGTTTTCTTATGTTGACATAACTACTGGCAAACTCCGAGTGACATCCTTCAAAGGAATTTCCCGCTACAAAGATGCTGAAAACGAATTGCTCAAGGTAAACCCCCGTGAAATTCTTATGGACCCTTCGTCACTGTCTATAAGGATGGCTGATTTTATTCATTCGTCCATTCCCCAAGTCGTCGCAACCGACACCAGAATCCATACAGATTATGCAGAAGCCAAAAGAGTAATTGAAAAGCAATTCAATATAGTGTCAATAGACAGCCTTGGCATCTCCGGTGAAGACGAAATCATACGTTCTCTTGGCCGACTAGTGCATTATGTGGTCGAAACGCAAAAGGTGGACTTGCCTCATATAAGGAATGTCCAACACTACAGCCCTTCAGACTTCATGATTATAGACAATTTCACTGTCAGAAATCTGGAATTGTCCAAGACCATCATGGGAGACAAAAAAAAAGGTTCCCTCTTGTGGGTCCTCGACAAAACTAAAACCTCAATGGGATCTAGAATGCTGTTCAAGTGGATTCACGAACCCCTGTTGAACAAAGACGAAATAAATAAGAGGACAAGCATTGTAGAAGTCTTTTTCAATAATCTTCAAATGCGACATGAGGTCCGCGAAATACTTGAAGCTATTTATGACCTTGAAAGACTGACTTCCAAGGTTGTTTACGGTAACCTTAACGGCAAGGATTTGATTTCACTCAAGATTTCAATCAAGAAGCTCCCGGAACTAATAGGCATATTGTCGAAACACTCATATTCAAATCCATTGTCCTCTCTTGCCGAATCTCTTGATCCTTTGATTGATATCCACGACATCATTGAATCGGCAATAGAAGAAGAACCCCCTGCCACAATAACCGAGGGCGGAATAATAAAGAACGGATACAATGAAGAACTTGATTCCCTGAAGGACATTTTGTCGAATGGAAAATCATATCTTGCTGACATAGAGGCGAGAGAAAGGGAATCATCCGGCATAAAATCATTGAAAATCAAATACAACAAGGTTTTCGGATACTATATCGAGATTACAAAATCCAATCTACATCTTGTCCCTGGGAACTATGTCCGAAAACAGACACTTGTAAACGCTGAACGCTATATAACCCCTGAACTCAAGGAACTTGAAGACAATATAATCAACGCCGAAGAAAGAAGAAACAAATTGGAACAGACGATATTCCAAACAATAAGAAGCGAAATTCTCAAAAACGTCGACCGTCTTCTTAATACGGCCGAGGCAATTGCCAATCTGGATGTTTTGTCGAATTTTGCGCATGTTGCATACCACAACGGATATTGCAAGCCCCATGTGACCGACAGCGATATAATATCAATAAAGAGCGGCAGGCATCCGGTGGTTGAAAAAATTTCAAATACTGAAACCTTCATTCCAAACGATACCGAACTCGACAATTCCCATTGCCGTTTCCATATAATAACCGGTCCAAACATGGCTGGGAAATCTACTTACCTGAGGCAGGTTGCTTTGATTGCATTAATGGCTCAAATCGGCTCCTACGTTCCAGCCGAAAGTTCTTCAATTGGTGTTGTGGACAGGATATTCACCAGAGTCGGAGCTTCAGACAACCTTTCACAGGGGCAAAGCACATTCATGGTTGAAATGAGCGAGTTGTCCAACATATTGACAAACGCAACCCGGAAAAGCCTTATAATACTAGATGAAATCGGAAGAGGAACAAGCACATACGACGGATTGAGCATAGCATGGTCAGTAGTCGAATATATAAACAATCAGAAGCATATAGGGGCAAAAAGCCTTTTCGCCACCCATTATCATGAACTGACAGAACTTGAAGGCAGATTGGAAGGAATCAAAAATTACCTCATAACAGTACGCGAAATAGGCGACGAGATAATTTTCCTAAGAAAAATAAAGCGCGGCGGTGCAAACCACAGTTACGGTGTGCAGGTGGCGAAACTCGCGGGACTACCTTACAAAGTCGTAAACCGTGCAAACGAAATACTTTCCGAACTTGAAAACCATGACATAAACCGCAGTCACGAATCAATAATAAATTTGCAGGCAGATAATTCTAAAGAGATCCGTCAACTTGATTTCTTTAGCGACGAAAGACAAAAATTCATCCATTCCATTAAAAAAATCGATACGAATGTTTTGACACCGATAGAGGCCATCAACCTATTGAACCATTTGGTTGAAGAATCTGACAAACTATAAAGGCGGTGTATTCATGCGAACAATAAAAAAACTTGACAACGCTCTTATTTCAAAAATAGCCGCAGGAGAAGTAGTTGAAAATCCCGCTTCCGTGGTAAAGGAGCTGCTTGAAAATTCTATCGATTCCGGAGCCAGTTCAATAACCGTTGAAATCGAAAAAGCCGGCAAGAAACTTATCCGCGTCACAGACAACGGATCGGGAATACCCGGTTCCGAATTGCATTTGGCTTTTGAACGGCATGCAACAAGCAAGCTATACAGCGAAAAGGACCTTTTCCAGATAAAAAGCCTTGGATTCAGAGGAGAAGCCCTTGCCAGCATAGCTGCCGTGTCGGAATTGGAAATCACTACAAAAACGGATCAAAATGATTTGGGGAAACGGGCAACCATGAATAACGGGGGCTTAATCGATATATGCGATATTGGCAGTAAGACCGGGACAACAGTCGTATGCAGAAATTTGTTCAATAAAATTCCTGCAAGGCTCAACTTTCTAAAATCCAACACCATTGAAACAAACAGGATAATTGATGTGGTTAACCGGCTTGCTACCGCACAAAACCAAATTTCATTTAAACTTATATCTGAAAAGAAACACTTATACACTACTCCCGGCAACATGAATTTATCAGATGCCGTTTACTCCATTCACGGAAAAGGAATAGCCGGCAATCTTGCCCGCGTTGACTATTTCCACCAAAATATGCATCTTCACGGATTGGTGTCCAATCTTCAAAACAGTCACTCAAACCGAAGCATGCAATCTTTTTATGTAAACG
This sequence comes from uncultured Peptostreptococcaceae bacterium, assembly GCA_964484935.1. Taxonomy (GTDB): domain Bacteria; phylum Bacillota; class Clostridia; order Peptostreptococcales; family BM714; genus BM714. The sequence goes on from CAZAFW010000001.1 coordinate 36,204, forward strand.
GAAGATGGATCAAAAGCCCCTTTTTATCTAAACTTTTAAATGGAGCTTTCTTTCACATTCTTGAAAAGAGAAGATATCCGGTATCCTTTCTTTTCATTGACATCCATCCTTCCTCGATTGATATCAATATAAGTCCAAACAAGACCGAAATCAAATTCAAGGATGAAAAGTCTGTCTCCGATATTTTCAAGAGAGCATTTTCAGAGCTTATGGAAAACTATTCATGGATACCTGAAGAAAAAATTCACCCAAAGCCAAATTCATTGAAAATTGAAATTCAAAATGAACAATCCATCCATGAAAAGGCAACTTCCTATTTGGGATCTGAAGTAACCTTTGTCGAAACAAATGAAAACATTTCGCCCCTCCCCTTCAATCAAACAAAAGACGACGACTCTAAAGGCGGACACCAGTCTTCATTCGAAGCCCTATTGTCTAATATTTCCATTGAAGGAGAGCCCGTGCGAAAAGAGAAATACCCAATTGAAACTCAAATGGAAAGAAAAAAGGATTATTTCAAAAACCTCAAGCTCATAGGTCAAGTTTTTGATTCTTATATAATATGCGAAGACCCGGTTACAGCTGAAATGATACTCATTGACCAGCATGCGGCACACGAAAAGATTATTTACGAATCATTCGTAAATCAGTTGAGTGACAAGGACATTCTTTCACAGGTTTTGCTTGAGCCTTTCGCTCTCAATATGCCGGAAACTGAAAAGAGGCTTTTGCTTGAATCGCAAAGCTCCCTGCACTCTTTGGGTTTTGCAATAGAGGATTTCGGTCCCAACATGCTTTTAGTACGAGAGGCTCCATCCATTTTTCCCATGCAGACATCAATATCATTCCTTGAGGAATTAAAGGACATGATTTTAAACACAGCGTCGGTCGACTCGATGAAATCCGAGGAAATGATTTACTCGATTGCTGTAAAAGCCTGCCATTCAGCAATAAGGGCCAATGACAGCCTTGAGAAAATCGAACTTGAAGCCCTGCTTTCAAACATGGACGGTTTAATCAATCCATATACTTGCCCGCATGGACGCCCGACAATAGTCCGTATAGGCGTAGAGGAGATTGAAAAATATTTTAACAGATAGATTTATCGGAATGGGGTATACCAATGAATAAGATTATAATCGTGGCAGGTCCTACGGCAGTTGGCAAAACCGAGTGCGCAATCGAGTTGGCTGAAGATTTAAAGACCGAGATTGTATCCGCCGATTCAATGCAAATATACAAATATATGGATATCGGCACAGCAAAGCCAACCTCGGAAGAATTGTCAAGAGTAAGACATCATATGATAGATGTCGCGAATCCACTCGACAACAATTATTCTGTTGCAGTTTACAAGCGGCAGGCAGAAGAAGTCATTCGAATGCTTCATGGACAAGGTAAAATACCTATAATTTCAGGCGGTACCGGCCTTTACCTCAGTTCAATACTTTACGACATGGATTTTTCGAATGCGACATATGATCCAGAATACAGGAGCATGCTTCAAAAGTTGTCAAAAGAAAAAGGGAACGCATATCTTTACAATCAATTGAAATCAGTAGATTCCGATTCTGCGGATATTATTCATCCCAACAATGTCAAAAGGGTCATAAGGGCTCTTGAAGTTCATCACGCTACCGGATTGCCCATAAAAAAATTTGCATCAGCTTTGAATCCCACACCAAAATACGAAACATTATTTTTTCGTTTGCATAGAGAAAGAACTCTGTTGTATGATAGAATCAACTTGAGAGTTGAAGGAATGCTCGAGGCAGGATTGATTGATGAAGTGGTCAAATTGACCCAAATGGGCCTCACAGAAAAGCATATGGCAATGAAAGGAATCGGATACAAAGAAGTTCTTGAGCATTTGTCCGGAATAACGGGTATAGATGAAATGAAATATAAAATCAAACTCAACTCAAGACATTACGCAAAGCGCCAGATGACATGGTTCAGAAGATATAATGAAGCCATTCAAATCGAGATGGAAGCCTCAAAGACTTCAAATATGAATAAATTATTGGCAATAACAAACAAATTCATCATAAATAACATTATCTAAAGGGGGATATGAATCATTATGAAAAATGTTCTAAACTTGCAGGATATAATACTCAATCAGACCAGAAAAGACAAAACTCTTCTTACGATTTTTCTTACAAATGGTTTTCAGTTGAAAGGCTATGTCAAGGGATTCGACCTGTACACAATTGTCATTGAAAACGATGGAAGCCAGCAAATGATTTACAAGCATGCGATTTCAACGATAATTCCTTCAAAACGTATTAACTTGAACCAATTCATAAATACGGATTCGGATGAAGAATAGGGATTTTTCCCAATTTGTAATCCTTTCCCTTTAAAATTAGCAATAGTCATACATAATGCTGATTGGAGAATATTCATGACGGTTAAAATCAATGCGAGACCTGTGGTGGAATTTTCCAGTCCGAACGGCTTAAATGCCGTTCATTTTTTTGAAAGCGGGTGAAAAAGAGTGAAAAGAACAGAAATGCCATCCGAAACGCTTTTCGGGATAGGGGAAGATGTTCTTAAATTTATTAAAAAGTGCGAAAAAGAAATCCAGGGGCATTTTGAAGCACTTGCCGACACGAGGGCCTACAATCAATACAAGGTTTTAAAAGCTATGCAAAAAAATCGTCTTAGCGACACTGATTTCAACTGGAACAGCGGGTACGGCTACAACGAAAGCGGAAGAGATACTCTTGAAAAAATATATTCAGATGTTTTCGGTACAGAAGACGCTATAGTGAGGCCGATAATCGTCAACGGGACCCATGCCATTTCCCTCTGCCTAAGCGGAACACTCCGTCCCGGCGACGAAATTCTTTCTGTAAGCGGTGCTCCTTATGACACTATCAGGACTCTTATTGGAATAAACGGTCCCAAAACATCCACTCTTTCAGAAATAGGAATACTTTACAAGCAGGTTGAATTGACCAAGTCAGGCGATTTCGACTATGATTCGATATTGCAAGAGCTGAAATCAAAACCCAAAATGGTTTACGTCCAACGTTCAACGGGATACGAATGGCGCAAGGCCATAAGCATAGACAAAATGCGGATTCTTGCGGAATTAATTAAAAGCCAATCAAGTGAAACCATATTGATGGTTGACAATTGTTACGGTGAATTTCTGGAAAGGACAGAACCCACAGAAATCGGTTTCGATCTCGCAGCCGGCTCTCTCATAAAGAACCCGGGCGGAGGTTTGGCAATGACCGGCGGGTATATAGTCGGCAAAGGCAAATTGATCGAACTCATATCGCACAAAATGACTTCCCCTGGAATCGGGAAGGAATGCGGATTGTCCTTTGGAATGAACCGGCATTTTTTTCAAGGATTCTTCATGGCTCCGCATACTGTAACAGAAGCTTTGAAAGGAGCTCTGCTTTGCGCCTGCATGTTCGAAAAGCTCGGATTCGCCACATTTCCTGGCCTTGCGGATGAACGAAGCGATATAATACAAGCCGTCAAATTGAATTCAAAACAAGCTGTAATCTGTTTTTGTGAAGCAATACAAGCATCTTCGCCGGTGGATTCCCATGTGCGCCCGATTCCATGGGACATGCCCGGTTATGAAACACAAGTGATTATGGCTGCAGGAACTTTCATACAAGGCTCCTCTATAGAGCTTAGTGCGGATTCTCCATTGACGGCACCATATATAGCCTATTTCCAAGGCGGCTTGACATACGACCACGCAAGAATAGGTCTTATGAAAGCTTTGCAGAATCTTATTGACCAAAAGCACCTTTCGATTTGACAAAAACCCATATAAATAAAAGAGCCCTTGCGTCTTAAAACGCAAGGGCTCTTTTATTTGCTTTTAATTTCACTACATCAATCGAAAAACACCTTTTATCTTTCCAAGAACCATCAAGTCCTCTGTAACGATGATGGGGTTCATTGAGCTGTTTTCGGGTTGAAGACGTATATGGTCCTTTTCACGGTAAAAAGTTTTTACTGTTGCGGAATCGTCAATTAAGGCAACAACCATATCTCCGTTGTCTGCTTCCCTGGTCTGTTTGACAAGTACATAGTCGTGGTCATGTATTCCTGCTTCAATCATGCTGTCCCCGTTGACTTCAAGCATGAAATAATTTCCCTTTTCTACAAACTGCTCGGGTAGAGGAAAGTGCCAGTCTATATTTTCAACAGCCAGAATTGGCGTGCCGGCCGCAACCGAGCCTACAACTGGAACCATTACCACATTTTCTTTTTCCTTGCCATCGATGTTGAGCTTTTGTTCGTTCAATTCAATGGCTCTCGGCTTGGTGGCATCACGTTTTATATATCCCAAATCCTGGAGGGTCACCAAGTGATTATGGACAGAAGAAGTGGATTTCAATCCAACTGCCTTGCATATTTCCCTTACAGAGGGCGGATATCCTCTTTTTTTTACCTCTTCGAGTATAAATTCAATAATTTTTACTTGCTTGCCTGTCAAATCCTCATACATAGATTTTCGCACCTCCGTTTGCAATTTTTACTTGATTGATTATATCATAAAATTACACACCGATGCAAACATAGGTTCGATTAATCATCTTCAAGCCATTCAAATTTTTTTATTATCTCGCGCTTCTGATCCTTTTTATGGGCAGAATACAATTGAGTTGTTGTCACGTTGTCATGATCGAGAAGATTTTTAACTTCATATATTGAAGCTCCCATCTCAATAAGCGATGTCGCCGCGGTAGCTCTGAGCTTATGCGGGCTGTAACCGTTTTCCTTCGTCGTACCCAATGCAATTGCAGTGTATTTCTTTACAATGTCTCTTATGGCCCTTTGTGTAAGCCGCTTCTTCTGCATTGAAAGAAGAAGCGCATCCTCTCCCTTGGGAGAATATGCCTTCCTTTCAATTTCTATATAATTTTTCAGTGCTCTCTCGACTGATTTATTCAAAGGCATTGCAGATTCCTTGCCCCTTTTCCTGTAAACTAGGAATTCACCGCGGCTTATGTTGAACGACGAAACGTTCAGTTGTTGAAGCTCCCTGAGTCTCAAACCGTAAGTTGTGAACAAAATCAATATCAACATGTCCCTGTACTTTGTCTTTTCCCAATAAATCCTTTCCTTGTCAGACAAGCCTTTTCCACTCGCAACGCAATCGAACATAATACGGGCCTCGTCGATATCAAGCCTTTTAATCGCATCAGGTTGCGGTTTTGGCAACTTTATAGGGTTGAAAGCATCAGTTATATTGCCTGGCATTATTTCTTCGCGATATAGGAATTTAAACAGCACGCTAAGCGATGATTTTTTCCTTGAAAGCGACCTGTTGTTGTTTTCCATGACTATCGGCTGATTTCCCTTTTCCAGCAAATAGCGCGAGCAATATCCGCCAAGGTACCTATTTACATCCTTTGCAGTTATTCGAATCATATGCTCAATGGGAATTTCGGCGATGGAAGAAGCATCCGAAAGATTGCTTTCGTTTATCATATAATTTAAAAAAAATTTAATGTCGTTCAAATAGGCAAGCCTGGTGGAAACTGCGACAGAACCTTTCAAGTATAGAAAAAAATCGTAAAGATAATCTGGAAGAAGCTTTTCGATTTCAAGGCATTCCTGAATCATGCCGTGTTCGTATGCGACTACATTGGTGGGTTTTGAGGATTTGTTGTGTATTTTAAGTTTCTTTTCATGCATAGTTTTTTCCCCCTTCTTAACTATTCCCTAAATATACATTTAAAGTATAGTTTATTTGAAAAGAAAATGCAAGACAAATCATCCTGCATCATCTTTTTTCATTATAAAATAGATTAGACTTTCATTTCCACTTCTGTCTTGGCTAATTCTCCATAAGTTTTCTTGATCGGTTCGATGATTTTTCCAATAAAATCGTCTACCTGCTCGGGTGCGCGTCCTATATATAGATTCGGGTTCATCAAAAGTTTCAAGTCTTCAACATTCAGTTTGAAAGAGTCGTCTTCAGCAATTCTTTCAAGCAGATCATTCGGCTTGCCCAATTGTTTTACTTGCTTGGCCGCCTCAATAGAATGGACTCTTATTCTTTCATGAAGTTCCTGCCTGTCTCCGCCTTTTTTTACCGCGGCCATCAATATGTTTTCAGTCATCATGAAAGGCAGCTCTTTTTCTATATCTGACTTTATGACATTTTCATTGACGACAAGTCCCCTGCTTATGTTTGATGCAATGTCCAATATGGCATCTGTTGCCATGAATGTTTCCGGAATTACAATTCTTCTATTGGCCGAATCATCCAATGTCCTTTCGAACCATTGTGTCGAGACCGTATCCGATGCGTTCCCCAAATTGTTCATGATGTAACGTGAAAGGGAAGCAATTCGTTCACTTCTCATCGGATTGCGCTTATATGCCATTGCAGATGAACCAATTTGATTTTTTGCAAACGGTTCTTCTATTTCTTTAAGATTTTGAAGCAGCCTGATATCGTTTGTCATTTTATGGAGTGTTTGTGCTATTCCGCTGAGCACCGAAAGTATCTTGAAATCAAATTTTCTAGAATACGTCTGGCCCGCAACATCGAATACATGCTTGAATCCGATTTTTTCTGCGACTTTCGATTCCAGCTCAACTACCTTGCCATGATCTCCGTTGAATAATTCCAAATAGCTTGCCTGAGTGCCTGTAGTTCCTTTCACGCCCCTTATCTTATAGTTTTCCATAAGATGTTCCAAATCAAAAAGATCCATATGCAGATCCTGAATCCAAAGTGTCGCCCTTTTCCCTACTGTCGTAAGCTGGGCGGGCTGGTAATGTGTGTATCCAAGGGTCGCTTGTGCTTTGTGCTCTACGGCAAATTCCGAAAGGTGTATAATAAGCACAGCAAGCTTCTTCCTTATTGTTTCAAGGGCTTGATAGTATACTACAAGATCAGTGTTGTCTCCCACAAAAGCACTTGTAGCTCCAAGATGCATTACCGCCTTGGCTTTCGGACATGCCTCTCCGAATGTCAATACATGTGACATTACATCGTGTCGCGTCTTCTTTTCATATTCTTTAGCTTTTTCAAAATCAATTTCATCCGCACCGGCTTTCATTTCCGATATCTGTTCTTCACTAATGTTCAAACCAAGCTCCTTCTGGGATTCAGCCAAAGCTATCCATAAAGTCCTCCAGGTTCTGAATTTGTTGTATGGAGAAAATATTTTCTGCATTTCCACACTAGTGTATCTTTCTGTCAAAGGATTGCTGTATATCTCGTTCGACATAGTAATTCCTCCTATCTATCGCTGAATAACTGAACATATAATATTATATTATAGCGAACAATATTTATCAATATATGTTTAATCTTCGGTTTTTGAAAACCAAAAATAAACCCGTCCAATTGACGGGTTTATTTTAATCAATTATTATCTTGGGCTTATAATCAGCTTGATTGCGGTTCTCTCTTCCCCTTCTATTTCAATATCTGTGAAAGCAGGAATACAAACCAAATCCATTCCGCTTGGTGCTACAAATCCTCTTGCTATCGCTACCGCTTTGACCGCTTGATTCAACGCACCGGCTCCAATTGCTTGAATTTCGGCATGTCCGTTTTCCCTCAAAACACCCGCAAGCGCACCTGCAACCGCATTTGGACTTGATTTAGCCGATACTTTTAAAACATCCATTAGTATGATTCCTCCTTTTGATTTTAATTATATCTCTTTCTACAATAAATTTACATATATTTCATATTAATCCCTGTATTAGTATTCTACAGAATCCCTTGGAATCCTTTTTTAACAGCAAAATAATTTAATGACGCCGTATTTTTTAGAAGATATGCTTTATGTATTAAAACACCTCCAAAGAGGAATCGTCAATCAGTTTGATTGTCGCATCCTCTTTGGAGGTGTCCATTTTAAAAATAATTATTTTATTTCGCGTAATCCACAGTTCTTGTTTCTCTAATGAGGTTCACTTTTATCTGACCCGGATATTCCAGATCGTTTTCGACATTCTTCGAAATTTCTCTGGCAAGAAGGATCATTTCGGTATCTGATATTTTCTCAGGTTTAACCATTATCCTTATTTCACGCCCTGCCTGTATTGCAAAAGCCTTGTCGACCTGATCATACGACTTTGCGATCTCTTCAAGTTTTTCCAGCCTTTTTACATATGTTTCAAGAGTTTCTCTTCTCGCACCAGGTCTTGCTGCCGAAACAGCATCAGCCGCTGTAATCAAAATTGCTTCAACTGTTTGAGGCTCATAGTCTCCATGATGCGTAGACATTGCATGAATCACTTCTTTTGACTCTCCATATTTCTTAAGGACATCCATTCCAATCTCTACATGGGTTCCCTCCATGTCATGATCAAGAGCCTTTCCTATGTCATGGAGCAATCCGGCTCTCTTGGCAAGCTTTACATCGACTTCTAACTCGGCTGCCATGAGACCTGCCAAATATGATACTTCTATCGAGTGCTTCAGAACATTCTGCCCGTAACTTGTTCTGTATTTAAGTCTTCCAAGCAATTTGATCAATCCCGGATGAAGATTGTGTATTCCGGCATCGAAAGTTGCAGCTTCTCCCTCTTCTTTGATTTTTTCATCAATTTCGGCTGAAGCCTTGTTTACCATTTCCTCAATTCTTGCAGGATGGATTCTGCCATCGACAATGAGTTTCTCCAATGCAACACGTGCAATTTCCCTTTTGATTGGATCAAAAGCCGATAGTATAACAGCTTCAGGTGTGTCATCGATAATGAGATCCACTCCGGTCAAAGTCTCTAAAGTCCTTATGTTTCTTCCTTCTCTGCCTATAATTCTGCCTTTCATTTCATCATTCGGAAGATTGACGACCGATACAGTGCTTTCAGCAACATAATCCGCAGCATATTTTTGTATGGAATAGGCCAATATTTCCTTAGCTTTTTTACTGGCTTCCTCTTTTGCGTTTGAAACTATATCCTTTATCATTATTGCCGACTCATATCGGACTTCCTTTTCAATATCCTGGAGAAGCATTTCCTTTGCTTCTTCAGCAGTAAATCCAGACACTCTTTCAAGTTCTTCTATCTGCTTCTTGAAAAGTTCGTCGACTTCCTGGTTCTTTACTTCTATTTCTTTTAATTTTCCGATTAGTATATTTTCTTTTTCTTCAAGCGCCTCTGTCTTTGCATAAAGAGATTCCTCTCTTTTATTGAGTCTTTTCTCTGTTCTTTGAGATTCTGTTCTTCTTTCTCTTATTTCTTTGTTCAAGTCTTTTCTTAATCTATGAATTTCTTCTTTTGCATCTATTAAAGCTTCTTTTTTCGCTGTTGTCGCCAATTTATTCGCTTCAGAAAGTATTTTTCTTGCTTTTTCTTCAGCGCTTTGAATTTTTTCAGCGGCAATCTTTTTTCTGTATAAATATCCCAATCCAAAAGCAATGGGAACAAGTACTACAGCTGCAATCGCTAAATAGTATATTTTGATAATATGCATACACCTCCCATTTATAATAAAAAATAAAAACCGAGACAACTCGGTTAAAACCCAATTCACGAGGAACTAAAACGGGCAGTTTAATAGAATCCTCTTTGTAATTTTAAAACTTTTCGTATTTATTGTCAAGCTTATTGGACAATGCCCACAAAATGATTTTCCATTGATTTCCTTATGGCTTCTGTTGAGAATCCTTTTCTATACAAGTATTGTCTCACCTTGTTCATTTCATGTTTTTTATCGCTTTTTCCGTATCTTTTTTCAATCAATTTCAAGGCCCTGAATTCTTCTTTTTCAAGAACATTTAGTTCAGTCAGGATTGCCTCCACTAATGGTTCATTAATGCCCTTGTTTATTGATTTCATTTTTATTGCATAAGTCGACTGGTTTTTTTCAATAAGCTCATCAATATAGTCCCTCGCATACAATTCGTCGTCCAGCATTCCGTATTCCACCATTTTTAAAATTGTCGCCTGTATAATGTATTCTGGTATGTGGATTTTTCTTAAATGATTTGAAACCTCTTTTTCGGTTCTTCTCTTGAATTCAATGTATTTCAATGTCCGCTCTAAAGAATAGGTCTCAGTGAAGTCTCTCAATTCCTTTTCCATTTTCTCGTCAATAGTAAAATGATTTTCCAATCTATTATTTTTAAGCCATTTTGCATCACAAAAATAAAAAACTTCACAATCGGTTAAAATCCTGCTCACGCTCTTGTTCACTTTTTCTAGAAGTATTACTTTCATTGATCGCATCCCCTTCCCAAGAAAGGCCGAAACTCCCAATAAAAATATTGTGGGCGTTTCGACCTTTTATCTTGCTTAAAGCTGTATTGCCTTACTTTATTCCATTAATTATTCCGCTTCTTCTTTTGTTACTGTTTCCAAGCCGTAATAATCCCTTATCTTTTTTTCAATATCAACAAACATATCGGCATGTTCCATAAGATGTTGTTTTGCATTTTCCCTGCCTTGCCCTATTCTGTCTTCATTGTAACTGTACCAAGATCCTGATTTTTTTATTATACCTGCATTTACCCCGCAGTCAAGGATGCCTCCCTCTTTTGACACGCCTTTGCCATACATTATATCGAATTCAGCGATTTTAAATGGTGAAGCAACCTTGTTCTTGGCAATCTTTATTTTTGTTCTGTTTCCTACTATCTGGTCTCCCTGCTTGATGCTTCCTATTCTACGCACATCTATTCGAACCGACGAATAAAATTTAAGAGCTCTTCCTCCTGTTGTGGTCTCGGGGTTCCCAAACATGACACCAATTTTTTCCCTGAGTTGATTTATGAATATTACAGATGTTCTTGAACGGCTGATTATTGCAGTCAATTTCCTCATGGCCTGAGACATGAGCCTTGCCTGAAGACCCATATGACTGTCTCCCATTTCCCCGGTCAGCTCAGCCTTCGGTACGAGCGCCGCAACCGAGTCCAAAACAATTATATCTATTGCTCCGCTTCTGACCAAGGCTTCTACTATGTCCAATGCCTGCTCTCCCGTATCAGGCTGGGAAAGAATAAGGTTTTCTATGTCAACACCCAAATTGCCGGCATATACCGGATCCAACGCATGCTCTACATCTATGAAAGCGGCATTGCCGCCATTTTTTTGACACTCTGCAATCATATGGAGAGAAACCGTTGTTTTCCCGGAAGATTCAGGACCGTATATCTCAATTATTCTCCCTTTTGGAATTCCTCCTATGCCCAATGCAATATCCAGTTCCACTATACCCGTAGGAATCGACTCCACATTTGCTCTCGCTCCGTCGTCTCCGAGCCTCATGATTGAACCCTTCCCGAATTGTTTTTCTATTTGTGTCAATACAGTATCAAGAGCCTTCTTTTTTTCGTCCATATTGTCCCAGTGCGAAACTGGATTCACCCACCTTTCATATCGAACATTTGTTCTTTTATTTGATTATATCCCACTATTTTATATTAATCAACCTTTTTTAAGATTTGATATAATTTTTTCATTATATTATTAACCGTATAGGTCCTTATTCTTTGTCTGTCTCCACGAATATGATAAGTTTCAATTTCAATTGTCCCATCAATCAAGAAAGCTGCATATACAAGACCGACTGGCTTTTCTTCTGTTCCGCCTTCCGGACCTGCGATGCCTGTTACAGATATGCATACGTCACTGCCTGTCTCCTTGTAGAGTCCTACAGCCATCTCTTCCGCCGTCTGCACGCTTACCGCCCCGTGCTTTTTCAATATTTCAACGTCGACATGAATCCTCTTCTCTTTGGCTTCGTTGCTGTATGTGATGAAACCTTCACCAAAAACATCCGACGCTCCCGGCACGTCAATGAAATTAGAAGCCAGCAAGCCGCCCGTGCATGATTCAACCGTTGAAACCTTCAATTCTTTATCCCTGAGCAAATTTATCACCATTTCATTGAGTTCTCTTTCATCTTCCGAATAAACAAATCTGCCCAAACGTTTTTTTATCTCGTTTATTGTCGGCTGCAAAACAGTTTCAGCCGATTCTTTATCCTTTTGCTTTGTAGCCACCCTTATCGCAACATCCCCCGGCTTCGCATATGTAGCAATTGTAGGGTCTTTCTGGTTTTCAATCAGATCAATCAATTCAGTTTCAACGGCAGATTCGCCAATTCCCGTAAGCCTCAATACTTTAGAATGAATGCATACATCTGTCATTGCCGAAAAATAGTCATTGAGGTGGGCATTGAACATCGCTTTCATTTCATGCGGCGGCCCCGGAAGACATATCACAGTTTTGTTTTCTTGATCTGTTTGCAGAATAAATCCTGGAGCCGAACCCATGTCATTTTTCAGTATCGTACTTCCCTCAGGGAAAAAAGTCTGCCTGTAGTTGTTTTTCGTTATTTCTTTTATCGACCTTCCATATCTTTTCATTATTTTTTCCATCTGATTTACAGCTTCATGGTTCTGTTTCAGTTCCCTTTTAAAAACTGAGGCTACCGCCTCTTTTGTCATATCATCCTTGGTCGGGCCAAGTCCTCCAGTCAAAAGAATTATATCCACCTTCTTGAACAAAATTTCCAAAACGCTCTGCAATCGGCAATGATTGTCCCCAACAACAATCTGATAGTATACATTTATTCCGAATTTTTTCATTTGCTGAGATAAATATGCCGCATTTGTATTCACAATTTCTCCCATCAACAACTCTGTACCAACATTTAAAATTGCAGCGTCCATAAGTTCCCCTTTTTAGATTATGACTTTTTTGTTTTTTCCTATATAATCGACAGCGGACAAAATTGTTGACAATACTGATATCCAAAGCATAATATCCGCAATCGCTCCATTGGTTAACATTAATAATATTATCGCAAACATTTGTGTATTTGTCTTGATTTTGCCCCAAATGCTTGCCGCTATAACCAATCCTTTAGAAGCCGCGAGAGATCTGAATGAAGTAATAAGAAATTCCCTCGCAAGAATAATAACAACCGGCCACACTGATATTCGTCCAACTTGAACCAATGCAATAAGTGCCGATGCAACCAGTATCTTGTCCGCCATTGGATCCATCAATTTTCCAAAGTCAGTTATCAATTCATATTTTCTCGCCAAATAACCGTCAAGAAAATCTGTAATTGAAGCAATTATAAAAATCACCGCCGCAATTATCCTCGAATTTTGCATTCCCGACAAAAGCACCCAAATAAATATAGGCACCATTATTATCCTTGCCACAGTAATTTTATTTGGCAGATTCATTTTCAATCACTCCAATCAAATCGTACTCAAGCGAATCTGTAATTTTAACATCTACAAAGTCACCCGGCTCAAGCTCGCTTTTGGTATTGATGTATAAAACACCATCTACCTCAGGAGCGTCGTATTGTGTCCTGCCGATGTAAACATCTTCATTTTCAATTTTTTCATCAATTATAGCTTTTATGGTCATGCCGATTTTTTTGTTGTTTGCATTTTCCGAAATTTTCTTTTGCAAAAGCATTATTCTTTCTTTCCTGTCCGCCTTTGTATTGGAATCAATCTGGCAATCGAATCCTGCGGCAGGCGTCCCCTCTTCTGGCGAATATTCGAAGACTCCAAGCTTGTCAAATATTTGTTTTTCAACGAATTCAATCAATTCTTCGAATGCCCCAACGCTCTCTCCGGGAAAACCGACCATAAGAGTTGTCCTTATGGACATGTCTGGAATCAATCTTCTAATCATTTCTAAAACTTTTTCCAAATCTTTTGAATTTGTATGGCGATTCATTCTTTTTAAAACATCATCATTGCAATGCTGAATGGGCATGTCGAGGTAATTGCATATTTTATCATTTTTTCTTATCATTTCAATCAACGATTCATCCAAAACATCCGGATACGCATACAATATCCTTATCCATTCAATGCCGTCAACAAGCACAAGTTCTTCAAGAAGTTCAACCAGCTTGAATTCACCATATATGTCTAATCCGTATTTTGTTGTATCCTGTGCTATAAGCACTATTTCCTTTACTCCCCTGCTTGCCAATTCATTTGCTTCCGAAATAATATCTTCGATTCTTCTGCTCTTGTACCCTCCCTTGAATCCAGGTATGGTGCAGTATGTGCACCTGTTGTCGCAGCCTTCCGAGATTTTCACATAAGCATAATGCTCCTGGTCGAGAAGAACTCTTTCCCTTTCTTCATAATCCACATAACGGTCTATTTCTCCGACATTTGAGATTCTATTTCCGTCACTTTCGAATTTTTCCAGCATCTCAGGCAGCTCCAAAAATTTCGTCACTCCGATTATTATGTCAATTTCAGGCATCTCTCTTTGTATTTCATCGGCAAATCTTTCAGAAAGGCATCCTGCCGCTACAATGACCTGGTTTTTACTTTTAATGCGTCCGAATTCCAATATGGTATTGACTGACTCTTCCATTGCATCAGCTATGAAGCCGCATGTGTTGACAATGATATAATCGGCATCCTCAAAATCATAAGTCAAATCCAACCCCGCCTTTATCAAGCGGCCTGCAAGAAACTCAGAATCAACTTGGTTCTTCGAACACCCCAAGGTTTCAATTAAAAACTTTTTATTTTCAATTTTGATTTTCTTTTTATCAGCACTATTCATAATCGGTCCCCAAATCTTCCTCGTTTATTAATACGTTTCTTGGTTTCTTGCCGTCGCTTTTGCTCACTATGCCTCTTTTTTCCATCTCGTCGATTATCCTGGCGGCACGATTGTAGCCTATCCTGTATCTCCTTTGCAGCATCGATATTGATATTTGATCCATTGCAGCAACAGTTTCGATAACTTCCGGCAAAAGCTCGTCAGTTTCATCAACATTGTCTTTGACGAAAGTTTCTGCAGGTATTTCTTCATATTCCACTTCGCCAACCTGTGATTTTATATGATTCAAGACTTTTTTTGTCTCGTTGTCAGATACAAAAACGCCCTGAATCCTTCTTGGCTTGGACTGCCCCACCGGATAGTGCAGCATGTCCCCTTTACCCAATAATTTTTCAGCCCCACCCATGTCCAATATCGTTCTGGAATCGGCTTGAGAAGAAACCGCAAAAGCAATTCTTGATGGTATGTTGGCTTTTATTATTCCCGTTATTACATCCACCGACGGCCTTTGCGTTGCAACGATCAAATGGATGCCTGCGGCCCTTGCCATTTGAGCTATTCTGCATATTGCATCCTCCACTTGACTTGGAGCTACCATCATCAGATCCGAAAGTTCGTCAATTATGACGACAATTTGATACATGCTTTCATGGTCGCGGCTTTTATTATAGCTTTTTATATCCCTCACATTGGTTTCTGCAAATGTCTTATATCGCTCATTCATCTCATTTACAACCCAATTCAATGCCGCTGCAGATTTTTGGGGGTCGGTGACAACAGGCATGATAAGATGCGGAATGCCGTTATACTGATTCAATTCAACAACTTTCGGGTCAATCATTAAAAATTTCACTTCATCCGGTCGTTTTGCAAAAAGCAAGCTGGTGATGAGCGCATTTACACATACGCTTTTGCCTGATCCAGTTGCACCTGCAATCAACAAGTGCGGCATTTCTGTTAGATCGGATACTATTGGATTTCCCGATATGTCTTTCCCAAGCGCAAAATTCAAGCCTTCTTTTTTCTCTTTGAAGCTATTGCTTTTTATGATTTCACGCAAGCCTACAAGCGAATTTCCATCGTTTGGAACCTCAATTCCAACTGCCGCCTTCCCCGGAATCGGAGCTTCGATCCTTATGTTTCTTGCGGCTAGATTCAAAGCTATGTCATCTGAAAGTGAAACGATTCTGCTTACCTTCACGCCCGGTTTCGGCTGTATTTCGTACCTGGTGATAGTCGGCCCCCTGCTAACTTGAACAACCTTTGCGTCGACTCCAAAATCATCCAATATCCTTTCAAGGTTTTTCGCTTTTTTCAATACTGATTTCCTATCCATTTCCTTGCCGTTTTCAGGGGTTTTATCCAGCAGTTCAATTCCCGGCAATCTGTATTGCCTATAATTTTCACTAAAACCGCTCTTGCATATTTCACTGTTGATTTTTATAGGCTCTGAAATTGAATCTGCCTTTGGATTTGTAGCGGATTCATCCCTTTGACCAATTTTTTCTTCAGTTTTGACATTTTCAATACTGTCTTTGCGTTCTCCATATTCCTTGGCATAGTCAATCACCTTTATCGCAGGCTGAGTTTTAATCTCTTCCGGGATTTCATTAAGAGTTTTCTTTTCGGTTTTTTCTTTTTTCTTTTTTCGTTCCTTGTATGCGGCTTCCTCTTTAGTGAATACTTTCAATGCGGATTTCTTAAGCACCTTTATGGAAAATCTCAATGCTCCCGCAACCGCTTTATATATTTCCGCTATGGATTTGTCCAAAATTATAGCTGTTCCAACCAATAAAAGTATTGCGCAAAGAAATAGACTCCCATAGGTCCCAAGCATTTTAACCGATGCAGAGTATATCATTCTGTTTATCAATCCGGGAGCTTCCCCGGAGACGCCGCCCGCAAAATAGACGGCTGTTTCTTTGACATCGAAAGTCCTTTGGATGCCATTAGTGATACCGTATAAAATTGAACCCGAAACCATAAAATCAGCCAAAACAAAAACACTTCTATAAGAACCGCCTTTTTCAATCACTTGCAGAAGGCCTGACAAAATCAAGATAAAAGCCATGTATACCGCATTCCCATTGAACAAACCTCCGAAAACATTCTTCAGCCACTCTCCGACTATCCCTGCTGATTGGGTATAGATGCTAAGCAGAAGCATTATCCCTGCCGAAATCATGACAAACGGCAAAATCAAATGTTTCTTTTTGTCTTTCACTTTTACACTCGCCTTTTGTTTTTTTCTGTTTTTTGCTGTAGCCATACAAATCACCTTTTTCAAAAAAATAGAGTGGCATAAATACATGCACCACCATTTATTATATCATAAACTGCATGTCTCCATGCAATAATCCCCTCGGCATATCAAGACTGCCTCGCCCTTCATATACATCGAGTCTTCCAGTATTCTTATGGACAAACCGCCTCCCGGAACCTTTACATAAACTTCTTCATCAACAAAACCGAAATAATTGGCCAAATAAGCCGATGCACATACGCCGGTACCGCATGACAAGGTCTTTCCAGCTCCACGTTCCCAAGTTTCCACAACTATATTCTTTGGCGAAAGCACTTTGACAAAATTCACATTTGTTCCTTCTGGAAATACTTTTTTCAATTTTTCAAGCTCGAATCCCCATTTGCCGACATCGAACGATTTATCGCCCTCTTCAAAAATAACAGTATGGGGGACACCCATCCTGACCGAACTCGCTTCAATAATTCCAAATCTCGTTTCAATGCCCTCTTTCAGAAACTTGCCATCCCTGCCCCCTATCGCAGGCACATTTTCTGCATCTGTAAGGGGTTTCCCCATTTCCACTTCAACCATGCATTTTTCAAGCAATTCAACATTGTAAATGCCGGCGTCGGTTTCTATCGAAAATTTTCTGTTTAAAACCTTGCCGCTGTCATGTGCATATCTTGCAAAACATCTTATGCCGTTTCCGCACATCTCCCCTTTTGTTCCATCAGAATTATAATACTTCATTTTTATGTCAGCCACGCAGGATTCCATTGTGAACATTAATCCATCGGCCCCCACACCAAAGTGCCTTTCGCAGATTCTTTCCGCAATCTCCGGCACGCTCGAGTCTACACCAATTATTTCTTCATATTCAGTTAAAATAAAATCATTACCTGTTCCATGCATTTTTGTAAATTTCAATTTGCACTCTCCTTGCTTAATTTCTTTTATTATACCAAATTTTATTGCTTCAATTATCAAATTTGTTTTACTCTGTAAAAATGATATACTTGAGCATATCAAAATGAAAGGGTGATATTATGCCGTTTGACGGATATGTTGCTCGCGCGCTCAAGTGCGAGTTGAATGCGGTTCTTAAAAAATCGAGAATAGATAAAATATACCAGCCCGACAAATTCCAACTGATGCTGCGTTTTAAAATGGGCAGGGAGACTCACAAATTGTTGATTTCCGTAAATTCGAGTCTCCCATATATGGCGATGACAGAAATGGATAAAACAAATCCGAGCGCCCCGCCGCTCTTCTGCATGGTTCTAAGAAAACATTTGCAGGGCGGATTTTTGAGTGAGGTTGTTCAATATGACAACGACAGGATACTTTTTTTTGATTTCCATACACATGATGAACTAAAATTTTCAGAAAGCAAGCGCCTTGTTGTAGAATTGATGGGAAAACACAGCAACATAATTCTCGTCAATTCCGAAGGAATAATAATAGACAGCATAAGAAGAATTCCTTCAACCATCAGCAGGCAGCGTCAAGTCCTTCCCGGTCTCGCTTATTCCTTTCCACCGGATCAGGGTAAAATCAATATCGAAGAATGTCTTTCAGGCGATTTTTATAAAAAGTTGCAATTTGAAAATTCAGACGTCTATAAAATGATCTATTCCAACTTCAAAGGAATAAGTCCAATATTGGCAAAAGAGTTCTGCCTGCGCTCCGGGATAGACCCCAGGTCAAACACATCCAGCATAAATCCCGACTCTTCCAATAGACTTTGGAATTCTATAATATCCTTTGGAAAATCAATCGATTCCGGCTATGAAAAACCTACTGTGTTTACAGACAAAGGTTCCCCCAAGGATTTTCATGCAGCCGAATTGGAAATATACCCGAATCAAATCTACGAGCGTGAAAATTTCAGTTCGATTTCTTGTGCAATAGACAGGTTCTATATTGACAAGAACAAGGCTGCTAATCTTGCCGCCAAATCCTCGAATTTGAATAAGCTTGTGAAGTCCAGGATTTCACATTCACGCAACAAACTCCAGAAACTTCATGAAGAATACACCCATTCGCTTGATTATAAAAAATACAAGGTTTATGGCGACATTCTTTTATCCAACATTCATAAAGTGAAACAAGGAATGGAATCAATACTATTGGAGAATTTCTATGACGAAAACAGACTGATCGAAATACCCCTTGACAATAGACTCAGTCCGTCAAAAAATGCTCAAAAATATTTTAAAAAATACAATAAATACAAAAATGCAAAATTGCAGCTCCGCAGGCAAATACTTATTGCAAAGAGCGAAATCGAATATTTGGACAATGTTCTTGTGAATCTTGAAAATTCATATGAATCTGCAAACATTGAAGCTATAAAAGAAGAATTGAAAACGGAAGGGTATTTGAACAAGCGTTTAAGACCGAATAAAAAACAGACAAAGGCAAAAGAAATTGATAAATTCAACAAAACCCACATGTCTTTTTTGACCGAAAACGGCAAGAATATAATTGCAGGGAAAAACAGCAGCCAAAACGAACGTGTCACTTTTAAAAAATCTCGACCCGGAGATTTTTGGTTCCATGCAAAAAATATGCCCGGTTCGCATGTAGTGCTTGTCAATGACGGTTCCTTATCGGAGAAAGACTTCTTGGATGCTGCCTCAATAGCAGCTTACTACAGTAAAGGACGTCTTTCTTCAAATGTTCCTGTAGACTGTACCGAAATACGAAATGTAAAAAAAATCAAGGGTGCCGGTCCCGGCCTTGTAACATACTCGGGACAAAATACACTATATGTCACACCTCAAGAAAAAGAAATACAAAAGATGAAGGCAATGGATTAATCCATTGCCTTCATCTTTTGTATAAGTTCTTTCATGTCCTCGGGCATAGGGCATGTAAAAGTCATCATTCTCTTTTCAATTGGGTGGTGGAAAGTAAGTTTTTTGGCATGAAGCGCCTGTCTTGAAAAAGCATGTCTGTTTTTTTTGAATCCATATAATGCATCCCCTACAATGGGATGTCCTGTATAGGACATATGCACCCTGATTTGATGCGTCCTTCCAGTTTCCAACTCACACTTGACAAGGGTCGCGCTTCTGAATCTCCTTAAAACTTCGAAATGGGTGATTGCGGGTTTTCCTTTTTCCACAACAGCCATTTTCATTCGGTTTGATGGATCTCTGCCTATCGGGGCGTCAACTGTTCCTGATTTTTCTTTTATGTTCCCCTCAACCAATGCATAGTATATTCTTGTTATTTCGTGTTCCTTCAACTGTTCCGACAGATTTTTGTGAACCATATCGTTTTTTGCAACAACGAGCAGTCCGGTTGTGTCCTTGTCTATCCGGTGAACTATCCCCGGTCTTATTACGCCATTTATCGAGGAAAGCGAATCACAATGGTATAAAAGTGCGTTTACAATCGTTCCGTCATAGTTTCCAGGTGCGGGATGCACCACCATGCCCTTATCTTTGTTTATAACCAAAAGCCCCTCATCCTCATAAACAATATTCAGTTTTATATTTTGGGGTTTAACCTCGAGTTTTTCGGGCTCCGGAACATTCAATTCCAATAACATGCCTTCCTTCAACCTGTAATTCTTTTTCACTATTTTAATGCCGTCTTGTCTTACTTTTCCGCCGCTGATCAGCTTTTGCAGATAATTCCTTGAAAATTCCTCGAGATTTTCATTTAGGTAAGCATCCACCCTGCATCCTTCTCCGTCTTCGCCTACAATCATCTTTATTGTTTCCATATTATACCGTTTCCATTTTTTTAATCAAATCAATAACCACACGACTTGATTCGTGAGCGTGTTTGTCGGCAAATTTGCTGAAATTTTCAGTTGCCGAATTGTCCGCTTTGTCTGAAATTGTTCTTATTATAACAAAAGGTCTTTTATTTACATGACAAACATGAGCTATTGCCGCGCCTTCCATTTCCGCACATACCCCCCCGAAAAATTCATTCAGGTAAATTCTCTTTTCAGAATCCGCAACGAACACATCCCCGGATACGATTCTCCCGACATGTACTTTCTTTTCTTCTCCGATTGCTTCCACCGTCAATGCAATCAATCTTGGCTCTGCCGCGAAAATGGATTTTTCCATTCTCGGTATCACTCCGGGTTCATAACCGAAACCCGTTGCATCCATGTCGTGTTCAAGCAATTCGTTGGAAATCACTACATCCCCTATTTCAAACGACTTTTCCAATGCTCCTGCAAGCCCTGTATTTATAATGCTTTCAACTTTAAATTTTGTTATAAGTATCTGTGTGCATAGAGCTGCATTCACTTTCCCTATGCCCGACATGACAAGTACAACTTCTGTGTTGTGTACAAAGCCTTTATTGAAAACCATTCCTGCATAAATTTCCTTGTCCTCTATTTCCATCGATTCCAGTATGCACTGGATTTCTTCCTCCATTGCTCCGATGATTCCTATCTTCATTTATGGATTACCTCCTGTGAATTCTTAAAAACAACCCGCCAAAAGGCGGGTTGTTTATTTTGCGCAGATTCAATCAAACATGTCCTCAACTGACTTGTTCAACAATTCTATCTGGGACTTTAAAAGATTTCTATACCTTTCATTGAAAATCAAAACCTGTTTTTTGGCATCATCAAACTCTCTCTTTATCCTCATGACTTCTGCATTTGCCTTCTCAATTATCCTTTTTGCTTCTTCTTCAGATTTGTTTATTATGAATTCAGCTTCTTTTGCAGCGTTGCCTTTCACGGTTTCCGCAGTATCACTTGCCAATATCAATGTTTCGTTTAATGTCTTTTCCATGCTTTTGTATGTTTCTATTTGCTCTTCCAGCAATCTAATCCGCTCTTTGAGGTCCTTGTTCTCCTTGTATATAATTTCATAGTCCTCGAAAATATCATCTATGAATTTATCAACTTCTCCGGTTTGATAGCCTCTCAATGATTTCCCAAATTCAACGGCTTGTATTTCCAACGGATTAATCATTTTTCCACCCCATCATACATATTTTTTTATTTTAAGAACATAGTTGCCTTTTTTAGTAATTCCTTTCATATCGCCTATTCTTATTTTGCCATTGCCTCTATATGAAAGAACATCCGATTCTGCAACACAATAATCAGCCGAATTCAGTATAAAGTCGTTCAATTTCACTTTACCTTTTACAATATCGCCTTTTACATTTTTTCTGCTTTGCCTGAAAAATTTCGATAAAATCAAATCGGACCTCATTGATGAAACGACTATTTGCTTTTCTTCGAACTGTTGTTCCGGCATATCGAATCGCTCACATGAAATCGCTTTGGACGATTCAATATGGCTTCTTCCAACTCTATTCAGATTTATTCTTATAAAGTCGGCAATATCGTTCGATACGACCACATGTGATACCAAACCCTCTATTCCTATGTCTCCAATCATTGATCTCTTGACCCCGAGCGAAAGCAATGCCCCCAAAATATCCCTGTGTCCAACCTCTGAATTGAATTTCAGTTCAATAACTCTCAATTGGACTTCTTCCATCGATATTTGCCCATTAATCGTAAATATCATTCTCCCTCTTTCAGCGTCCTGATATCCACCCTCAAAGAAACTCATCACTTCATTGTCTAGTTTTGAACGCACCAAAGATTCGACAAGATTAAATCGGCTTCTGGATATTATCCCGCTTATTGCAACAGTTTTGCCTCTTGAAATGGATTCATATGCAGACAACACTTTTAGAATTTCATAAACGTCGTCTTTGGAATAATTGATATGGCTTTGCCTTTTCAGGAAGTCCTCAACTTCTTTTTTCGCTGGCATTCTACAATATGCTTACTATCAAGCGGCTGACCACGTCAAGCGTCAGGATTGCGAAAATTGGCGAAAAATCGATTGTGCCTCCCCCAATGCCCATCTTGAACAAAAGATTTCTAAAAGGGGAAAGAATCGGCTCGGTCAAACTGTACAGCATCTTGAAAATCGGATTTGAATAATCGCGCGCAAACCATGAAAAGATGATTCTCGCTATAATCAAAAAATTAACCACTTCAACAAATCTATAGATAGATTCCTTTATAATCCACATATTCCCCTCCATATTCTCCTACTTTTGCCAAGGAAAAATTCCTTTTTCGGTTGTCTCGGTTTTGAAATCCCCTTGTATTTCAACATTTTTGGGAGCAATTATAAAAATGCCTTTGGAGATTTTTTGAATTTTCCCCTCCAATGCATATACGGCACCATTGAGGAAATCAAATATTTTTTTAGCTAATTCATATTCAAGCTCTTCAAGATTAATTACAACAGGTTTGTTGTTCTTAAGGTTGTCCACTATGCCGGGAACCTCTTCAAAATCTTTTGGTTCGTGAACAATAACCCTCATCTGTTGGTTTGAGTGTATATTCAAAATCTTATTCCCCCTGATTTTGGTGTCCGCTTGTTCAATGCTTTGCTCAGAAAATATCTCGTCTTCTTCAATTTCATCCAATTCATCTTCATCATAATCGTCAATACCCATGAAAAATTTAATTTTATCGATTACGCTCATTGCAATTCCTCCTTATTTTGAATAATCCCTTTCACCAAATATTCCCGTGCCTATCCTGACCATATTGGCGCCTTCCTCAATTGCCGTTTCAAAATCATGCGTCATTCCCATGGACAGGTAAAGCATTTGATCCTCGTGTCCCTTCATTTTCATTCTTTCAAACAATTCATTCATCTTCTTGAAATACGGCCTTACCTTTTCTTTGTCTTCAATATATGGCGCAATAGCCATAAACCCGAGTATCCTAACATTGTCAAGACTACCCGCCTCATTCAAAAATGACTCGGCATCATCGTAATCAATGCCCGATTTACTCTCTTCGCCGCCTATGTTTATCTGGATTAAACAATCCATCTTTTTCCCTGTCTTAGCCGCCCTCTTGTCTATCTCAACGGCAAGCTTCATGCTGTCAAGCGAATGAACCATCTCAACCTTGTCTATTATGTATTTCACTTTGTTCCTTTGCAAATGGCCTATCATATGCCATTTGACTTTTTCTTCAATTTCGTCGTACTTTTCGACTATCTCCTGAGCCTTATTTTCTCCAAGAACATCTACTCCCGACTTTATCGCTTCTTTTATTCTTTCGACACCGATTGTCTTTGTAACTGCAATCAATTGTATTTTATTTCTTTCAATTCCGTTTTTATTGCAGATGTCCACGATTCTTTTCTCTATGTGCTCCAGGTTTATTTTTATTCCCATAAAGACCTCCTAGTCGCTGATGTCGACAACAATCTCGTCGTAAACCTTGACGGTGTCTACCGCTTCTACATTTTCATTTTCGTCCTTCCTATAAAAAATGCCGTCGCTTACAACTGCCCATTCATTGTTTGAGCCCTTCACACCCACAGGCTTGAAGACAGCTTTTCCGTTTACATTTTTTATAAGAACACCTGTTTCATCCTCTTTGTAAACGAGTGCGTCAACAGGTAGGAGCAATCCTTTTATGCTTTTGTTTATAATATGCATTCTTGTCGATCTATTCCCCAAAAACACAGTTGCCTGCTCGTTTATTCTCAAAATCGCATAACTGTTTCCTATTTCATTATTTGTTTCTACTACAATTGCATCCACATTTTCATCTTCTAAAACAATCTTTACGCTTGAGCCGTCATTGAAACGGCCTATGTTCCTAAGGTCTGTATATACATATACATACCAAGCCGAATTGTCGACCACTTTCATTATCGGATAATCCTTTTCAGCCTTTTTCTCCTTAAAATTTACCTGTTTTATGGTTTCACTTCGCACTTTTTCCATATCCAGAGACATAACACTTTCTCTTCTTAAAATTTCCTCATACCCGTCGATATTGAATGAAACGATTCCAGATATTGGCGAATTCGTTCCATTATAGCGTTTTACCTCTTGTGTTTCAATTTCTTCCAGATCCGTTTGCATCATTTTTTCATCAATTGCATGCTTTATCAAAGCAATTCTGTCATAAATACCATTTGCAGACAAGCTTCGTATGTCTTTAACCTGTTTACCCACATCGAGATTGTCGTATGCCACCCTCAGGTATTCACTTGCTGTCTTTATTTCGACATTCTGCGCATTATCACCGCCGTTTTGACCGTATGTGCCAGCTTCAATATAATAAAGTGGATATCCTTTTCTAACTTTGTCGCCTTCATTGACTTTATATTTGATTTTGCCGGATTCAACCGGAAATACAAGAATTTCATCTCTTATTATCAAACAGTCATATTCATTTTCCTGAACTATGCTTCCGTACTCTACTATATAGGATTCATCCGTTTCTTCAAAGTTTCCGATAAGAACCAATATCTTATAAAGGAAAAATATTATGATAATCAAGAAAACGCCATATTCAAACATTCTATGCCTTTTATTGCTTCTTCTCATTGGAATCCCCTGTCAAAACAAATATAAGGCTACTAAGCAGCCTTATATAATTTTACCATATCTTGATACTATTTTTAATTTTTTTATATGCATAACGCTGAATTCCACAATGTTGTCGTCATCCGTCAAAAGGCACAACTTTTCTTTATATTTCTTTATTCCCAGCACTTTTCCCTTATAAGTCTTGTTCGTTTCAATAAGACTCAGTTTTATTTCGTCTCCTATCGAAAGCTTCATCTTTCCAAGTTTGAAACATTTCATATCAATAAGTTTCAAATAGCTTTCAGTAAGGGTGCGGCTATTTATGATTATTTTATTTTTAGATGAATAATGTCTTTCTTCGAACAAACATGCCAAGTAACAAAGCACCGAAGCAGTCAGCAGCAAAACCGCAGTTTTCAGCATAGAATCCAAAATTTGCATTTACATCCCTTCTTTTTGATAGGTTTTTGACAATTCAATTATGGCATAATAAAAAGAATTTTTCAACATGGTTTGTTAGTTGTTTATCAAGACATTTATTTGATTTTCATTGTCATTTCCATCTCGTGTCTTTTTGAACGGGTCATAAGATTGTTTACAGATTTTTCAACGTCGTGATTTTCATAAAGGACCCGGAAAAGCTCCTCTACTATAGGCATGTCAACTGAATATTTTTTTGCCAATTCAAATGCGGACTTAATTGTATAGATTCCCTCTACCACCATTCCAATTTTTTTAACGGCGTCTTCCATTTTCATTCCTTCTCCAATAAGTATTCCGCATCTTCTGTTTCGGCTGTGCATGCTTGTGCATGTTACAATTAAATCCCCTATTCCGGTAAGCCCAGTGAATGTGTTTACGTCCGCTTTCATGGCTTCGCCCAATCTGGCAATTTCAACTATTCCCCTGGTCATTAAAGCAGCTTTGGCGTTGTCTCCATATCCCAATCCATCGCTGATTCCGGCCCCGAGAGCAATAACATTTTTCAGAGATGCTCCAATCTCGACACCGCAGACATCATTATTTGTATAGACTCTCAATCTGTCAGTTATAAACAGGTCTTGTATCTTTTCAGCCAATTCCAGTTTTTCTGAAGCGGCAACAAGCGTTGTAGGCATCCCTCTCGAAACTTCTTCCGCGTGGGACGGTCCGCTGAGAGCTACAAAAGGATTGTCGGGAAAAAACTCTTTTACAACCTCGGACATCCTCTTGAGTGTTCCTATTTCAATTCCTTTTGAAACATTCACAATGATTTTATTTTTCATTGATTCAGGGTTTATCTTTTCCAATGTGCTTCGGACGCCCTGTGAAGCAACAGCCAGAATAACAATTTCAGCAAGGCTCAGGCACCTCTCCATATCGTCGGTGAAAATGATTTTCTCGTCTATCTTTATTCCTGGAAGTGAAAATGCATTTTCCCTTGTTTTGTTGATATTGTCCACATGCTCTGAAAGTCTATCCCATACAGAAACTTCATGTCCTTTGCCGTTCAATGTAATTGCAATTGCCGTACCCCAGCTGCCGGCACCCAATATCGCTATCTTATTTTCCATAAAAACCTCCTTGTAGTTCTTTTACATGCCTTTCTTTTTTTCCTTGACTTCGAATACTACAGGCGTTCCATCAAAACCATAAGCCTCCCTGAGCTTGTTTTCAAGATATCTGATATAAGAAAAATGCGCAAGATCCCTGCTGTTTACAAACAATACGAACTTGGGCGGTTTTACGGAAACCTGGGTCATGTAATAAATCTTTAGCCTCTTCCCTTTGTCGGAAGGAGGCTGATTGAGCAAAACTGCTTCATTGAGCAAATCATTCAAAGCCCCGGTTGAAACTCTTTTACAATATTCACTATGCACAAAGTCAATCCGTTCAATCAATTTTTCAGTTCTTTTGCCGGTTTTCGCAGATATGAATATCATTGGCGCGTAAGACAAATAAACCATTTCGTTTCTGATAAGCTTGACAAATTCATCATATGTCTTGTTGTTCTTTTCCACAACGTCCCATTTGTTCACTACTATTACCATGGCCCGTCCGGCTTCATGCGCGTAACCAGCAATCCGCTTGTCCTGCTCCGATATGCCATCCTCAGCATCCAAAACCAAAAAACATACATCCGCCCTTTCGATTGCGCTCAACGATCTTATAACGCTGTATTTTTCAACATTTTCACTGATTCGGCTTCTTCTTCTTATTCCCGCTGTATCGATAAGCATGTATTTTCTTCCGTTTTTTTCAAAAGGCGTATCTATTGCATCTCTCGTTGTTCCTGATATATGGCTCACGATTACGCGTTCTTCTCCAAGTATTCTGTTGATTATGGAAGATTTGCCTACGTTTGGCTTTCCTATCAGTGCAACCTTGACTACATCCTCGTCATCTGCATAGCTCGGTGGTTCAGGAAAATGTCCCACAATATCATCAAGCAGATCTCCAAGATTCAATCCATTCGCAGAAGATATAGCCATCGGATTGCCCAGTCCCAGTGTGTATGCATCAAGCACGGTATCATTGATTGATGTTATTTGGTCAACCTTGTTCACAACAAGCAAAACAGGTTTTCTTGTTTTTCTCAGCATAGCGGCGATATATTCGTCCGTCGTAGTCAATCCTTCTCGGCCATCTAGCATAAAAAGAATGACATCAGCGGTTTCTATCGCCAATTCAGCCTGTTTCTTCATGCTGTCCATTATGACGTCTTCATCGACAATCTCAATTCCACCGGTGTCGATCATGATGAATTTATGGCTCAGCCATTCCGCTTCTATATAAATTCTGTCTCTGGTGACTCCAGGCTTATCTTCAACTATTGAAATTCTTCTCCCCGCAATTTTATTAAAAAACGTCGATTTTCCCACATTTGGTCTTCCGACAATAGCTACTATTGGTTTTGACATTCAATCAACTCCGATTCTTCAATTTGACAATCTTATCAACCAGCATAAATCCGTCAACCTCGACCGGAATTATCTCTTTCATGAAACTTTTGCCTATTTCTTCAATATTCAAATCATCAACCGTCAGTTTGGTTCCTTCCTTTATCATAGTTGCTGGAACAAAAACTGTTTTCGCTTTAATTTTACCTGCCGCTCTTGATAAATCCTTTCCACTTATGAGACCTGCTACTGTTATGTCTTTGCCAAAATATTCATTTTCAATTTTAAAAACTTCTATTGAAAGTCCTTCGATGTTTCCTTCAATAATTTTTACCATTTTCAATATGAAATCATATGAGAGCACTCCTGTAACCATTGCTATGTCAAGGCTTTCGGTTGATTCATGCAATCTTTCCCCCAACGCTTCAATTATCTGCCTCTCAAATTTTCTTGCAATTCCCACACCATTTTCGATCTGCAGAAATCCTTCATAATCGTCATAGTGGGGAAATTCTTTTTCAGCAATTATATAAAATTCATCTGAAAGATGTACGAAGGCTTTCCCATATTTTTCTCTGTACTCAGCCTGTTTCGACTCAACAAGTTCTATCGTTTCCATTGCTATTGCCTTGTCTACTTTTTCGAGCTTGAAAAGTCCTTTCCGAAACTTGGTCAAACCCACAGGTACAATTGCGATGCTTTGCATCTGCGGAAAAAAACACTCGAGATCATTCAATGTTTTTTCCAACACGTCACCGTCGTTTATTCCCGGACAAAGTACTATCTGCCCGTTCATAGCTATATTTTTTTCAGCAATGGCTTTTATTTGCTCCATTATCTCTCCAGCGCGCTTGTTTCCCATCATTTTAATTCTGAGCTTCGGATCCGTGGCATGAACCGAGATATTTATGGGGGATATGTGGAGCTCAATTATTCTCTGCATATCTTTTTTATCAAGATTCGTAAATGTCGCAAAATTTCCATGCAAGACCGAAAGCCTGTAATCATCATCCTTTACATACAATGAGGATCTCATGCCTTCCGGCATTTGATCCACAAAACAAAACAAGCATTTATTATGACATCGCATTATATCATCCATGGTGGGGGAAACAAAAATAATACCCAAATCTTCATCGTATTCTTTTTCCATTTCTATTTCCCATATTTCTCCGTCGGCTTTCTCCACTTCAAGTAAAAGATATTCATCGTTGATCAAATAGATATAATCCAATATGTCTTTTACTTCTTTTCCGTTTATTTTTACAAGCCTGTCCCCTTTTTCAAGACCTGCTTCTTCTCCAATGCTGCCATTTTTTATTTGGTCAATCCTGCTGCATCGGATCGTATCGCATTTTCCCATTCTTATGCATCCTTTTCATTTAAAATTTTCTTCAATTCATCCATGAATGTATTTATATCCTTGAATTGCCTGTAAACAGATGCAAAACGCACATATGCGACTTCATCCGTATCTTTTAGATATTGCATAACCAATTCGCCTATGTGAACAGATTCAATTTCCTTTTCCAATGAGCTTTGAAGTTCTTTTTCCAATTCCTCTACAATATGCTCAATGGTTTGAAGTGAAACCGGTCTTTTTTCACATGCTTTTATTATTCCATTCCTGATTTTATCGCGGTTGAATGTTTCCCTGCTCATGTCTTTTTTTACTACAACAAGAGGGATTTCCTCGATTTTTTCATATGTGGTGAATCTTCTCTTGCATTCTAGGCATTCACGCCTTCTCCTGATTGAATTCCCTTCGTCAGTAGGTCTTGAATCAATCACCTTTGTTTCACTGTTGCTGCAAAACGGACAATTCATGAATTACCTCCTCTGCACATAATTTAATATTGGGTATTTCTCTTCGATCTGAGAAATGTCGGAATATCCAATACTTCGAATCCGTCATTTTTCTCATTTATTTGATTAGACTCATTCGGTTCGACCGAATTTTCTTCTTTTCTGTCAATCAACGATTCATCAGTCGCATCCGATTCACCCGAAGTTTCAATTTCCCTTTCTTCCTGCTTTTGATTTGTCTCTCCTTTTTTCTCTTCAACAATCGGCTCTGTTGCTAGACCCATATATTTTTCAAAACCGGTCGCTATTACTGTTATTCTGATTTCATCTTTCATGTCGTCGTCAATGACTGCGCCAAAAATAATATTCGCATCAGAATCAGCCGCTTCTGAAACCATTTCAGCAGCTTCATTTATTTCAAATAATCCAAGATCCGTTCCGCCTGTTATATTTAGCAAAACGCCCTTCGATCCATTGATTGTTGTTTCAAGCAAAGGACTGTGTATTGCCATTTGAGCGGCTTCCTTGGCTCTGTTTTCTCCGGCAGCTTTTCCAATCCCCATATGCGCCAATCCTTTTTCATGCATTATGGTTTTTACATCGGCAAAGTCAAGGTTGACAAGTCCCGGTATCGATATGAGGTCTGAAATACCTTGGACCCCTTGCCTCAGTACATCGTCGGCCACTTGGAATGCCTGCATTATTGACGCTTTCTTCTCTACAACTTGCAGCAAACGGTCATTTGGGATTGTAACAAGTGTGTCAACCGTTTCTCCCAGTCTGTCTATTCCTATTTCTGCATGCTGCCTTCTTACCTTTCCTTCGAACCCAAATGGTTTTGTGACCACTCCGACAGTTAAAATTCCCATTTCTTTGGCAATTTCCGCAACTATCGGTGCCGCCCCGGTACCTGTCCCGCCGCCCATACCGGCTGTAACAAAAACCATATCCGCACCGTTTAGCGCCTGCCTTATTTCATCCCGGCTTTCCTCAGCCGATTTTTTGCCTATTTCTGGGTTTGCCCCTGCGCCCAACCCTTTTGTTATTTTTTCACCTATCTGTATTTTGAATTCCGCTTTTGATGAGAAAAGGGCTTGTTTGTCAGTGTTCACGGCAATAAACTGCACGCCTTTCAAATTTGCGTCAATCATTCTATTTACAGCATTGTTTCCTCCACCGCCAACTCCTACAACTTTTATTTGTGCAAATCTTTCTATATCAGTATCAAATTCCAACATGTTGAAATCCCCCTTATTGGCATTTTATATGCATAAAAATCAACGTTCTTTTACTATAGATTGTAACATAAAAGCATGTACATTTCTCTCATTCTCGCAATTTTGATATGAAGTGCCTCCTTATGTAAGCAAAGTTTTCAAACAATCTTACGCCGAAAGCGACAATTGCCGCATAATAAAGTGGAACACCCAGTTGATCTCCAATATAAGCAAGCATTCCAGCCAAAAACGCATTTCCGAAAAAGCCGGTTGTAAAAATGACGGTATCGAATTTATTCTCAAGATTTGCACGAACCGCCCCGAATATCGAATCGAATGCCGCAATTATGGAAATCGAAAGGTATAGAGAATATTGCGCCGGGAATGTTATAGGCAAATAGAAACCGATTCCCAATCCGACTATTATTCCAATTAAAGCAATAATCATGGCTTCTCACTCCTTTCATCCACTTTCAAGTATTTGTAGTCAATCTGCTCTTCATATGCCGGCACAGTTATGCTCACGCTCGTATTTGCCTCAACAAACAGCCCCACTTGCTTCAATAAATTGCCGTATGTTCCCGGTGCTTTTATTGCCGCCCGCAAATAATCCGGATTCCCTATCGCTTTTATTATATATGGTTGAGAATAAACACGGTCATTTATCTTAATGGTGGGTCCTGCGCAATTTATTTCACTAATTGAAACCACTCTTTGCCCGTTGAGAGAAATCGCTTCGGCGCCTGCTATCTTAAGATCGTTGACTATGTTTAAAACGTCTATATCATGGACAAGCAAGTTGTTAGGGTCCTCGCCCTCAATCAATTCCCTGTCTCCGTCGCTCAATATTACAAGTACTCCCGGTCCTTCAAGCGCCGTCAAACCTGCCGATGCCTTGTATTCGTCAAGTTCATTCTTTAAGGCTTTACCAACATCGCCTTCCGCCTGTTCCCCTTTGAAATATTCTATTTTTTTAATTGACTCATCCAAAAGATTCCTTATTGACTGCATTTCAGCCTGTTCTTTTTCAATCACTTTCTTATAATCGTTTATAACCTTAAATGGTACTATTCTGTACTCCGCTGACGCATTGTCAAGTGTTAAAGCCATCAGCAATCCCACTATGCAAGCCATCATGAATATATAAAATTTATTGCTCATTCTCATAAGCCTCCGCCTCAATTCATTTCACCGGTTCGGCATATCGGAATTTTATTACATCCCTGTATTTTTCAATCGATATGTTTTCAAACTTCTTGATTCCAATTTGGAGATTGTAATTTTCACGCATTTCCCAAACTATTCCATACCTTATGTTGAGCGCCGCCTCAAGGGTGTCCGAATTGCCTATAGCTTTTACCACAAACGGCGGTGCTGTGGGAACATTGTTTATATTCAAATTGTTCCCGGCCAAATGTATTTCAGTCATCGCTATGATTCTTTGATTGTTTACGGATATAGCTTCAGCACCTGCCGCGTTCAAAATATTTATCATGGAGAGAAGCAAATCGTAATTGTACATGATCACGCTGCCCCCTTCGCCAGAATAATTCATCTCTGCCGAAGGATCCTCAATCGCAATCTGTATGCCTTCGCCCTCCACATCCTCAAATCCGGCGATTACCCTGTATTTCAATATTTCATCGTTAAGGCTCTTTATTACGGCACTTTCCTTCGATTCCGATTCTTTGATGTTTCGCAGTTCATTCTCGTAGTATTCAAGCTGCTCCTGTAAATTCTCCTTCTCGGCCACAGCTCCGCTTAGTTCATTTTCCAGCTGAATCGCTCTTTGGCTTGGGAAAAGCCCTTCCAGATAATCATTGTTCACAGCTTTGTATTGAATGGAAAATACCATTCCAAGCACTACACTTATCAAGCCTATGATAATATTTGTTTTAATATTGAATCTGTTCATTCGACCACTCCTATTGAATCGGGTAATATACTGGACTGTTTCCATATCTCATGTTTATTATACCTCTATTGATATTCTTGATGCTCAAATCCTGTAAAATTAATTTCATTTTACCCAATTTATTTTCTATGGGATCATTCAAAGGACCAAAATCAACGAGAAAGTCCTTATGTATCTGCAAAATCAAGTGATTGTCTTCAATCGATACAAAATCCATACTTTCTTCAATGTCGCTTTTTAAAAATTCTGCCAGCATTATTATGTTTTCAAGAAGTTCATAATCCTCAGTCATTAGAATTGAATTTGTTTCGAACCTTTTGAATTCAAATCCTTTAACCAAAAGAAGGTCCCCTTGAGTTTCATTGCCTTCTAAACTTTCAAATCCCATGACATAACCGTCTGAGGAAATACCTATAGCTCCATTCATATATTCCACTTGAATTATTTTCTCTCTCGGGACAATTTCTATAGTTATCATATCTGGAAAATGACGTATTACTGTAGCAGATTTTATTGAAGGATCCTCCTCGATGCGTTTCTCGACCTTTTCTATTTCAATCAGAAAGATATTTTTCCCCAGCATCAATTCCGATATAAAAGAATCATCAATGGATTTTTCATAAACCGATATTCTGCAGTCTTCAACTATAAAAATGTTTGTAGCAAAAACAAACGCAAATAGAGTAGCAATAAAAATTGCCACAATCAATGGTGCCTTAAATATTCTTTTGAGCTTCACAGATTCATCATCCTGTCCACAATAGATTTGGTCGCATCGCTTTTCTTGCAGCAATCTGCGCATTTCTCCATAAGCTCGATTATATCCCTGTTTTCATATAGCTTAAATAATGCATCAGCCAAATTTTGTCCCGTCAGTTCTTTTTCTTCCATCATCAACGCGCAACCTGATTTCTCAAGTGCCGATGCGTTGTGGAATTGATGATTTCCTGTAACATTCGGTGAAGGTATTATAATTGACGGTTTGCCCAATTTTAGTATTTCTGCAACAGTAATTGCCCCGGCTCTTGAAACTACGATATCGGATGCGGCCATATGAATCGCCATTTCTGAGATATACGGTATAATTTCATTTTTATTTTCAAGTACGAAACCCGACATGAATTTGTCAAAATATCGTTTTCCTGTAATATGAGTAAAGTATATTTCTTCATTTTTTAAAATTGCCATGCTTTCCTTGATCCTGTCGTTCAATACGGAAGCCCCTCCACTGCCGCCCATGCTCAGCACTCGGAATTGTTCCTGCGGCAAACCCAATATTTTTCTGGCTTCGTTTTTTTCAATGCCATAGAATTCTTTCCTGACAGGATTCCCTGTATAATGGACCCTTTTTTTTCGAATAAAATAGTTTTCAGATGATTCGAATCCGGTCATTATTTCCTTGACCGACAAACCCAATAATTTGTTGGTCAAACCCGGATATGCATTTTGCTCATGTATGCATGTCTTAATCCCTTTGAGCGAAGCTAAAAATACCATTGGTCCTGAAACGTAACCTCCCGTGCCTATTACCAGTTCCGGTTTGAATTCCTTCAATATCTCCATGCATTGCCGAAGCCCCCTGAACACTTTACCCGCAACATTTATATTTTTCAGCATTTCCCTTCTGTTGATTCCGGCAGCTTCGATTATTTTCAACTCATAGCCTGCTTCCGGCACAACCCTGCTTTCAATTCCCCTTTTGGTTCCAACAAAAATTATTTCTGCGTCTGTATTCCTTTTTTTAATTTCGTCGGCTATCGACAAAGCCGGATATACATGCCCTCCGGTTCCGCCTCCAGTAAAAATTATTTTCATTTTTCAACCCTCGCCCCTTGCATGGAAATATTCATCAGTATACCCATTTCCGCCATAAGAATTATCATCGAACTGCCTCCATAACTGATAAATGGAAGTGGGATTCCAGTAACCGGCATTGAAGATGTTGCAACGGCTATATTTATGATTACTTGAAAGGCCAACATCGACATAATCCCAGTCGCCAGAAGAGTACCGAAAAGATCCGGCGCCTTTTTTGCAATTTCGACTCCCTTCAATATCAATGCCATGTAGAGTCCTAAAACTATCAAGCAACCCACCAGCCCCAATTCCTCGCCTATTGTAGCAAAAATGAAATCATTTTGCGGTTCCGGTATGTATAGTTTGTTTTGCATTCCCTGACCGAGCCCCACTCCAATCAAGCCCCCCGAACCCAATGCATACAGTGATTGAATCACCTGGTACCCGCTCTTTGCGGCATCGGCAAAAGGATCCCTGAAACTTAAAAATCTTGTATACCTGTATGCGCTGCTTTTTACGAAATATGCTCCGGCCGCAAGCCCTATCACCGTTACTGCGGCAATGTGCCTCCACAACATTCCTGCAACAAAAAGCATAGCGAATGCAATAACAATTACTATGACAGAAGTTGACATGTTGGGTTGCTTGATGATCAAAGCCGAATAGATTGCCGCCATTGCCAAATACGGCAAATTACCTTCTATGAATTTACCAATTTTCTTGTTTGTTTTAGAAAGGCTGTTTGCCAAAAATACAATGAGGCACAATTTTGCAACTTCTGAAGGCTGAAAACGGAATCCGGCTATTTCAATCCATCTCCTTGCATTGTTGATTTCAACCCCGAATGATGTCAAAACCGTTATCAATAGTGCAAGCCCTATGAAATAAGCCAACGGCGCCACTTTCGCAATCAAATGATAATCTATCATCATTGAAACAAACATTATCGCAAGACCAAGAACGACCCAAGCAATATCTTTGATCAAAAAATAATAAATGTTGTCCATTTTATCTAATGCGTAGTAATAGCTCGAGCTAAACACCATTATAACTCCGATGATAACCAAGACAAGAATTAAGGTCAACAGGTACGCATCAATTTTGTTTTTTGATTTCATGAATCAATCCCTCAATTCCCGCACTCTATCCTTGAAATCCCTTCCCCTGTATTCATAACTTTTATACATGTCCCAACTTGCGCATGCAGGGGAAAGCAAAACGCAATCTCCATGTTCAGCAATTTTATGCGCTCTCTTTACGGCATTTTCCATATCTTTAACTTTGTATATACTGTAGAACCCTTTTTTTTGTGCGTCGGCAATTATTTTTTCCGCAGTTTCTCCCAATACTATCATTTCCTTTATCTTTCCCTTGAATGATTCAATGAATTCCGAAAAATCGCTTCCTTTGTCCATTCCTCCAGCTATCAATACTATTGGCCCCTTTAATGTTTCAATAGCCTTTATGGCTGAATCTGGATTCGTCCCTTTCGAATCATTATAGTACTTTACTCCCTTTATTTCATCAACAAATTCCATTCGGTGCTCTACGCCTTTGAAATCCATAAGGCTTTGCCTTATGATTTCAACGTCTATGCCGTGACAATCCGCTATTGCAACAGCGGCAAGAGCATTCTCCACATTATGCCTTCCCGTAATGAATATTTCCCCTATCCCGCAAACTGTTTTTTTCAAACCCGAACGATTTATTAGAATTTTTTCTTTTGAAACGCACACGCCCTCTTGAATTTCCCCTCTTGCAGAAAAATATATTTTCTCCAGTCCATCATTGCGTATGTTTTCACCTATTTCCCTTGTCAAAGGATTGTCGTAATTAAGCACTATTTGACCGGTTTTCATATTCATGTAAATGTGTTTTTTTGCCTCTACATATTCCTCCATGCTTCCATGCCTGTTCAAATGGTCCGGAGTGATATTCAATATTGCCGCACTAGCAGGTCTGTAGTTTTTTATCGATTCAAGTTGAAAACTGCTTACTTCTGTAATCAAATAACTGTTTTCATCTGTAGAATCTGATACACTCACCGCTGGAACGCCAATGTTACCAATTACCCGGACATCCTTTCCTGCATTTTTGAATATCTCTCCGGTCAGCACAGTTGTTGTAGTCTTGCCATTCGTACCCGTTATTGCAATTATCTTGCCGGAAGTCACAGCACCCGACAATTCCAATTCGCCAATGACCTCGATTCCTTTGGATTTCGCCTCTTCAATGAAAGGCAAATCCGTCGGAACACCCGGACTTAATACTATCATTTCAAAACCGTCAGCTGTCTCGGGATTTCCACCCATTGCAATTTCGACATCGATTCCGTCAAGTTGTTTTACGGCGTCATCAAGCTCGTTGGCCTCTTTCGTGTCGCAAATAGTAACCTTGGCCTCATGAAGCGAAAGATATTTTGCCGCCTCCAATCCGGATGCCGCCATTCCCACAACCAATATCCGTTTGTCCTTCAGTTTCATACAATTGCTCCCTTGCTAAGTATCAATCCCGACACCAATGCTGTTAAAATTGTCACAATTGTAAAGACCGCCACCACTTTCGTTTCCGACCATCCTCCAAGTTCAAAATGGTGATGGATGGGACTCATTCGAAAAACTCTTTTTCCTCTTGTTTTATAACTGGCAACTTGAATTATTACAGACAATGATTCAATGAAATATATAAATCCGTACAAGAGCAGCATGAGTTCTATCTTCATTATTATGGCAACAATAGCCACATATGCCCCCAATGCCAGCGATCCCGTGTCTCCCATGAAAACTTTTGCAGGTTTTTTATTGTATATGAGAAAGCCCAACAACCCGGATATGAAAAACACTATAATTCTTGTCAAGTCATTCAGCCCAATAAAGTTTGCGTAAAAAAGAAACAATATCGAGACAGCCAATGTGACACTTGTTGCCAACCCATCCAATCCATCCGTCAAGTTTACGCTGTTTACCCCGGCCAATATGAAAACAATAAGAAACGGCGCCTTGAAATA
The DNA here is from genome assembly GCA_964484935.1 of uncultured Peptostreptococcaceae bacterium. Lineage (GTDB taxonomy): Bacteria > Bacillota > Clostridia > Peptostreptococcales > BM714 > BM714. The sequence goes on from CAZAFW010000001.1 coordinate 73,948, forward strand.
TCCCATGTCGATTGAAAAACCGATTGAATGAATCAAAAGCCTGTTGTCAGTCAAATCGAATCTGTAAAGAAGAAAAACAATTAGAACAGCCGCAACAAACTGCATTGCGAGCTTTTGGTATGCTCTCAAGCCAAGATTTTTTTTCTTGACAACCTTTAAATAGTCATCCACAAAACCTATAAGTGCAAATAATATGAAACCGGAAATCAAAATACGCAATCCGGCATCATCCTTGTTTGCCCAAATGACATATGCCCCCAATATCGGCAGTATGAATATCAGCCCTCCTATTGTAGGCGTTCCGCTTTTCAATAGATGCGAAGATGGTCCCTCTTCCCTTATAGATTGTCCTACTTTCAATTTTTCCAAATATGGTATCATTATTTTTCCTGTTATTATAGTAATAAAAAGAACTATAATAAATTGAATATGGATACTATGCATTTTTTAATATCTCCTTGTAAACTTCATCCATTTTTGTACTGTGTGACCCCTTGAATAGAATCGAATCCCCAGCCCTCATCAATTCTGTCAACGCTTTCTCAAGACAATCATTGCTTTCAAAAACCTGTACATCTATCCGGCCGATGCCATTCATCTCGGCGCCTCTTTTATATTCTTCAGCATATGACCCCGTAACCATAAGAATATCAATCCCGCTTTCCGCCGCCTTCTTGCCAATTTCCAAATGCATCTCTTTTGAATATGTCCCCAGTTCCAGCATATCCCCAAGCACAGCTATCTTTCTTCCCGCCATAGTTGAAAGCGTCTCGATCGCTGCAGACATCGATGAAGGGTTGGCGTTGTAGGTGTCATTTACCAATGTCATTTCTCCAATTTCAGTTATGGCTCCGCGGATATCGTCCCCATGGTATTTTTCGATTCCGATAACTGCCGTTTCGGGACATACTCCAGCCTGTATCGCCGTCGCAAAAGCCAACAAGGCATTAATTATATTATGCCCTCCCTTAACATTCAATGTACACGGATATTCACATCCTTCATAAACAATAGTAAATCCAATCCCTCTGCCTAAATGTTCAATGTCTTTTGCGCATAATTCATTGCCGTCAGTTTTGCAGGAACCTGCAAATATCTTGCCGTAAACGGTGTCCTTTGTTTTTAATGATTTAAGGAAACAATCATCTCCATTTACAATCAAAACCCCTCTTTCATCCATTGTTTCGCATATTTCCATTTTGGCGGCAAAAATATTTTCTTTTGACCCCAGTCTTCCTATGTGGGACTCCCCTATGTTTGTTATAACAGCAATATCAGGCTGTGCTATGCTTGCCAGCAATCGTATCTCCCCTTTGCTGTTCATTCCCATTTCCAACACTACGATTTCATGTTCTTTTTCCAATTCAAAAAGGGTCAATGGCAATCCTATGTCATTGTTCAAATTGCCATGATTCTTATGGACATTGTATTTTTCATTCAATGCGCAATAAATCATTTCCTTCGTAGTGGTCTTGCCGGCGCTTCCGGTAACCCCTACAACCAACGGTTTTACCTGCTTCAAGAATGCTTTTGCAATTTTTCGCATGGCTTTATAGCTGTCGCCCACAATTATCAATGTTGCATCCGCTTCAACATGTTTTTCCGAAACAACGGCCACAGCACCTTTTTTAACTGCAGCTCCAATGAAATCATGTCCGTCATAATTCGGACCCTTAATCGCAATGAATGCATCTCCCGGTTCAACTTTTCTTGAATCGATCACAATACGCTTGATTTCTTTTACGCTGTCAGGCGTTTCTTCAATTTTAACGCCTAAAATACCCGCCAATTGGCTTATGGTAACGTCTCTCATATAATCGCCTCCAATATGCTGCGGGCAACCTGAAAATCATCATGTTCAAAACTTTGATCCCCTATTATTTGAAGCTTTTCATGTCCTTTACCGGCAATGAGAACAACATCGCCTGCTACAGCCGACATTATCGCTTTTCTTATAGCCTCTTTCCTGTCCCTTATGACTTCGTGCCGGTCTTTTGTCATTCCATTCTCGATTTGAATAATTATATTGTTTGCATCTTCACGCCTAGGATTGTCGTCTGTCAGAATGACGTGTTCAGAACCCAACGATGCAATTTCACCCATCATTGGACGTTTAAAAGGATCCCTCTCGCCTCCGCAGCCGAAAACTGTAATCAATCTGCCTCTCTTGTATTCATTTATCGCTTCTATCACATTTGACAATGCATCGGGTGTATGGGCATAATCAACTATTATTTCAATCCCCAGTTTTTCAGAACCCGGAACTTTTTGAAATCGGCCTTTTGCCCCTTTTAAATCACATAATACATATCGGAGTTCGTTAAAATCGAAGCCTAATTCTTTTAGAACCGCATAAGCCGCCATTTTGTTGTAGGTTTCAAACCTGCTTGAAGCCTTGATTTCCATTTCGCCTAATTGGGATTTTATGGTCATCAAGCCATAAGCTTCATTTTTATTCGAAACGATGTCCGCTTTATTTTGCATTCCATAAGTCACAACACGTTTACCTTCTTTAATCAAAGGGTCCATATATTCATTTCCATACTTGTCGTCAATGTTTACAATTGAAGCCTTGTTTGATTTTTTCATAAGCATATACTTGGCATCTGCATAATTTTCCATTGTTTTATGAAAATCAAGATGGTCTTGTGTGAGATTAGTAAAAACAGATATGTCGAAATCAATATCTTGTACCCGTAAAAGAGTGAGTGCATGGGAAGATACTTCCATAACAACATATTCAATCCCTTTATCAAGCATAGCTTTGAATATCTTCTGCAATTCAAAAGATTCGGGCGTAGTCCTGCTTGAAGGCATAATTTCATCATCCATGCGTATCTCAATAGTGCCAATCATGCCCGTTGAAAATCCCAGTTTTCTGAGGGCGTTGAATATATAATTTGTGACTGAAGTCTTTCCGTTAGTGCCAGTAACACCAACAACGGTTATTTTTTTTGAAGGACTTCCAAAAAAGCGGTCGGACAAGGTCGAAAGCATGCTTCTTGAATCATCTACAAGCAAAACCGCCGCATCAGGATATTCTGTTTGTATTTTTTTCCCCCAAGCCAATTCTTCAACAATAAAAACCCGCGATCCCTTCCTATAGGCTTGAGGGATATAATCATGCCCGTCGCTTTCAAATCCCCTTATGCAAATGAAGGAATCGCCGGGTTCGACATTCCTCGAATCGAAAGCGATATTCTTAACAATCGAATTCAATCCCATGCCTCCTGAACAAGAAATATAATCGTCCTTTTTAATTAATTCTCCAAGCCTCATCATTTTCACCTTCATTCAATTCATAATTAAAGAAGGCAATTCGTCATTCAAATTGCCATCTTTAATATTATAACATATTCACATGTTCCTCACTCCACATATATGATAACGCTATACCCCTCAATTGCTTCAAATCCTGCATACGGATATTGTTCCAAAACCTTGTGTGTATCATCAAGATTTTCAATTTCAGGCACTATCTCGCAGCGCAAACCCATCGACTCAAGCTTTGCGATTGCATCTTCCGCATCCATTCCGTTCAAATTCGGAACTACAAGCGAACCCTTATTCATTACCTCAAGTTCCGCTTCTGTAAATACCGGTTCAACCGCCATGCGTATCAAACTTTTTTCCATTATTTCCTTGGCCAAAGGAGCCGCTGTCAAACTTCCAAAATGGCTTTCCTTCGGTTCATCAATCACAATCAATATTGCCAGTTTGGGATTGTCTACGGGTGCCACTGCTATAAATGAGGCTATAACCTTGTCTTCATCATAAGCGCCGTCGACAAGTTTTTCAGCTGTTCCGGTTTTGCCGCCCACTCTATACCCCGGTATATAGGCTTCTTTTCCTGATCCGTTGAAAACAACACTTTCCATCATCAGCCTAACCTCCATGGAAGTGCTCTGCGAAACCACCTGTCTCTTGAAGACGGGATCAAATGTCTCTACAATATTTCCATCATTGTCAGCTAATCCGGAAACCAATCTAGGCTCCATAAGCCTTCCATCATTTGCCAATGCCGAAACCGCTGTCAACAACTGAATCGGTGTTATGGACAAACCATGGCCGAATGACATTGTTGCAATTTCAACCGGACCGGCCTTTCCAATTGGAATTGTCAATCCACCCGACTCTCCAGGCAGCTCTATTCCTGTCTTGCCTCTAAATCCAAAAGCCTCAAGATATTTGTAGAATTTTTCCTTCCCAAGCTTTTGCGACAACTCTACAAATACGGGATTGCATGAATTTTCAAGCGCTTGAGTAAGTGTCTGTTCCCCATGGGGTCTGTAATGACGCCAGCATTTGATAATTTGGCCCGCAATATTAATGTAGCCGTTCGAGTAAAACTTTGTATCCGGCCTTGTTATGTTTTCCTCAATAGACATTGCCGATGTAATCAATTTGAAAGTTGAGCCCGGTTCGTATGTATCGCTCACAATGGGATTTCGCCATAATTTATTCCAATAAGCCTGTTTTTCAACGTCTTCCAAGTCTTGATATTCTGTCAATTGGCTTTCATCAATCGGCATTCTGGGAGTATTCGGATTATAGTCCGGATATGCCGCCATAGATAATATGTCTCCCGTTCGCGGGTCCATCATTATTGCCATTATTTTTTTGGCCTTCAAGTCTTTCATGCCTTTTTCAATTACTTGTTCGGTGTAGTATTGAAGAACCTCGTCGATTGTCAGTATTACATTCAATCCGTCTTGCGCACCATAATACTTGTCTGTTCCAAAAGGAAGTTGACGTCCAAATACGTCGGTATTCCTTATCCATCGGCCGCTCAAGCCGGTCAGATATCGGTTCAGTTCCAATTCCACCCCAGCCAAACCTCTGTTGTCATCTGTAGTGTGTCCAATTACAAAAGCCCCCAAATCATCCAGGGGGTAATATCTCTTTTCGACTTCTGTAAACCAGATGCCTTCAAGATTCAATGCATCGATTTCTTCAACTTTTTCCTTGTCTACCCACTTACCGATACTTATAAGACCTGCTCCCGATCTTATTTTGTCACTCATTGCTTCCTGATCCGATAATAGAATGTCCGAAATCAATTTGGATGAAGTCTCCGGGCTTGTTACTCGATTGGTGTCCGCCCAAATATTGTACAAAGTCATGTTGACTGCCAATTTTTTCAGGTTCCTGTCGAGTATTTCTCCACGCTGGGCAGGTATTGGAATGTCCTTTGTCTGTTGGACTACTGCCATATCACTATATTTTTCACCATCTATTATCTGTATTTTTACCAATCTTGCCGAGAGCAAAGCAAAAGCAACTATTACAATGGCAAGAGTAAAATTCAATCTTTGTTTTGGCGTTTTAAACAGGGACATGCAATGCCTCCTTCAAATCAATCCCCCATAAATCCCAAACTCAATATGGAAGTATAAATATTTCCTATAAAACCTCTTCCCACCGGCTCAACAGATTGCGGTGCAATTGATACACGCGTTATTCCGCTTTCTTCTCCACTTGCTTCCAAATACACTATCTGCTGTCTTTTTGGAACTTCCATTCCTAATTCGCTTACAGCCTTGTCTTCAATTATACTCGTTTTATTCATCGCTTCCAACTCAATTTTATGTTTTTCGATTTTAAACTGCAAATCGCTCATGGCCTGCCTGTGTTCATATACCTGGTATTTTATTTCGCTTATTGCGGCATACCCAAAAAGTATGCTTATGAAAAGAAGTCCGGTCAAAACAATCGCCATAAACAGTTTTGTGGCATAAAAAGTCTTCTTCTTTTTGCTATTCTTTCTTTTCGTAGGAATACTTGTTTCATTGAAGTCATATTCTATAAATTTCTTATATGCAACTGATGTCATAAAAGGTCACTCCTTCCTTCTACACTCTTTCAGCGATTCTAAGCTTTGCGCTCCTGGCTCTCGGGTTTTTCCCTATCTCAAATTCAGATGGTACTATGGGTTTCCTTGTAATTATTTTTATTTCCCTTTTCTTTTCGCATTTGCATACTGGCAATTCCGGCGGGCATATGCAATCTTTTTGCATATATTTAAAAGTGTTTTTAACAATCCTGTCTTCCAATGAATGAAATGTTATTATGCATATCCTTCCTTTTTTGCCCATGCATGAAACCGCATCTTTAATCGTTCTTTCTATAATTTCCAATTCATTGTTTACTTCAATCCTTATTGCCTGAAAAGTCCTCTTCGCCGGATGGGGTCCGTCTCTTCTAGCCTTAGACGGGATGGCCTTCTTTATTATTTGGACTAATTCTCCAGTCGTTCCAATCGGCTTGATTCTTCTTTCATTTTCAATGAACTCAACAATCCTGGCAGCCCAGTTTTCTTCTCCATATTCCTGTATCACCTTTTTTAGCTTTTCCTTTTCATATGTATTGACCACTTCATATGCTGTCAGCATTTTGGAAGAATCCATCCTCATGTCAAGCGGTGCATCCTGCATGTATGAAAACCCTCTGTCCTTGTTGTCCAATTGATATGAAGAAACTCCCAAATCAAGCAATAATCCATTTATTTTTTCTACTCCATTTCTTTCAAGGATGTTTTTCAAATCATAAAAATTGCCGTGGACGAATTTTATTTTTTCTTTATGTTCAGACAAGCGCACTTTCGCATGCTCCAAAGCTTCTTTGTCCTGGTCTATGCATATCAGACTGCCCTTATTGTCAAGCATCTTCGCAATTTCGATTGAATGGCCACCGCCCCCGGTCGTTCCATCGACATAAATGCCACCGCCTACTATTTTCAAACCCTCAATCGATTCTTTCAATAATACCGATTCGTGTGAGAACTCCATTATTGTTGCCCCCTTTAGATTCCCAACAAGGCCATTTTTTCTGCTATATCGTCATAGTCAACATTCTCAGCAGCATTGTATGAATCCCATTGTTCCTTGTCCCAAACTTCTATTCTTGTTGAAACTCCAATAATTACAACATCTTTTTCCAAATCTCCGTATTGTCTCAATACTGGAGGTATTATTATTCTTCCCTGTTTGTCGAGTTGGCATTCCGCCGCTCCCGCAAAAAACATCCTGGTAAAAATTCTTGCATCTTTGCTTGCCAGAGGAAGATCTTTAAGTTTTTCCTCGAATTTGGAGAATTCATTTTTGGGGAAAATAAATAGGCATGAATCGAGTCCCTTTGTTATATAGAAGATTTCTCCAAGGGATTCCCTGAATTTAGACGGGATATTTACTCTGCCTTTTTTGTCCATCGTATGTTGAAATTCCCCAATAAACATGTTTTCACCCCATTTTATGGGATTTTACCCCACTTCTATCCACTTTAAACCATGTTTATATAATTCTATACACAAAATAGTATCCCTTCTTTTTTTACAAAAACTTTTGTTTTTTTTTTATAAAAAAAAAGACTCCTAAAATAGGAGTCTCCGGCTTTCTGACTTTTGCGTTCAGTTTTCGTTTATATCAGATTTTTTTCCTGCTTTTGAACAGATAAAAACCTGCTCCGGCGCAAATCATTGCCAGGCTTACAAGCTGTGCAACTCGAAAATCCCCAAGCATCAAGCTATCCGTTCTAAGCCCTTCAATAAAGAATCTTCCGAATGAATAGAAAATCATATATAGAGCAAACAATTGACCGTCAAATTTTTTCTTTTTCCTTATTGTCATAAGCAAAAAGAAAATAATAAAGTTCAATAAAGATTCGTAAAGAAATGTGGGATGAACACCAACCCCATTGATTGAAATAGCCCACGGCAAATCCGTAGGTCCTCCGTAAGCTTCTTTGTTTATGAAATTGCCCCATCTTCCTATCGCCTGGCCAAGAATAAGACCCGGCGCGCATATGTCTGCCAGTTTCCAAAATTTTATTTTTTTGAATCTCGAATATACTATGGCTGTTATGGCTCCACCAATAACGGCTCCGTGTATTGCAAGACCGCCTTGTCTTATGTTTATCATTTTCATTATGTCTCCGCCGTAATATGAAAGATTGAACAATACATAGTAGGCCCTGGCGCTTAAAACGGCAACAGGCACCGCGAAAATTATAAAGTCAAGAATGATGTTTTCATCAAGCCCCAGCCTTGCCGACTCTCTAATGGCGATAAAAACACCAAGCACCAATCCTATGCTTATCAGTATTCCATACCATCTGATTCCAATCCCAAAAATTTCAAAGGCTATTGGATTCATAATCATGATACCTCCCCGTTATTCGGATAAACAACACTCAGGGCTGTCTTTCCTTCAATTCTATACTTCTTCTGCATGAGCGCATAGGTTTCGTAATCAAATTTTTCCAATTCCTTGAAATAATTAAAAAAATCAATCCCCTTATGATATGCAGAAACATAAGCATTCGCGATATATTCCAATGAATTTAGGTAAATCAGCGATTCACCCTTTAATTTCTTCTTTATTCTGTTAAAATCTTCTCTTTCTGGATTTTTAGCCAAAAAATCAACAAACTCTTTTTTTAAAATTTCATACGTTTCTTCCGGTTTTTCACTCTCGCCACCTATAATGATATGTCCATAAGAGGTTCCATAATTGTAGTCATAACCAAAATTCTTCCCTATCATTCCAGCTTCATAAAGATCATTATACAAATTTGAACCTTTTCCCAACATGCTGTTTAAAAATATGTCTACAAAAATTTCCTTTTTTAATATATCGGATTCGATTTCAGAATCCTGATGGCATTTGATTCCCATATAGAAAACCGGACTTGCTATTGAAAACGATTCTCTGTTTATTTCTTTTGCGATCAAATCCAAATCCTCATGAACAATTCTTTTAATATTTGAATTTCTTTTCTTGAAATCCTCTGTAAGCGCTTTTTCTATCGCATCTATTGACTTGAATCTATCTATGTCCCCTATGAGAAAAACAATCATATTTTTGGGGCTGTAGAAAGTCCTATAGCATGTTTCAAGCTTTTCCCTGTCGATTTCCTTTATGCTTTCCACCGTGCCTGCTATGTCTATATGAACAGGATGCTTCGAATACAAAAGTTTGAGTATATTGATATATGCCTGCCACTCGGGATTGTCTTCATACATCATTATTTCCTGCTTTATGATTCCCTTTTCCTTTTCTACGCTGTCCTTGTCGATATTCAATGTCTGTACAAAACCAATCAGTGTCTCAAGGTTTTCATAAAATCGGTCTGTGCAACTGAACAAATAATTAGTGGAGTCATGGCTTGTATAAGCGTTTGATCTGGCTCCGGTTCTTGAAAAAATTTCAAATATGTCCCCTTTTTCCTCTTCAAAGACTTTGTGTTCCAAAAAATGGGCGATTCCATGAGGCATGTCATTATATTTTCCGTCTGATATGAAACTATTGTCTATCGATCCGTAGCGCGTACCGAAAAAAGCATATTTTTTTGAAAAACCTTTTTTTTCCATCACGTGTATTTCCAAGCCTTCTTCAGTTGTATACCTATACACCGTTTCGTCCAAATGCGGTATGTCAACCTTGCTTATTTTCTTCAATCAACTCACCCTTTTCATCTAAAAAATAGACCGTGTCGAGGAAGATCCCTTCCGCCGCCTTCACAACCATTTCTTTATCTATTGATTCAAATTGACTGATTATTTCATCCGCTTCCATGTATGAATTTGTCAGTATCCTTGAATAGTAATAGTTCATTATCTTGTTCGGCGAATCCTTGATGGAATTTATGGATGAAATTATTGATTTCTTAGCATTTCCCAAATCTTCCTCATCAAAATAGCCTTTTTTCATTATTTCCACTTGTTCCAAAACAAGATTGACAACTGTGTCCTTCTTGTCAAAATCTATCCCACTCGCAACAAACAATGCTGACTTGAATTTTTCAACAGTTGAAAAAATACTGTAACAGAGGCTTTCCTTTTCTCTTATGTTTTGAAAGAGTTTCGAATACGTGCCTCCCCCCAATATCTCGTTAAAAACCAGCAAAGGTCTATAAAGCGAATCTTCATACGGTATATTTGTACGGAACCCCATAACAAGTTTGCCTTGTGATATATCCATTTTTTCCGTTACATATTTAGGGCTTGCAGCCGGATAAATATGTTTCTCTCTTGGGGTTGGCTTTGACTTTTGGTTTTTAAACTCAAACGATTCCAATATTTCTCCAGCATAATGATTCCTGTCGTTTCTTGAAATAATAAATATATCAACCTTGGATGTCATCAAAACATTTTTATAATGGTCGTATAGTGTTTTTCCGTCCAATTCATCCAACATTCTTGCATCCCCGTCTTCGTTTACAGAAAACGGCTCGCCCTTGTACATTTCCTCAATGCACCTGTCGAATGCATAAGCCATTTTGTTGTTTATTCTGTTTTCAAGCTTAAGAATCTGATTTTTCTTTTCCTGTTCAAAATAGTTTTCGGAAAAAGAATTTCCATCCCTGAATGGATGGTTGACAATTTCATTGAGCATACTTATGCTTTTTTCAAAAATACTCTTGTCTTCAATATAATTGCTGTCTGGAAACTGCATTTGAAACTTTATTATCTGTCTTTCCCCGTATTTGCTTATATTCGAAGAGTATACGGCACCGTAGAGATTGTCCAATTCCCTGTAAAGGTCTCGGCTTTTTGGAAAATTTTGGGTACCTCTTTTCATGACTGCGGCAAGCATAGCGTTTTTAGATGCTTCTTCATTCGAAAGCGGTCTTTCAAAAAAAATACCAACCGAATCCGTTTTGAATTGTTTGGTTTTCAATGTATATAGATTAATATTCGGACTCAATTCATGCACTTCTATCCCTTTGAACATTTCCCCACACCGTCCTATCTTTTTTCACTTGTAAGGCTATCATATAGTATATCATTAAATCAACATGCTCCCGGACAAATTTACTGTTACGGGTTTATTATTGTTCATTTTTCGTTTATAATCAGATTTGAATACAGACAAAAAGGAGTCTTATATGAAACTAGGAATTGTGGGCTTGCCCAATGTTGGAAAAAGCACTTTGTTCAATGCAATCACAAAAGCGGGAGCCGAATCCGCAAATTATCCATTTTGCACAATAGAACCGAATGTAGGCGTCGTGTCTGTGCCGGATGAAAGGCTTGACCGTCTCACGGAAATGCATAAATCGAAAAAAACAATTCCCGCAACGGTCGAATTCTACGACATAGCCGGTCTTGTTAAAGGCGCCAGCAAAGGCGAGGGCCTTGGAAACAAATTTCTTTCACATATCCGGGAGGTTGAGGCTATCGTACACGTAGTGAGATGCTTCGAAGACCCGAATGTAGTTCATGTAGACGGAACAGTGGACCCTCAAAGGGATATTGATGTAATCAACCTTGAACTGGTTCTATCCGACCTTGAAATGGTTGAAAAAAGAATGCAGAAACTTCAAAAGACACTCAAGAGCGACAAAAATCAAATCAAAAACATGGAACTGCTCAAGCAAATATATTCAGCACTTGAAGAAGGATTGCCGGCAAGATCAGTTGACTATGAAGACAGTCTTTCCGATTTCGTCAAGAATCTTTATCTGTTGACGACAAAACCCGTTATATATGTTGCAAATGTATCCGAAGACGATGCTTTGAATTCCTCCGACAACCCTCTCTACGAAAAAGTCAAAGAAATCGGTTTGAGTGAAAATGCGGAAGTAATAAAGATATCGGCAAAACTCGAGGCGGAACTTCTTGAATTGGAAGATGATGAAAAGGCTTTGTATATGGAAGAGCTTGGAATGGCTGAAACAGGCTTGCATAAATTGATACAGGCCGGATACGCCATTTTAGGACTTATTTCTTTCCTTACTTCCGGAGAACCCGAAACACGCGCATGGACAATTGCAAAAGGCTCAAAAGCCCCGCAAGCCGCAGGAAAAATCCATACCGATTTTGAAAAAGGCTTTATCCGTGCCGAAGTGGTTTCCTATGATGACCTGCTTGAGGCGGGAAGCCTTCAAGCCGCCAAAGAAAAAGGCATTCTCCGTCTTGAAGGAAAAGACTATGTTGTAAAAGACGGTGACGTAATCCACTTCAGATTCAACGTGTAATTCTAAGAGCCTTCGCGGCAATTTTGCCACAGAAGGCTCTTTTTACAACGGGGCATATTTGTCAAAAGGCAAAATTGCATCATTGTATATTATATTATACAAATCTGTTGTCATTTCAATTTGACCTTCATACCACAAGTTGCTTCTATCAACAAAATATTTTATGCCTTCATATCCTACAAGCGCGCCAATCATAGCCCCCGTAGGCACGGATGCAAATCTACCGGCCACGGAATTTGCATATGAACAATCGACTGCAGCTGCCAAATCTTCTCTTTTGCGCAAAACAACCACAATTGAAGCAGCCAGCGCCTTGTAAAATTTTGTGTCGTCCGAAATGAAATTGACAGTCTTATCCAAGTCCTTTCGGCTCTCATACAAGGCAACAACCAATTTCATAACCTCGGTCAATTCTTCATTGCCCTCAGTCTCAAAGAACTGTCCCATTGCCCAATTTACAGATTGCTTGAATTTTTCTCCCCTGGTTATTCCTGACAAAATACCAGCCGTCATGGCAAATGAAATTTTGTCTTTTGAATCTTTTATCCCCCACTTTTCGCAAAGCGACAGCATACGCTGAAATGATGACTCCCTTTCAAAAGACATTCCCAGAACAACAGCCGCACACAAGGCATCGAGTTCACTGGCAACATGTCTTTCATCATGCTCGTTTTCAAAGTAATCGATTAATCTCGCTTCACCTTTTATTTTTCCTTGTTGATAAAATCTTATGCATGCCCTCATGCTTTTTTCAAAGGACGAGTAAGCTTCATCCAAGGATCCCCCACCTTCTGCGGTTCCAGCCTGTATGCCTGTCAATGCTCCGAAAAAGCATCCCAGAATGCTATCTTTCATCATTTTCACCTGGATCAACGATTTTCACTGATGCGCTTGCGCCTATTCGAGTTGCCCCTGCTTCAACCATTTTCAAAGCCTTTTCTCTATCCCTTATGCCTCCGGAAGCTTTTATTCCCACTTTATCCCCTACGATTTCTTTAATAATCTTTATATCAGGAATTTTAGCACCTTCAGTCCCAAAACCCGTTGATGTCTTTACGAAGTCAGCCCCGCTGCCAATAACAAGTTCTGTTGCTTTCCTTATTTCCGACTCATCGAGATAGCATGTTTCAATTATGACTTTCAACACCCTGTCCTTGCCTGCTGCATACCTAACAGCCTTGAAGTCTTCCTGAACATATGAATATTCGCCATTCTTGAAGGCGCCTATATTCATGACCATGTCTATCTCATCGGCACCGTCCGCCATTGCCTTTTCTGTTTCGAAAACCTTCACATCTGTTGGAGTTGAACCCAAAGGAAATCCTACTACTGTTGCAATTTTAACTTTTGTCCCTTTAAGCTGGCCGGCGGCCCTCGAAACATAGTAAGGATTGACACATACCGCATAAAATCCATTTTCTACAGCTTCCCTGCAGAGTTTGTCTATCTCTTCGCCTTTTGCTGAAGCTTTAAGAAGCGTGTGATCCATCATGTCTTTCAATTCCATAGCAAACCCTCCTTTATAATTCCTTACTTGTAGGCATCTTCTTTAAGTATTGCCACATACGGCAAATTACGGTAGCTTTCAGCAAAATCAATCCCATATCCGACTATGAAGGCATCTGGTATATTAAATCCTATGTAGTCGATTTCAAGATCAACTTTCCTTCTGTCCGGCTTGTCCAGCAATGTACATATACTAAGGCTTGACGGTTTTCTTTGCATTAAAATCCTCGTCAAGTATTCAAGCGTAAGCCCTGAATCGATTATATCCTCTACAATCAGTACATCCTTCCCTTCTATGCTGAAATCCAGATCTTTTAAAATACGCACAGTTCCCGAACTTTCAGTTGACATTCCATAACTAGAAACTGCCATGAAATCTATATGCATGGGCAAATCGATTTTTCGTATCAAATCGCTCATAAAAATATTGGCACCCTTTAAAACCCCTACAACAAACAAATCCTTGCCCTCATAGTCCTTTGTCATTTCTTTGCCAAGCTCGTCTATGCGTTTTTCAAGTTGTCCCTCCGAAATCAAAATTTCACTTACGTTTTTTCTCATTTCAGCCCTCTCTTTCAATCATCATCTTTAATTTCGTAATCAATAACTATGGGATCCTTCTTTGGTTCTTTCTTGTACCGATCCATCTCAGGCAAAAAATGGCTCCATATGTAGGCCACCAGTATCAAATCATCAATGATTCCAATGCCGTAAATCGGTTCCGGTATCAAATCCAAAGGAGAAATGACATATATCATCAAAGCCAATAAAAACACCTTTTGCCATTTGCTCACATTCGGATCCTTCATATATTTTATCAAATACTTAAAGTTGTTGAATCTCATTTCCTTCCCCTCCAAAAACTGCCTTGCCCAAAGTTTCCCCAATACTGTCGCGTACAACCATGTCAGCCTTGCCGTCAAAAGGTGTCTCCTGGCGATTTATCAAAATCATTTTGCCTTTATCGAATTCAGATACCAACCCAGCTGCAGGATAGACTAAAAGCGATGTTCCTCCTACAATAAGCAAATCAGCTCTCCTTATGTGCTCGGCGGCAGATTGAAAAAGCGACATGTCCAAAGCCTCCTCGTACAATACAATATCAGGCCTGACTATACCCCCGCAATCAAGGCAAGTCGGAACCTTGAACTTTCCATCCGCAATATAATCCAAAGAATATGCTTTTCCGCAATTTGTGCAACTGTTCTTTTGTATGGTTCCATGCAGCTCCAAAACATTTTTGCTGCCGCCCAATTGATGAAGTCCGTCAATGTTTTGTGTTATAACGGCTGACAGCCTTCCTTCCTCTTCCAATTTGGCCAAAGCCAAATGCGCCTTGTTAGGCTTGGCATCCCTGAAAAATATTTTTTCTCTGCAAAATTCATAAAAAACATCCGGATGACTTGTGAAAAACGAATGGCTAAGAATTGTCTCCGGTGAATAGTCTCCGTATTTGCTGCAATACAATCCCTTTTGAGACCTAAAATCCGGAATTTTGCTTTCCGTGGATGTCCCCGCCCCTCCGAAGAATACTATTTTATTTGATTCTTCAATCCATTTCTTGAGCTGGTTTATCATGATTCGCCCCCAATGCTTTTGTCTTCAAAACCATTATACAGAAAAATAAAAATAAAAGCACTCCTGAGAGCGCTTTTATGCAACAAGTAAATCGTAAGCCGAGTTCTGTATTTGACAGTCATCTATCTAGGCTCGGCGTCGCCGCCGTGCTCAAGCGACCTACCGTCGGGACGGCGACGAGCAACCGCCTTTTCATGTCCCTGCTTGGTCTTGCTCCAGATGGGGTTTACAGAGCCGGCAAGTCGCCTTAGCCGCTGGTGAGCTCTTACCTCACCTTTCCACCCTTGCTATGTTAATAGCGGTTTATTTCTGTTGCACTATCCTTGAAGTTGCCTCCACTGGGGGTTACCCAGCACCCTGCTCTGCGGAGCTCGGACTTTCCTCATATTTTCATATGCGACCGTCTGACTTACTCATTCATGAAGATAAGAATATCACAAAGAACTATTCCTGTCAAAACTCTCACAGGTAGTATTTAAATGGATTTATGTCTGCATCAGACACATTGATTTCGCATTTGCAACCGGTGGATGCAATCTCCTCGGAAAGCATTTTTTTTATTAGATGCTTGAAAAAATCCTCACTTTCGTAATGTCCGATATCGACAAGCGCGAGGTTGTTCATCCTGGCGAATTGAGCGTCGTGATACTTTATGTCCCCTGTCAAAAAGCATTCGACACCGCTTTTGTAAGCATCTCTGATAAAATCGGACCCACTTCCTGTACAAAGCCCGACTTTTTCTATGATTCTTTCTTCATCACCTGTATACTTAAGGACTTGTGCAGAGAGTACATCTTTAAGCATTCCCAGAAGCACTTTGAATTCTCTGGGTTTTGAAAGCATTCCGACTCTGCCTCCTCCTGAATTTTTCCGTATGTTTTCAAGATGTATTATGTCGTATGCCATTTCTTCATACGGATGAACCAATTTCAATTCTTCAATCGTTGATTTTACTTTTTCAAACGGCAGAATTGTCTCAACCCGCATTTCATCAACCTTTTCCAGTTTTCCTATCTCCCCTATATGCGGATTTGCCCCATCTAGCGGTCTAAAGGAACCTATCCCCTTTGAGGAAAACGTGCAATTGCTGTATGAACCAATGCTTCCTCCGCCCATTTCTCCCATCTTTTCAGTCACTGCTGAAACATGTTCAGACGGAACGAAAACAATAAGCTTGCAATATGCCCCCTTCTGCGGATTAAGCGCTTGTGTCCATTTTAACCCTATAAGATCTGACAGATAGTCGTTTATCCCACCTTCGTGGTTGTCGCAATTTGTATGGATTGAAAATACCGAAATATCATTTTTTATGCAATCCATGACCAAAAGGTCTTCAGCTAAACTTGCGTCTAGGTTCCTGATAGGTTTAAAAATCAGAGGATGATGAGTTATCACCAAGTCGGACCTGGTTTCAATTGCCTCCCTCATGACTTCAGGAGTCAATTCAAGCGCTGTCATTATGCGTTCATATTTTGTTTTGCCGCAATCTATCATAAATCCGGTATTGTCCCAATCCTCTGCATATTCATGCGGGAATTTAATCTGCAAAATTTTCATAAGTTTTTCCCTTTTCATATTGCTTTCAAAACCTCCTTAAGCCTTTCTATGCGGTCAATTATTTCAAGGGTTTTTTTATCCATCAATTCCGACTCGACAGCATTTTGCTTTATGTTATTAAGTATTTTTTCGTATTTGGCTATTTTATTGTTAACAAAATCCATAAGCAGGGGATCTTTTTCCTCAAGCATTTTAATACCTATTTCGCCATAGACCAAATTCTCACAGGAATCTTTACCTCTTTCAACCAACATAATTTCATAAAATTTTTTCCTATCCCTGGCTATCCGTTCGGATATGACCCTGTAGCTATTCCCTCTAAGCCATTTCCTCAATTCCGGCTGGGCCACCATTGGTTGAAGAACAAGCCTCGGGTTAACCTCTGAAATAAATCTTTCTCCTTCTATAAGAATATCCCTAATGAGAAGGCCTCCCATACCTGCAATTATAACTTTGTCGACATGCTCTCCATTTATGGGTTCCAACCCGTTTCCCAGTTTGAGTTCTATTGTTTTATCCATCCCCTGGGCTTCAACCATCCTTCTTGCGTTGTCCAAAGGTCCCGGATTTACATCAGTAGCAAATATTTTCGGGCTGATTCCATTTTCAACCAAATAAATCGGTATGTATCCATGGTCAGTCCCGATATCCGCGACACGTTCTCCTTTTTCTACATATTCAGCTATGGCTTGAAGCCTTGGGTCCAATTTCAATTTGAATCCTCCTTAAAAATAAAGATTCGCATAAGCGAACCCCTATTCCAAATAATCTTTAAGTTTTTTGCTTCTGCTTGGATGTTTCAGTTTCCTCAATGCCTTGGCTTCAATCTGACGGATTCGTTCCCTTGTGACATCAAATTTCTTGCCGACTTCCTCGAGTGTCCTCGCCCTTCCATCTTCAAGTCCGAAACGCAATTTCAAAACCTTTTGTTCCCTCGGCGTCAATGTGTCCAAAACTTCAATCAATTGTTCCTTGAGCATCGAAAAGGCTGCCGCCTCTGCCGGTGCCGGCGCATCGATGTCAGGTATGAAATCTCCAAGATGACTGTCCTCTTCTTCTCCTATAGGAGTTTCAAGCGACACTGGTTCCTGTGCTATTTTCAGTATTTCCCTGACTTTTTCGACCGGCATGTCCATTTCTTCTGCAATCTCCTCTGGTTTCGGCTCTCTTCCAAGTTCCTGCAGTAATTGCCTGGACACGCGAATCAATTTATTGATTGTTTCAACCATATGCACAGGTATTCTTATAGTCCTCGCCTGATCTGCAATTGCCCTTGTTATTGCCTGCCTGATCCACCAAGTCGCATAAGTGCTGAATTTATATCCTTTTCGCCAATCGAATTTCTCAACTGCCTTGATAAGACCCAAATTGCCTTCCTGTATAAGGTCCAAAAACAGCATTCCCCTTCCAACGTATCTCTTGGCTATGCTTACAACCAATCTCAAGTTTGCTTCACACAGCTTTCTTCTGGCTTCCTCATTTCCAGCTTCCATTGCCTGGGCAAGCTCAATTTCTTCTGTAGCCGTCAAAAGAGGTACTTTGCCTATTTCTTTCAAGTACATTCTTACAGGGTCATCTATATTTACGCCCTTTGGAACTGCTATTTCCTTCTCTTTTACATCTTTATCCTCCGATTTGTCTACATCGGCCAAATCGATGATATCATCTTTGTCGCCAAGGATTTCAACTCCTGCAGAAGTTAAAGAGTCATAAATCTCCTCTATGTCATCTTTGTCCAAGTCGATTTTCTCAAAAGCTTCGGCAATCTCCGAATATGTCAGACTACCTTTTTTCTTTCCCTTTTGAACAAGCAACAATACATTTTCGTCGCTTTTTTTCTTTTCTTTTGGGTTTTTAATTTGACTCCCCTCCCTTCTTTTGCCCCGGTGGCAACAAATCAAACTCATTCAATTCATTCATCCGGTTTCTTAAATTTCTATAACGATTCAGTTCGTTATATAGTTCTTTAATCCTAATCAAATCTCCTTCTTTTTCAAGCTTATTTTTGTCGAATCCTTTCAGTTCATTTTCTATCCTGTTCATACGCATAGCGACAAGACATCCAAAAACAACTTCTCGCGGGTTTTTATCTGAAATTATGGCTGAAATATCCATTGATGAAATTTCGGTCAATTCTTCAATGCTTTCAATGTCAAGCGACTCTGCCATGCTCCCTTGAAAAGCAATATCATTATTGACATATTCGATCCCCAATGAATGAAATATCTTTTTATGGGCCTCCAATTCGAAATCGCATTCCTCAATGATTTTCTCCATACTGCGAAAAATTTCTTTTTCACTCATCAAAAGCCCTAACAGTATTTTTGCCGTTTCATATTTCTTTCTTTTGTCAACCTTGTATATTCGGTTGCCGCCGCCACGCTTGTACATTTGGGCCGCTTGTCTGTTAGAAAAAGCTTTTTCAAGCAGACCGCCGATTTCATGCTCTTCATTTTTGATTTTCTTTAGATAAACTTCTCTTTGCAAAGGCTCCGATATGGTATCAAACAATTTTTTAAGCTCTTCCAAATATTCAATCCTTTCCTGCGGATTTGACCTTTCAAACCTGTTTCTCAATAACCCTATGCGATAATCCAAAACAGGCAAAGCCTTATGCATTTTGTCTTTATAAGCATCCACTCCATTTATTTTTACATATTCATCCGGATCCTTGGCTCCTTCCAGATGAATGACCTTTATTTTGCAATTCGTTTTTTCTAAAATCCCCATCGCCTTGATTGTTGCCTTTTCACCGGCAGAGTCAGAATCATAGGACAATATTATTTCCTTGCCGTAACGTTTAAGCAAATTTGCATGGTCTTCAGTCAAAGCCGTACCCAGTGAAGCGACAGTATTTTTTATTCCTCTTGAATACAAGGCTATGACATCCATGTATCCTTCCACAATTAAGAGTTTTTTTTCTTCTCCTGTATGCTTTTTGGCAAAATTCAACCCAAACAAGAGATTCCTTTTATTGAATAGTTCGGTCTCGGGGGAGTTCAGATACTTAGGTATGCCGTCATCCAAAACCCTGCCTCCAAAACCGACGATTCTGCCTCTAATGTCGAATATTGGGAACATTATTCTATTTCTGAACCTGTCGTAATATCCAGAGCTTTTATCCCTCTTGATTATCAACCCGCATCGTTCCATATCTTCGAGTGAAAAACCTTTGCTTTTATTAAGATGCCTTATGGCGCCATCCCATTTTTCGGTTGCAAATCCCAAACCAAAAGTTTTTATTGTCTTGATGTTTATTTCCCTATTCTTAAGATAATCGAGTGCGGAAACATTATTTTTGAGGTTGTTGTAATAATAAATCGCAGCTTCCCTCATCAAATCATATAAAAGAGACTTGTCCCTCACTATCTTTGTGTTATCATGTTTTTTCAGATAATCCTCCAGCCTTATTCCATTTTGTTCGGCTAGATACTCCAACGCGTCTACGAAATCGAGCTTTTCCATGTTGATTATAAATTCTATAACGTCACCGGAGGCGCCACATCCAAAACAATGATATCTTTGACGGTCTTCCGAAACTATGAAAGACGGAGTCTTTTCATTATGAAAAGGACAAAGACCCTTATGGTTTTTTCCGGTTTTTTTCAATTTTACATATTGTGAAACCACTGCCACGATATCCGATCTGTTGACAACCTCTTCAATTAATGCGTCCGTATAAGATCTTTGCATCTTTATCCACCCCGCAAATTTGACGAATTATATTATTTCTACAAATTTCTCAGTTTCCCTGCAAAAATTCAATTAGTCGCAATATTCATTTTTTTACACCCAGTATTTTGGGATATATATGTCCTTGAATTTCTTTACCGCAAATCGATCCGACATGCCGGCTATATAATCTTTGACCCCTTGGTCTTTCCCGCTCTTCCTTCTGATATTTTCCGGCAATTCTTCAGGATGTTCCTTAAAATAATCATAAAGTTGTTCAATGATCTTTTGGGCCTTTCCTTCTTCCCCTTTTGCTTCCGTATTCAGATAAATATGTTCAAACATAAAATCCCTCAATTTGTTAGTATGGTATTCGAACCCTTCACTCATTTTGATGCAGTTCCCGTTTATGCTGTTCTCTATCACATCCACAACCATCGAATTTATACGCTCTCCATGACTGTTCCCCAAGCATTCCAAGCACTCCTTGGGTATTTGCCTTTCTTCAAGCATTCCAGCACGTGCTGCATCGTCAATGTCATGATTGATATATGCGATTCTGTCGCTTAGGCGAACAATATTCCCCTCTAGTGTCTTGCATTCCTCATTCCCACTATGATGGAGTATGCCGTCTCTGACTTCATGTGTCAAATTCAATCCGAATCCTTCATACCTTCCGTCTTCAAGAAGATCGACAACTCTGAGGCTTTGCTCATTGTGGATGAAACCACCAGGATGGATTTTATTCAATACAGTTTCTCCGCAATGTCCAAAAGGAGTATGTCCCAAATCATGGGCAAGGGCTATGGCCTCTGTAAGGTCTTCGTTAAGCTTTAATGCCCTAGCAATAGTTCTTGAAATTTGGGCCACTTCTAATGTATGAGTCAAACGTGTCCTGTAGTGGTCTCCTTCCGGCGAAAGAAAAACCTGCGTTTTATGCTTTAGTCTTCTAAAAGATTTTGAGTGTATAACCCTGTCTCTGTCTCTCTGAAATGACGTTCTTATGCTGCATTGAAGCTCGTTTTTTCTTCTCCCAAGTGTTTGGGATGAAAAACATGCTTTATTTGAAAGCCATTCTTTTTCCAATTTTTCATATTTAAGCCTGAAATCCATAAGACAGCCTCCATTCCTTTATATTCTATATTAATTATACAACAACAAAAGGGAAAACCCTTTAAAAAGAACATTTCTGTTCATTTTGAAGGGTTTTAATTCATTCTGCTATTATTTATTCTTTATTGCTGCGTGTGCTGCGGATAATCTTGCAACTGGAACTCTAAACGGCGAGCATGATACATAATCAAGCCCTATCCTGTGGCAAAATTCTATCGAATCTGGCTCGCCTCCATGCTCTCCACAAATGCCTAGCTTGATGCCCGGCCGTGTTTTCCTGCCAAGCTCTATCGCCATGGTCATCAGTTTTCCTATGCCCTTTTGGTCAAGTTTCGCGAAAGGATCACTTTCAAAAATATTCTTTTGAACATATTCATTAATAAACTTGCCGGCATCATCCCTGGAAAATCCAAAGCCCATTTGCGTAAGGTCGTTGGTGCCGAAAGAGAAAAATTCAGCGTGCTTCGCTATCTCGTCAGCCGTAAGGGCCGCTCTCGGAACCTCTATCATTGTCCCTACCATATACTCCAAGGAATCTCCGGTTTTCTCAAGTATTGCATCTATTGTCCTTATGACGAGTTCTCGGTTGTATTTGATTTCATTTTCATGCCCAACCAGCGGAATCATTATTTCAGGTTTTATTTCCAGACCGGTTTCTGCTTTGACTTTCAAAGCCGCCTTTGCTATAGCAGCAACCTGCATTTCATAAATTTCTGGATATGTTATTGAAAGTCTGCAGCCTCTGTGTCCGAGCATGGGATTTACTTCTTTCAAAAGTTCCACTTTTTCCTTAAGGCGCTCGAATTCAACTCCTATTTTGGCAGAAAGTTCAATGATTTCCGCCTCGTCCTTCGGAAGAAATTCATGAAGTGGAGGATCAAGAAGTCTTATTGTCACAGGGCGTTCTTCCATGGCTTTGAATATTCCTTCAAAATCCTCCATTTGGAAGGGAAGAAGATGTTTAAGAGCCCTTTTGCGTTCCAACAAGTTTTCTGCCACAATCATCTGTCTTACATAGTTGATTCTGTTTTCATCAAAAAACATGTGCTCTGTCCTGCAAAGTCCAATGCCTTCGGCGCCAAATTCAACAGCTGCCTGGGCGTCTCTTGGAGTATCTGCGTTTGTCCTTATTTTAAGGCTTCTTACTTTATCAGACAATTCCATTATCTTTGCAAAACTTCCTGTGAGATGGGCTTCTCTGGTCTTGATGACTCCCTTGTAAACTTCACCTGTATTTCCGTTAAGGGAAATGAAATCCCCTTCTCTGAAAATCATATCGCCTATCTTGAACATAAGATTCTTTTCGTCAACCTTGATATCACCGCATCCAGCTATGCAACACTTGCCCATCCCTCTTGCCACTACAGCCGCATGTGATGTCATTCCGCCTCTTGATGTGAGCACACCATCAGCCGCAACCATTCCTTCAATATCTTCGGGAGATGTTTCTGTTCTAACAAGTATCGCCTTGCATCCATTTGATACCGCCCTGACTACGGATTCGGCAGTGAAATAAACCATTCCTGAAGCAGCCCCGGGTGAAGCGGGCAAACCCCTAGTCATCGGTTTGCTCTCTGCCAATTCCTTTTCGTTAAATGTCGGGTGGAGAAGCTGGTCTATCTGTTCAGGTTTTACTCTAAGCAAAGCTTCTTCCTTGTCTATGAGTCCTTCCTCAACCATTTCAACTGCAATATTGACTGCCGCAAAAGCCGTCCTCTTTCCTGTTCTGGTCTGAAGCAGGAAGAGTTTGCTTTTTTCTATTGTGAATTCAATATCCTGAGTGTCTTTATAATGCTTTTCAAGCTTGTCGGCTATATCCATGAATTCGTTGTAAACCGCGGGCATTACATCCTTCAGTTCGTCAATTGACTTTGGCGTCCTTATGCCTGCAACGACATCTTCTCCCTGGGCGTTCATGAGGAATTCACCAAATACTTTGTTCTCTCCAGTTGCTGGATTCCTTGTAAATGCGACGCCAGTGCCTGAATCTTCACCCATGTTCCCGAAAACCATGGATTGCACATTCACCGCAGTGCCGTAATGGTCCGGAATACCGTTGATTTTTCTGTAAATTTTTGCCCTTTGATTGTTCCAAGAATCAAAAACCGCCTCGACGGCTTTCAGCAATTGTTCCTTGGGCTCCTGTGAAAAATCTTCGCCTGTCTCTTCTTTGACAATAGCCTTGTATTCCTTGATTATTTTCTTCAAGTCGTCAACTGTCAATTCTGTATCGTTTGAATACCCGCCTCTTTCTTTAATGTTTTCCAACACTGCATCAAACTTGTATTTATGTATTTTTAAAACAACATCGGAGAACATCTGGATAAATCTTCTGTAACTGTCATATGCAAAGCGTTCATTGTCCGTCAAATCGGCCAAGCCTTCCACAGCTATGTCGTTGAGCCCCAGGTTAAGTACCGTATCCATCATCCCCGGCATCGAAACGACAGCTCCTGAACGAACAGACACCAGCAAAGGATTGGCATTGTCCCCGAATTTTTTTCCTGTCATTTCTTCGAGTTTCATGATTTTATCAAAAATCTCTTTTCTCAGCGTGTCTTTTAATTTTTTTCCTTCTTCGTAATAATTGTTGCATGCTTGTGTTGTAATTGTAAAACCTTCAGGCACGGGCAGTCCAATATTTTTCATTTCTGCCAAATTTGCGCCTTTCCCCCCCAAAAGACTTTTCAGGTCCTTGTTTCCCTCACTGAAAAGATAAACGAATTCACTCATTTAAAAACCCTCCCTTTAATAAATATTATTTTCTTTCATTATCTGTATAATCGTGTTTGCGCTTTCTTCAATGGCTTTATTGGAGACATTGATAAAAGGGCATCCGATTTTTTTCATCAGTTTTTCCGCATATTCCAATTCTTCCATTATTCTGTTCATATCAGCATAAATGGCTCCATTGCTTAGTCCCATGCTTTTAAGCCTTTCAAGGCGTATTTCATTGAGCTTTTCGGGTTCGGTAATCAGACCGACAATCCTTTTTGCAGGTATTTCAAAAAGTTCATTAGGAACCGGAACTTCTGGAACAAGAGGAATATTCGCAACCTTTATGTTTTTATGGGCCAAATACATGCTAAGCGGGGTCTTTGAAGTCCTTGAAACACCAATGAGAACGATATCGGCTTTCTTTATTCCCCTTGGGTCCTTGCCGTCGTCGTATTTTACTGCAAACTCGACAGCCGCCACTTTTTTAAAGTACTTGTCGTCAAGTCTTCTGATTGTCCCCGGCTGATTCAGCGGTTCGGTACCGATAGCCTTTTTGAATGTTCCAATAAGCGGACTGAGTATGTCATTGTAAACTACTCCACGGGACTTGCATTCATCTACAATTATTCTTCTCAATTCAGGCACAACGATTGTAAAAGCCACAACTGCATTCTGCTTTTCAGCCTCATCTACCACATCGAATATTTTATCTTCATTGTCGGTAAATGCGTATCTCTTCAAAACATAATTGTTTCCCTTGAATTGTCCAAGAACCGCCCTGACAACTTGTTCAGCCGTTTCTCCAATTGAATCGGAAACAATGAAAATCACAATCTGATTATGCATCTTCCAGCCCTCCAAATTCTTTTGTCCCCAATTCTACGAAAAATTTGGTTATATTTGTTTTCGAAATTCTCCCAACAACTTTATATACTTCAGAATTGTCGATTAAAAGCCTCTCTACGACAGGCAAACTGTCTATTTCGCAATTAATCAGTCTTTGAGCGGCTTCATATATCGATTCATTTGAAAAAGCAATAATCAAATTTGGCATTCTGGTCATTATGACATTGATTGGAATTTTTCTGATGTCGTTTCCACCAATTGCCGTTTTCAAGAAATCCTTTCTTGAAACAACACCGCTCAGATATCCTTTTGAAGTAACATAAATCGTACCGACATCTTTCATGAACATAAAGACTATGGCATCATATACTGTTGTTTTCTCATCCACAACAGCCGGCATTGATTTTAAATCATTTACTTTAACGTTGCGTATGTGATTGGCAATAACCTTGTCCTCCTGGTCTCCAACATAAAGATATCCAACCTTTGGTCTTGCATCGAGTATGCCGGTCATTATAAGTATTGACAGGTCGGGCCTTATCGTTGAGCGATTAACATTGAGAAGATTAGATATTTTTTCACTCGTTACAGGCTGATGCTCTTTCACAATTTCAATAATTCTCTTTTGCCTATCGTTGTATTGGATTTCAATCACCTCTTTCGGCTTTATATGTTACACTATTTGTTATTATAACAGAAATTAGGTTGTAATATATCCATTTTTCTAAAAAAACAGGCCAAAAGGCCTGTTTTTTTAGAACATTGTTTTATCGTCCAAAAATTGTTTCAATTCATCAATCGACATCCTCGTCTGGACCATTGTATCCCTGTCCCTTACAGTCACTGAATTATCTTCAATTGTATCGAAATCTATCGTTATGCAATAAGGTGTTCCTATTTCGTCGTGCCGCCTGTATCTCTTTCCTATGCTTCCCGATACATCATAGTCCACATTATGGTATTTTGAAAGTTCAATGTATACTTTTTCGGCTTTTTCACTCAGTTTTTTTGACAGCGGAAATATTGCCGCTTTGAAGGGGGACAGGAAGGGATGCAGTTTCATTACAACGCGATCGCTTCCATCTTCAAGTTGCTCCTCCTTGTATGCATCCAAAAGGAATGCCAAGGCAACACGGTCTGCTCCCAATGAAGGCTCTATGCAATACGGAATATATTTTTCATTTGTAACCGGATCCTGATATCTCATATCAACACCCGAATGCTCTATATGCTGCTTTAAATCATAATCTGTCCTGTCGGCAATGCCCCAAAGCTCTCCCCATCCAAACGGAAACCTGTATTCAAAATCCGTAGTGGCATTGCTGTAATGCGACAATTCTTCTTTTTCATGGTCCCTGAGCCTTATGTTATCCATGTCCATTCCAAGTATTTCGAGCCAGTTCTTGCAGTATTGCTTCCAATAATCAAACCATTTCAAGTCTTCTCCCGGAGCACAGAAAAATTCAAGCTCCATCTGTTCAAATTCCCGTGTTCTGAACGTATAGTTGCCCGGGGTTATTTCGTTTCTGAAAGACTTTCCTATCTGTCCTATTCCAAACGGTATTTTTTTTCGTGAACTTCTTTGAATGCTTCTAAAATTCACGAATATGCCTTGCGCCGTTTCCGGGCGAAGATATATTTCTGCCATTGAATCCTCAACAACTCCTTGGAATGTCTTGAACATAAGATTGAATTGGCGGATTTCCGTAAAATCGCTGCTTCCGCAATCGGGACACTTGACGCCCTCATCGCGTATAAAATCCTCCATTTTGCTTTTTGCCCATCCATCGACGATTTCAGGCTCTTTTCCAGTTTCTGCAATATGGTCCTCTATGAGTTTGTCCGCCCTGAATCTTGATTTGCAATTTTTGCAATCCATAAGAGGATCGTTGAAACCTCCAACATGTCCCGAAGCAACCCATGTCTGAGGATTCATAAGTATCGCCGCATCCACACCCACATTATAAGGCGACTCTTGAATGAATTTTTTCCACCACGCCTTTTTAACATTGTTCTTGAATTCAACCCCCAACGGTCCATAATCCCATGTATTGGCCAATCCGCCGTAAATCTCCGATCCCGGGAAAATAAATCCCCTCGACTTTGACAAAGCCACAAGTTTTTCCATTTTGCTTTTTTCTTTTTTAGCCATTTTACTCCTCCTTAAAAAATAAAAAACTCCCATCCCTTGCTCTTGGCAAGGGACGAAAGTCATTCCGCGGTTCCACCCTTTTTGGCATATCAATGCCCACTTCTTTATAATTGCTCAAAAGCGCCATCCTTTAACTTTGAATACCGGTTCTCAGCGCCACCGGCTCTCTTTGATTCTTGCATCAAGGACCTCTTCTTCATCGCACATGCTATTCATTTAGATGAATCTTATCACAATGAAAAGATTTTGTAAACATCTTTTTAGGGACCCTATTCTTTTTCGTTTTCCTGTTTCTTGTTCATCTTCTCTTTGGCTTCACTTGCTTTTTCAACGGCTTTCTCTTTTGCCTCGCTTACTCTTTCAACAGCTTTATCTTTGGCTTCATTTGCTTTTTCTTTAGCTTCATTCGCTCTTTCTTTTGCTTCGGCGGCTTTCTCTTTTGCCGATTGGCCGAATTCTTCAGCCATTCCCATGACCTTTTCCATCTTTTCTTCGGTCACGTCATTTACATCAATGATCTCTCCGCTTTCCTTTTGGATTTCTATCTTGCAACCGGTCGCCAAAGACACTATTATTGCTGCTACAGTTGCAGGCGCAAATACAATTGCTCCTACAGCTCCAGCAGTTACCGGTATGTCGAGTATCAAGCGGTCTTCTTTTTTAAGCATTATCCTTGTTACATTTCCTTTTTTTACTAATTCTTTTAGTTTGTCTACTACTTCGTTCCCCTTTTCCTTTGCTGTGCTTCCGGTTTTTTTCTTTCTTCCTTCCTCCACCTTTATTATCGCTTCCAGAACATCTCCCTCAGCCTCTTCAAGCGCTTCTTTTGCTTCTTTGTAGGTAGCCCCTGTCCTTTGTATAACCTCGTCCACATTTTCAATCGCAAATGACATTTTAAATCCTCCTTTATTTAATTGTTTTTAGGAATTCCAGACTCTTGAAAGATTTTATATCCATATGATACTTTATATACAATTCGAATATTTTATCCAAGTGCCTGACCATTCCTGCATTGATTTTGGTTTTGCAAATAACATCAATATCTTTTTCACTCAAGTACCTGATCAAATGTATAAACTGCTTGCTGAAAGCAATACCTCCCTGCTTATGCCACTTATCAGCACAGTCCTTGCAAATGACTCCTCCGTCCGCAATACTGAAAACAGTCAATGACTCTATATTATTTATTCCACATTTGAGGCACTTTGAAACTTCAGGTTTCAATCCTGAAAAATTCGACAGTTTAATTTCATATGCGAGCTTGATTTTATCCAAATCACAGCCTTCATGATTCATTTTTTCCAAGATCTCCACAGTCAGAGAAAACAGCCTGTTGTTCGTCATTCCTTCATGTATGGAATATCCGCACAATTCTAAAAAATACGACGCATACGACAATTTTTTTAGATTATCTCTGATCGAATAATTTGAGTCGATTATTTCGGCGGATGAAATGCTGTATATGTCCGGTTTTCCCCTTAACACAAATTCACCATATATGAATGGATGTGCGACTGATGAAATCATTGTCCTCGGCTTTCTCACACCTCTTGCATATGCACTTATTTTGCCCATTTTTTTAGAAAATAGGGTCAATATGGCGTCTGAATCATTATAGAATGTCTTTCTAAGCACTATTGCTTCTGTTTTTATGTACATTTCAGCCTCATCCCTTAAAACAGGTTAAATTGGCTCATCAGAATTGTTGTCAATGTAAAGTATATTGAAATTCCGGTAATGTCTATTGTGGTTGAAATAAACGGCGCAGATGCAACTGCCGGGTCCACTCCCACTCTTTTGAATATCAATGGGACTAGAGTTCCTATTGTCGCGGCGGTAATCATGTTTGCCCACATCGCAACTCCAACTATCAAGCTCAGAACCATTTCTCCGTTTAAAACAAATGTCATTAAACCAACCAGCAGGCTGCATATCAAGCCTACTGAAAACCCTACAGAAAATTCATGCAAAACTATTTTTAAGACTTCCTTGCTGTCTATTTGCCCCGTTGCTATTCCCCTTACGGTAAGTGTCGACGATTGGGTTCCCACATTCCCCCCCATGCCTGCAAGCAAAGGTATGAAATACGCTATTGTGGTATTGCTGTTTAGCGTAGCTTCAAACCCTCCGATTATTTTTGCCGACAACAATCCTCCGAATACAGTCACTATAAGCCAAGGCAATCTTGAACTTACAGATGCTCCTATCCTTTTTTGGAAAGAGTCTTCAATCTTGTATTCGCCTTCAGTCGTTCCAGCGAACTTGTATATGTC
Organism: uncultured Peptostreptococcaceae bacterium; assembly: GCA_964484935.1. Classification (GTDB taxonomy): domain Bacteria; phylum Bacillota; class Clostridia; order Peptostreptococcales; family BM714; genus BM714. The sequence goes on from CAZAFW010000001.1 coordinate 103,339, forward strand.
CTCTGTCGCTTCTTCCTCTATGACGTCGATTATGTCGTCGACTGTGATTATCCCTTTTATTATTCCATTGTTTTCAACGACAGGAATGGCAATCAGGTTGTATTTGGCAACTATTCTGGCAACTTCTTCCTGGTCAGTTCCGACGTTTACCTGTATTACCTGCTCCTTCATTATTTCTTCAACTATTTTGTTAGCTTTGGTCACAATCAATTCTCTGAGTGAGAGAACCCCAACCAACCGTTCCATATGGTCTACAACATACACGTAATAAACAGTTTCCGCTTCGGATGCCTGTACCCTGACTTCTTCAATTGCCTGATAAACAGTAATGTCCTTTTTTACCGTTATGTAATCCTTTGTCATTATACCGCCGGCGGTATCTTCATCATAAACAAGCAATTCCTTAATCTCGGATGCCTCTTCGCGATTCAACAACGAAAGAAGTTCTTTTTGTTTATCGTCGTCAAGTGAAGCAATAAGGTCAACTACATCGTCCTGGCCCATTTCTTCAAGAATCATACGCTTTTGATCTTTTGTGAACGCGCTTAGCAAGCTGATAAAAACGGGAGTCTCTACTTCTTCAAAGACATCGCTTATTCTATCCCATGACAAAACACTTATGAGTTTCTTGCGGTTTTCCTCTTCGAGCTCCATTACTATTTCAACTATGTCGGCAGAATGAATCTCTTCCAGATATTCGTTTAATTCAACAAATTTGTTTTGATTCAATTTGTCAATGATTTTCAATATCACCATTTCCAATGTATCATCCAATTGCTTCACCTCCTCTATTTGTATCCGAATTGGTTGAGCAGACTGTCCCTGTCCCTCCATTCTTCCTTTATCTTGACCCATATCTCCAGGAAGACTTTGTTTCCCAATAAATTTTCAATTTCTTTACGGGATTCTATTCCAACCCTTTTGAGCACTTTGCCTTTCTTTCCAATTATTATACCCTTGTGGGATTTCTTTTCACAATATATTGTCGCATATACATCTGTGATTTCGGCATCTTTTCTTTTCGACATTTTTTCAATTCCGACAGCAATTCCGTGGGGAACTTCATCATATAGAATGTTGAGCAATTTTTCCCTTATTATCTCTGAAACAAGAAATCTCTCTGGCTGGTCGGTAACCATATCTTCAGGAAAATACTTGGGCCCCTCCATCATGTAAGAGCCGATTGCATCTGTCAATTGCTTCAGGTTCATTTGATTTTTTGCCGATATTCCTATGATTTCGTCGAAAACATCCATCTTGCCATATTTTTCATGAAGCCTCTTGAATTCCTCCGGATTTATCAGATCAAGCTTGTTTACCACCAGCATGACCGGCGTCCTTACCTCTTTGAGGGATTCAATTATGTGCATGTCACCCGGACCGATGCTTTTTGAATCATCGACCATCAGCAAAATCAAATCAACCTCGTTGTATGTCGTCTTGGCGGAGCGAACCATGAATTCTCCCAATTTATTTTTGGGCTTGTGTATTCCCGGAGTATCTATGAAGACTATTTGTTTTTCCTCATCAGTATAAACCGCACTTATTCTATTTCTTGTCGTTTGTGGCTTATTTGATATTATTGCGACCTTTTCTCCGACCAAGGCATTTACCAATGTTGACTTGCCCACATTTGGTCGGCCTATTATAGTCACAAATCCAGATTTGAATTTTGGTGCTGCCATAACTAAAAGTCCTCCCCTGTAAATCCAAAAGGCAATAATTCTTCTATTGCAAATATTTTATAGTCCTCAGGTGTCTTTGCAACAATAATTTTTATATTTTTGCCAAATTCAATAATAAATTGTCTGCATATTCCGCAAGGATAAGTATATGAACCTTTTTTCCCTACAACTGCCAAAGCGGTAAAATTTCTGAATCCGTTGCTGATTGCCTTAACTAAAGCAGTGCGTTCTGCACAAATTGTCGCTCCATAAGAAGCGTTTTCAATGTTGCATCCTGTAAAAACTTTTCCGTCATCTGTAAGCAGAGCAGCCCCCACCTTGAAGTTCGAATACGGCGTATATGCGCCTTCCCTTGCCTCAATAGCAATTTCAATCAATCTTTTGCATTCGTTCCGGTCCAATTCACACACTCCCTTCAACTGTTGATTTTAATTTCCAAATCCATTGGTACAATTACAATCCATGTTTTGCCTGGATTCAGCAACAGTTCTTCCCCGTTCACAGTATAGACGGTTTTAGCCCGCCTGTCTTCTTTTTCCCATTCGATATCAATTCTTTTTCCCGATGTTATATAATAGCCGGATCCTTTGCCAACGGTTTCAACATCGAGCCTGCCCTCACTGTCTATTACCTTTGTCTTCATTTTTAACACAATTATGTTTTTAGCAACGACAGCCTCAGAACTGAACTCCTCAAGCTGGGGGACCCCTTTGACAAACCTCTCGTAAAATTCATGTTCCTCATTGTATATGAACGAAGGGTTATAGTATCTGCTAAATCCGAAACTTATGCTTTCAAGATTTTCAACATAAGCAAACGGTTGTTTTTCTTGGCTGAAAGATGCAAATTCAATATCAAAATCCTTTCTGTAGCCGCTTCTGTCCGCCGCGGCCCGCAGCGCCTTGGTGCTTGTGTACATGTTGTGGGGTATTTTTTTATGGTTCACTCTCCAAAATGTATCATTCCCCCTGTTCATTCCGTCTATGTCAGCCATATTGAAATCATCTATATCGGAAAGTGCCGCCAAACTGCCTCCCACATGAACATACAAGGCGTCAAATTCCAAAGCTTTGTCGATAAAATAAGGCCTCGCGCTTCTTACAGGTCCGATTGAATTCATGTCCGCTTCTTGAATAATAGCCATATATCTTGTTATATTGCCTTCTGCAAGGATTTCGAACACAACTTCAGCCTGCGACAATCCGGATTGCGGACGCGCTCCTATGTGGTTGTCAAGCATCACTGCAATAGGGCGTTTTCCTAGAACATCTTCTTCCACAGGCAAGCCCGTCAAGTCCGAACGAAAAAGAGACTTCTCTTCGGGTTCCTGGATCGGTTCTTCATCCATCGCTTCTTCATTGACAACTTCCTCCGGCGACACTTCAACCTTATCCTCTGGATCAAGTGTTTCCTCCTTTACGCAAGACGTCGCAATTACAGCGATAATGCATATGAATAATATAAATCTCAATTTGCCTTTCAATGCGCTCACCCCTCTATCTCTCTATTCCCATGCGCTTCATTATGCTCTTTTCTTTTTCCCTCATTGTTATTTTTTCATCTTCGCTCATATGGTCATATCCAAGCAGATGCAATGTGCTGTGAACCGCGAGATATGAAACTTCCCTTTCCGTTCCGTGTTCAAATTGCTCTCCCTGAGACTTGGCTTTTTCAAGCGATATTACTATGTCTCCAAGAATCACAGGAATTTCCGAAGCCTTCTGCTCCAGTATTTCTTCCTTGCAGGCATACATGGGGAAAGACAATACATCTGTTTCTTTGTCGATATTCCTGTGTTCTCTGTTTAAGGCTCTTATGGCTTCGTTGTCAACCAAAAGAACGTCAACCTCGTCGATAAAATCCACTCCTTCATAATCAAGTGTTTCTTTGACCGAAACACTTATCAGCTTTTTCAAAGATTCACCGAATACTATCTTTTCCTGGCTGTTTTCTATTGCTACATCCAACAAAATATCACCTGCTTTTTTTATATTCCATCCGTTTTTCGTATTTGTCATAAGCTTTTATTATCTTTTGAACCAATTTATGCCTTACAACATCCCTGCCTGTAAGATTAACAAACCCGATTCCCGGTATCTCCCCAAGAATTTCCGAAGCCTGCTTAAGGCCCGAAGCCTTCCCCTGCGGCAAATCTATCTGTGTAACGTCCCCAGTCACGATAGTCTTAGAGCTGAATCCTATCCTCGTAAGAAACATTTTCATTTGCGCCTGCGTAGTGTTTTGCGCTTCATCCAGTATTATGAATGAATCGTCCAATGTTCTTCCTCGCATATAAGCAAGAGGCGCCACTTCAATCAACCCTCTCTCTTTGTATTTCAAATATGTCTCGCTGCCCAAAATATCATAGAGAGCATCATACAATGGTCTCAGGTAAGGATCTATCTTCATTTGCAGATCGCCCGGCAGAAATCCCAAACTCTCTCCTGCTTCAACGGCCGGCCTTGTCAATATTATTCTGCTTACCCTTTTATTTTTAAAAGAATGGACCGCCATAGCAACCGCCAAGTAGGTCTTCCCTGTTCCTGCCGGACCAATGCTGAATACTATGTCATGCTTGTTTACTTGATCAATGTATTTTTTTTGTCCCAGCGTCTTGGGTTTAATGAATTTGCCTCTGTTTGTAACACAAATAATATCTTCAGAAAGATTTGACAATGTTATATTCTCATCATCCCTTATAAGGTTGAGAGCATAATTTATCTTTTGCCTGTCGATTGTTTCACCCTTTTCAATCAATTCAATCAAGGCATTGAGAAGCTTGAAGGCCGTATCCGTTTTCTGCTCGTCGTCACTGTTGACTGCTATTTCATCGTTTCTAAGGGTGATTTCTGTCCCGGTTAAAGATTCAATTTCCTTTATGTTGTTGTCCAGGTCCCCAAATAGCTGAGCCTGGAATTTTCCATTGTCAAATTGTATGTTTCTAATGTATCCGCTTTCCAAATCAATCCCCGCCTTCTTTTAGTCTTACATTTCATTATATAATAATATCATTGTTTTTTATATATCGATATTTCGATAAAAAATAAATAGACTCCCAAGGGAGTCTATTTTGTTACGCTATGACAACAGGGCTTTGACAATATCCGATGCCGTCTTTCCATCTGCCTTGCCTTTTATTATGGGGCTTACAGCTCCCATAACCTTGCCCATGTCTTTCATGGATTCAGCCTTCAGCTCGGTTATGGCGTTTCCAATGATTTCCTTTAACTCTTCTTCTGTGAGCTGCTTGGGAAGATACTTCATAAGAACTTCCATCTCAGCTTCAGCTTCCTGAACCAAATCTTCTCTGCCGCCTTTTCTAAACTCAAGGATTGCAGATTTTTTTTGCTTTATCTGCTTGGAGATAAGATCGATTATGCCATCCTCTGTTATTTCTTTTCTTTTGTCAACCTCAAATCGCTTTATATCAGCTCTCAAAAGAGTGATTGTCGCTTTTCGGAGTCGATCTTTTTCTTTCATGGCAGTTTTCATATCGTCCATGAGTTGCTTTTTCAGTGACACAAATGTACACCTTCTTTATTATTTCTTTTTCTTTCTTCTTGCTGCTTCAGCCTTTTTCTTGCGTTTTACGCTTGGCTTTTCATAATGCTCTCTTTTTCGGACTTCCTGAAGAACGCCGGATTTGGCGCATTCCTTCTTGAATCTTCTGAGCGCATTGTCAAGGGTTTCATTTTCCCCCAATAAGACTTGAGACATTAAACATCCCTCCCTCCGATGATAAATGAGGACTAACTATAGCACTTAAAAATTATACATCAAATCCTCTTATATTGCAATTGTTTTTAACCCGGAGGCCATTTCATCGGTCTTCCGCCTATCATGTGCATATGCAAATGACCAACTTCCTGTCCGGCTTCTTTCCCATTGTTTATCACCAGCCTGTAGCCATCGTCTTTTATAGAAAGGCTTTCGGCAATATTCTTGGCGGCTAAAGCCATATCTTGAACCAAGCAAGCATTCTGCCCGTTTAAATCATTCACCGATTCAAAATGTTCTTTTGGTATAATGAGAACATGCACCGGAGCTACCGGTTTCAAGTCGTTGAAAGCCACAACATTATCGCTTTCAAACACAAAATCAGTCGGTATTTCCCCTTTTGCAATTTTGCAAAAGATACAATCATCCATCTTTACACCCCCTTTTAACCATTATATCAAATTAACCTCAAGTTTAAACAATTTCTCCGAATATCACATCTGCATCGGCGCAATTGAGCCTTACCCGTCTTATTTGACCCGAAAGGATTTCTTCAGATTCCACTCTGACTTTTGTAAAATTAATGCAATGGCCCTCCCATATCCCTTCTTTGCAAATGTTCTCGAACAAAACTTGTTCCTCTCTGCCTATTTGAGATTGGGCAAAATCTTTGGCACATTCGCTTGCACACTTAATTGCTGCAAAACTCCTTGATTTTGCGACTGATGGATTTACATGCTTAGGCATTCCAGCCGCCGCTGTCCCTTTTCTTTTGGAATACCTGAAGACATGGATATCCTTAAAAGCCATTTCCCTTATATAAGACAGTGTTTCTTCAAATGACTCATCGGTCTCGCCCGGAAATCCTACGATGAGATCGGTTGTGACTGCCGGATTGTCGAATATATTCCTTATGTCATCCATGATTTTAGAATATTGCTCCCTAGTATATTTTCTATTCATCGCTTTTAAAACGCTGTCTGAACCACTTTGAAGGGAAAGATGGAAATGCGGACAAAATTTTTTGATCTGCACCAAACGCTTCAATCTATCTTCTGTGAAATATGTCGGTTCGCAAGAACCCAGCCTGATTCGATTGATTCCATCAATCCCGGACAGTGCTTCGACAAGGTCCACCAGCTCAATATCGCTTTCCAAGTCTTTTCCATAAAAAGCCGATTGTATACCTATCAAAACAACTTCACTGTATCCTCTTTCCGCCAAAAGCATAGACTCTTTCATTATTGATTCAAAAGGCCTGCTTCTGCTTCTTCCCCTTGTGTATGGTATTATGCAATATGAGCAAAAGTTGTCGCATCCGTCCTGTATTTTTATAAACGCCCTTGTTTTGCCTTCATGCTCATTAAGGCTGATATCCTCATATGTGTCTTCTATAAGAGGACAATCTTCGAAAACAAAGATTTCACCGCTCTCAATTCTCTTCAGCAAACTTTTTAGGCCCGCTTTATCTCGAGTTCCCATTATAATATTTACCCCTTCAATTTTCTCGATGTCTCCAGGTGCTATTTGCGAATAACAACCTAAAACAGCAATTGTGGGTTTGGGAACCATTCTTGTGTATTTTCTTATAGCCTGCCTTGATTTGCGCTCTGCCAGGTGGGTAACACAGCATGTGTTGAACACCGCAATATCTGGAACTTGACCATCTTTTGTCTCTGCATATCCTTGGCCAATCAATGTTTCCCTTATAGCTTCCGACTCGTATTGGTTTACCTTGCATCCTAGTGTCTCAATCAAAAATGTTTTTTTCATTGACTGTTCTCAACTCCCCTCATATCTCCAAAAAGGAATTGTATTATGCTAAGCGCTGCAAAACCGGCTGTTTCAGTTCTCAAAATTCGAGGCCCCAAAGATATCGAAACTGATCCGCAATTTTGGATTTCCTTGACTTCCTCCGGGGAAAAACCCCCCTCCGGACCTACAATAACAGCTATACTTTTTAAATCTTCCCTATATGAGTCAAGACACTCGAAACCATTGCCTTTTTCATTCTCATAAAGCAATATGGACTTGTCGTATTCCTTTAATTCCAAAAGCATTTCCTTGAATGAAAACGTCTCCTTTATTTGAGGTATGTCCGACCTTTTCGACTGCTTGGCAGCCTCTTTCGCAATCCTTCGCCAGCGTTCAGTTTTCTTAAAAGAATTTTTTTCATCGATTTTAACTATTGTCCTTGATGAAACGTAAGGCTTTATTGAACTGATTCCAAGCTCAGTATTCTTCTGCACAATAAGATCCATGTTGTTTTTTTTGGGAAGTGCTTGAAACAAATCGACAAACGCCTTTTTAGCAACGGATTCTTCCCTGCTTGAAACAACTTTACCGTAAATTGCATTGTCTTCTATTGATACAATCTCAACAATAAAAACCTTTCCGTCGGGATCGCATGCTTCGAACACATGGCCTGGTTCGGACCTCAACACTTTTGCCAAATGCCTTATCTCGGCTACATCCTCAACCACAACTCTGCTTCCGTTTATCGGATTTTGGAAAAATATCCTATGCATCTCAATCTCTCCTTTTTAAAACCATTGCAGTCCATCCATTTTCTGTCTTTATTTCCAACACGTCAAAATATGCCGAATCATCAACTGCATCAAGCATTTCTTCCGTTTTTTCTTCCAATATGCCCGAAGCAATAAAAAATCCGCTTTTCTTGACAAACGGAACTGCAGTGTCAAGCAGATTCAATACCACATCATAAATTATATTTGCAATCATCAGGTCTGCAGGCGAGTCCAGGTCCTTGAGCAAATCCCCCTGCTTGATAATGCAGGTTTCTTCCGCTTTGTTTATTTTAACATTTTCTTTTGCCGCCTTTACGGCATCTCCGTCCATGTCAATTCCCAAGGCTTCAGCAGCTCCAAGCTTGGCTGCGGCCAAGGCCAATATTCCGCTTCCGCATCCGATGTCATAAACCTTCATTCCATTTTTCATATATTTTTCTACAAATTCAATACACATTCGCGTCGTCTCGTGAGTGCCCGTTCCAAAAGCAAGCCCAGGATCCAATTCTATTACAATACTGTCTTCTGAAAAAATCGAATCTGCTTCATGCAGAGATTCCCAAGACGGTTTTATGATTATCCTGTTTCCTATTTTTATCGGTTTGAAATATTTTTTCCATTCTGTATTCCAGTCCCGATTCTTCAAAGGTTCAGCTTTCAATTCGAATTTTCCCTGTCCAATTCGCTCTATGGCTGTTTCAAGACTCCCTCTCAAATCACTTATCAGCAAATCCAGTTCCCTATCCTGCCCTATATATCCCTTAAAAACGGTTTTCCCTTTTTCAACCGATACAAGGGACTCGTCGACATAATCCCAGCGGTTCCTGTCTCTGCATAAATCGTCAATAATTGATTCATCTTCAATAACAAGCCCCTCTATTCCGTGTTCAGCCAAAATGCCTATGACCGCATCTGCAACAACATTGTCGACCTTCAATACAATCTCGTTCCAATCCATAGGAAAACTCCTTTCATAAAAACCAAGATGCTGTTTTTTCAGCATCTTTAGTCTTGTCGCAAACAATCAATTGAATGCATCCTTTACTTTGGAAAATATGCCTTTCTTTTTGGCCGACAAATCCATTCCCAAGGTTTTTGAGAACTCCTTGAGCAACTCCTGCTGACGCTCGTCCAAATCCCTTGGTGTTTCAACAACCACCTTGACATAATGGTCGCCTCTACCGTAGCCGTTCAACACAGGAACCCCTTTGCCTTTTAACCTGAACACGGTACCGGACTGAGTGCCCTCAGCTACCTCGTATTTCACTTTTCCGTCAAGAGTCTGAACGATTATCTCGTCTCCAATAGCCGCCTGCGCTATGTTGATATGCGCTTCGCTAAGTATGTCAAAGCCATCTCTCTTGAACGTTTCATGCTCCCTGACCCTTATAACCACGTATACGTCGCCTTTGGGCCCTCCTTTTATTCCTGGCTCGCCTTCACCTCTAAGTGTCATTACCGATCCATTGTCGACTCCTGCAGGAATTTTAATTTTTATATTCTTTTTTTCCCTCTTTAGACCACTTCCGCCGCAATCGTGGCATGCTTCCTCAAAGGTTTTTCCTTCCCCGCCGCATGTTGGACAGGTCTTTGCATTTACAAACTGCCCGAATGGAGTCCTTTGTGTATATCTGACTTCACCAGTTCCTCCGCAATTGCTGCATGTATTGACCTTTGTCCCTGGTTTTGCACCTGTTCCACCACATGTATCACATGTTTCGTTTCGAACTATTTCAATTTCCTTTTCGATTCCAAAGGCCGCTTCCTTGAATTCTATAATGGTTTCAACCTGAATGTCCCTGCCCTTGGCGGCCCGGCTCCTTCTTCTCGCGCCTCCGCCTCCAAACATATCGAATATGTCTCCAAAGATATCTTCAAATCCGGCTCCGCCTGCACCTGAGAAGCCTCCGAAGCCTTGTCCGTTTCCATTTAACCCTTCATGGCCAAACTGGTCGTAGCGACTTCTCTTTTGGGAGTCGCTGAGAACTTCATAAGCCTCATTGATTTCCTTGAATTTTTCCTCCGCTTCAGAATCACCTTTATTTCTGTCAGGATGATACTTCATCGCCATTTTTCTATATGCCTTCTTGATGTCCTTCTCGTCGGCGCCTTTGTCTATATCCAAAATTTCATAATAATCGCGTTTACTCAAAACTACGCCACCTTCCTGTTTTTTCTGCAGTGCTCTGCCCATTCATTATAATGCATTCCTTGCTTTGATTCAACGCCATGCTCTTTTACGCACAAAGACACCCCACAGGGTGCCCATATGCGTACATTTCAACTTCTACTCGTCTTCGTCGACAACCTCATAGTCTGCATCCACTACGTCATCGTCGGATTTCGAGTCTTCAGATTCGCCCGTTTGCGCCTGCGCCTGCTGCTCCGCCGCAGCCGCCTCATACATCTTTTGTGAAAGCGCATGGAAAGCATTTGTCATTTCCTCTGTAGCCTTCTTTATGGCCTCGATGTCATCGCCCTCAAGTTCCTTCTTAAGCGCCTCAAGTTTTTCTTCAACTGTTTTCTTTTCTTCCGGAGACACTTTGTCACCGACTTCCTTCAGGGCCTTTTCAGATTCATACATCAATGCATCGGCCTTGTTTCTTGTTTCGATTCCTTCTTTTTTCTTCTTGTCTTCCTCTGCAAAAGCTTCCGCTTCTTTTACCTTGTCCTTTATTTCATCTTCCGAAAGATTCGTTGAAGCAGTTATTGTTATTTTCTGCTCTTTTCCTGTTCCCAAATCTTTGGCAGAAACATGGACTATTCCGTTTCTGTCTATATCGAATGTTACTTCTATTTGAGGAACTCCTCTTGGTGCAGGCGGAATGCCTGTCAATTGGAACCTTCCAAGCGTTATATTGCCAGTAGCCATTTCCCGCTCTCCTTGGAGAACGTGAATGTCAACTGCAGTCTGACTGTCCGCCGCAGTTGAGAATATCTGGCTCTTTTTGGTCGGTATTGTCGTATTTCTTTCAATCAGCTTTGTTGCAACACCGCCTAGAGTCTCTATTCCAAGCGAAAGAGGTGTCACGTCCAACAGGACAAGATCTTCAACCTCTCCTGTAATTACTCCTGCCTGTATGGCCGCACCAATAGCAACACACTCATCGGGATTTATACCCTTGTCCGGAGTATTGCTTGTTATTTTCTTTACAGCTTCCTGCACTGCAGGAATCCTTGTAGATCCTCCGACAAGAATCACCTTGTCTATTTCGCTTGATGTTATTCCTGAATCCTTTATCGCATCACGCATCGGGCCTATTGTCTTTTGAACTAGATGAGACGTCAGCTGATCGAACTTTGCTCTTGTGACATCCATGTTCATATGCAAAGGGCCTTCCGCTGTCGCAGTTATGAAAGGCAAATTTATGTTGGTCGTCTGAACTGTTGACAATTCCTTTTTTGCTTTCTCTGCGGCTTCCTTAAGTCTCTGCAAAGCCATTCTGTCCTTCTTGAGGTCGACTCCGTACTCCTTCTTGAAGCTCTCCGCCATAAAGTCCATCAAAACATTGTCGAAATCATCCCCTCCGAGATGATTGTCTCCCTTGGTTGCCAGAACTTCGAAAACTCCCTCTCCTATTTCAAGTATTGAAACGTCGAAAGTTCCTCCGCCCAAGTCATATACCAGTATCTTTTGGTCATGGTCGGGTTTGTCAAGTCCATAAGCAAGAGAGGCGGCCGTAGGCTCGTTGATTATCCTTTCAACCTTGAGTCCGGCTATTCTTCCCGCATCCTTTGTCGCTTGGCGCTGGCTGTCCGTGAAATAAGCGGGAACAGTTATTACCGCATCGGTCACTTTTTCTCCCAGATATGCTTCCGCATCCGCTTTAAGCTTCATAAGAATGTACGCCGAAATATCCTGCGGTGTATATTCTTTTCCATCGATAGACACACTATGGTTTGTTCCCATCTCCCTCTTTATGGATGTCACAGTTCTGTCCGGATTTGTTATAGCCTGTCTTTTTGCCGTTTCTCCAACCAAGCGCTCCCCGTTTTTCGCAAAAGCCACTATGGACGGGGTCGTCCTGTTGCCTTCGGCATTAGGTATGATTGTAGGTTCTCCACCTTCCAAAACTGCAACACAAGAGTTTGTTGTTCCCAAGTCAATTCCTATTACTTTCCCCATTTTTATTCCTCCTTAATTTGCTAAAATTTATATATGGTTGGCTATTTAGCCACTTTTACCATGCTCGGCCTGATCACTTTGTCGTTTAGGCTGTAGCCAGTCTGAAAAACCTCAATAACTGTTTCCGCTTCGAATTCATCGGATTCCTCCATCATTACAGCATGATGGTAATTTGGATCAAATGGTTTTCCTACAGCATCGATTTTTTTAATTCCATTCGAATTCAATACATCGCATAACTGCTTGTATACCATCTCAATACCTTTGAGCATTTTTTCCGAAGTCCCATTTTCCGATTCCGCCGAAAAAACGGCTCTTTCAAAATTGTCCATTACTGGGAGAAGATCACAAATCAATTTTTCATTTGCATAGCTGTAAATATCTTTCTTCTCTTTTTCTACTCTTTTCTTAAAATTCCTGAAATCCGATGAGACTCTCAAAAATCTTTCATTCATTTCATTGAATTCCTTCTCCAAAGACTCATAGGAATCCTCTTGCTCCTCTTCCGTTTCATTGTCGGCATCCTGATTTGTCTCCGACTCCTCATCTTTTAACTTTATTCCTTCATCTTCCTTTTCAAAACCTTCCAAATTTTCATTGGCTTCTTTATTTTCCATCCCCATTCACCTCTTCACTCATTTGATTCTGCACTGAAAAAACATCTGTCAATGTGTCCGTCATATACTCCACGAGGGAAATTATCTTTGGATAATTTATCCGCGTAGGACCTATCACACCAATTTTTCCTATAACTCTTCCATTAAGCTTGTAAGTGGCAGTGACCAAGCTGCATTCCTTGATTTCGTCCCACTGGTTTTCCTTGCCGATACGAACCGATATGTCCTTTTCAAGGTCTTCGCGTAGAACTATCGACAATTTGTCCTTCTTGTCGAGCGCATCCAAAATACACTTTGCCTTTTCGACATCGCTGAATTCCGGAGTATGCAGCACATTTGATATGCCGCTCAGGTAGATTCTGCTCGCAGAACTGCTGTTCATGTGGGACCCTATAGATTCAATAAGATGGTCCACAAAGCTCAGATGATTTTCAAAACCGCTTTCCATCGCTAGGATTTCTTCCTTATCCAACCGGTTTGCATCCTTGCCTTTCAATCGATATTTGAGCATGTTTGAAATTTTGTCCAATTCCTCCTGGCTCAAATTATTTGTTCTTATGACCAAGTCCTTCACGATTCCTGATTCCGATACCAGTACAAGCAATGCCCTTGTTTCGCCCAACTTAATAATTTTAAGGTTTTTCAAGCGGCTTTCCTTGAAATCAGGTGTCAAAATGAAAGATGTCAAATCAGACATCTGAGAAAGAATTTTAGAAGCCTGCCTGATTATTTCTTCCGATTCAAGCATCCTGCTTACAAGCTGGTCCCTTATGGATTTTTTTTGTATATTGGCCATCTTGTACAATCTCATAAGATTGTCCACATATAGCCTGTACCCCTCATCCGAAGGAATCCGTCCTGACGATGTGTGAAGCTGCTCAATGAATCCCAATTCCTCCAAATCCGCCATTTCGTTGCGGATTGTGGCTGAACTCACACCTAAATTGTATTTTCTTGAAAGAGTTCTGGAGCCGACCGGCTGAGCCGTTTGAATAAAATCATCGACAATAGCCTGGAAGATTCTCAATTGCCGCTCCGTCAATAGCATGAGGCCACCTCCTGTTATTAGCACTCTATCTCGTTGAGTGCTAACGCCATGACTATAAACTAACACTTAAAAAACAATTTGTCAATAATTTTGATCTATAACATTCAAAAATTCAAGAAATACAGAATTTGAAAGATCCATTCCTTTTCGCGTCAATAAAAGTCTCCCGTTTTCAACAACAACAAGCCCATTTTTTTTTAGAGCTGCTGTAGTTTTTTTAAATGTTCTTTCAAAATCAATCCCAATCCTTTTACCTGCAGGCTCCATATCAATTCCAGAGGTCATTCTAAGCCCAAGAAAAATTTCTTCAAAGATTTCATCCCTTTGCGTCAAAATTTCGCTTTCAACAATACGGGTTTTGCCTTCTTGGGCCCTTTTCACGTAATCCTCGAAACTGCTTGTGTTTTGACAACGTTCTTTTCCTATGAATGAATGTGCTGCAACGCCCAGCCCAAGGTAGTTTCCGCGCTCCCAATAGTTTTTATTGTGAAGAGACTCCCGGCCCTCTTTTGCGTAATTTGAGACCTCATATTGACAATATCCTCTTGAAGCAAGAAAATCCGTGCAGAAATGGTGCATCTCCCTATCCTCTTTCTCTTCGGGAAAAATTCCGGGACTATTGTTCAGTAATTTCATAATTGGCGTATTTTCGTTGACAATAAGGCTGTATGATGATATGTGCTCCGGCGACAATTCATCAGCGGCTATCCCAAGGTCTTTCTTCCATCTGTCCATCGTCTGCCCCGGCAAGCCATACATCAGATCTATGCTTATGTTTTCGAAGCCGCCTTTTCTTGCATGTTCGAATGCAAGTAGGCTTTGCCTGCTGTCGTGCACCCTTCCTATTTGCTTTAGAATACAATCGTCAAAACTCTGAATTCCAATGCTTAAACGGTTGTAGCCCGCAAGCAGCAATCTCTTTGAATCTCTTTCAAGAATAGAATCCGGATTTGCTTCCATTGTAATTTCAGCATTCTTTTCAATATGTGCCTTTGAGGCGATTGCAGAAATAAGTTCTTCATGAAAATCTTCCGGCATCAGGCTCGGGGTCCCTCCCCCAATAAAAATGCTTTTTATTTCAAAATCAGACAATAACTCCGAATAACTTTCGATTTCACTTAATAGAGCCTTCCTGTAAGCTTTTACAGCCTCAGGTTCATATTTGAAAGAAATAAAATCACAATATGCGCACTTTCTGACGCAAAACGGTATGTGTACATACACTGACAATTTTTTCATTGAAAACTCCTCCCTTCCGGCAAGCAAAATACTTTTTTGCACTTAAACAAAAAACTGATGCAGACAATGTTTCAGCAATGCCCTTGAAAGCTGTCCGGGGCGGATAACCACCTCATGTCCTTCTTAAGCGTATGGAAACAGGATATCTGCATCAGTCTCGATTTTATTTCTTTTCATCCAATCTTAAAACGGCCAGAAAAGCGTCCTGTGGAACTTCCACATTTCCAAGCATCCTCATTTTTTTCTTGCCTTCCTTTTGTTTCTCAAGCAATTTTCTCTTTCTAGATATGTCTCCGCCATAGCATTTTGCCAATACATCTTTCCTCATCGCCTTAATGTTTTCACGTGCAACCACCTTGTTTCCTATTGCCGCCTGAATCGGTATGACAAACATGTGCCTTGGAATTACGTCCTTGAGCTTTTCGCATATTGACCTTCCTCTTTGCACAGCCTTGCTTTCATGGGCAATCATAGAAAAAGCATCAACAACTTCCCTGTTTATAAGGATGTCAAGCCTTACAAGCTTGGATTTTCTATACTCTTTTATGCTGTAGTCCAAAGAGCCGTATCCTCTTGTTTTCGACTTGAGCACATCAAAGAAATCGTATATGACTTCATTTAGTGGAAGTTCATAGTGAAGTATAACCCTGTTTTCGTCGATATACTCCATGTTCAGCAAAGTGCCTCTGCGGTCCTGGCACAGCTCCATAATATTCCCTACATATTGATTGGGAAGCATTATGCTTGCATCTACAATCGGTTCCTCCATATAATCGATTTCACTTTCCTTTGGCATGTCTGTCGGGTTTTGGATTTCCTTGACGCTTCCATCCGTTTTCTTTATCTTATAGATTACACTTGGGAGCGTTGCAATCATGTTGAGTCCAAATTCACGTTCAAGCCTCTGTTGAATTATTTCCAAGTGGAGCAATCCGAGAAATCCGCATCTGTATCCAAAGCCCAAAGCGACAGACACTTCCGGTTCGTAAACAAGGGAAGCATCGTTTAGCTGCAGCTTCTCAAGCGCATCTCCTATGTTCTCGTACTTTTCACCCTCTGCCGGATAAATACCGCAATAGACCATGGGTGTGACTTGCTTGTAGCCCGGCAAAGCAGATTCGCAAGGGTTTTTATCCAACGTTATTGTGTCGCCCACCCGGCAGTTTTCAACATCTTTTATGCTTGCCGTAAGGAATCCCACGTCTCCAGCTCCAAGCATCTTTTTGGAGATCATGTTTGGAGAAAAAACCCCCACATCTGCAACTTCGAACGTTTCACCCGTTGAAACCATCCTTATGATGTCCTTGGGAGAAACCTTTCCCTCAACCACCCTTATGTTGGCTACGGCTCCTTTGTAGCTGTCGTAATAAGAGTCGAAAATCAATGCCTTAAGCGGTTTCTCGTCTTTTCCCCCAGGCGGAGGAATCATCTCCACAATAGCCTCGAGAACCTCTTCAATATTTACCCCGTTTTTTGCTGAGATGAGGGGCGCATTTGATGCATCGATTCCTATTATCTCTTCGATTTCCTCTTTAACCTCTTTAACTCTGGCACTGGGCAGATCTATCTTGTTTATTACGGGCAAGATTTCCAAATCCTGGTCTATGGCCAAATAAACATTTGCCAAGGTCTGGGCCTCTACCCCCTGGCTTGCGTCAACAACCAGGATTGCTCCCTCGCATGCTGCTAGGCTTCTTGAAACCTCGTAATTGAAGTCTACATGTCCGGGTGTGTCTATCAGATTCAAATAATACTCTTCCCCGTCCGAATGCTTATAAACCAATTGTATGCTCTGCAGCTTTATTGTAATTCCCCGTTCTCTTTCGAGTTCCATATTGTCAAGCACCTGATTCTTCATTTCCCTTTGTGAAATGAGGCCGGTCTTTTCAATCAACCTGTCAGCCAAAGTGGATTTACCGTGGTCTATATGCGCTATTATGGAAAAATTCCTTGTCCTCTCTTTATGTCCTTCTGTCATGCCTGATCCTCCTCAAATACTCTTGAAATTGCTCAATCCATTATAACACAGGTCAACATAAGCGTATAGTTTTAGAATTGCCAAAGTCTTACTTGCATTATGCATTTTATCATGGTAAAATATCCTTTGTCAGTTAGATTACAAGGGGGTGAACGAAAATGGCAAATATTAAATCAGCAAAGAAACGCATTACTGTCATTAAACGAAAATCTGTGGAAAACAAAAGCATCAGATCAAGCGTTAAAACAGCAATCAGAAGATTCAATGAGGCTGTTGAATCAGGTGATGCAACTTTGGCGTCCGAGAAATTCATTTCTGCCGAGAAAACTATTTATCAAGCGGCGAGCAAGAATGTTTTTCATAAAAACAACGCTTCGAGAAAAGTTTCAAATCTCGAAAGAAAACTCAACAATCTTAAAAACGTTCAATAATACGTGAAGAACAATTTTCCCCATTGTAATTCGCTAAGCAAATAAAAAGCCTCTTCCATCATACGGAAGAGGCTTTTCTGACGTTTTCTATCCTTTATTCCGTTCATATATCGAATTCCCAATTTCACAAATCAAAACTTCAAGGGCCATTTGCTTTTGGCTTGAAAGGGATTTGCATTTCAATTCGGTCCTCATACACAAATCCATTATTGTTTCTATGGTTCCCATATCAAATTTTTCCCCTTGCCTTGACGTTTTTTTATAAACAAAATCGCTCCTTATCCCCAACGTCTCCATAGTCTCATCTTTTGAAAAACCGTTCATTGTCATACTCTTGACCTTCATTATCTGCCTGAAATGCCGGCTTATCATAAACAGTATTTTTATTTCCGGTTCACCCATTTCACACAATATTTCCAGGCTTTCCAGAGCAAATGCCGTTTTACCTTCGGAAAGGCTGTCGGTAAGCTTGAATATGTTTGTTTCCCCTCTTGTATTGAGAAATCCATCGAAATCATTCTTTTCTATGGCTGTCCTTCCCTTGATGCTCCCTACTAATTTCTTGAGCTCGCTTTCTGAATCATATAGGCTTCTTGGTCTTTCCTTGCTGAAATATCCCAATTGCGAAATCAAACGCCTCTTGTCAACTTTTGAAATGGAAATCCGGTTTTTCTCAAAATAATCCTCAATCCATGCGTCATATGTTTGTGGCGACAACCTCTTAGCTTCTACTAAAAGTTTCTTTTTTTTAAAATATTTATAGACAAAGCTTCGTTTGTCAACGCGTTCGTTAAGCAAAATCAGCATTGTCGATTCGGGCACTTTTTCAACAAAATCGTCCATGTCTTCTTTACATTTGAAACTGTCCGCGGCGATTTTGATAAAATCTTCAACCACTACAATCCTGATTCCGCACATGAAGGGAAGCGTGGCTGCCTTTTCCTCGATTTCCATTATATTCGATGCCTGTTCAAGCTTATGGAAATTCAGTTCCGCCATGCATCCATTCAAATACTTTTTTGACATGTGCTCAATGAATTTGTCAGCAATGTATCTTTCCTCTCCTTCTATGAAAAAAACCCTCTGCATGGAAACATCCGGCAACACTATTAATTTATTCAAGTCCATATTCTTCACTCCTGTTTGAAAAATAACTTTTGATGAAATATTTCTCCAAGCCGTCCGTTTCAATTAAAATGGCACCGTCTTTGTCTGTTCTATATATGTCGACTCCTATATTTTCATATCTATTTAGAACGCTGGGTGCCGGATGACCGAAAAAATTCTTCCCAACCTGAATGACTGCCGTTTCCGGCTTGAACGATTCCAGCAAAACTTGAGTGTTTGAGGTTTTGCTTCCATGATGGCTTGCCTTTATCAAATCGATATCTTCTTTGTTTTCCGAAGCCAAGCGTTTTTCGGTTTCACTTTCTATGTCCCCTGTCAGCAGAAGCTCAAAATCTCTATAATCCAACAAAAGTACTATTGAATCGTCATTTTCTGCAACGTTAAAATCCGATTCTTCATGTGCTGTGCTTACATTTAGAACTTTTATTTTTAAACCGTCCATTTCAATGCACTGCCCTGCTTTTGCGCAAACGACAGAATTTCCGTTCTCTCTCATTTTTGCTTCCAGATCATTCTTTATCTCTTCATTTTCCCATGCTCTTTTTTTCAGTAGAATGGTATCAATCCGGCCCTTTTCCACAAGTTCGATAAAACCTCCGTAATGGTCTTCATGAAAATGAGTCAACACGGCAAGGTCTATGCTCCCTATGCCATTTTTGAGCAGAATATCATCTATGTTTTTATCTCCGCTTCCGCTGTCTACCAGAATTTTTCTGTCGTTTTTTGTTTTTATCAGTATGCAGTCTCCCTGACCCACATCAAAAAATATTACTTCAATCCGTTCTTTCCCAATGGCAATCGAAGGAACCGCGGCTATCACAAGAACTGCCATGATGACAGCCGCAGCCCTTTTCATCCTGTCCACACCAATAAGAACATCTTTTCTCGATTGTAACACAAACAAAATGCATGTGCAGTAGTAGATGCCCATTGCCTTTATTCCCATAGACGGCAATTCAATATACGCCCATGAAAGTCCGGCCGCTTCTCCCGAAAACCAGTTAAGGGACGCCATTGCCAAGTCGATCGGCAACGCCAGTGCACCCGGCACAAAAGGAATGGAAAAATAAACGGCAATAGCGAAAATATACATGACCGGTTGCCAAATTCCCATCAATATTATTGCCGGAACATTTGCAATAATCGAAACAATTGATATGTAATTGAAATGCCATATTATGATTGGCGCAATGCCTATTTGCACTGCAGCTGACATCATTAGGGCTTTGACAGCCATGTTTTGCGAATCGTTTAATTTTCTGATTGCCGGATATATGAAATGAATCGACGCCACGGCTCCGAATGACAATTGAAACCCCGGCGAATAAATCTGATAAGGATTAAATGTCAATACAATCAAAGCAGCCATAAGCAAAGAATTAAGCAAATCATATTTTCGTTTTGCAATCTTTGAAAGCGCCAGTAGGGAAATAAAAAGAAAAGCCCTTACAGCGGAAACCGGGAAACCGGTTATGGAAATAAATCCTGCCACAACCGAAAGAACCAAAACGTATTTAACCCAGCGGTTTTTCATATGGAAAAAATCCAACAGCTTGAGCAAGAATCCATACAATATAGCTATGTGGAGGCCCGAAACCGCAAAAAGGTGGGAAAGCCCCGACATTCCGATATTTTGTTCCTGTTCTTCACTTAAAAGGCTAGTGTCGCCGAAAACCAGCGATGCAAAATACGCCTGGCTTTTATCATTAATGTATTTTTCTGACCTGGTCAGTATTTCGTCTTTGATCACAAGAGGGTCGAAACTCCCCCCTGCCGGAACCACTTCAATGACGCTTGATTCATTAAAAAAGCTCACTTTGTCGTAGCCCTTGTACATTCCATACATTCTATAATCGAATTCATTCGGATTTTTGGGATTGCTTTCATCGTCCAGACTGCCTTTGTATTTAACATATCCATGCCTGTATTCCGAAAGGTCAGCATCTGATAAAATCAAAATTGAAGCGTTTGCATCACGATATCCGTCCTCGCCATTTTGGCCTTCAACTTTTATAACCAATTTCCCCGTATTACCGAATTCAGGTCCATAGGCGTATCCGTATATCTCTAATTCTCCATTTCCTAAAACATCTTCATTCATTTCTGCCGATGCATAAAAAGACAATACCATTCCAAGAACAACTCCGAAAAGGGCTATTGAAAAACGTTTGAGTGTTTCTTTCGACCGTCCGAATACATACGAAAGACATAGAATAAGCAAAGAAAAACCCATGATGAACATTATGGGACTTTCAAGCAGAACCAAAATTCCGATTAAATAAGAAAACATGAACAAAGCCAATGGTCTTCTCAAAACGCCACCTCTAATCCAAGCATTGCTCTATTTCAGCCTTTTTACTTTAAATGCCGATATTGCAGATTTTTCCTTTTCATTCAAACTATAAAGATTGCAAACAAAATCATCAACAAGCCTTTCGTCCCTTTCACCACAATCATGCACTCTAGAAAGCCATTTTACCGACTGCCCAGTCAAAGGTGGTATTGGAATCCTCTTAAGCGGAGTATGGTACAGTTCGAGCTGCCTGCCTTTTCTTTTACCGTTGTTGCACAGCCAAAAGTATACAACACTCGAATTCAAAATACAGCAAAGCGCTTTCATATGGCTTGATTCCATTTTGCCTTTTATGAAATATATGTCTGCACTTCCGTAACAATCGTTTTCTGTATACACAAAACGATTGTCCAAAGCCCTGTGTGGAACCATTATTTTGGGCCCTTTGAATATTTCTTCGTCTCTTGGCCATTGCAGCTCATACCAACTCCTTGCCCCGTTTATTACTTCCCTTCTCTTTGAAAGAATATTCCGGTAGGGATTTAGGTGGTCTAGGACTGCATCAACAGATTTTTTTTCTTCTTTTTCGACTTTCGCGCCTGTAACATACAATATAAGCCTTTTTGACTGCTTCAGAGAATACCTGCCTATATCCGAATTTTTATAGAAAGGTTTGAGGAGTGCCGAATTTCTTAGACTTTCCGGAACATTTTTGATTGATTCAAATACGTAGACAGGTTCATTGACGTGCAAATTTTCCTTCGCCGCAGCAATGTTCCTTTTGCTTGTCCTGTCGCATCCCGATACAAGGCCCTGTCTCACTTCGCAAAAATCACCCAAGGAACATTCCGAATTTTTTCTTATGCTCATTGATGCATCTTTGAACGCAGCATTCTCATACAATACTATGTTTCCTTCAAAATCATATATGGATTCGCCGTCTATTTTCTGCATTTCTGCTTTTTTAACAGCTTCCTTAAAACAGTCCGATTTCCCTTTTGCGATTTTAAGCACTGTTTCAATTTTATAGGCGGGCTTCTTTTGAATTGTGAAAAGCATATTGTGCTGGCCCTTTGCGGTACTGAAAATTTCCACATCCTCAAGCGTGCATATTTCTCTAAATAAAGTATTCTCATTCAAGAAAGTCCTGAGTTTTTTTGCTCCGTCCGCGGTTGTGAAATAATTTGTTGTTACATATGACGCAATTCCGCCTGGGTTTAACATTTCAACGGCCTTATAGATGAAATAGTAAAAATAATCCATTTTAGCTTCGTAGAAGCGTTGACCGAAATCCGACATTCTTGCATTGTTGAAAATATCCATGTTCCCTTTTTCGCCAAGATATGGCGGATTTCCCAAAACCAGATCATAAGAATTGCCAAACCATAAATCAGAAACCGCATCCCCTGTAAATATAACAGGGTTAATTCTTTCCATATTGAAGGCACCCAAAAAACGCTTCAAAAGCATAATCAAGAACAACTCGAGTCCCTGCTTGTGCAAATCATTGGCAAAAATACCATGGTTGACTTGTTTCAACAATATTTCTTTTATCTCCTTTTCTGAAGAAATGCATGTTTTCAAGGCCCTTTCCATAACAAGAATCGTCTTCAGCAAAAAAAGGCCGGACCCTGCAGAAATATCAATAGTCCTTATTACAATGTCCCGGTTTTCCTTCAATATGCTCCCAAGTGTCTCATAAAACTTTCCATGGTCTGGTCCATATACGCCTTTTTCTTCGAATTTTTTTTCAAGCGCATAAAAAATGCCTCTTTCCACCAGGTAAGCCGCAACAGGCTCCGGAGTATACACACTCGCCGTTGAAATGCGCAGCGATTCCTCCATGTATCCCTGCAAAAACAATCCATGCAAATAATCGTCTCCTTGCTCAATGAAAAGCTCCGGTTCATGGCTTTGAGCTTCGGTAAAATCTATCTTGCATGCATAATCTTTTCCGAGGTGGCCGAGTATGAACTTGCGGTATTCTTCCTTTCCAAGTCCAAATTCGCGAAGCAAACGGTTTCTAAGCCATCCTATGTACGCTTCTTCCGAAGCAAAGTCCATATATGCTTTTTTTCTTTTCAACTCCATTTTATCCTTGACCATAATGTCTCCTTGTTCAAATCAAAAAATCTTAGTACCTTGATACTAAGACTTTTTTACAATATACATTCCTGGCCCGACCTTGCTTACTCCCTCCATGCTTTCCACGGTACGATTCACAAGCAAATCTATATCTTTGATTTTTGTATCGATGCCTTTTTTCTTCAAATACTTCATGATGGTAAGCAATCTGATAGGATAAGTGCAAGGATTCTTAAAATACGGATGCTTTCTTATCAATTGCTTTATTTTTTCAGACTCTTTTTCGTAATAGCTTATAGTTTCATAGCTCAATAGATTCTCAACCTCTTCTATATAAGCCTCAAGTTTGCCTTTATCGTCTTTCTTGATCAATTCTTTTAAATCGCTTAGCAATTTTTCAAACTCGACCGGCTTGGCACTATCACAGTTGTCCGGTAACGGAACTTCCATTTAATCAAACCCCTTTCACAATCAATACAATACTACACTCAAATATTATTTCTGTCAATCTCAAGAGGCCTTTTAAAAAACATTATGATCGTCCTTCCGTTCACGGTCGGCACTGCTTCAACAAGCTCCCATCCTTCGATTCCCAGTCTGTTCATTAAATCTTGGTCCTTTTTTGACATAACAAGATTTGTGGCTCCTGCAGTCTTTATATGTTCAACCTTGTATTCCCACATTTCAATCCTCCTGTTTCAATAATTTCTCAACATCCTTGACGTATGTTTTTGAAAAAACCACATCTTCTTCAAAAAAACTTTCTATCTTGCCCCTGGATTTGTCGAGCTCGTCCTTCGAATTGCAGTTAAGAACTATGCGGTCTTTATGAACCTCCATTTCACACAACAATTCACTTCCTTCAAGCAAGAGATGGTATTCAACTCCCTTGTCCCTGTCATCCAAAATAAATGAATCCGAATTAATCATTTTTTCTTCAAAAGCCTTCCTGTCCGCAATTAAATAAACAGCCGAATGAACTTCAATTGTCCTTTCATCCTGCTTTGGATCCATATTTTCAACAATTTCGATCATTTTGTAAAAAATCCAATGGTTCTTTTCAGCATAATTCTTAAATGAGACATATCCCTTTATATTGCAATACGATTCGTATGCCTCCCTTAGTTTGCCCTTGACTGTTTCGGCAATTTTTCGATCGACTACTGCCGACAAAATGCCGCTTGCGTAAAAGACACCGTCAATCGAAAATACGCGCCCTATGAAAATATCGCTTTTCTTGAAGATATTTCCACAAAAAAGCTCTATTTTTTGCCCGCTAATAATATCATTGCATACTGCAGGTTTTTCCAACGGAACATCGATTGCTTCACAAACTTTTATTTCAGAATGCAACCAGCCTTCAAGCACATCTTTTTCATCTTCAGTAACATCCTTGTTTACGTCAACGTATAATTCCAACAGGCTGTGTTTTCCCAACCTTACATTGAATATGCTCCATTTGTCGAATCCAGACAAACTCCCAATATTTCTTGCATACAGTCTTTGGAAATCCGCCATTTCTTCTTTTGCCGCCATGGCGCCGTAAACATAGACATCGTCAAGCAATTTTTCTTCAATCTCAATTAATTTATGGTATTCCATTATGACACCTCTTTCTGTATTTATGTTATTATTATCTTAAGGAGTGATACTTATGGCAACAATAAAAATATATCAAAAAAATCCTTACATAAAGGAATTTCAAGCAAATATAACAAAAATCGATCAAAAACCCGGCAAAGATGTTTATATCAAACTCAATCAAACTGCTTTCTACCCGGAAGGTGGCGGGCAACCATGCGATTTGGGCTTCATTGGCGAATTTAAAGTAAAAAAGGTTTTTGAGGAAAACGGTGATATTTTCCATGCAATAGAAGGAATTCCTAAGCAATTCGAAAACATCTTGTGCGTAATAGACTGGAATCGTCGTTTCGACTTCATGCAACAGCATCTCGGACAACACATACTTTCCGCTTCTTTCAAAAAGCTTTTCGATGCGGAAACCGTAGGTTTCCATCTTACCGAAGACAAACTTACAATCGACATAGACAAACAATTGGATGCCGGCGATCTCGACCGTATTGAATATTTTACAAACCAGATAATATACGGAAATCTATATGTGAAAACGCATTACCCTTCAAACGAGTCGGAACTGTCATCCTTCCCTTTGAGAAAAAATGTGTCAGTCTGTTCCAACCCCAGGATAATTGAAATAGACCAATTCGACTACTCGCCATGCGGCGGAACACATCCAAAGCGAACCGGCGAAGTCGGAATAGTAAAAATAAGAAATTGTTCAAAGCACAGGGAAGGGTTGCGTATTGAATTTGTATGCGGAAACCGCGCTTTAAAGGATTATGCTGAAAAAACTTCAGTGTTGTCAAGCCTTAAGTCTGAGTTTTCCTGCAGTGAAAAGGACTTGCCAAGGCGGTGTTGCGAAATGAAAAAAGACCTGAAAGAAATCGCCTCCAAGAATAAAAAAATTTCAGATAAGCTGCTTGATTATCAAATCGATGAAATGTACGGCAAAAGCCGAATACACAACAACCGCCGTCTAATTTCACATGTTTTCGAAACCGACAATTTAAAAGATGCAAGCGTTTTGACATCCAAGATTCTCAAGCGCGATACATCGGCAATACTCATTCTGGCATGTCCAGGCAAGGACTTTACAACAATCCTGTTAGCCTCTTCACCTTCAGAAAATCCACTCGAACTCAATCTTGTTTTGAAGGACCTTCTAGATAAATACAATGGAAGGGGAGGCGGCAAATACCACCACGCGCAGGGAATAATAGACGGCTCAATCCCTCCTGAGCAACTGCTTCACATATTGCAAGCCAAAATAGCTTTACGGCTCGAAAAATACCAAAACAATAAAAACAAATAAAACAGCCCATGCAACCGGACTAAAGTCCGGTTGCTTTTCATTTTGTCCTATAAACAAGCCTGTTATTGTCCATTTGAGCGAGAGCAAAGCCTTCGTTGCACAAATAGCTGAGATGAGCCGATATTGTTGTCCTATTCAAAAAATGCTGGCCTATGTTCATCGAAACGCCAAGTCTATCCATGGATGATGTCAATAGCTCCTCCAATGATGCCGGTTCGGACATTTCAGCGAGCAATATTCGATTGACCCTAAGTATCGCATCCCTGTTCTTTTCAATCAAATCCTTAAGCCTGTCAAATCCAAAAACATCTCCATGGCTTGGCACATAATACTCCGCATCGGATTTTTCCAGAAAGTCCAGCGTTTTCAGATGACCCGTTATGTCCGATGAATACATTAATTTATACTTTTCAATTATCTCAAGCGAGAAAATGGCGTCTCCTGTAAAAAAAACTCCTTCTTCTGTTTTAAAGCCTACCATTCCGGGGCTGTGGCCCTTCAAATCGACGATTTCCACACTTCTTCCTGCAAAGTCCACATGATTCGAATCGAAAATCCCGCACGAACATTCCTTTGCCATCAAAAACTTGTTCTTAAGTACCTTTAGGGGTTCGGCCCCGTAAAGATAGAATGGTTCCATTATGTTGTTGTTTATCATTGCCGCCTCAATTTTAGACGATGTTATTTCGCATCCCGTCTTTTGCTGCAAATAATGGTTACCGCCCCAATGGTCGGCATGCGAATGGGTGTTCCAGATGGCTTTGATGCTCAGCCCTTGCGTTTCAAGCTCCCTGTAGATCTTTTTTGCCTTGTCCGTATCGTTTCCGGAATCAATGAGGACCGCTTCTTTACCTTCTATGAGAACCCCGACATTCGTAGGGCTTTTCAAGTAATTGGCATATCCCTTTATCTGTTTGAGCTTCATTTCGCCACCTCGTTTATGCCCGTTTTGGGAAGCCCTCCATTCAATACCGAAATGATGTTTTCAGCGGCAATATCCGCCATTTTACCCCTTGTTTCCCTCGTCGCGCTTCCAAGGTGAGGACAAAGAACCGCATTATCAAGCAATGAAAGGCCATCCGCAAGCTTGGGCTCATTTTCATAAACATCAAGTCCGGCGCCTGCTATAACACCATTTCCAAGCGCTTCGACGAGCGCTTTCTCATCCACAACAGGTCCTCTTGACGTATTGATGAGTATGCTTGATCTTTTCATTGACTCAAGCGCAGCCCTGTCTATCAGATGGTGTGTTTCTTTTCCCAAAGGAACGTGTACGCTCACTATGTCGGATTCGGCAAGCAAATTTTTTAAAGAAACGTATTTTGCCCCAAAATCTTCAACATCTTTTTTTCTGCTTCTATTGTAGTAGACAATATCCATTCCGAAGCCAGCAGCCCTTCTCGCGACAGCCGTCCCAATCCTGCCGGCCCCGATTATTCCCAAGGTTTTTCCTGAAACGCTTCGGCCCAGCATGAATTCGGGGCCCCATCCCTTGTAGAGTCCATCCCTTGTCAATCGGTCCGCCTCGGGAATCCTTCTTGCAACCGCAAGAATCAGTGCAAAAGCCATGTCCGCCGTATCGTCAGTTAGAACATCGGGCGTGTTGCTCAGATATATGCCCCTCTTTGTGGCTGCATCGACATCCATGTTGTTGTAACCAACTGCATAGTTTGCTATTATTTCAACCCCGGCCGCGGCATCCATAAGGTTTCCGTCAACCCTGTCAGAAAGCATGCTTATTATTCCATGTTTGCCCTTTGCTTCCTTCAGCAGCTCCTCATAGGTAAGATTCCTGTCCAAAGGATTGTATGTGAAATCGAATTGTTCGCTTAGCCTTTCCATTGCCTTTCCAGGCAATTTCCGGCTTGAAAAAACTTTTTTCCTTTTGTTCAAGTCAACCACCTCCATAATAAAAATTATAGCACAAAGCGAGCTTTAGGAATTCCGATTTTTAATATTGCACTTTGTTAAACCCTTGCAGTCATGATAAAATAGGCATGAAAGGGTGATGAAATGATTATATCTTCAGCAATTGCAATAGGATACGTCCTCGGCGCTATCCCATTTTCGTTTATTGTCGGAAAATACTATGGGAAAATAGACATAAGGACCGTGGGAAGCGGGAATTCAGGAGCAACAAACGTATTCAGGTCCCTGGGCAAGAAGGCTGCCGCAATGGCTTTCGCGGGAGACTTTCTTAAAGGCGTTGCCGCTGTATTGATTGGAACGGCTCTTTGGGGTTACGACTATGGAATTCTCGCGGGCGCAGGAGCCATATTGGGTCATTGCTACCCTGTCACATTAAAATTCAAGGGGGGGAAGGGAGTTGCCACATCCGCAGGCGTGCTTCTCGCATTGAACCCTATGCTCATCTTCTATCTTTTGCCTCTTTATATTGTTCTGGTAAAGGTCTTCAAGATAGTTTCGCTTTCTTCCATAATAATTGCGGCGGCAACTCCCATCTTAAGCTACTTCATGGGAATGCCCGACAACTTCCTTAGATTCGCGCTTGTCGCCTCCCTGTTTGTCATTTACAGGCACAAATCAAACATACAAAGGCTTCTTGCCGGCGAAGAGAAAAAGACAATATGAAATACGCATCAAAAAACGGATTCCTCAGGAATCCGTTTTTATTCTTATATGGCGGGAACGTGTGGGAATCGAACCCACCCAGGACGCTACTAACGCCCCACAACTGGTTTTGAAGACCAGAGGGCACACCAGCACCCATCCGCTCCCGTATTTATGACTCGATTCAAAATTATATCACAATTTAACCGGTTTTGGAATACTATTTCTTTCACATGAATCAATCAAAAAGGTATTCTTCTGTTTCCATCCCTCTTGGTTATTTTGGCCTTGTCATAATGCTCAAGCAGCGCGATTGCATATTTTCGGGACAAATTGAAAGCTTCCTTAAATTCTTTTAGGCTTATGAAGCCCTGCTTGGAAAGTATCTCCAGGACTTTTTTCAATATTCTTTCGTATGAAGCCTTCGAATAGTACAATTCCTCGTCAATCTTAACAAGGCTTCCTTCCTGAAGCAAATACTCGAATACAGGTATTTCCTTTTTTCCTATACCCAGCCTTGCCCTAATCGTCGTGAAATTGTCTGGCGTGAGATCAGCGCCGTCATAGTATCCAAGCAATTCTCGGGCTAATTTTGAATCCCTTTCCTCCAATATTATTTTGAAATTATTGAGCCTCACGGTATGCCCTTCTATTATCAAAGACCCGCCTGCAGACATTTTCGCAAG
Source organism: uncultured Peptostreptococcaceae bacterium (assembly GCA_964484935.1). Classification (GTDB taxonomy): domain Bacteria; phylum Bacillota; class Clostridia; order Peptostreptococcales; family BM714; genus BM714. Next base: position 132,364 of record CAZAFW010000001.1, read on the forward strand.
AAGCTTCTCGAATAAGTCTCCGCTTCGCTCCCCCAGCAATTTGTTTTTCAATTCTTCTTTCGGGACACCTTTCTTATAAGGGTTTTCGCTGTGGTATTCGTTTGTTATCCTGAGTGCCTTTTCCTCAATGGCTTCGAAGCTTTGAACATGTATATAGGATTCATTTAGAGGATATATGCAATCTTCGCCAAGCAACTCCTCTATGCAGGAGACTACTTCCCCTTTCTCAAATCCCGTCGACTTCTGAATTGCTTGCATGTCAATTACGTGCCCGGGTGCAGTTCTTATAAGCTGCTCGATTATTTCCTTCTTGTTTCCGCCACTTTTCAACTCCAGGGTTTCAATGGTGTCTTGGTTGAATCTTTTATGCTTTTTGGGATTGGTGTCTATCACTTGCCCTCCGCCAACCGTCTCAAGCGGCGAATAATACCTTACAACGAAAAGGTCTCCATACTTGAACGCATGCGTGCTCTCCAGCCTGAGTTGTGCGTAACAGGTATCTCCCGGTTCAAGTATCTCCCGATCAAGCAGTACAAGACGGCAAAGTATTTCCGCCGATCCGTGGTATAGTCTCAAACGGGTCCAATTTTCCAACCTTCTTTTTTCGTCTTTCGTAAGAGAAAGCTTTACGTCAAGCATCATGGTGTTTTCCATAGAATCGGTTTCGGCGATAACCTCTCCCCTCTCCAATTCGTTTTTCTTGAGGCCCGCAATATTGAGGGCCGTTCTCTGGCCGGCATAAACTGTATCCACATCTTCTCCGTGAACCTGTATATTTCTTATTTTAGCTTTCTTCATGCTTGGATAAATATCAAGCATATCGCCTTTTTTTATTGTGCCCTCCATGAGAGTTCCCGTTACAATGGTTCCGTAACCCGTCAAGCTGAAAACTCTGTCAATCGGCATTCTTGCAGCTTTTGCGTAATCCCGGTCTCCAACATGCCCGCTTATTTCATCGAGCTTTTCGACGAGTTCTTCTATTCCCCTTCCACTTATTGAATCCACTTCCAAAATTTCTGAATCCTCGAGAAATGTACCATCAACCCTGCTTGCCACATCTTCCTTCACCAGCTCCAGCCATTCCTGGTCAACCGTGTCGCATTTCGTAAGCACAATCAAACCTTTGTGTATGTCCAAAAAGCTGAGTATGTCAATGTGCTCCTTTGTCTGCGGCATTATCCCCTCGTCAGAGGCAACGACAAGAACCACTATATCCATCCCGATTACTCCAGCAAGCATGTTTTTTATAAATTTTTCATGTCCTGGGACATCTATTATGCCCGCCCTTTTACCTCCGGGCAAATCAAAGTAAGTAAATCCCAAATCTATTGTAATTCCTCTTTTTTTCTCCTCTTCCAAACGGTCGGTGTCTCTTCCTGTCATGGCTTTAATGAGTGTTGTCTTTCCATGGTCTATATGGCCTGCCGTCCCTATTATGACATGCTTCATCATATATCCATCCCTTTCTGCAATTTTACGAATGCTTCAGCTACAGCATCAAATTGCCCGTCCAATATGGTTCTTACGTCCAAAACCACTTTTTCATCGTTTATCCTTGCAATTACCGGCGGACTGTTCTTTCTCAATCCGATTTCCATCCTATATGAAGAAAGCTTTGCGCTCCTTGTTGATACTGTATGAGTCGGCAGCCTCTCAAGTGGCATGGAACCGCCTCCCACTTGGGACACTCCTTCTTCAACGTGGATTTCAAAATCCGAAGTGCGGCTTTTTATCATTTCCGCCAATCTCTCGGCTCTTTCCTTGAGAGAATCTGCCGATGCAGTCAGGAACTTCAATGTCGGAATATTTTCAAGCGCTTCATCCTGATCCAGATAGTGCCTGAAAGTCGCCTCAAGCCCGGCCAAGGTCATTTTGTCCACCCTGAAGGCCCTTGTGAACGGATTTTTTTTCATCTTGTCGAGATATTTTTTTTTGCCCACTATGACCCCGGCTTGTGGCCCTCCGAGCATTTTATCCCCGCTAAAAGTTACGACATCCGCATGACGCACAGCTTCCTGGACCGTCGGTTCTCCCGCCATTCCATGTTTCGAAAAATCTATAAGGGTTCCGCTTCCGATATCCTCCAAAACGGGTATGCCCATTTTCTTGCCGATTTCAGCCAGTTCCTGTATCGGCACTTCCTCAGTAAATCCTAGTATCCTGTAGTTGCTGGTATGCACCTTGAGCAACACTCCTGTATTCTCGTTTGCATTTTCTACATAATCCCTCAAGTGAGTCTTGTTTGTTGTGCCCACTTCCCTCAGTATTGCTCCGCTCTGCCTCATCACATCGGGCACCCTGAAGGAACCCCCAATTTCCACAAGCTGACCGCGGGAGACTATCGCTTCCTTTCCTTCGGACAAAGTATTAAGCGCAAGCAAAACAGCAGCCGCATTGTTGTTTACTACAAAAGCGGCTTCAGCCCCGGTGATTTTGCATATTATCTCCTCAATGTGGCTGTACCTCAAGCCTCTTTTCCCGCTTTCCAAATCATATTCGAGAGTGGAATAATTTGCGGCTGCCTGAACTATCCTTTCAACTGCCTTTTCGCTCAAAAGAGCCCTGCCAAGATTGGTGTGCAAAACAACACCCGTGCCGTTTATGACCGGACGCAAATTGTATTCACTTTTCTTTTCAATGATTTCAACCGCATAATCGATAATCTTTCCTCTCAAGCCCTCTTGATTCAATACTCCGGCATTTCCTTCTAGGATATTTTTTCTGGCATCTGTAATGGCTTCCCTTATAGAATCCAGGACCAATGTCCTTGAGTTTTCCGAAAGCTTTACTTTTATGGTCTCATCCCCCAAAAGATCGTCTACCTTTGGAAGATATCTCAACAATGAATTTTGACTCAATATTATCACCTCAACATGTATTCTTTTCATTCTCATAAATTATAACACAATGTTGCGTTTTTTTGATTTTCTCCTTCCTGATTGCAGCTTTTTGATTGAGTAAAAATTTGAAATTATCCAAAATTTCGCATTTATAAAAATAAATCCTTGAAAAAATAGTAAATTGACACTATAATTTAATTGATACAGGAATTATTTTGAAAATTCATACTTGTTGTTATTTTATTGACAACCCTGTATACATCCAAAAGAAAGGGGGGCCCGACATAGTTTATTCTTCATCTTAAGTATTTTTTTGGTATTTAAGATTTTTTTATTTCAACCAATAAAAGGGGGACTTATTTAATGGAAGCTTTTAATGCTCTAATTGGTCAAATAGGCTCGTTCGCATGGGGACCGATAATGATCGTGTTCCTGGTCGGCACAGGTTTTGTTCTCACAGTTGGAACAAGAGTTGTACAATTCAGAAGAATTGGATTCGCATTCAAACTATTATTTTCAAAAGAATCGATGGGTGAAGGAGACATAACTCCTTTCCAGGCGCTTATGACTTCTCTTGCCGCCACGATCGGCACAGGTAACATCGCCGGTGTTGCAACTGCATTGGCAATCGGTGGTCCTGGAGCCATCTTCTGGATGTGGATAACTGCAGCAGTCGGCGGAGCAACAAAATACGGCGAAGCGGTTCTTGCTATAAAATACAGACAAACGAACGACAAAGGCGAAAAATCCGGTGGACCCATGTACTATGCGTGGAAAGGCATGGAAGACAAATTCGGCGGAAACTGGAAATGGCTCGGTGGAGCTTTCGCAGTATTCGGATTCATTGCATCATTCGGAATAGGCAACATGGTCCAATCAAACTCAGTTGCAGCCGCAATGGAAGAGACCATAGGACTCAACCCTGTTATTTCAGGCGCAGTCGTTGCTGTTCTTACAGCACTCGTTATACTGGGCGGAATCAAAAGCATCGGTAGAGTTACTGAAAAAATCGTTCCTATAATGGCTATAATATATGTACTCGGATCGCTTTTCATTCTTTTCACAAATGCTGGAAAAGTCGGAATGGCATTCAGTCTTATTTTCTCTAACGCTTTCAACGCTAACGCAGTAAGCGGCGGACTCGTTGGAACTGTAATACGTATGGGTGTTGCACGTGGTGTATTCTCAAATGAAGCAGGACTCGGTTCAGCTCCTATAGCCCATGCAGCCTCAAAGAACGACAATCCTATCACTCAAGGGATCATAGCTTCTCTAGGCGCTTTCCTTGACACTATCGTAGTATGCTCGATGACCGCTCTCGTAATATTGGTTTCAGGGCTCCTTTCTTTCGATGCAAACGGATTGATGTCAATAACTGACGAACTCACAGGCGCAGCGCTTACTTCAAGGGCTTTCGGGGTCGCAATGCCCGGATTCGGATCCTTCATAGTATCCTTCGGCCTCATGTTCTTCGCTTTCTCTACAATCATCAGTTGGTACTACTATGGATCGAAATGTGCTGAATTCCTCTTCGGCCTCAAAGCTGAAATGCCTTACAAATGGGCTTGGGTTATTCTCACATACGTTGGCGCAACTATTCCTCTTGGATTTGTTTGGAACATTTCAGACGCATTCAACGGACTAATGGCAATACCGAACTTGGTAGCGCTTCTCGCTCTCAGCGGATCGATCTTCAAATGGACCAAAGAGTTTGAAGCAAAGGAAAAGCTTAGCGCATAATTCACAATCAAAAGCCTGCCGGAATAATCCGGCAGGCTTTTTTTGTTCTTTGTTTTCGATCTGTAATACTTTTCCTACACAACCTCAATAAAAGTTGCTCCCTTTTCCTTAACCCTGCCAACTACCGCAAAATCAAGATCGAGAGTATTATTGAATATTTTCAAAAGTTTCTCGGCTTCAGCCTCAGAAAGGCTTATAAGAAGCCCCCCAGATGTTTGGGGATCATATAGTACATTCTGCCTGTCTATCGAAACCGATTCGGCAAATGAAGCTTCATTGCCTACAAAACCCATGTTCTTGTAAGCTCCTCCCGGTATTATTCCCATGCCCGCCATGTCGAATGTCCCTTCAATCACCGGAACCTTTTCCGATTCAATGACAAAAGTCATTCCGCTTCCCTTGGCCATTTCAAACACATGCCCAATCAGACCGAAACCTGTTACATCGGTGCATGCATTCACCTTCACCTGCAACATTCCTTCCGCGGCTTCGCGATTAAGCGTATTCATTACCTTTACCGCCCTGTCCACAACTTCCTTTTCGAGCAAATCGGCCTTTATGGCTGTAGAAAGTATTCCGCTTCCGAGGGGCTTTGTCAAAATCAAAACATCCCCCGGCTTTGCGCCTGAATTGGTTATGACTTTTTCGGGATGTACAAATCCGGTAACTGAAAGGCCGTACTTTGGTTCGTCGTCTTCCACGGAATGGCCGCCTATCAAAAGCGCACCCGCTTCTTTTACCTTGTCCGCTCCCCCTTTCAATATTTCTCCTAGTATTTTGATGTCAAGATACTTGGGAAATCCCACTATGTTCATTGCTATTACCGGTTTCCCTCCCATCGCGTAAACGTCGCTTAGGGAGTTTGTGGCCGCTATCTGTCCAAAAAGATAGGGGTCGTCGACAATCGGTGTAAAAAAATCGAGAGTCTGTATTATTGCAGTGTCGCCGTTTATCCTATATACTGCGGCATCGTCGGATTTATCGAATCCGACCAATAGATTTTCATCATCAAACTTAGGCAAATCTCGCAGAACCTGCGATAAGGTTTCAGGACCTATTTTAGCCGCTCAGCCGGAGCTTTTTGAAAGTTCCGTCAGACGCTTTATGCTTCTTTCATCCATTTTTAATCCCCCTTAGTAAATGCGGATGCATTCTTCCATTTCCGCATAGGTTTTTTCACCTATACCCTTTATCTCCATCAGTTCTTCCTTGCTTTTAAACCCTCCGTTTTCCTGCCTGTATGCAACTATTCTTTCAGCATAAACAGGCCCTATTCCAGGCAGGTCTTCAAGAAGAGACTTGCTTGCCGTATTTATGTTTACAAGACCTCCTCCAGTTTCCTCTTCCGTAAGTTCGTCACCCAACGCAGGAATGATTATCTTCTGCTGGTCATATGCCTTTTGCGCCAGGTTTATTCGCTTTGTGTCCGCAGTTTCCAAAAGTCCTCCGGCCATTTCCACGGCATCGAACACACGGCTGTCCAAAGGCAATTCATAAAAGCCCTCTTCCTCTACAGCTCCGCATATGTCGACATATATGAACTCCGAGTTTTCCTCCCCGGCATCCTGCAAAGTCGGTTCACTTTCGGTTTCAGATGCTTCCAAAAGCTGTTTTCTGACCATTGATTCGCGATCCTTTTTCAGTTTAAAACCCCATACGCCAACAAAAACTATGGCCGCGGCCAACAATATGATTGTTATCTTGAATCGGCTGTCTCTTCCCTCAATCATGAGAAATCCCTCCGCAATTCGTGACACAATAATAATACCACATATATCCAAACCTGTGTATAAGCTCTTTCATGGAACAAGCGGAAGTTTTCTGCTATAATAATTAGTTGTAAAAGAAAGAGGTGATCAGTTGGCAAATATAAAAACTCCATTCATTAAACTGCTTTTGATCTTTCCCATGATATTATCGATACTGATTGCATTCGCGGTCCCGTCGCACGCGCTCTCGTCATCCGAAATAGTCGGGAAATCCGCAATAGTCATGGATTACGATTCGGGAAAGATACTTTTTTACAAAAATCCAGACAAGAAAATGTACCCTGCCAGCACAACAAAAATAATGACCGCTCTGCTTTCAATTGAAGCACTTGATCTTGACAAGAATATCGAAATAGACGGTCAAACACCCTTCACGGAGGGCAGCCGCATATATCTGTTTGAAGATGAAATAATCTCGGTTAAGGATCTTCTTCATGCACTGCTGCTTGAGTCTGCAAACGATGCGGCCGTAGCTTTGGCAAAAGCCGTTTCCGGCGATGTCGAAAGCTTTGTGGATCTAATGAATAAGCGGGCAAAGGAGCTTGGCGCAAACAATACCCATTTTGCAAACCCGAACGGCCTTCCGGACGAAACCCATGTTACGACCGTCCGCGACATGGCTCTGATTGCCCGCGAAGCTTACGAGAATGAATTATTCAGAGATATTGTACATACTGTCAGCTATGCTATAGCCCCGACCGAAAAACAGCCCGAATCCCGCTATTTAAAAAACGGAAACCGTTTCCTTTGGGGAACGGGAAGCGGCAACCAGATTTATTATGACGGAAATTGGATAGACATAAAGTATCCAATAGTAGACGGAATAAAAACCGGATACACAATCGCGGCGCAGCAATGCCTTGTTGCGACCGCCTCCAAAGGCGGCCGCAGGGTAATAACTGCAGTTTTCAAATCCCAACAAAAGAATATTTACACCGATACCCGCAGGCTTATTGACTTCGGGCTCGACTCTTTCGAAAACATGACGCTTTCAAACAAGGGCGAAAGAATAATGACAGCGGACATATCCGGAGGAAAAGAAGCGTTTCTTGAAGTCATAAGTGGTGAAAACCTGATTCAAACCGTCCCGGCAGGAACACCCAAAGATGCCGTGAAAAGTGAAATTCATCTTCACGAAAACCTTAATGCCCCTGTTGCCCAAGGCGAATTGGTCGGTGAAATGACCTTTTCAATGAACGAAAAACTGATAGGAACAGTTCCTCTGACGGCTGAAAAAACAATACTCAAAAAAACATGGAAAGACAATCTGTCCGAATTCGCAAAAAAAACTTTCTGGCCCATTGCCTTTTTTATCCTTTTTCTGTTCTATATCGCATGGAGAACCCGCGTAACAATAAAAAGGCTCAAACAGATTAAAAAAGCAAAGCAAAAAAAGAAAAACTCCCGGTGATGTGAATTGCCGGGAGTTTCTCCAGTTTTCTCTACATGGCTGCAATGACTTCAATCTCAACATTCACGCCCAATGGAAGCCTTGCAACTTCAACACAAGCCCTTGCAGGTTTGTGTTCGCTGAAGTATGTTCCGTAGACAGCATTTATCATTCCGAAATCATCCATGTTCTTGATGAAAATTGTAGCCTTTACGACATTTTCAAGACAAGTTCCCGCATCAAGTAGTATGGATTTCAAATTCTCAAGGCATTGCTTGGTCTCGTCCTCGATTCCCGACTTCACTAATTCACCCTTTGAAGGGTCGATAGGCACTTGTCCGGACACGTAGATCATTTCGCCCGCTATCACGGCATGTGAATAAGGTCCTACAGCCGCAGGCGCATTATCAGTATTGAACATTTTGATTTTCATTTCCATACCTCCATATATTATTTACAGTATTATTTTACTACAATATTGACCAGTTTCCCAGGCACATAAATAAACTTCTTTATTTCCTTTCCTTCTGTCGCAGACTTTATCTTTTCAATTCCCATGACAAGTTTTTCAACCGCTTCTTTTCCCGCTTCTCTCTCGATTGTAAGTCTTTCTTTGACTTTTCCATTTATCTGCACGACTATCTCTACAACGTCTCGAACTGTCTTAGCCAAGTCGTATGTCGGCCATGACAAGTCGTGCACGCTTCCTTCATGCCCAAGTATCTCCCAAAGCTCCTCCATCATATGCGGAGCAAAAGGTGCCAGGAGTGTCAGTATTGTCTCAACGGCTTCTTTCATCGTTGCATGGTCGTATTCCATGTCCATATATTTGTAGGTTTCGTTTACAAGCTCCATAGTTGCGCTTATTGCTGTATTGAAGTTGAAGCGTCCCTCAATATCGTCAGAAACCTTCTTTATTGTAGAGTTTATGTGGTATCGCATTTCTTTTTCCATCGGACCGTCAACCGACCGTCCCTTCGCCTTGACGTCTTCGAGCAAATAATGAGCAAGCCTCCATACTCTGTTGAGGAATCTGAAAGAGCCTTCCACTCCGGCATCGCTCCACTCGAGGTCTTTCTCAGGCGGGGATGCAAAAAGTATGAAAAGCCTTGCGGTGTCCGCCCCGTATTTGGCTATTATCTCCTCGGGGCTTACTACATTACCTTTGGACTTGGACATTTTTGACCCGTCTTTCAACACCATCCCTTGAGTCAGGAGGTTTTTGAAAGGCTCTGTCTCAGGGGACAATCCCTGGTCATAAAGGAATTTATTGAAAAAACGCGCATACAGCAAATGCAGTATGGCATGCTCCACTCCTCCGATATATTGGTCAACATTCATCCAGTATTTCGCGTTTTCCCTGCTGAATATCTCCTTGTCGTTTCGCGCGTCTGTATATCTGAGAAAATACCAGGAAGAGCATACGAATGTGTCCATTGTATCCACTTCTCTTCGCGCCATCCCACCGCAAATCGGACATATTGTGTTTACAAAGGTTTCACTTGTTCCCAGAGGAGAATCTCCCTTTCCGCTGAATTCTACATCGGTCGGCAGCTTAACTGGGAGATCTTCTTCCGGTACTGGAACCTCTCCGCATTTTTCACAGAACATGATTGGTATCGGAGCTCCCCAGTATCGCTGCCTTGAAATAAGCCAGTCTCTGAGCCTGAAGTTGACTGTCCTTTTTCCTATTCCGGCCTCTTCCATATATTCGCTGACTTTTTCAATTGCATCTTTGCTGTCAATCCCGTTGAACTTTCCGGAATTTATCATCTTGCCGCTGCCGATGTAGGCTTCTTTCATTTCTTCGGTCAACATTTTATCTTCCGGCGTTATTACCGGAATTATTTTTAGGCCGTATTTCTTGGCAAATTCAAAGTCCCTTTCATCATGGGCTGGCACAGCCATTATTGCTCCGGTTCCGTAACCCATAAGAACATAGTTCGCCGCATAAATGGGTATTCTCTCTTCATTCAACGGATTTATGCAATATTTCCCTGTGAAAAAGCCTTCCTTCTCTATGTTTGCAGATGTCCTCTCGATGTCGCTCGAGGATCTTATTTTGTCCATGAAAGCATTGTATCCTGATTCGTACTCTGTTCCTCTGACCATTTCATAAACCAGCGGATGTTCGGGAGCAAAAACCATGAAAGTGGCACCGTAAGTAGTATCCGGCCTTGTTGTAAAGACTTCCATGCTCTCTTCCATTCCCTCAATTTCAAAAGTCATTTCGGAGCCGAAGCTTTTACCAATCCAGTTTTTCTGCATTGTCTTGACTTTTTCAGGCCAGCCCTCAAGCAAATCCAAATCATCAAGAAGCCTTTGGGCATACTCAGTGATCTTGAAATACCACTGCTCAAGATTTTTCTTTTCAACAGTTGTCTCACAACGTTCACATTTCCCGTTTACAACCTGTTCATTGGCCAAAACCGTTTCACAGGAAGGACACCAGTTGACTGCAGATTTTTTTTTGTAAGCCAAACCATTCTTGTATAGCTGAACAAAAATCCACTGAGTCCATTTATAATATTCCTCGTTGCATGTGGTGACTTCCCTGTCCCAGTCGTAGCTTAGGCCCAATTGTTTAAGCTGGCGCTTCATTTCAGAAATATTCTGCTTGGTCCAGATATCGGGATGGATGTTGTTTTTTATTGCCGCGTTTTCCGCCGGCAAACCGAAAGCGTCCCATCCAATCGGATGCAGTATGTTGAATCCGTTCATCTTCTTGTACCGGGCAACTACATCACCTATCGAATAGTTTCTCACGTGTCCCATGTGCAATTTCCCTGAAGGATACGGGAACATCTCAAGCACATAGTATTTTTCTTTTTCGAGGTCCTCGTTCACTTTGAAGATATTCTTGTCTTCCCATTCCTTCTGCCATTTATTCTCGATTTTATTGAAATTGTATCTTTCCATAAAGGTACTCCTCCCTAATTAAAATATGCAATAAAAAAAGCACCACTAGAAACATCCGTTCCCCATAGGGACGAGATTTTCTCGCGGTACCACCCTACTTGGCCGTTAAGCCCTCTTAAAGCCTGATAAAGGAAGCCACTCCTGTTTCGATGGGGCGAGTTCAGATTGTTCCTGTGCCGGCTTCCAGCAATCGTCGGCTCTCTCTGACAGAAGTTTTTTCCTACTGCTCCCCTTGTTCCATATTCAATTACTATCTATTCTAATTATTTTCCAGCAAACTGTCAACATCCAATCGTTCAGAACCGCTCCAAAGCTTTTCCAAGTTGTAAAACATCCGTTCCTCCGGCTTGAATATGTGTACAACAACATCACCATAGTCGAGAAGTATCCAGCTTCCATTCCTATATCCCTCTTTGTGGAAAAGAAACATGCCTCTCTTTTTAAGACTGTATTCTACTTCATCGGCTATCGCTTTTGTGTTTCTGTCAGATTTTCCCGTAGCGATGATGAAAACTTCCATTTCGCTTGTGAGTTTTGAAATATTGAGAACTTCAATGTCCATGCCATTTTTGGAATCTACCGCTTTCACTATTTCTTCAATTTTAATTTTGTCTATCTTAAACGCCTCCTTTAACAATTGTCCTTTTTTACCTTCCTGCCAGCAAATCATTTCTTGCCATTATTGTATTGATGTTTATCGCCTCGCCTATGCCTATGAGATAGAGAAGCGTTTTATCTATTGCCGCTATAGTCGCCTTGTCCAAATCCAAAAAAGCTTTTCCCCTGATTTCTTCCACTTCTTCGAAATTCCTGGAAGGTTCAATCATGTCTGCCAGATATATTATCTTCTCAAGCTTCGACATTCCGGCTCTACCGAATGTATGGTTTCTTACGGCATTCAAAATGTCCAGGTCGTCTATTCCGTATTCCTTCTTTGCTATGCTTGCCCCAACTATTCCGTGGTAAAGATTTATAGAATCGCAAACAGAAAGATTTTCATCATGCAAATTTTCAGCCTCTATGCGCTTTAGCATTTCCTCGTCAGAAAAGTTTTTGGCATAATCATGAAAGAGAGCAGCTGTTTCAGCTTTTTCCTTTGCTACTCCGTATACTTCAGACAGCTGAACAGCCACCTTCAAAACGCCCATGACATGGTCAAACCTCTTTTTTTTCAAGTTCGCGAAAAGCCATGCAACTACATCTTCCCGATTAAACATTTATCTCCTCCGAATACAATCCGTTCTTGATTATATAATGCTCCACCGCTTCAGGAAGGAGATACTTTATCGGCCTGTTGCCCGAAATTCTATTCCTTATGTCAGTGGAGGAAATGTCCACGGCCGATACGGCCATCGTCTGTATATCTGCAGAATAGTTCTCTTTGTAATACTCTATCATGGACGACATGTTGCTGTTTGTCACGCCGGGTCTTGTGGCGGCTATGAATTTGCACATCTTAAGCAATTCTGCCGGTTCCTTCCATGATTCGATTGTACTTATTGCATCCGCACCTATTATGAAATAAAATTCCACATCTTTGTCCATGTATTTTTTCTTCAGTTCCCTCATGGTCTCTATAGTATATGAAATATCTTTCTTATCTATTTCGATGCGCGAAACATCCAAATATGGATTGGTCATTGTGGCAAGCAAAATCATCAAATACCTGTGTTCGCCTTTTGTTATTCGAAGTTCCCTCTTGTGCGGCGGTATGCCAACTGGAATGAAAATGACCTTGTCCAGGTTGTAATTTTGCCTTATCTGCTCGGCTATGACAAGATGTCCATAATGAATGGGGTCAAATGTTCCACCCATTATGCCTATCTTGTATTTTTTATCGTCCTCCAGCACCAATTGATTTTTAAACATTCCAACCTCCGCGAAAATTAAATTCCTTTAAAAAGCCTACGGCAATTCAATGTTCTTATTCTCTTTTGATTCTCTGTAAATGACGAATTTCCTTCCTATCGCCTGCACAAATTCGGCTTTCAACTCTTCTGCTACTTCATTTGCGGCTTCCTTTGCCGACAATTGGCAATTTTCAAGCACATGAACTTTTAAAAGCTCTCTCGCTTCAAGAATCTGGTCCAATTGGGTCAAAACCGCATCGTTTATGCCTTCTTTTCCTATCTGCGCTTTTGCAGAAAGTCCATTGGCCAAGGCTTTAAGATAACTCCTTTGCTTCCCCGTCATTATAACACCCCCTTATTCGATATAATCGAATTCATGCCCTTCTATATCGATTGTCGCACCATCTCCTGCGCCCATTTTTTTCAGTTCTTCGAAAACACCCTTCTTTTTAAGTATCCCCTGAAATCTCTGTACGGAATCCCAATCCTCGAAATTGGTTGATTTCATGAGCTTTTCAACCGAATATCCCGTGATATGGAATGTTTCGTTTATTTTTTCTATCTCCCAGTCGCGTTCCCTCTTCTTGTATCGATAAATCTTGTGTTCTTCCTTGTCCTGTTGGCCGTTTCCCGTTTCAACAGCTTGCAGATTATCCAACATTCCGGTTATCTTTTTCATCAAATCATCCAGCCCTTCGCTCGCAGCGGCTGAAATGAAGAACACCTCGTATCCTCTGTTTTCCATTTCTTCTCTAAAAGAATCGATATCGGACGGGTCTTCCGTCAAATCGGTCTTATTGCCCACCACAATCTGTTTTTTGGCGGCCAAATCATCCGAATAGGACCTAAGCTCCTCATTGATCATTTCAAAGTCATTTACGGGATTTCGTCCTTCGGAGCCCGATATGTCGACCACATGCACAAGCAATCTGGTCCTTTCAATATGCCTCAAAAAATCGTGTCCCAAGCCAGTCCCTTCATGAGCCCCTTCTATCAGTCCAGGTATGTCGGCCATTGCAAAACTCTTGCCCTTGACAGCTTCGACAACTCCCAAATTTGGATGGATGGTGGTAAAATGGTAATTGGCTATTTTGGGTTTGGCCTTTGAGACCTTGGAAAGGATGGTCGATTTACCTACATTTGGCAAACCTATCAATCCAACTTCGGCCAGAAGCTTAAGCTCAAGTACTAGAATCCTCTCGTCTCCCGGATCGCCCGCCTCGGAAAAATTCGGAGCCTGGCGTATCGAGCTCTTGTATCTGGTGTTTCCTTTTCCGCCTTTTCCGCCTTTTGCAATTATCACAGATTGACCTTTTTCTACAAGATCCGCAATTATCAGATTCGTTTCTGCATCCTTTACTACGGTTCCTGGCGGTACGCTCAGGGTCAAATGGCGGCCGTTCTTGCCGAACATTTTCTTTTTCCCGCCGTTTTCCCCATTTTCCGCACTATACTTCGTCTTGTAGCGAAAATCCATAAGCGTTTTCATGCCGTCATCGACTCGAAGTATAATGTTGCCTCCATTTCCTCCGTCTCCGCCATCGGGTCCTCCATCAGGCACATATTTTTCATGCCGAAATGAAGTCGCTCCGTCTCCGCCTTTTCCTGCTCTTACCGATATTTTCGCTTCATCTATAAACATATTTTCACCCTCTAACAATAAAAAGCCCATACCTCATAAAGGGCATGGGCTTTTTTTCTATTGAACGTCAACACTTGCCGGATAAACACTGGCCTGTTTTCGATCCTTGCCTTTTCGTTCGAACTTAAGAATCCCGTCAGACTTTGCAAACAGCGTATCGTCCCCGCCTCTGCCGACATTCAAACCCGGATGGATTTTTGTGCCTCTTTGTCTGACCAGAATGCTTCCAGCGCTCACAAATTGGCCATCAGCCCTTTTGACGCCTAATCTCTTTGATTCACTGTCTCTACCGTTCTTTGAGGAACCAACACCCTTCTTGCTTGAGAAAAGTTGGAGATTCATTTTAATCATCATAATCATCGCACCTCCTTACAAGAATATTCACATAATCGGGATAGGTCTCAGCAACGCTTTCATATCCCACATAAATCGTTTCCATTATTGCCGCCACCCTTTGTTTTTCCTTTGATGGCAAATTCTTCGGGACAAGGCATCTAAGATAGCCTTCCGCCACCTCATATTCAAAATTGATACCGGTGAGTTCGCCGAGTGCGTTTACAGCAGTCTGAGCGAGAACTGAAACGCTTGCGCAAACTATGTCCCTTCCGTATTCATCACTTTCAGCGTGCCCGGAAACTTCAAACCCCATGATTTCTGTGTTTTCTCTAAAAACCATAATTTCTATCATGACGTCCTTCCAGCTTTCCTATGCGTTGATTGCGTCAATCTTGACTTTTGTATACGGCTGTCTGTGTCCTTGCTTTCTTCTGTAGTCTTTCTTGGCTTTATACTTGTAAACGATGACTTTCGGTCCCTTGCCTTGCTCAAGAACCGTTGCATCAACCGAAACGCCTTCAATGTAAGGTTTGCCGAAGGAAACTTCTCCTTCCTTGGAAAAAGCGAGAATCTTTTCGAAATTTATCTTTCCGCCTTCAGTTTCATTGAGTTTTTCGATGAAAAGTGTATCGCCTTCCTGTACTCTGTATTGTTTTCCACCTGTTTCAATAATTGCATACATGCCTTGCACACCTCCTCTAAACAATCTCGCCGAACTCAGGCGGCAATCGCTCTTAATACCTGGTCCGCGCGGTTCTCCGTGCTCATGCATAATACCACACATGCCGCACATAGTCAACAATCCGATTATATCACAAACTCTACTATTTATAAATAGATGATTTCAAATTCACCGGGTTTAATATCCTTGTTTTTTCTTATTTTTACAAGCTGTCCGTATCGTTCCCCAGCAATTTTTTCATATTCTGTTTTCTCCAGCCAAGCTCCTGTTGCCAAGTCTGTGCAAAGCTCCAAATTCTTCATGGATGTTTCTGATTTGATTCTTGCAAGTTCCTTTTCTATTCTTCCCAAAGTATAGACCGGTTTCTCGAATTCACACTCTCTCATATGCAACCTTCTCGACGAAACGCCTTTTTTCTCCCTGGACATTTCAAAAAGACCGGCTTTCGTGAATCCATAAATGTCGAACTTGCGGTTGTCGTATTTTTCAAAAATGCCTTCCATCATTTCGCATATCTCTCTTTGCGCCTTTTTATCGGAATCCAAAAAATCGATGAGAATCATTCCTGAAAGATTCCTCAGGACTATCTGCCTCGCCGCTTCCGCCGACGCCTCGCGGTTTGTTGTTGAAACGACCCCCCCGCTTGCATTCTTAGCAGAATTCACATCTATTGATGTCAGAGCCTCGGTCTCTTCAATTATTATGTTTCCTCCGCTCGGGAGCCAAATCTTTTTCTTGACAGACTCTTCCAAGGCCTTGCCCGCAGAATAAAGTGAAAAGGTATTCCAACCTTCCGATATGTCCCGAAATTCGCACATTTCCCCAACTACTCCAGAACATGAACCCAAAACGGAATCCATGTCATCCGCACAATCAAAAACAATTTTGTCCATGCCTCTGTAGGAATTGTTTATCACTTTTTCGACTGCAAAATCCGCCCCCTTGTAAATCCTTTTGGGAGCTTTGGCATAAGCCATTTGCGAACAAAGATCTTCCCATTTAGCTTGCAAGTTTCTATAATCTTGCTTTATGTCTTCATCGGAAAGCTTTTCCGCATGAGTTCTTATGATCATTCCGCAGGATTTTTTGTGCATTTCATATGCCAATTCCTTCAGGCGCCTTATTGACTTGGGATTTTCCACTTTGTTTGAAACTGCAATCCTGTTGTTGTCGTCGTCATAAAAAACCAGTCCGTCTCCCTGTATGCTGAGCTTTCCTGTCAATTTCGGGCCCTTGCTGCCAGAAGCTTCCTTTTTTATCTGTACCGCTATTTCATCTCCTGCCTTTATCAGGCCGGAAATTTTTTTCTTGCCGTAACCACCCTTTATTTCATCCTTTTGCAGATAGCCCTTCCTATCCAAACCAATATCCACAAATGCCGCCTGAATGGAGTCGAGGACTTTTTCAACCCTCCCTATGTAAATATCTCCTATTACGCCTTCTCCGATTTCTGAAATTTCCAATCTGTATACTATGTCGTCAAAAATTACTGCGACTCTCTTAACTCTTCCGATTGTATTAAAAACAATTACATTCATTTAGCCTCCACCTCTGAAACGGTTTCTTCCAAAGAAAGCGGTCCACCTTCAGCTTTTGAGAAAAGATCAATTCTTAAAACATCAACATTGTGAGGATCAATATTCCAACCGGTTTTTTCTCCCAGGCCCTTTAAGAGAAACAAAGGATTTAGATTTCCCCGGCTGCCTGCGCTTAAAAGGACTTTTAGGACAATTCGGTTATTTTTAAAGTTTACCGTTTCATAGCCATGTATGTCCTCCTTTAGATTTTTTTCAACAATCTTGCCGGACTTTGTGCGTTTGCGCGCTGGAATCGGACCCGATTCCAGTATTTTTTCTAATTCCATAATAGAATCCATGTCTATTTCAGCATCAAGTGGAAAATCAATTTCAAATTCGGAATAGTCTACCATGCTCATAAGTGATTTTGCTTTTGCGTCCACATAACCTCCGACAATCAACTTGAGCCCGCCTGGAAGAGCTGAGTTCATCTTTTCGATAAATTTGCCTATTCGAACAGCTTCGGTCACTTCAACATCTATATACTCTCCTATGCTTGAAAACCCTACAGATGAAGGCAGGGCAAAGCTCATTTTGGGATGAGGATTGAATCCCTCTGTATATTTGAGGGGGATTCCGATTCTTCTGAATGCCCTTTCAAAAACCTTTATCATTTCCAAATGCCCAAGATATTTTACCCGGCCTTTTTTTTCATACCTTACTCTTATCCTATACATTGCATGCACCTCTGTAATTTGTCAAAATGCCGCAATTGCAGCATCCCTGCCTGCAGTCCGGCGTCAATTGCCCTTTTTTTGCTTTTTCGTTTTCATCTGCAAGAAATTCCTTGTCTATTCCAGCGCTTATATGGTCCCACGGCAAAGCCTGCCCGTATTCTGAAATCCTGTTTGCATATGCAAGCGGATCGAGCCCTGATTCCCCCATTGCTTTTATCCATTTGCCATAGTCGAAATAATCGCTCCAGCTGTCAAACTTGCATCCCGAAACCCAAGCCCTGTGCAGCACATCACAAAGCCTTCGGTCGCCTCTTGAAAAAACCGATTCCATGAAGCTGGTTTCCGAATCATGGTAATTGAATGAAATGGCCTTCTCCCGTTTGAACAGCTTGTTCAAATACCTGTGCTTCTCATTGAAGACTGAAGGCTCGTCCTGCCCTTCCCATTGGAAAGGTGTGAATGCTTTTGGAACAAAATTGGAAACGCTGACCGTTATTCTAGGCTTCCTTCTTCTTTTTTCCTTTGGCATTTCATAATAAGCCTCTACAACTTTTTTTGCCAGGTCATAAATGCCGTCGAGATCCTCTTTGGTCTCGGTTGGCAGTCCTATCATAAAATATAATTTGACAGTATCCCATCCCAGGTCGAATGCGTTTTCAACAGATTCCATGAGATCCTTTTCATCAATCCCTTTGTTTATTACATCCCTCATCCTTTGAGTTCCGGCTTCAGGGGCAAACGTGAGCCCTGTCTTTCTTACCGTCTGTATCCTTTGCAGTATTTCCATTGAAAAGCTGTCCAGTCTAAGTGAAGGAAGCGATATGCCAATGCGTTCGGCTTCATAGCTGCCCAGCAATTTCTCCACCAATGTTCCCAAGCCAGAATAATCGCTAGTGCTCAGAGAAGCAAGCGATATTTCTTCGTATCCGGTGTTCTTTATTATTTTATCCACGATTTCGGCAACCGTATCCACCGACCGTTCTCTTACCGGCCTGTATACCATTCCCGCATGGCAGAATCTGCAGCCTCTCGTGCATCCCCTGAAAACTTCGACAACAGCCCTGTCATGGACCGCATCTGCATAAGGCATGACCTGCCTGTCAGGGAAATAGGATTTGTCAAGATCCATAACCATGTTCTTTTTCAAGACAGGTGGAGCTTCCTTTTCTATTGTTTTCGTTCCCATGTAGATTCCATCTTTATAAACAGGATCATAGAAGGAAGGTACATATATACCGGGAATATCTGTGATACTTTTTAAGAAATCATATTTTGTAGTTGTTTCAGATTTGTGGATTTTAAACCTTTCTATGAACTCGGGCAGAATGTCCTCCGCATCGCCGATAAAAACAACATCGACAAAATCCGCAATAGGTTCGGGATTGAAAGCGCATGGCCCTCCGGCTATTATTACGGGATGGGAATCGTCCCTGTCTTTTGCAAATACAGGCAATCCCGCCAAATCCATCATGTTGAGTATGTTTGAATAACTCATTTCATATTGCAAAGTGAAGCCTATAATATCCAATTCTCCGGCAGGAGTTCTCGATTCCATTGTAAACAATGGAGTTTCGCTTTCTCTCATCACTTTTTCCATATCTGTCCACGGAGCAAAAAGTCGTTCGCAATATACATCCTCCATGTCATTTAGCAAAAAATACAAAATCTGCAGCCCCATGAAAGACATCCCCACTTCGTAAACGTCGGGGAAGGCAAAACCGAAACGGACTTGGCCTTGCCTTATTTCCTTGTTTACCGAATTGACTTCTCCACCGATGTATCTGCTCGGCTTCTCAACTTGTTTCAATAAATAATCTATTTGCATTGCCATCCTCCATACTACTTTCTAGAATTTTATTTTCTGCCTTCTAACTGAAATTCCCAACACAAGACCAATTGCCGCCATGCTTATAATGAGAGAGCTCCCACCGTAACTCATGAAGGGAAGCGTAACACCTGTTACGGGCATCATTCCCATTGTCATTCCTATGTTTTGTATTATTTGATAAAGGAACATCGACACTATACCTGCCACAAGCAAAGTTCCGTATGCGTCTTTTGAATTCTTCGCTACGCTGAACATTCTGTAAATCAAAATAAAATATAGGAGTATAAGGCAAGCTCCTCCGACAAAACCCAATTCCTCGACCAAAACTGCAAAAATGAAATCCGTTTCCTGAACAGGCAGGAAATCATACCTTGTCTGTGTTCCCATGAAAAGGCCTTTCCCTGAAAACTGGCCCGATCCTATTGTGATTTTTGATTGCCGGACATGATAATTGCCCGGCAAATCCGTATTGGACGGATTCAGAAAAGCGTCTATCCTTCTCTTTTGGTGGTCTCCCATGAACCTGTAGGCAACTGGAATCATTGCTATTGCGAAGGCACCGCCTCCAATAAAATATTTCCATGGCATGCCGGCAATAAAAAGCATCCCAATCGTGATGACTACAAAAACCAATGCAGTACCAAGGTCAGGCTGAATCAAAACAAGAAATATGAAGGGAAGCGGAAAAAGAAGCGAAATTGCAATCTCCACTATATTGTCAATTTTACCGTAGCGGCTTTCAAGAAACTTTCCATAAGACAATATGAAACCTATCTTTGCAAGCTCAGATGTCTGTATGTCTATGGGGCCGATGTCTATCCAGCTCCTTGCCCCGCCTCTAACAGCTCCAAGCCCGGGTATATAAACCAAGAGCAACATGAAAATCGACAATACATATACAACCTTGTACAAGTCCCCCAAATAGTTGTAATCGATTATAATCACCAAGACCATTATTGCCAGCCCCAAGCAAAATGCTATTGTCTGAATCTTTATTTGCCTGGTAAGCCCATTTTCAGCATAATGGGTCGCACTGGCAATGATTATAATTCCCAAGGCAATTATGGACACCATTGTCACAAAAAGAGTCCAATCGAAATGCTTGAGTATTTTTCTTTCAAACATGAAATCACTCCGTCCCTCTTGCATTATCCAAAGCATCCGGGTTTTCTGGAAGCGGCAAATCAAGATCAAGGTATTCCGCGATTACATCCCTTGCCACAGGAGCTGCGTATCCCCCGTGGGCCCCTTGGAAAAGCAATACGGCCACTGCTATCTGGGGATCCTCATAAGGCGCGAAAGCCACAAACCATGCAAAACTTTTATAATCGTCTTTGTATCTGTCAATCTCTTCATTGTCAAGGGCTCCGTTTGTGGCCTCGTCAAGCGCATATCTCCATATGGATCCTTTATCCAGATATCCCGCTCTAACTCTTTCAGCAATTCTCTCCGTTCTCCCTTCTTTTTCAAGCGCCGTTATCTCCTCATTGCGTTCTATGGTGATTTCGTTTACAAGAGATTCCATTTCGACCAATTCTATTGTCCCGCCTTCATATTTTCCTGAAGCAGAAAGTTTTTGAAGATATGAATTGTAGTCTTTAAAATGATCCTTCAAATATTGAACTTCATCAATCGGAGGAATTTTGCCCTGTTTTTGCGCAGTCCCGGTCTTAGCCCCAACTTTCACCGGAAAATCAGCGAAAAGAGTTCTTGCTGTTCCTTCATTGCCCTGTGTCACTTCAAGCATTCCTTCTCTTATATATGAAAGATTGCCAATATCCTTCAAATCTATAGCTTGTCCATTTCCACTGTTTTCCCTGTCAAGCGCCAAGTCGTAAAGTGTTCCTCCGTTAGCGACGGCAGAGATGTATCTTGCCATTTGAATTGTCGTATAGGTATGGCCGCCTTGCCCTATGGCAAGGTTGAAAGTATCTCCAACATCCCATGCTATCTGGTTGAAGTAACTGTATTTTATAAGATCGGCAAGATCTTCGACCTTTGAAATACTTGTATTTTCTACATTTTCTTCCCTCACGCCCATATTAGAGAGTCTTCTTATTATTTCGCCCCTTGAAGGGTTCTCATCGGCCCATTCAGCAATTTCATCAACCGCTTCATTCAATTTCTCTTCGTTTTCGTAAATGGACTGAATGAAATAATCCTCTGCAATGCTTTTGATTTTCAGCTTTAAGTAATATTTTTTGTTTGCCACTTCTTTTTCTGGATCCGGAATACCATAAGCCGCCTCCTCAATTTCAATGCCCGTATTTTCCCCAAGCCCGAATTTCTTTGCATACTCCAACATAGTCTCGACACCCATTTCGAAATCCATTGCCGCATCCCTGTAATAATCATACCCGGTTGAAATGCTGTAGAAATAATAATTGCAAGAAACCTCTATCGCTTTTATAAGGTTTGTGAGCCCATGCTTTGCGCGATAATCATTCCATATCCAGCATCCGAAATCACGGTCGGAAAGTTCTATCCTTCCGTTCGAATATATCGACTTATTCGGATCCAGCCCCTGTTCAAGCGCCGCAAGGCCTGTTATCATCTTGAATGTCGATCCCGGCTGAACCGCTGTCAAGGAGGCTATGTTGTACATGGGCCTTGCCGCCAAAGGGTTTCTTGAATTTACTGGTTGCAGACTGTTCCAGTCGTTTTGATTGATTCCTGTTGTAAAAAGATTCGGGTCGTATGATGGAAAATTGGCCATAGCCAATATTTCGCCGGTGTTTACATCTACCGCTACGGCAGAGCCAGAATCAGCATTCGGTGACTGTTCATTAAAAGCATAATCCCCCCAGGGACTTTCATAGACTTCTTTGGCTTGTATTCTCTGCAACACTTTTTCCAGCGCATCCTCCGCCGTCTTTTGCAATTCGGAATCAATAGTCAGAGCAATATTCTCGCCTGGAACCGGTTTTTCTTCACTTATTTCCGATATTAATTGTCCGTATACGTCAACTTCAACCTTTTTTAAACCGTCTTCGCCTTTCAATTCGGTTTCGTAGCTTTTTTCTATTCCTGTTTTCCCTATGAATGCATTTGGCGAATATCCCAATCCGCTTATATATCTCTCAATTTCCGATGTTGTGCTTATTTTCCCGAGATATCCAAGCGCATGGGCCGCCAGTTTTCCTTCAGGATAGTATCTTATAGGTTCAATTTGAACATCTATCCCCGGAAGATGCATTCCTTTTTCCTCAATCAATATTGCGGTTTCTTCAGAAATATCGTCAGCAAGCGTGATGGGCTGGTATTTCCTGTATCCCTGGTTCTTTATTGCGTTTCTAACAGCAAGAACGTCGAGCGATTCAGATGTATTGTATTCGCTTCCAATTTTATAATATTCCCTGATTGCATCATAGGCGTTTTCTGCGCCCGAATCATTGTCTAAACCGTATGATTTCAAGAACTCCTCTTTTTTCATCTGCGCAAGAAACTTCATGCTCTTGACTGAAATAGGAGGAGTTATCCCTTTGTGGGCAAGCAGTTTCTGCGCCTCATAAACACTTAGTGCTTGGTCAATCTCCTCGCGCATCCTAAGCATGTCGAAAGCTGTCTGCGCATCTTTCGCCTCATACAATTGGTTGCTTTCAAGCCACTCTTCGATATCAAGGTCGTAAGAAAATTCGAATTTCCCATTTTCGCCCAACCCTATTGGAAATACAATATGTTCCTCTCCCTTTTGGTCGAGAATTTTCATAAGATCAACTGCTGTTTTTTCAAGATTTTCTTTCGGCATTTCACTTATGATAAGCTTTACGGTAAATGAAGGTATATTTCCTGCCAGCAAAACGCCGTTTCTGTCGGTTATTTCTCCGCGCCATGCTGTTACGGGCAATTCCTTTATTCTTACATTCTCCGAAATTTCCGCATACTCAGCTCCCTCAACAATTGTAAGGGTTGCCAGTCTGAAAAGCAACAAAACAAAAATTGCGGCAGTAATTGCAAAAAGTTGATTATTCCTATTCTTGATGAATTCATTCATTTGACCACCTGCCAGCGCTTTCAAAGCCAATCTTGCCAAGAATTCTGCCAAAAATTTTATACAAAGCCCAACAGAGGATTGCGTTAATCAGCAATTCTGGCAATACCATACGCAAAAATATTGCCGATAGATCAAATTGCATTCCTGCAAAATAATATATGACAATCATCATGAAATATTGGCAGATTGTCGCAAAAGCAATCATCACTATTGGAGTTGCGGAACTCTCCTCGAAAAAATTTCCGCTTAATGCTGAAACGGAAAAAGCCACAGTCAAATAAATGAGTGTGTATATTCCAAAAGCCGGGCTGAAGAAAATATCCTGCAATAGCCCTCCCGCCACAGCCGCACAAATCCCCATTGGCATTTTAAGCCTGACTGAAAAGACGACAAGTAAGACAATGGCAAGGTTGGGAAGAACCCCAAAAATCCTGATATGCTGGAGCAGAGTTGTTTGAAGTATGAATCCCGCAAACATTGTCAACGAAGTAATTGCGTATTTCATCGCCCTTCCACCTCTTCTGGAGGCAAAAGAACCATTACCCGGTTTATTGTTTTGAAGTCGACCACTTGTTCAACTTTTATTCTTTTGAGCAACTCGTTTTTTTCAATTATGACATCGCTTACTGTGCCTATAAGCAATCCTTCGGGATAAATTCCAAGACCTGAAGTTATGATTTCCTGCCCGGCGTATACTTCCGCTTTAGGATCGAAAAGATATCCTGACAAACCTCTTTCGGTTCCGCCTTCCACTATTCCAATTGAAAAATTCTTTTCGTCCAGAAGCTTGAAACTGACTGAACTTCTATTGTCGATTATGGAAACTACCTTTGCCCAATCCTTTCCGGCCTCATAGACTATCCCTATCAAACCGTCGCCGTTTATCACCGCCTGCTCCTGATAAACACCGTCGCTTGTCCCTTTGTTGATTATGAACATGTTGAACCACGTTCCTGGATCTTTCGACACAACATCGCATGTCAAATAATCATACCCCTTCATTTCAGCATAATTGAGTGCCTTTTCCATTTCAGAAAGATCTTTCATTTCTTTTTGGGAAAGCGTTGCCGCAATCAATTTTCGCCTCAGCTCTTGGTTTTCAATCTCTAGTTCCTTGTTTATTTTATCCAGACGCCAAACATTTGCAACCGGATTGAATATATTGCCAAAGAAATCAGCACCTACTGTAAATCCTCTTTGTAACAAGGCGATATTTTTGCCGGCGAAATTTTCAATCGGACTTATTTCCCCACCACCTCCAAATGTGGCAACTATTAGGAATAGGAGCAAAAGAATCGCAATACCCGCCATTATTTTCTTTTTTTTGAATTCATTCACTCTTTATCACCACTCATGTCAATAATTACTCTTTGTTGAAACAAAGACACGCTTATGTTCATCCAAAGTCTCTATTGCTTTTCCTGTCCCCATTACGACGCAATCCAACGGATTTTCCGCAATTTTTACAGGCATTTCCGTTTCCTTTCTTATAAGCTCATCCAATCCTGACAAAAGCGCTCCGCCTCCAGTCAGCATTATTCCTGTCTCCATTATGTCTGAAGCCAGTTCCGGTGGACTCTTCTCTAATGTGTTCTTTATGTTTTCAACGATTACTTTTACAGGTTCTCCAAGAGCATCTTTTATTTCCAATTCATTTATGCTAATGGTTTTAGGCAATCCAGTAACAAGATCCCGCCCGCTTATTTCCATTTCTTTTATATCGTTTCCGACATATGCTGAACCAACTGTCATTTTTATTTTTTCCGCTGTGCGCTCTCCAATCATCAAACTGTATTTTTTTTTCATAAAATTTATTATTGCCTCATCCATCTCATCTCCGCCGACTCTCACCGACCTGTTGCTTACAATACCACCCATGGATATTATTGCCATTTCAGTCGTTCCGCCGCCTATGTCGACAACCATGCTTCCTACCGGTTCCCCCACGGGAAGGCCTGAACCTATCGCCGCAGCCATCGGTTCTTCAATGAGATACGCTTTTTTTGCTCCTGCAGACATCGCCGCATCAATCACAGCTCTTTTTTCCACTTCAGTCACGCCGCAGGGCACCCCGAGCAATATCCTTGGAGCAAATATGAATGTATTTGTTGAAAACGCCTTTTTTATAAAATATCTGAGCATTATTTCAGTAGTGTCGAAATCTGCTATCACGCCATCCCTTAGTGGTCTTATTGCTTTTATGTTTCCCGGTGTTCGGCCTATCATAAGTTTTGCTTCGCTTCCCACAGCAAGTATTTCATTTGTGACAGTATCGATTGCAACAACCGAGGGTTCTCTTATGACTATTCCTGAGCCTTTTACATAGACCAAGGTGTTTGCAGTTCCAAGGTCTATTCCCATATCCTTGGCAAAAAAATTTTTGAAACACATTATTCTATCCCCTTCCAATACCTAAAATAAGCCATTTTCCTTGAGGCTGTAATAATCGCCGTCCCCTATCACTATATGGTCGAGAACCTTTATGCCTATAAGGTCTCCCGCCTCGGAGAGTCTCTTTGTTATCTGTATGTCCTCCTGGCTTGGCGACGAATTTCCGCTTGGATGATTATGCATTAGTATTACCGCATTACTGCTGTAAACAATTGCCGGCTTGAAAACTTCTCTCGGATGAACTATGGAAGCATTTAGGCTTCCTACGGAAATATTTTCATCACGCAGTATCTCGTTTTTTGTGTTGAGATACAGAACCTTGAAAATCTCCCTGTCAAGAAATCTAAGCTCGCTCATATAGCGGTTTGCCACATCCTTCGGAGAGTGCACATCCACTTTTTTTATGCCTGTAAGCTTGTCCATTCTCTTCCCAAGTTCAAGAGCCGCCAGAAGCTGGCATGCCTTGGCTTCACCTATTCCGTCAATTTTAACCAGTTCGTCCACCCTGCATCTTCCGAGATAAGCTAATCCACTGCGATCTTCACATAATACTCTTCTTGAAAGTTCAATTGCAGACAATCCCTTTTTGCCGGTTCTGAGCAAAATAGCCAAAAGTTCCGGGTTGGAAAGACTTCCAGCCCCATTTGTCACGAGCTTTTCCCTTGGCCTTTCATCCTCTGGCAATTCCTTCATTCCATATGGACTTTTCATGTCATCCCCCTATTTTTTTAAGCTTCTCGGATAGCCTCCCGACAGGAAGCCCGACTACATTGAAATAGTCTCCATTTACAGATTCCACAAGGGAAGCTCCAAAACCTTGAATTGCGTATCCGCCAGCTTTCCCCATCGGTTCGCCCGTACTGATATAACGCTCTATCTCAAGTCTGCTTAATTGTTTTATTTTTACAGAAGAATACTCGAAGTAAACCTCTTTTATGTCTTCACTTATTATTGCCACACCGGTATATACCCTGTGCGTCTTTCCACTTATTCTTTCAAGCATTTCCACTGCATCCGACTTGTTAGAAGGCTTTCCCAAAACCTTCTCGAAAAAAACGACTGTGTCGGCTCCTATAACAAGGCTTTCCGGGTTTTTGACAAATACATCCCATGCTTTTTCAAAAGCCAAAGCCATTACGGTTGTTGCCGGATCGTCTTCTATGGTTATTTCCGATATGCCGCTCGGCATTGAAACGAACTCAATGCCAAGCGATTTCAAAATATCGATTCTTCTTTCCGACGCTGACGCCAGAATTATTTGCTTTTTTCCCACTAGACCACCCCTAACGGCGGGCAGCCGCCAAAAGCCCGGCCAACCCTCCAATGAGACCCATTACGTTTACATTGAAAAGCAACCCTATATGAAAATCCAGAACATACAATTTTAAAGAAAAGTTGTCCACTCCCAATGGAATGACTTTGGAAAATAAAGGAACAATGCCTGATAGCGCGTTTCCCGCCAGATTACCAAGAATCATCCCTATGACAACAGCAAGCGAAATTACTAAAACCGACCTGTTTCCTCTTTTCAAACTCTCCACTCCCAATCCTTTATAAATGTTGAAATTCCAATATTTCAAACTACAATAAGTGTAACATTTCGCATTTGCCATATCAAGCGATTTTTAGTGCAATAAAAAAAAGCGGAAGCGCTTTTTCAGGCACTTTCCGCTTTTTGTTTTACTTGAGTTTTATGGCATCCTTGGGGCATTTTTCAACACATGCTCCGCATCCGATGCATTTTTGGGCATCCACCTTGTGGGGTTTCTTCACTTCTCCCTCGATGGCGTCAACCGGACAAACTTTTGTGCAAAGCGTACATCCAATGCATGCTTGCTCGTCAATCTCGGCCTTTTTCCTGTTCTCCAAGTTCCCCGCGATGGCTCCTGTCGGACACTTTTCAACGCAAATCATGCACTCCGTGCATTTCTCATAATCAATAACCGCCAAATTGTCGACTACATGTATGGCGTCGAAGGGGCAATTTTTTTCGCAAATCTTGCAAGCTATGCAACCCACATCGCAAGACGCTTTCACTGCCTTGCCTTTATCCTTGCTGTTGCATTCTACTATCACTTCATGTCCGTAAGGAACAAGCGCAATTACATTTTTAGGACATGCCTCAATGCAATTTCCACAGGCCGTGCATTTGTCGTCAATTACTTCGGCAATGCCTTTGTCATTTATAAAAATTGCGTCGAAAGGACATACATCAACGCAAGTGCCCAATCCGAGACATCCGAACGAGCAACTCTTGCTTCCGCCATTTACTATGTTTGCGGCTTTACAATCCTGTATACCTATATACTCATATTTTTCTCTTGCATTTTCGCATGTTCCGTTGCAAATGACATGAGCAATCATCTTTGTGCTGTCTTCAACAACCAGTCCCATGATTTCAGCAACTTTTTCAGCTGTTTCAGCTCCACCTACAGGGCATCCGTTGACTTTGGCTTCGCCTTTTGCCACGGCATTTGCAAATCCGTCGCATCCCGGGTATCCGCAACCTCCGCAGTTGGCGCCGGGAAGAACTTCTCTTACAGCGACTGCCTTTGGATCTATTTCAACTGCAAACTTCTGTGAGGCATAAGCCAAGCCGGCTCCAAAAATCAATCCCATTCCACCAAGGCTCAAGGTAGAATAAATCAAGCCGTTAATATTCATATTCATCACCCTTTCCTTTTAGACTAGTCCTGCAAAGCCCAGAAATGCCATGGACATAAGGCCTGCAGTAATCAGAGCGATCGGGAAACCTTTAAACGGTGCGGGTACATCCGAAATTGCAAGTCTTTCCCGAATTCCGGCAAATAAAATGATTGCCAAGGAAAAACCCACCGCCGCGCCAAAGGAATGAAAAATCGTCTGGACGAAATTCAGTTTATATTGTATGTTGAGTAGCGCCAAACCTAGAACGGCACAGTTTGTAGTTATAAGCGGAAGATACACTCCCAATGCCTGATACAATACCGGGCTAAGCTTCTGAAGGACTATTTCAACAAATTGCACAAGGGCCGCAATTACAAGTATGAATGCGACAGTCTGCAAATACTCTATATGGAAAAAAACCAAAATATACTTTTGTACCAGGTATGTAATCATACCAGCCAATGTTATAACAAACGTAACGGCCATGCCCATCCCTGTAGCAGTTTCAACCTGTTTTGAAACTCCGAGAAAAGGACAGATTCCCAAAAATCTCGACAGGACGAAGTTGTTTACGAGAATCGAACTGACCAGGATAACGAAGATACTAGCGTTTTCCACTTCAATCCCCCCTTATGACAAACTTTTTTTTGATTTGACAACATTATAAAGAGCCAACAATATACCAAGTGCGATGAAGGCTCCTGGAGGAAGTATCATTATGAGAGCCGGCTTGTATGCGAACGGCAGCTGCCATCCGAACAAGCTTCCTGCTCCAATCAATTCTCTCACAGCTCCCAATACCGTCAATGCCAAGGTAAATCCGATTCCCATTCCCAAACCATCGAAAATGGAATCAATCACTGTATTCTTAGATGCAAAAGCCTCGGCTCTTGCAAGTATTATGCAGTTTACCACAATAAGCGGTATGAAAAGGCCCAAAGCCTTGAACAGCGTTGGCAGATACCCTTCCATCAACATTCCAACAATCGTAACGAAACTGGCAATTACGACTATGAATGCCGGTATTCTGATTTTGCTGGGTATTATTTTCCTCATCATTGAAATAACTGCATTCGACGCAACCAGTACAGCAGTGGACGCCAACCCCATTCCTACTCCGTTTATTGCCGATGTTGTAACCGCCAGAGTTGGACACATGCCTAACAATTGAACGAATATGGGGTTTTCATCCAATAATCCATTCTTGAAAATTTTCATTAGATTCAATATAATTCACCTCCGGATAATTACAGGCCAGAAACGATCTTGTAGGCTTCAACAGCCATGTTGACGCCTTCCGTGACCGCTTTGGACGTTATGGTAGCTCCGGAAATTGCCTGTATTTCATTTCCGGCGGCTCCCGCTTTGACAACTGTCAATTCAGATTCGGTGCTCTTTCCCGCATATTGTCCGTAAAAGTCCGGCAAAGTCGCATTCGCTCCAAGACCGGGTGTTTCCTGATGGCTTCCTACTCTCATTCCAGTGATTTTGCCATCCAACGAAACCCCTGTAATAACCTCAACGCTTCCGCCGAATCCACCCGGCAACGACTTAATGGTGTAGCCGACTACACCATCTCCTGTAAGTCCTTCATAAATCTCGACAACCAGTTCATTTTCATCTTTAACCTTGTCTAGCATATCGGCTTCAATTATTTCAAAAGACTCAGCTTCAGGCAAAACTTCCTGCCTGGACAACTGGCTTGTCAATTCTCTTTGCCCAACAATCTTATCGATGGTGAAATCATAAACAAGAGATAGCAATCCCGCCGCAACAGCACATATTAAAAGTAGAATCAATCCTAATTTGCTGATTTCTTTCATTATTTTTTCACACCTCCGAACACATTGGCTTTGACATATTTGTCAATCAAAGGCGTTACAATATTCATAAATAGAATGGAGAAAGACACGCCTCCTGGATATCCCCCAAACAGTCTGATTATTACTGTGATTAAACCGCATCCAACAGCATATATGATTTGCCCCTTTGCCGTCATCGGAGATGATACATAATCCGTAGCCATGAAGATGGCTCCCAAAACTAATCCTCCCGCTAGCAAATGGAACATCATGTAGTTTATATTGAATCCACCGTAAAACAATGTCAAAACAGCCACAGTACCCATGTATGCAAGAGGAATCCTCAGGCTTATAACTCCACGATAGACAAGATAAATTCCTCCTATCAAAAGTGCCAACGCCGAAACTTCACCTATGCATCCTCCTATTTTACCAATGAAAAGATTAAAAATGGAAACACTTTCAGGCACAATCCTGCTTCCTTTTATAAGCGCAAGAGGAGTCGCCTCGGTTACTGCATCGACCGGGTACTTCCATGTGGTCATTTCAATCGGCCAAGATGCTATAAGGAATACTCTTGCCGCCAAAGCCGGGTTGATGAAATTATGTCCCAAGCCCCCAAATGCCTGCTTGGCAATTGCTATTGCGAAAATCGAACCGACGATAGGAATCCAAAACGGAACTTCCGGAGGAAGGTTAAGTGCCAGCAAGAGTCCTGTTACGGCGGCGCTGTAATCCATTACTGTAATGGGTTGTCTTCTTATATTTTGTATTATTGCTTCAGTCGCCATGGCTGCCGCAACTGACAGCAATACGACAATCAATGTCTGAAATCCGAAGTAATACATTCCTGCAAGCGTAGCAGGAATGAGAGCTATTACAACATCTCTCATTGTTTTATCAGTCGCTTCTTTCGACCTGATGTGCGGCGATGAAGTGACTATCAATTTTCTTTCCATCTTTACCCTCCTGTTATTTTGTTTTCCTTCGTTTTGAAAGTATTTCCCTTTTGGCCATTCTTATTGAATGGAGCAAAGGCCGTTTCGAAGGACAAATGAAAGAACACGAACCGCATTCGATGCAATCCATTGCATTATTCTTTTCCGCCATATCGAACATTCCGTTCAATGAATAGGCGCTGATTGCAAACGGTTGAATAAATGAAGGGCATATGTCTACACATTTGCCGCATCTTATGCAAGGATTTGGCTCAGGCAATCTTGCCTGTTCTTCCGTGAATACCAATACACCCGATGTAGTCTTGGTCGAGGGCAGGTCATCTGTGAATTGAGCAAAACCCATCATCGGTCCGCCAAGAATGAGTTTTCCCGGCTCGCCTTTGTATCCTCCAGCTTGAGCTATGATTTCACTGATTCTGGTTCCATTTTTTATCATAATGTTTTTAGGCTCGACAATTCCGTCGCCTGTGACAGTACAAATTCTTTCTATAAGCGGCATTCCTGTTCTGATTGCCTTCGATATCGCCGACATTGTGGCAACATTGCTTACGACTGCTCCTGCATCCATCGGAAGGGCTCCTGAAGGAACTTCTCTTTGTGAACATGCGTAAATCAATTGTTTCTCAGATCCTTGCGGGTACTTGGTCTTTACGACCACAACTTGAATACCCGGTAAATCCTTTGCAGCCTCTTTCATCGAAAGCACAGCATCCATTTTGTTGTTCTCTATGGCTATGAAGGCTTTCTCAAGTCCCAAGACTTTCATTACTGCCCTTAACCCATAAACAACGTCTTCCGGAGTCTCAAGCATGAGACGGTGGTCCGATGTCAGATACGGCTCGCATTCCGCTCCGTTTAATATAAGTACATCAATCTTCTTGTCCGGTGGAGGCGACAATTTTACTCTTGTCGGGAAGCCCGCCCCGCCCATTCCTACTATTCCGGCTTCGTTGATTATATCGAGTATTTCTTTCGGCTCAAGCATCTCGATATCGCCCTTGGGAACAACGCTCTCATGAACTTCATTCAAGCCATCGGACTCGATTACGATGCAAGTTCCCGTACCGTTGATAATCATCCTTTTTTCGATTTTCTTTACCGTTCCGGAAATGCTGCTATGGACTGGCGCAGATACAAATCCGCCCGCTTCACCAATTTTCTGCCCAACCTTGACTTTTTCGCCAACTTCCACAATTGCCTTGCAAGGTGCGCCGATGTGTTGCTGAAGGGGAATTACTACGATTTCAGGTTCCAAAGCTTTCTCCACCGGTAAATGTTCTGTCATTTCTTTACTGTGTGGAGGATGAATGCCTCCCCTGAATGATAAAAGATTCATTGATACTCACCCCTTTATAAATATTCGTCACATTTATACTCATTATATTGCCAAACAAATTACAATATAAATAATATCATGCGAACAAAAAAACACAAAAAAAAAACATATAGTCCATTAACATAGTATCTTTAAAGGTTTTTAAAGTCAATCATTGTTAATTGCATAACGAATATTCGGAGCGCTTTTGAAAATCATTGTTTGATTTTTTCAAGACCTTCTTTAACATGCTCCTTTATCCAGCAAATTACATCGATATTGTTCAACGGCACATCGCCCAAAACTTCTTTGATTTCCCTTGTATCCAATATAAAACATCTTTCATCTATATAATGTCTGTATATGAAATCAACTTTGATGTCCGATATCACAACTGTAACAACGGTATCTACAATATTGCCGAGAGGAGCACGGTCAATATGGTCATATCTGAATGAAGCTGTCAGCTCCGTTCCCTTTCCTACTTCCGATTTCATCTTGAAACTCCCATCGCAATTTTCTGCGGCAGATTTTAACATTGGTATGCCCAATCCAACTTTTCTTGTTGTCCTGCTTGTGTAGAACGGATTGGTCACTTTTTTAAGCGTTTCCTCATCCATTCCCTTTCCATCGTCTTTGATGCATATTTCAAGAATGTTCTTTTCTATTTTTTCACAAATCTCAATTTCAACCAGTTTGGAATCAGCATGGACAGAATTTTGAGCTATGTCCAATATATGCATAGACAATTCCTTCATTTTAAGTCCCCCTTTCAGCTTTTTCTCAATGATTTGAATATGCTTCGAATATCTTTTTCATCAACTTCCAACCAATTGTCACGCTCTGAAATGTCATGAAGATAATGGGCATCCGAATTTGAGACGAAGCAAAAATTCTTATACATAGGGTTCTTTGCTGTGAATTTTTCATGCGTCGTTATTTTTGAAAGCTCCAAGGCATCCACATTCAAGTCGGGCGGCAAGAAACCCAGATTTGCAATTAGACTAAACGCCTTTCTGTCTATGTGGGCCGGTATTGCAAGCCCATCATGCTCATGCACCAATTCAACCAATGCATAGATATTTAAACCAACCGAATGTATCAGCAGGCGTTTTTCTTCGCCTTTCAATTCGTCATTTTCATCGAATATCAATTGCCTTCCCAACAATTCCTCGGGATTGGAAATCCATTCAAAATGCTTGAAGAGTTCGTCTTGAAACGAATTGATCTTTTCAATTGTTTCGAACAGGCAAAGCACATGCACTTCCTCTTTTGTCTGAACTTCCATTCCCGGTACAACTATTATTCCATTCTTTCGGCCCAACTCCATGCAAGCCTCACAGTTTGCCGCATTGTTGTGGTCTGTTACCGCTATCGCGTCAAGCCCTTTTAATAAAGACATGTTTATTATATTGTTTGGAGTCATATCCTCATCGCCGCACGGTGAAAGCGCCGAATGGATATGGAAGTCGTAATAAAGCTTCATTTCATTCCCATCTCGTTTAGTTTGCATGCCAATGTAAAACTGTCAAGTTCGGAAGTGCATACAATTATATTCTCTTCATCCGCTTTCGCCAAAGTCTCTTCCTCCACTTCAATGGATTCAGGCACTATTACCATAGGCATTTCAAGAAGTGAGGCAACAGCTATTATGTTGAGGTGTGTCTGAACGGTAATCCAAATATCTCCTTTGCTTCCGTTTGCCATGACCCAACTCAAAAGATCGCAAATATAAACTCCGTCCACGATTTTCATTGAATCCTTTTCGCCACTTAGCTGGTTCAATTTCAGTTCATCGATAATTTCATTGATGATCATTATTAACCTCCTGTCCTTTTCTTATTATGCAATCGTCAATTGAAGCTTCTCCCCGTACAATATCTTCCGCCAAAGCTCTGCAGCTTGGAGCTCCGCATGTTCCACAGTCTATTCCCGGCAGTTGCTTGTATATCTTCTCTATCATGTCCATCTTATTTATTGCCACACGAATGTCCGAATCCAATTTCATCACATTTTTAGGCTTAATTTCATCAACCCAATCTTTCATTTCTTCATTGATTTTCCCTATGGCTTTTTCCCTGTCAATTGCCTCGAATTGTTTCTCCCCGATTTCTTCGGAAATGCGTCTTATTCTAGCTTTTGCGATAAATGAATTCTCCATTGTGAGTGGACCTCCAATACATCCATTTACGCATGCATATCCCTCGAAAAAATCCACATCGTTGAGCTTTCCAAGTTCCATTCCTTCCAATACTTCAATTACATTTTCTATGCCGTCAACAGCAAGATAATTTTTGGCTTTTATGCTGAAACTCTGTCCGTTTGCTTTTGCCCACCCTATTCCGACACTTGACGAGTTCTGCACTTGTTTTCGTATCTCCACATCCGGATAAATCTTCAAGATCTTGGAATAAACCGATTCTATTGAAATAGCTCTATCGACATACGACTTTCTTATTCCGACCGGGTTCTTAATGCTTGTTATCTTAGCTGGACATTCCGTTATATAAAATGTCCCAATTTCATCCATAGGTATTCCGGTTTTTTCCACAGCTTCCTTCTTGGCAAATCTAGCAGCAATTTCCATCGGTGTCTCAAGCTTGATTATCCTGTCTATAAGAGAAGGAAACCTTATTTGTATCAGTCTTATTATTGCAGGGCAAAGAGTCGAAATAAGCGGACCTTCTTTTTCTCTGTTTTCCAATCTGTCTTTCAACGCTATTGAAAGATAGTCAGCGGCCTTGGCAACATCATAAACTTCATCGAAACCCAAATCGTAAAAAGAATTGAATATCTTGTTTATTTTCTTGCTCAAGTGAAATTGTCCATAAATCGGAATAGAAACCAGCGCTATATTGTATTTGTATTTCTTCATGTCGGACAATTCATCCGTCAATGCTCTTTTCGCGTGATATGGGCATACTCTTATGCACTCTCCGCAATCTATGCAGCGTTCATTTATGATTTCAGCTTTTCCATTGCGTAGGCGTATAGCCTCGGTCGGACATCTTTTCAAGCAATTAGTGCATCCATTGCACTTTGTTATATCCAAATTGACTGAATGCCAATAATTTTCCATCAAATTCCCTCCATCAAATATTAAAAATCATTTCCACTTTTGTTTCCGCTCCCTTGGAAGATTCAATACTGAATTGGTCACTTGTTCTTTTCATATTAGGCAATCCCATGCCTGCCCCAAAGCCCATTTCACGCGCTTCATTCGAGGCTGTTGAAAATCCTTTTGTCATAGCTTTTTCAATATTTTCGATTCCATTTCCCTTGTCATGTGCTGTTACAGTTATTTTGTCGTGCGAAATTTCTGTGGTGATTTTGCCTCCTTCAGAATGAATAACTATGTTTATTTCCGACTCGTAAGCAGCTATTGCCACCCTTCTTACAACCTTTGCGTCGATGCCGATTTGATTCAACACTTTCTTGATGTTGCTTGATGCAAGTCCCGCCTTTGAAAACTCTTCTTTGCCGACTTCGTATTCAAGCTTTATTGTTTTTTCCAATTCAGCCATATTATTATGCCCCTTCTATTTTGATTGCTCCAAGTCCGCTCTTATAGAGCATACCGCTTGCTTCGAACAAAGTATGTTTAACTCCCATTAAAACCATTTTCTTTTCTCGTGCCAACCTGCAAACCTCTTCGTTGGGCTTTTTCCCCCTTACGAATACAATATTGGACAAATCTAGCATTTCTGCAGTCCTTATTACTTGCAGATTGGTGAGTCCAGTCAAAAGAAGTACCTTGTCATCAACAAAAGCCAATACATCGCTCATCAAATCACATGAAAAAGCTGCTTCCACTTCCCTGTCCATGTATTCTTCTCCTGCCAATATTTCGGCATCGAGTATTTCTTTTGCTTCTCTAAGTAACATCACAATCCCCCTTCAACACCTTCGATTCCTTCGATATAAAGTTCCGACAAATCGTCCATGAATCCTTCATTTTCAGTTTCGGCAACTTTAAGCAAAACTTCCTCAACCGATTCATGCCAATCATCAATTCCTTCAAAAATAAATCCAGCTGAATCGAGATCATCAAGCCTCAGCCTCATACTTTCCAACTCGTCCAACTTATTGTTTGCTGTTTCTTTAAAATCTCCAAGTTTCAAATTTGAATTCAAATATGCTACATAATCGGATTGAACCTCTCCAATCATCGAAATCATACTCTCATAATCCTTTACACATGCGAGTGCATCTTCTTCATTGTCCTCCTCATATGAAAATTCAACTGTTTTTTCGATCCTGTATAAAAAGGCATCGTCTGCAATATCCCTTGCGGCATTTTTGAAATACTCATCAAGGGCGCTGTCTGCATAGACAATATTCAAAACCTTGAAATTGTTCCCGTCTACAATTATTCCTGCCTCACCCTTATCGTCCAATTCACCCAAAAACTTTTCTGCATTTTCCCGCTTTGAAAATCCTCCAAGCTGATAAGCATAGAGATTCAAATCAATTTGTCCGGTCTTCATGCCAGGCTTTATATTTTCATTTTCAATGCCGGTTTCCACCTGATCTTCAATTTTTTCTTCCCTAGTTTCATCTTCTTGAATTTCGTCAGGCTTTATTTCCAACATATCCGATATTTCCCTGCTTTGCTCTTCATCGGATCCCGAAGCTTCAGCCGATATGGGTTTTTCATTTCCTGAAAGCATGAATTTCACTCCGTAAAAACCCACCAATGCCGAAATTACGCATAAAAACAAAATTGAAAGAATTATTCTTCCGCTTCTGTTTTTTCTGCTTCTTTTTCTTTTATATCTCTGTGCCATAATATCATCCCCGCTTCGTTAATATTATATCATATTTGTTTGTCTGTATTGTCCAGGATTTTTTTAGTTCTTATTTTTCTTTCCGCCATTTCAACCGGTGATTCAATATAGTCCCTCACCTGCTTGTAGTTTGCCGTCCTTAATATTCTGTTTTCTTCAAGTGATACGAATTTTGTCATCACTCCAGACCCGAAGGCAATTACCGTTTGAAGGTCGTTCATCATCTGTATGTTGTAAAGACATTCCTTACCGGGTTTTGCATATCCTATGTTCTCCATGTTTCCAAGCATGTACTTTTGCCTGTACATATAGTATGGCTCCATACCCAGTGAAACTGCTCCGTTTTCAGCAATGTTAATCATTTGGGCAACAGCATCCTCGCCAGGAAGCATTTGCACTAAGGAGCTCTTCCTCATTTCGGCATTCTTCTTCAAAGCCAGAGTGTGTACCGTCAAATTGTCCGGCCTTATTATTGATACATTTTTCATTGTGGATTCCATTTCAGGGATATCTTCTCCCGGAAGCCCGACTATCAAGTCCATATTTACTGAATTGAATCCGTACGGCTTGACCATTTCCCATGCTTTGTGCACATCCTCGGATGTATGGCCCCTCCTTACCGTTTCCAAAGTCTTGTTGTTGAATGTTTGCGGATTTATGCTTATTCTGTCTACACCTGAATTTTTCAACACGGACAGTTTCTTTTCATCTATTGTATCAGGCCTTCCGGCTTCTACTGTAAATTCCTTCAATCCGCTTAAATCAAGTGTCCCGTTCAAAACGTCCAAGACTTCCCTTAGCATGGGGGCTGACAGTTCCGTGGGTGTGCCTCCACCCATGTAGACCGTTTCGATTTCATGGTGCGCAATTTCTTTTGCGTAGCGTCTTATTTCCACCGCCAAAGCCTTCACGTACTTTTCTTTCATGCCGTCTGCCGCATTCACCTTTGTCGGGAATGAACAATAGAGGCATTTGCTGGGACAAAAGGGTATCCCTATATAAACTGAAATTTTTTTTGGATCCGGAGGATAAATAAAATCGTGCTCCAGACCTGCAACCCTCATGAGGAGATTTATTTTTTCTTTTGAAATCAAATATTCGCTTTCCAATTTAAATCTTATCTCTTCCTGATTCATTCCGCTTTGAATCATTTCATGGACAAGCTTGGACGGCTTTATTCCCGTCAGGGTCCCCCACGGAAGAATATTCGCGCTTTCATCCCCGAGAATAGTCTTTACCATCAAATGCTTCAACCTTCTGCGCACTTGCCTTTTGTTTTCCCGCGCGTCCCCTGAAGGCTTTTTGACTGTTTCGCTTTTTTCAGAAATTGCGTTTTTTTCGTTCTTCCATACTACTCTCAAATTGAAGGCATCTTCTTCCCTTTTGTGGATTATTGCCAAAAAGGGACCGCATGCATCCAGGTCCCTCGTAGCTTCCAAATCTTCAGTTTTAAAGATTGCCTTTGCCAAAGCCTCTATATCGTAACGATAAGTCGAATCCGTCATGTATATCTTCATTAAATCAATTCCTCATCTGCAATATGAATGGATTGCTCTTTCTTTCGATTCCTATTGTTGTTTCGGGTCCATGACCCGGAAATACTCTTGTCTCATCCGGAAATATCATGAGCCTGTCCATTATCGACGACATAAGGGCCCCCATCGAACCCTTGTCCAGGTCCGTTCTTCCAATTGAACCTCTGAAAAGAGTGTCTCCCGAAAAAAGCGCATCCTCTATTTGAAGGCATATCCCTCCTGCGGAATGTCCCGGAGTATGAATGACAACGGCAATTACGCCGTCTACCCTTATAGTATCTCCGTCTTTCAGCAAGCCGTCTTCATGAAAGCTTATGTTGTCACCTCCGGACATTGCGGACATGTTTCTTTGCGCATCGTGCAGCATGTATGCGTCTTTTTTATGGATCAGAATCTCCGCATTCGTTATTCGCCTTAATTCTTCGGCTGCCCCGATATGATCCAGATGTCCGTGTGTCAAAACGATTTTTTTCGCTTTGAGTTTACGCTTTTGTAGATATGCAACTATGTCTTTAACATTTCCGCCCGGATCCACAACCATGGCTTCGTTCAATTCCCCACCATGTACAATATAGCAATTTGCCGCATAAATTCCTGTTACAAGACGTTCAATCTGCATTTTGCACCACCTAAAATTTTTTATTGCTGTCCACCAGCAGTGTGACAGGTCCATCATTTTGTATGTCCACAATCATGTGTGTTTTAAAAACACCCGTTTCAACATGAATTCCAAGCATCTTCGCCTCTTCTACAAACATTTCATAAAGCTCGTTTGCAGGCTCCGGCTTAGCCGCGCAGGTAAATCCCGGGCGTCTTCCTTTTCGGCAGTCGCCAAGCAATGTGAACTGGGATATTACAAGCATTTCCCCTTTTATATCCAAAAGTGAAAGATTCATTTTTTCATTCTCGTCTTCGAAAATCCTCAGGTTTGCGATTTTATCCACCATGTATTTTGAATCCTTCGGGCCGTCGCCTTCCTCTACCCCCAAAAGCACTGTAAGCCCTTTTTCTATTTCCCCTCTTGTCTCTCCATCCACCGAAACGCTCGATGTTGAAACCCTTTGAACAACAGCTCTCATATTTTTCCTCCTAGGAAGTCACACGCTTGACATCCATTACTTCCGGTTTGTTCTTTAATTTGGTTATCAGTTTTTCCAATTGGCTTGTATCGAAAATTAGTATGGTCAAATTTATTATTGCCACTTTTTCTTTTGTTATCTTTGCATTGATTCCAACCACTTCAAGATTGACTTCCGATATTATGTTTGTGATTTCTGAAAGCAAGCCTTTCTTGTCAGGCGCCACGATCTGTATGCCTGTTTCATAGGAAGTGTCCTTGTCCATGTTCCATTCCACCTCTATGAATCGGTCGGCAGTCTTGTCTTCGTTCTTTATGTTTGGACAATCTTTTCGGTGAATCGTTATTCCCCTGCCTCGAGTTATGAAACCAATTATGTCGTCTCCCGGAACCGGACTGCAGCATTTTGCAAAACGGACCAATATGCTGTCTATCCCCTTCACCGTTATTCCCTGATCCTGTTTTCGTTTCTTCTTGTCCGTTTTATCAGTTTTCTTTTTTGTCTTTTCAGCCAATTCCTCTTCTACTGTCATTTTCTTGTCGTCTTTATGCTCAGCCCTGAATTTTTCCTTCAATTTAGGCATTACTTGATTAAGGGAAATGCCTCCATATCCCAAAGACGCATATAAATCTTCAATGGCATTGAGACTTAGCTTCTTTACCGCCGAATTGAGCCAATCGACCTGCAGAAACTCTTTTGTGGAGTATCCGAGTCTTTTGACTTCCTTTTCGAGCATGTCCTTGCCCTTTAAAATATTTTCCTCTTTCCTCTCCTTCTTGTACCACTGCCTGATTTTGTTTTTCGCCTGGGTGCTTTTTACAAATTTTAGCCAGTCCCTGCTTGGGCCGTTGGAATGGGCGCTGGTTATTACTTCTACGATATTTCCCGTTTTCAGCTTGTAGTCAAGCGGAACGATTCTTCCGTCCACCTTGCCACCTATGCAGCTGTTCCCGACTCCCGAATGTATCTTGTATGCAAAATCAACCGGCGTCGAGCCAACCGGCAGCTCTACTACATCTCCTTTGGGCGTAAATACAAAAACCTGGTTTGTAAACAAATCTATCTTGAGGGATTCCACGAATTCCTTGGGATCCTTTAGGTCTCTCTGCCACTCGAGCATTTGCCTCAGCCATGTAAGCTTCTTGTCTATGTTTTCCTCTTCCACTCGGCCTTCCTTGTATTTCCAGTGGGCCGCAATACCATATTCGGCTATTTTATGCATGTCTTCAGTTCTTATCTGTATCTCGAACGGCTCGCCTTTCGGACCTATCACTGTAGTATGAAGAGACTGGTACATATTGGTCTTCGGCAT
Organism: uncultured Peptostreptococcaceae bacterium; assembly: GCA_964484935.1. Lineage (GTDB taxonomy): Bacteria > Bacillota > Clostridia > Peptostreptococcales > BM714 > BM714. Next base: position 173,434 of record CAZAFW010000001.1, read on the forward strand.
TGCTATATAGTCTTTGAATCTTCCCGGTATGGGTTTCCACAGAGTATGGACTATACCCAATACACCGTAGCAATCCTTTATGTTGTCGACAATTACACGTATGGCTGTTAAATCGAATATTTCTTCGAAACTCTTGTTCTGGTAAACCATTTTTTTGTATATGCTGTAGAAATGTTTTGGGCGCCCGGTAATTTCATACTTGATTTCCATGTCAACCAGTGATTCGTCAAGCATGCTTATTACGCGCTTAATGTATTCTTCCCGCTCATCGCGTTTTTTGTTTACCTTTTCAATCAATTCATAGTAACCTTCAGGGTCTATGAATCTGAGTGAAGTATCTTCAAGCTCCCACTTGATTTTCGATATTCCAAGCCTGTCGGCGATTGGAGCATAGATTTCTATCGTTTCCATCGCCTTTTCTTTTTTCTTCTCCTCATTCATATACTCGAGGGTCCTCATGTTGTGAAGCCTGTCTGCAAGTTTTATTATTATGACTCGTATGTCCTTTGCCATCGCCAGGAACATCTTTCTAAGATTTTCAGCCTGCCTTTCCTCTTTCGACTCATACTTGAGCCGGGTCAGCTTTGTAACACCGTCAACCAGCCAGGCGACTTCCTCTCCGAATTCCTTCGCTATCTCTTTATATTCGTACTTTGTGTCCTCAAGGACATCATGAAGCAAACCCGCGACTATCGTATTGTCGTCCATTTCAAGTTCAGCCAATATCAGCGCAACCTGCAAAGGATGAGTGAAATACTTTTCGCCGGATTTTCTGACTTGTCCCTCATGGGCGCTTTCAGCAAAGTGATAAGCTTTGATAATATTGGTATATTCAATATTAGGATTATGCTGTTGTATTTGTATTATGAAATTCTCCAACATTTATATCCCTCTTTCCTCACAGTGAAAATTTAAATTCATTATATACCAAAGGGCATTTTAAAACAATGCAGCGGGCAAATAGCATCCGCTGCATTGTAACGGTTAAATGGCAACCGTTTCCTTATTGTCATTGCATATGGCAGGAATTCAATATTTAACAACAGATTCAATCCTGTATTTTTCAAGCATATCCCTTCCATTTAGGAATTCCAGTTCCATGAGGAACAAAATCCCAGCAACTTGCCCACCCAGTTTTTCAACCATTTTTACGACTGAAGCAATTGTCCCTCCTGTAGCGAGCAAATCATCGACAATCAAAACCCTCTGTCCTTTTTCTATCCCGTCGACATGCATTTGCAAAACATCTGTTCCGTACTCCAGCTTATATTCATAGTCCAATGTTTCAGCGGGCAGTTTTCCGGGTTTTCTTACGGGGACGAAGCCTTTTTTCATTTCATAGGAAATTGGAGCGCCTATCAAAAACCCTCTCGCTTCAGGCGCAACAATGACATCAAAGGATATGTCCTTGACTTTTTCAATGCATGCATCTATAGATTTCTTGTAAGCCTCACCGTCTTTCAAAAGCGTCGTAATGTCCTTGAAACTGATCCCTTCCTTGGGAAAATCCTCAATAACCCTTATTTTATCTTTCAATTCCATGTCTTCCTCCTCCAAATCATATTCTCTGCAAATATTCATTCAAATTCTTGAACAAACCGTTTTCAAATATGTCTATTTTTTCTTCAGGAGCCTCGCACACATCATATGTTCCGTTCTTAAAATCAATCAGCCCGCAATCCTTTAGTATCCAAAGAGATGCATTCAATTTGAGAAATGGCACTTCCACTCTTTTTTCAAGTTCCATTTGCCCTATTGGAGCGTTTTTCATTATAATCCTGTAAATATCGACAAGGTGCCTTCTGTCCGGAATCATTTCGCTTACCATACTCTCAAACGATTTTTGGTCCAAGGGTTCAGACATGTCGATGCAATCCGTTTTACATGCCATTTTATACCCGTCGAAATTGATAATTCTTTTGTAGCCTCTATCTTCAATCAAGTCATTGTCCGGTAGAACCGCTATATGAAATCTTGCATCTTGCGCTTCCTCGTTTCCAAAATAGAAATTTTCATTAATTTTAAAATTTGTGGCAAGATGTTCTTCCATATATTGAACAAGTCTGTACAAACCGTCCAGCGTATATACCGCCACAAGGGTTCCATCCTCAAGCAGCATGTCCGAAATTGATTTCTTTACTTTTTTTGCCCCTTCTTCACCGAAAAAATCATCCCTTTGAAATGCTCTTTTAATGAATGCCGGAAAAGCGTCAAGATATCTTCTGCCTAAATCGCCTTTTGCGTAACATGCCGTTTCTTTAATTCTGATGTCCTTGAGATTAAGTTGAATTGATTCGACATTCCTGAATACGTTCTTTTCAAGATTAAAAACGACATCCATATTTTGATTTCTTTTTAAAAAAGGGCTGTATTTGTCCATATTGAAGCCTATGGCGTCGAAAACCCTATTGTTTTCTGACAAAGAGGCCTTAAGATGCTTTCCATTCTTACCCACATATCTGAAACTGTCTAATTTCAAATTTCTCAAAACAAACTTTGGGCGTGGGTTTCCGCATCCGAACGGTGCCAGGAAGCCTATTTCATCAATTGTATTGAAATCGATATTTTTGGGGTCTGCCACAGAATCGACATCAATTTTCGCTTCCAGTTCGGATTCAGAGATGCTCTCCATAGCCAAAACCTCTAATTCCTTTTTGAATGAATTTATATTGTCCTCGGCTATTGAAAAACCGGCAGCATATTTATGCCCGCCGAATTTGATGAAGTACGATCTGCATGAATCGAGCAATGCATAAAGGTCTACCATGCCAAAAGAACGGCACGAGGCTTTGCCTATGGATTCATCAATTGCTATCATAACAACCGGCCTGTGATATTTTTCGCTTATTTTAGACGCAACTATTCCTATTATTCCAGAATCCCAGCCCTTCTTGCCGACTACAATTATATTTTGCCCGTTTAATTTACCTTCTTCTATCAGTTCTTCGGCTTCGACTCGTATATTTTCTTCAATGGACTGTCTTTCCATATTCATATCATTCAAAAGGTTGGCCAATCTATCTGCATTGCCTGTATCCTGCGACAAAAGAAGATCCAATGCGATGTCCGCACTACCCAACCTTCCGGCTGCATTGATTCGAGGCGCCAGCATAAAGGCGATATTCCCGGCATCAACAGGTCTGTCTCCAAGTCCCGAAACATCCCTTAAAGCAATCAGGCCCGGATTCATGCTCACACTCAGCACTTCAAGGCCTTTTTTAACAATGATTCTGTTTTCATCAGTCAATGACACCACATCTGCAACCGTACCCAGTGCCGACAATTCCAGATAGGGTCCCAGATCATCTTTTTCGCCAAGAAGCGCCTGAACCAGTTTGAAAGCTATTCCAGCTCCCGCCAATTCCGTAAAGCCGAAACCGCAATCGTCCCTTTTGGGATTGACAACTGCGCAAGCTTTAGGAAAATCTGCCGGAGGCTTGTGGTGGTCTGTAACGATAACATCCATTCCAAGGCTTTTTGCGTATTCTATTTCATAATATGAGGATATTCCGCAATCCACCGTTATAATCAGTCCGCATCCCCTTTTAGATATGATTTCAACGGCCTCACTGTTTAGCCCGTATCCTTCTGTTTTTCTATCGGGTATATAGTGGATTGCTTTTCCGTATCCAATATTCCTGAAATATATCGATAATATGGCAGTAGATGTCACTCCATCTACATCATAATCTCCATAAATACAAATGGTTTCATTTTCATTTACGGCTTTTTTTATTCTTTCAACAGCCTCATCCATGTCCTTCAGATCAAAAGGATTCCTCATGCTGTCCATTGACGGATTCAAATAAACTTTTGCATCATTTGGCTCCGCCATATTTCTACTGCAAAGAAGGGAGGCTGTCATATCACTTATTCCAAATGCTTTGACAAGCCTACCGACATCTGCCGGATCAGGTTTTGGCTTGATTTCCCATCTATTGCTTTTCAATATCATTTAAACTCCTGACCATTATTTTTTCTCCACAGCGTCTTTCCCAAGTTCCTCTTTTGCTTTTTCCGTTCTTTTGGCATCTTCTTCTTCCAATTTGGCCTTTTCTTCAGCAGCTTTGTTTTCCGCCTTTTGGTAACCCTCTATTTCTTTTTCAAGAACCTTTATTCTGCCGTTTAGTTTTCTGGTTTTCAGACCGCTCTTTAATTTGCTGAATATGGCAAAAAGCCCCATTATAAGCGCGCCGAATGCCGCCGAAACAAGTATTACCACCGACTGGGCGACTTCCACCTTTCCAACAAAGTAGCTTATTTCTATCATTGACGAATTTATAACTGCGAAAAGTGCAACAACTACTGCAAACAAAAGCGACAATATGAAATAAATTTGCATGGCTTTCCCTCCTGTTATTTAATATTAATGACTTCTATATTCATACCCATTTTCCTTCAATGTCATTTAATTTTTATTATAGGTCTGAGGTGAAATTCAAATGGCGGCATATGCCGCCATTTGATCCGTTCGATTTTGTCCGTTATGCGGCTTTGTAGCTGTGTTTCTTGCTTTCGTGGTTTTTCCAGATTGCCCAAACCGGGCTCGCTATGAAAATAGAAGAGTATGTTCCTGTAAGTACTCCAGCCAAAAGCGGCAGGGCAAATTCCTTTATAGACTCCACTCCCAGCACATAAAGGCTTCCTATTACAAGCAAGGTTGTAAGCGATGTGTTCAAAGACCTTCTCAGTGTTTGCCTTATGCTTATGTCCGCTACTTCAAAATGGCTCTTTTTATTCATATACTTTATGTTTTCCCTAAGCCTGTCGAAAACTACAATTGTATCGTTTATTGAATATCCCACGATTGTAAGAATTGCCGCTATCACAGAACTGTTGACAGGTATTCTGAAAATCGAATATATTGCCATTACTATAAGCACATCGTGCATAAGGGCAATTATTGCGGAAATTCCGAATTTGTATTCAAAACGGAAAGTCACATACATAAGCATTCCGATTGACGCAAGCAATATGGAAATCAACGCCTTTTCCTTTATCTCATCCCCAATTGCAGGCCCGAACTGTTCCGTTTGTCCGAATGCAGAATCATCGATTCCGAATGCCTCTTTTGCCGAATCAAATATTTCTATCCTTTCAGCATTCGAAAGATTTACTTTTGTCTTTATTATAACTTCATGATTTTCAGATCCCGCGTGTATTATGTCCGCGTCGAGTTCGTACGGGGCAAGAACCTCCTGTATTTCCTCGACATTGAACTCTCTTCCCATATCGAATTGCATCATTGTTCCGCCTGTGAAATCGATTCCGAAATTCAACCCGGAAGCTATGGCCACAATCAATCCGATAATGATGATTGCCGAAGAAATCCCAAACCATATCTTGTAATTTTCGCAAATTTTAAATTTCATCTTTGCTCCCCTCCCTATGCGCCGTACATCTTGACATTTTTAGTCAAATTCATGCCCACAAAAATCCTGAGTAGCATTTTTGTAACTACAACAGCCGTGAACATGCTTGCTACAATACCTATCATAAGTGTTATTGCAAATCCTTTAATCGGACCAAGCCCGAAATAGTAAAGCACAATTGCGGCTATAAGTGTAGTCACGTTGGCATCGACAATAGTCCTCAATGCCTTTGTGAATCCCGAGTCAACAGACGCCCTTAGCGTCTTGCCATTTCTGATTTCCTCTTTTATGCGTTCAAATATTATTACATTCGCATCCACTGCCATTCCTATGGAAAGAACCATTCCCGCCACTCCGGGAAGCGTCAGTGTGGCATTCATAAATACAAGGGTGTAAAGAACAATCACAATATAGAGCATAAGGGCTATGCCCGCCACAAGTCCGGGTATCCTGTAGTAGCCAAGCATGAATATAAGCACCAGCAATAGGCCTATGAGTCCGGCCTTGGCGCTTGTATTGAGTGAATTTATTCCAAGTGTCGCCCCAATCGCCTTGGTCTGAACTTCCGTCAAATCAACCGGCAAAGCTCCTCCTCTTATCAGTGCGGCAAGATTCGAAGCTTCGTCTACAGTAAAATCTCCTACTATTATTGCAGTTCCTCCAGATATTTCACTGTCAACCCTGGGAGCTGAAATTATTTCGTCATCGAGCACTATTGGCATCAAATTGTTTGGAGACGCCAAACTTGCCACTTCCTTGGTTCCAAGCCTGAAAGCCTCAGTACCGTCTCCGTTGAATTCAAGCGCTACGGCAGGCTTGTCCGTCTTCGGATCAAACGTCAATTCCGCATTCTTGACTTGCTCTCCTGTCAGAATGACAGTCCCATCAACCATTACAAACTGCAGCTGAGCGGTCTTGCCTATTGCCTCTATAGCGTCCTGCGCGTCTCTGACTCCCGGAAGTTCGACTCTTATCCTTTTTGTCCCCTCTCGGACTATGTTCGGTTCCGTCAATCCCATTGCGTCAACTCGCCTTCTTATAACTTCCTGGGTTTGATCCATTGTCCTTGCCAAAGCTTCCCCCGTTTCATCGGTTTCCGCTTCCAAGACCACATATGCTCCACCCTCGATGTCAAGTCCTAGTTTCATTGAATCGCTGATGGAACCAATCTTCAAATTCCCCGCATCGATGCCGTTTAAAGCTGTAAAAACTGCTGCAATTACAACCAAGACTACGACTATGAAAAGTGTGATGTTCTTTGTTTTCATAGCATCTTTCCTCCTTGTGTTTTATTTATAATCCGACGCCAATTCTACGTAATTTTTAGCTGAAACTTCAAAATAATCCATTTCCTTTTTTGTCAGCGGTCGCACTACCTTGCCCGGCGTCCCCATGACCATCGATCCGCTGGGAATTCTCCGGCCCGGAGGCACAAGGCTCCCGGCTCCTATTATAACATCATCCTCTATGACTGCGCCATTTAAAATAATTGCGCCCATTCCAACCAAGACTCTGTCACCTATTGTGCATGCGTGGACTATGGCGCCATGACCCACAGTCACATTCTCTCCCAATATGCATGGAAAGTCGCGCGAGATGTGCAATGTGCAATTGTCCTGTATGTTGGTTCCCTTTCCGATTTCCACATAATTCTCATCTCCTCGGACAACGGTTCCGAACCATACATTTACATCTTCCTTGAGTATCACATTACCAACGATGTCTGCTGTTTCGGATATATAGCATGAGGAATGGATTTCCGGCATTATTCCTTTGTAGCTCTTTATCATGTCTGCACCCCTATATGAGTTTTCTTTGTTCTATACCCTTTTCATTCAACGCCGCCTTTACGTATATTGCGCATTCGACACGCTTTTTTTCCATTTCGCAGCCCAATTCATAGGGCTCGAAGATATTTCCGTTTGAATAGTAGGCATTTGCATGGCAGCCCCCGCCGCAATAGAATCTTGCCCAGCAGTTCCTGCATGCCTCCTTTTTATAGACATGTGCATTCTTGAAATCCAGCGGTTTCTTCAAATCTTCATAAGAATCATCAAGCGTACCCATTTCCATCGACTTTTCCCCTACGAACTGATGACATGGATAAAGTTCTCCTTCGGGTGTTACTGCAAGATACTCTATTCCCGCACCGCATCCGGAAAGACGCTTGTATGCGCACGGTCCCTGGTTTAAATCCACTTCAAAGTGATAGTAGTTTATCGGTTCGCCTTCCTCATGGCGCTTTATTATTTCATCGGCCAATGCTTCATATTGTTCGAAAATTACCGGAAGATGCTCTTCCTTGAGCACATACGGCTCGGTGGGTTTTGTCACAACCGGCTCAAGAGACAGGCTGTCGAAGCCGCTGTCGGCAAGAAAACGGACATCCTCCGAAAAATTCAAATTGTAAGATGTGAACGTTCCCCTAGCAAAATACAAGCGATTTTCACGCATTTTCACGAATTTCTTTAATTTATCGTAGATGTCGTCAAAAGACCCCTTCCCGCTTGCATAATATCTCAACCTGTCATGATTCTCTTTCTTTCCGTCTATGCTCAGGACCACATTGTCCATGTTCTTGTCTAAAAATTCCATTACCTCGTCTGTCATTAGAACACCGTTTGTAGTCAGTGTAAAACGAAAGTGCTTCCCGGTCTCTTTTTCCCTTTTTCTTCCGTAATGGACAAGTTCTTTTACGACATCAAAATTCATCAAGGGCTCGCCTCCAAAAAAATCGACTTCCAGATTCCTTCTGTTTCCCGAATTTTCTATAAGATAGTCCAAAGCCTTTATACCTGTTTCCAGGGACATGAGGCTTCTCTTTCCGTTGAAGTCCCCCTGGGCGGCAAAACAATACTCGCATCTGAGATTACAGTCGTGGGCGACATGAAGACACATAGCTTTAACTACCGGTTTTGCGGCAAGCAGCGGATTTTCACCCAATATGTCGTCTGCAAAAAGTTCTTTTCCTTCTATAAGGGTATCAATTTCAACCCTTGCCTCTTCAACCGTTTTCTTGCCATGTAATTCCATGCACTTGCTGAAAGCCTCATTTTCTTTGTCCAGTCCATTTTCCGAATATGAATCAAGAAGATCAAATGCCGCATCATCCACAACATGAACCGCTCCACTGTTTATATCTAAAACAATGTTAATTCCATTTTGTCTATACTTGTGAATCATAGTCTTTCCTCCCACTAAATACGCAAAGAGAAAAAGCAGCTTTCAAGCTGCTTTTTTGATTACTTTGTGTTTTCACAAACTTGGTTTCCAACAGTGCATGAGGTTTTGCATGCCGACTGGCAAGATGTTTGACATTCTCCGCAGCCTTTGTTTTTAATTTCCTTCAATTTGCCCCTGCTGAGGGTTTTTACATGCTTCATCCGTTCATCCGTCCTTTCACAAACAATCCATTTTCAATGCCTTGATATTTTGATTATTCCTCGACTGTTCCTATGGCCCATTTGCTTAGCTGGAGCTTGAGCTTGTCCGCTCCGATTTCCAATGTAAGCACTTCATCGTTGATTTTTACAATTGTTCCATTGATTCCTCCAATGGTCACAACTTTGTCGCCGACTTTCAGGTTTTCACGCATTTTCTGAATTGCCTTGTTCTTCTTTTGTTGCGGTCTTATCATAAGAAAATACAATATTCCAATGAACAACAACGGAAACAAAAGCTGAATAGCAGATGAATTATTCATCAATACTTCCCCCTTAATTTTTTTACATGTTTTCTACATATCTTTCCCTATCATATTATCATAACCATAGTTTCTAAAAAAGTCTTTTTTTAGCGCTTTGAATGTATCTTCCTCTATGGCTTTGCGAATCCTTTCCATGATCTTAATCAAAAAATACAAATTATGATATGAAAAAAGCCTCGATGACAATATTTCGTTGGACTTGTACAAATGCCTTAAATATGCCTTGGAATAATTACGGCATGTGTAGCAGTCGCATTCGGGATCAAGCGGCGAAAAATCCCTCGTGAACCTCGCCTGTTTAATTGAAATTCTGCCTTTGCTTGTCATTGCCGTACCGTTTCTCGCGAGACGCGTGGGCAATACGCAGTCGAACATATCAACTCCCCTTTCGACACCTTCAAAAAGGCAGTCAGGAGATCCAACTCCCATAAGATATCTCGGCTTGTCCTCCGGAAGCAAAGGAGTTGTATGTTCAAGCATCTCATACATCAAATGCTTGGGTTCCCCCACGCTCAGTCCTCCTAGAGCATAGCCCTCAAAGTCCAAATCCATGAGTTCCTCTGCGCTTTGTTTTCTAAGGTCTTTATACATCCCTCCCTGGACAATTCCAAACAATGTCTGATTTCCAGTATTTTTATGGGCATCCTTGCACCTTTTCGCCCAACGCGTTGTCCTTTCAAGCGAATCCTTTACATATTGTCGTTCAGCAGGGAAAGGCGGGCATTCATCAAAAGCCATTATGATGTCCGAACCCAAAGCAGTTTGTATTTTCACAGCTTTTTCAGGGCTTATGAAATGCTTAGATCCGTCTATGTGAGACCTGAAGGCAACTCCCTCCTCACTTATTTTTCTCATAGGGCCCAAACTGAAAACCTGAAATCCTCCGCTGTCTGTCAATATGGGCAAATCCCAATTCATGAATTTATGCAATCCTCCCGCTTCTTCGACAAGCTCATGTCCCGGCCTCATATAAAGATGATATGTGTTGCTTAATATTATTTGAGCCTTTATCTCCTTTAATTCCTCTGGGGTCATGCTCTTTACGGTCGCCTGAGTCCCTACCGGCATGAATATGGGGGTTTCTATAATTCCGTGGCTCGTTGTCACCCTACCGGTACGCGCCGCATTCTCATTTGATTTTTTCAGCACTTCAAACTTAAAAGACATAAAATCCTCCTCCGTCAGTAAATGAACATTGCATCCCCAAAACTGAAGAAGCGGTAGCCTTCCAATTTTGCTGTTTCATATGCCGCAAGTATTGTCTTTCTGTCAACGAAAGCGCTCACCAGCATGATCAATGTCGATTCAGGCAAATGAAAATTCGTTATTATCGCATCTACAACCTTGAAACGGTAACCCGGATATATGAAAATGTTTGTCCACCCGCTTGTCGGATGCACAAAACCATTTTTATCCCCTACTGTTTCCACCACTCTATTGGCTGTTGTCCCTACTGCAATTACACGATTTCCGTTCTTTTTTGCCGTGTTTATGCGATCCGCATTTTCTTCATCCAATATATAGTATTCCGAATGCATCTCGTGATTTTCTATAATTTCTTCTTTTACGGGTCTAAAGGTTCCCAATCCCACATGAAGAGTCACATATGCTATTTCAACGCCTTTTTTCTTTATTTTCTCCAGCAGATCGTCTGTAAAATGTAATCCTGCAGTTGGAGCCGCTGCAGAACCGCTCTCTTTTGAATAAACTGTCTGGTATCTCTCTTGGTCTTCGAGTTTAGCCTTTATATATGGCGGCAAAGGCATCCTGCCCAATTTTTCCAGTATTTCCTCAAATACACCTTCGTATTTGAATTCAACTATTCGCGTTCCCTCTTCGGCGACATCAACAACCTCAGCCCTCAGCTCTCCTTTGCCGAATTCAAAAACGCTGCCAGGTTTAGCTCTTCTTCCAGGCTTTACCAGCGTCTGCCACCGGTTGATGTCAAGCCTTCGGAGCAAAAGGAATTCGACTTCCGCGCCTGTAGTCTTCTTTCCGAAAATACGTGCGGGTATTACTCTTGTATTGTTGAGCACAAGGCAGTCCCCTGGATTCAGGAGCCCCACAACTTCCTTGAATTTGCCGTGCTCTATTTTTCCCGTTTTTCTGTTTAGCATCATCAATTTGGATTCGTCTCTCTTGTTTAGAGGCTCCTGGGCGATGTATGATTCAGGCAATTCATAATAAAAATCGTTTTTGTTCATTTTTTGCTCCTACTCTATAGTTGTATCCTTGTAGTAAAAGGATAGTATTTCCCTGTAGTCATAACCATTCTCAGCCATAGCCTTTGCACCCTCCTGGCTCATGCCGAGACCGTGTCCCCAGCCTTTTCCTTCAATGGTGAATCTTTCAGGCTCCGGATTCTCCTTTTCTCCGGCAGATCCAAGAACATAGCAATTCTCGAAGCCGGTTTGGCTTATTTCTCCGTCGCCGCTTAAAACGGAAATCCCCTTTGCATTGACTCTCTCCGTCGAAATCGATCCGTTCATGCAGTAGAGGTCATTGTCCTTTTTAACATCGAAAAGTGTACTTCGAAGCCTGTCATAGCCGAAAATGGTCCGCATATTGTTTTTTAGAAGTATTACGTCCGGTTTTTCAGATTCTATCAAAAGCTCAAGGACATGATGATTCGAGCTTTTGCTCGCAATAGATACGTCAATCGATTTGCCCACTTCGTACCCGGCATCTTTAAGCATTCTTGAAATAGAATTTTCAGTATACTCGATCCTCCAGCTGTAATTGGACCCGCCTATGGAGAAGTCGTCCCGGATCCCCCTTAGATATGGAACTTCCGAAGACCATATGTTTTCGCTATTTTCAGTAAATCCTCCGCTGTTGGCATGGTAGAATGCGCTGACAATTTTTCCGTTCCACATAAGCAACTGCCCTTCCGTTTCGTCGACGGCGCGGTTGCAGGAAGACCCTTCATAGTCGTAGCCCACATAGGCCTGTGAATTATGGGTGTTGCATAGATTGAATCCAAGATAAGAGTATTTTCCGTAGTTGGAAATCGCAAAGTTTCTTGCCGCCACCGCCTGAGCCTTTAGAGCCTCGAGCGGCCAGGTCTTTGACATTTCCCACGGAAGCACTCCGTAAAGATATTCAGACATACCCAAATGGTTTATAATCGTCAAATCGCTTCCGGCAAAACGCTTAACCATTATTCCGCCCCTATAATTGTGTCCGCCGTATGAAAATATAGGAACATCTCCATTCTCTGCATATGGCTTTATTACATGCTCTCCGTCCATGCAGTCGTAAGCCAGTACAGTCCGACCTGCAGACTCCACAACAACCAATGATCCGTATTCCTCGAATGCGAAGTTGATGCCTTCTGTTCTACCTGAAAAATCCTTCAATGCCGATTCTGCTTCCGATTTGCTTGAATAAGGGCCTGCGCTTAAAAACCATCCATCGTCATAGGCTGCAAAAAAAGTTTCATCGGTTTTTTCAAGCATTTCAAAATTTCCCGAAAGACTCTCCAAATTCTCAGACACATTCCCCGCCCTGACAAGAAAAACATTTTTCGAGAGATCTTTGGAAGCTTTTCTTACTACCAAGTCCCTAAAGTCCATCCTACAGCCCATATCTTCGTATTCATCGCCATTCAAACCCAAAAATTCGAATCCCTCATTTGAAGACAATGATATACTCTCAAGCGACGGGTCTTTGTATGTCAATCCTATTCTTATTGTTTCCGGAATGCTTTCAGATCCATATGCGAATAAAAATGACAGCATGCATATCGACAGAGAAAAACCCACACTTGCGATTACCCGTTTCATAGCCACAGCTCCTTTACCTTTTCCCAAAAATAAGATTGAGAAAAAACGTCAACACAATACTGACAATTATACTCGAAAGCAATGGGAAATAAAAGGTTGCACTTCCTTTTTTGATAACAAAATCCCCAGGAAGCTTTCCTATTCCCCAAAAAGATCCCGCAATAAGGAGAACTCCCGTTAATATTAGGATTGTTCCAAGCGTTATTATCGGCCTTCCTCCAAATCCCATATGGTTATCTCCTCTTCGCCCTTCTTCTCCATTCCCAGATGCCTGTATCCCCTTGAAGTGACAACCCTGCCCCTGGGTGTCCTGTTTATGAATCCAAGCTGAAGAAGGTATGGCTCATACACGTCTTCTATCGTATTTCTTTCCTCCCCGGTGGATGCGGCAAGCGTATCCAGTCCAACCGGACCTCCATCGAACTTGACTATTATTGTTTCAAGTATTTTTCTGTCCACACCGTCCAATCCCAGAGGATCAACCTCCAGCAGCGTCATTGCCTTTGAGACAGTATCCTCGTTTATCGAACCGTCACCCATTACCTGGGCATAGTCCCTCACTCTTTTGAGCAGTCTGTTTACAATCCTGGGCGTTCCCCTGCTCCTTACCGCTATAAGTGAAGCTGATCCGTCATCGATTGGAACCCCCAGTATATCCGCCGAACGCAATACTATCTTCTTTAGATTCTTTACTTCATAAAGGTCAAGCTTGCATATGACCCCAAACCGGTCTCTCAATGGCGAAGTCAAAAGACCCGCTCTCGTTGTTGCCCCAATGAGAGTGAACCTAGGCAAGTCCAAACGCACCGTTCTCGCACTCGGGCCCTTCCCTATTATTATATCAAGAGCATAGTCCTCCATTGAAGGATAAAGCACTTCCTCGACGCTTCTGCTCAGCCTGTGGATCTCATCTATAAAAAGCACATCGTTTTCCTGCAGATTGGTAAGTATGGCGGCAAGATCTCCTGGCCTTTCTATTGCCGGCCCAGACGTGATTCGTATGCTGACTCCCATCTCATTGGCGATTATTGACGAAAGAGTGGTTTTCCCAAGCCCCGGAGGACCATAAAGCAATACATGGTCGAGTGATTCATCCCTCATTTTAGCAGCATCGATAAATATTTTCATTTTTTCCTTAAGCTTTTCCTGCCCTATGTATTCATCCAAGCATTTTGGCCTAAGAGAAAGTTCTATTTCAGATTCATCCCTTTTTTTATCCGGGGTTATCACCCTTTGGTCCCGATTGTTTTCAATCATTTCAGTCTCCTCATCTCTTCAGCAAAGTCTTGAGCGCCTCTTTTATAATTGTTTGCGCTTTCATCCCCTCTTCATAAACCGACTGCACGGCATTTGATGCGTCTGTGCTTCCGTAGCCCAGTGCCATCAGAGCGTCCACCGCATCTCTGTGTTCTGCTTTCGAAGGAATTTTCCGGCTATGTCTTGCGCTGTCAGGCATATCCATTTCACCGAATTCTTTGATTACCTTCTCCTTCAAATCCAATATTATCCGCTGAGCAGTTTTTTTTCCGACTCCGGAAACACTTGTAAGAGATTCGCCATCGCCCAATGCTATGAATCTTGCCACATCGTTGTAGTCGATAGTAGACAACACTGCCAAAGCTAATTTCGAACCTATTCCATTTACCTTGTTGAGCATCCTGAACATTTTAAGTTCGCTTTTGTCGTAAAAGCCATAGAGGCTTATATCGTCTTCCCTCACCGCCATGTCCGCATATATCTTTAATTCATCTCCATCACGGATTTCCCCGATTGTATTCATCGAAGTAAATATGCGATAACCTATTCCGTTGTTCTCAACAACTATGAAATTTTCTCCCGTATCTTTTACAATCCCTTTTATATAATCAATCAAGACCGTTCACCTCATTTAATTTTAAAATGTTTTTGCATAATTCCCGAATGGGCATGGCAAATTCCCACAGCCAAAGCGTCTGCAGCATCGTCAGGCCTTGGGATATCTTTCATATTAAGCAAAGTCTTGACCATTATCTGGACCTGCTTTTTGTCAGCTCTACCGTAGCCTACAACTCCCTGTTTTACCTGCAGCGGAGTATATTCGTAAATTTCAAGATTTGCTTTAGCCGCGGCTACAACGGCAGCACCCCTTGCATGTCCTACCATAAGAGCTGTCGTGACGTTCCTGCTGAAAAACAATTCTTCAATGGCCACGGCATCAGGCTTGTATTTTTCAAAAAGAACATGAAGGTCTTCATAAATTTTTTTAAGCCTGTCCGGCAACTCCATATCCGGGCTTGTCTTTACTGTTCCATATTCAATTACATCAAACCTGTTTCCTTCGTACGAAATTACTCCGTATCCCAAAATCGCATATCCCGGATCAATCCCTATAATCAGCATGCCGTCTTTCACCTGCCTTCTTTTTCTTCTATAGTTTTCCAACATATTAAAAGGATACAGTCAATCGCCGTATCCCAAATAATCATCCAAAAAGTGATACCAGTCCACCGAAAGCCGATATAACCATTACTACAGCAATCGCAATTGCAATAATTTTAGCCGTTCCCCTGTTCATTTTTTCACCCCTTAATTTATTCAAAATCATCATCAAATATTGTTGTGCTTTCGTCGTTTTCGGTCTCTTCCGGCTTTTTGCCTTCTCTGAACTTTCTGAAGTCCCAAAAAACCAAGAATATGCCTGCAGCAACTAAAAATGTCAAGACAGGATCCATAAGCGTCAAGTGTCCCCTTTTTTTTTTAACATTATAACATAAATTTTTCAAAAAAACTATTTACAAAGAACACACGTTCTATTATAATGGATTTATAGAACACTTGTTCGAGGTGATATTATGAAAAAGCGCTACAAAATAGCAAATCGCAGAAAATTCATAACAAGCACAGCTCTTTTACTGTTCATTTCATTTTGCATCTTTTCAGTGCCTTTGAGGCTTGTTCAGGCAAATGGGATGCAGGAAAAACAGTACAGAGAAATCGTAGTCAAGCCGGGCGAGACAATATGGAAAATAGCCGAATCGCAAAATCAGGACCGAGACGTCAGGGAAACTGTCTTTGAAATATTTGAAACCAATCATTTGTCCAGCCACACAATAAGACCCGGACAAACGATACTGGTTCCTGTAAAACTTACCGAATAGAAAAACAGGCAAATTCAGTTTTTAGCGAATCTGCCTGTTTTTATTTGCATTCCTATGCTTCCAATTCATTTGCCTTTTCTTTAAGCTTGTCCTCTGCTCTATGATAATTTTCCTCGAACTCGAATCTTATTTTTTTTATTCTGTTTTCCTCGTTCCTGAAAATCATAACATTTCTGCCACGGACATTCTGCGTTTCCACAAATCTGTAGCGGTCATTGAGCAATTTGCATATTGTTTCGATGTTGTAGGATAGCTCCTTCTCCATCTCTTTCTTCTCGTGCAAATAGTTTTCCCTGGAACTTTCCCTCAGTGTTTTTGTTGAATCCTTGTCATGGGACCTGAGATAGCTCGTTGAAACTTTTTTTACTTTTGGCGAATACCTGACACTCATAAGAATCCTCCTTCTTTTGAATGGCAACCGGTGTCTTATTCTTTATATACCAAAAGCATGGTGCTCTAAACCCGTCATTCGAAATTCGAATATTCATCCATTTCCCAATTATGATGCATATTCTGCACGTCGTCATTATCCTCAAGCATATCTATCAACTTTTCCATTTTTTCTATGTCGCCGCTTTCTTCGAGTTTTGTCATTGTTTGGGGTATATATCCCAATTCTGCCTTGGCAAGCTTGTATCCGCCTTCCAGTAAAAAATCTCTTACCTCCGTAAAATCCTCCATGGATGTTATTATTTCGGCGAATCCGTCTTCAAACTGTATGTCTTCCGCTCCGGCTTCAAGTGCCTCCATCAAAAGAGTTTCCTCATCAAGCTCGTTGTCTTCCTCCGAAAGCAACAGTATTCCCTTCCTGTCAAACATGAATGAAACACATCCGTTTGAACCGAGATTTCCTCCGTTTTTTGAAAAGATGTGCCTGACATCAGCCGCTGCGCGATTTTTGTTGTCGGTCAAGATTTCAACCATTACCGCGACCCCGGAAGGTCCGTAGCCCTCATATATAAATTCCTCGAATTGCGCTCCATCTGTCTCTCCGGAACCTTTTTTTATTGCCCTGTCTATATTGTCGTTTGGCATATTGTCCGCTTTTGCCTTCTCCACTGCACTTTTAAGGGACATGTTGTATTCTATTTCAGGACCGCCTTCCCTTGTCGCCACCATTATGGCTCTTGCGTGCTTTGTGAAAATCTTGCCGCGTTTGGCATCCTGCTTACCCTTTCTGTTGATTATGTTTCCTATTCTTCCCACTATTGCACCTCTAATCCTTCTATCGGTCTTCATTTGACATATTGACCGATTTTAATTTATGGATCTTTCCGTCTTGCGCGAAAATTTAAAATTCCGGCGCCTGAGGCGGCATTTCCCTCTTATGCTCCGTACGCTTATGCATTGTTTCGATTATTTTACGGTCTTTTTCCGGTATTGTTTTGCCTTCAAGATAATCGTCAATCATATCGTAGGTGGTGCCCATCTCGCCTTCGTCGGTCTGCCCTTCCCAAAGTCCAGCCGATGGAGCCCTTTTCAGAACGGATTCAGGAGCTCCTAAAACTTCTCCCCACTTATATACATCCCTTTTGGGGAGTCTCGATATGGGCAGCAAGTCAACGCCTCCGTCACCGTATTTTGTGAAATATCCCGTGTGTGTTTCAGCGGCATTGTCAGTACCAACAACCATGTAGCTCATCGCTCCCGCTATTGCATACAAAGTGCTCATTCTAAGCCTGGCTCTCAAATTTGCATCGGTGAGCCTGATGCGGTTTTCGTCAAACGCTTTTACCCCTCTTAGCTTTTCCATGACATTCTTAAGTATAGTCTCATGGGCCTCGCTCAGCTCGACCTCTACGGTAT
Source organism: uncultured Peptostreptococcaceae bacterium (assembly GCA_964484935.1). Classification (GTDB taxonomy): domain Bacteria; phylum Bacillota; class Clostridia; order Peptostreptococcales; family BM714; genus BM714. Next base: position 191,240 of record CAZAFW010000001.1, read on the forward strand.
CTATTCCGCAGGCCTCAGCGCACAAAATGGCATCTTCACGGTCCTTTCCGCTGCTTTTGCATGGAAGTATTACCCCAAGCGAATCATTGGGAAAAGCCCTCTTGATAAGTCCCGCCACCACCGTTGAATCGATGCCTCCGGAAAGTCCTACCAAAAGCCCCTTTGCCCCGCTCGACTTTACCATTTCCCTCAACCAGTCAACTGTCAAATCAATCTTCTGTTCAATCGTCTTGTCCATTTCTACCTCCGTGAATTAATTATGGAAAAATTATAACACAAATGGGCTTTACCATCTATAGAATTTCTTTTGCCCTTCTGTTGAGTTCAGCCATTACGCAACCTTCCGTTACGGCATCAATCTCCAATTCTTCCGTTTTTTTTATTGCCGCCTCGTCCATGGTTCCAGGCTGAAACCAAACATGTGAAACTCCGGCTTTTTTGATTGAATCAAGAAGTCTTGTCCCGATTTCGGGTTTGACCACCATATCGATGCATTCAGGCACGACGGGCAAGTCTCCTATACTTGCATACACCTTGTCTCCGTCTATTGTTTCGCAACCCGGATTCACCGGGTATACCTCATATCCAAATCTCTTTAAAGTCTTGTATATCTTGTATCCGAAATTTTTCTTGTGGGGGCTTGCGCCAATTACGGCCCAAGTCTTCTTCCCCAGCATCATTTCTTTAAGTTCTTCTTGCGATTTCATTTTCTTCCTCCTCAATCAATGATTTTTCCATCTATTACTAAATGGAAGCCTGCGTCCGACCTTTCCATTTCAGCCTTTCCGTTTGTAATATTAATAATGTTCGTTTTGAATTCATCGTCGTCTTCAGGACGTGAATATATGAACATGTGTACATTTTCGTCAAACTCGGTTTTTTCAAGGATGTATTTGCTGTCATAAAGGAAATTTTGAATTTTCCCGTGCATCGAATAATCGACATTGACTGCAAACAGGGAAAGCAAAGTCTTTCTAGCTATGCCTGCCTCTTCAAAGGCCTTTTTCGCGACATGTGTGTAAGCCCTCACGAGGCCTCCCGTTCCAAGCTTGATCCCTCCGAACCAACGCGTTACAACAACAACTAAATTGGTCAATTCCATGTTCTTTATCATTTCAAGAATAGGTACACCGGCGGTGCCGCTCGGCTCTCCATCATCGCTGCAACGCTGTATTTCTTGCCCTTCCCCCAATACGAAAACCGGAACATTATGTCTTGCATCCTTATTTCTTTTTTTTATTGTCCCAATGAATTCATTCGCTTCTTCTTCCGTCTCAACCGGCTTTACATAAGCTATGAATCTTGATTTTTTGACTTCCTCTTCCCATGAAGCCTGTTTTAGCAATGTCTTGTATTCTTTTTTCATTGCGCATCATCTTCCCCTGCGATAAATTTCCTGTATCTTCCCGCATCCTTTCGGCTCAGCTCAACAAAAGCCTTTATGCCGTTTTCTTCGTAAACGGTTTCAATTACATTGTGCCTTTCTTTTATTTCAGAATAGACTCCCCCATCCGAGTAGGGAATGAGAATCCATATCTTGACCATGCTTTTAAACAGTACGCCTTGAATCCTTTTTATCAGCTCGTCAATTCCGAAACCCGTTTTCGCCGAAACATCAATGTCTGTTTTAGCATCGCCCAAAAGCAAAGTCCCTTCTTCCACAAGATCCATCTTGTTGTATACGACAATTTCAGGTATTTCCTCCGAAACTCCTATTTCCTTCAAAACCCTGTCTGTCGTATCCTTTTGCATGAGATAATCCGGGTTTGATGCGTCTACCACATTCACCAGCAAGTCCGCATCAAGAACTTCCTCGAGTGTCGACTTGAATGCCTCGACAAGCAAATGAGGAAGGTCACTCACAAACCCTACTGTATCGGTCAATACGAAAACCTTTCCTTTTTCCATCTCAATGCGCCTAGTCGATGTGTCAAGAGTGGCAAAGAGCATGTTTTCCTCGTATACCTTGGTTCCAAGGAGTTCTTCGTCCAAGCTTTTTTCAATGAAATGGTTCATAAGGGAAGACTTCCCCGCATTTGTGTAGCCTACAAGTGCAACCATGGGAATCTCTTTTTCCGTCCGCTTCTTTTTCTGCACCTGCCTGACTTGATCGATTTTCCTCAGTTGCCTCCTGATTTCAGCAATCCTGTTCATTATATGGCGGCGGTCGATTTCGAGCTTCTGCTCCCCCGGGCCCCTCGTTCCTATCCCTGCACCTGTTCTCGAAAGGGCATTGCCCATTCCTCTTAGCCTTGGCAAACGATATTTGAGCTGGGCAAGCTCCACTTGAAGCTTGGCTTGCCTTGTTGTCGCCCTCAAAGCAAAAATATCCAGTATCAGGATGGTCCTGTCTATTACCGTCTTGTCCGTCGCCTCCTCGAGGTTCCTTATTTGTGATCCGGTGAGTTCACTGTTAAAAATAATTATGTCCACTTGCAGGCCTTCTGCAAAACTGCGGATTTCATCCACCTTTCCCTTGCCGATGAAAAAAGCCGGATCCGGCCTTTCTCTTTTCTGCCTTACTCTGTCTACAACTACCGCCCCGGCGGCTTCGCAAAGGCCCTGGAGTTCGTTCAAAGACTCTTCTATTGGCAATTCCGTAAAGCCCGGCCCTTCGACCCCTACTATCATTGCCTTTTGTTCTCTGTTTTCTTTATTATCCATTAGCTTTATCGCTCCCATATTCTATGTTTGTTACAATTCTTTCATTATTGCCAAACGCCTTTCTTCTTATGTTATAATATTATAGCATTTGATTGCAATAATATTCACAGAAACAACCTTCGGAGGTATGAAATGGACCATAAAAAACCAAAACCCAAAAGCAAGAAAAACAGATTCAAAAGCGCTCTCAAGATAATGCTTGTCGTGATACTTCTAGCAGGATTCGTAGCTGCAGGCATGACAGCCGGACTGGTGGCCGCAAGCCTTAAAAACATCAAGAAAGTAGATACTTCGCGGATAAACCAGATTCTTGACGAGAACTCTTTCATATTGGACCAGAACGGTCTAGTCATCGAGAAAATTCAAAGTGACGGACTGCGTACCATAGTCGACTACGAGGACATAGACGAGGACCTCAAAAACGCTTTCATAGCAACCGAGGACAGAACCTTCTTCGATCACCACGGATTCAACTACAAAAGACTGGTGGGCGCAGTGCTCCAGGGCATCTCAAAAGGAGGCCGCATAAGCGGCACAAGCACAATAACCCAGCAGCTGGCAAGAAACCTCTATCTGGAGGAGATAAAAAGCACACGCACCCTCTCCCGCAAGATAAAGGAAGCCTACTACGCAGTGCAGCTTGAAAAAGAACTGCGTAAAGAACAAATCTTCGAAGCCTATCTCAATACCATTTACTTGGGAAGCGGAGCATATGGCGTAAACGCGGCATCTCAAACCTATTTCAGCAAAAATGCCGACGACCTTACCATACCCGAAGCCGCGCTTATTGCCGGAATAACTCAGCACCCCGCAACTCATTCCCCAATAAAAGTCATCAAGAAATCCGATGTAGGCGAAGACGACTTCGTGATAGATTCAAACGATGAAATATACACAACTGTATTCAATGAAAGCAGCCTTGACAGATACAAGAGCGTACTAGGCTTCATGAAGCTTGAAGGATATATAACAGAAGAGGAATACCAGGACGGCATGACAATCGACTTGAAAACAATTCTGAACCCAAGCCAAAACAAAAATTCCGAAATTTCATCATATTTTTCAGACCTTCTCAAGGAGGAAGTAATCGCGGCCCTTATGGAATCATTGAATACAACGAGAGAAAGGGCTCAAGAAATACTATACACACAGGGACTCAAGATTTATTCCACGCTCGATATGGACATACAAAGGAATCTCGAGAGTGTATACTCTGATTCCGACAATTTTCCAAAACTTGTATACCCAAAAGACAGAAACGGAAATATTCTTGTCATAAGGAGAGATTCTAAAACAAACCAAGTAATCAGTAACAAGATTATTTTGTACAGTTACGACAACATAGTAGACAAAAGCGGCGATCTTTTAATTCCGAAAACCGATTACAGATATGACGAAAGCGGAAATCTTGTTCTGCTTAAGAACAAACGCCTCAATTTCATCTCTTTATATGAAGGCGGAAAAGTTGTCGGCATCCAGGTCGTGGTCAAGGACACATATAAAGCCGACACATCTAAAGAGCAATATCTCCCCCAATCGGATGAATACCTGATACCGGAGATAATGATATACAAAGGTCAAAAGGTTTCCATACCTCCTGAAAGCAAAACTTATGACGATTCCAAAAATCTGCTTGTGAGCAAGGATTTCCTTGATTCAAACCCAACCTTTTTCAATATGGACGACTCTGAAAATTTAACAATAGACAAAGAGAATTTTTCAATCAGCTCCAAGGGTGTAGTTCAGCCCCAGTCCGCTTCTGTTGTCATAGACTATTCGACCGGATCGATAAAGGCCCTTATGGGCGGGCGGAACATAAGCGGACAGAAAATATTCAACAGGGCAATAAATCCAAGGCAGCCGGGTTCTTCAATTAAGCCTCTGGCCGTCTACACACCTGCGATAGACATGGGCATGACCCCCGCAACAGTCATAGACGATATACCCCACTACGGAGCGGACGGATCCCTCTGGCCCAAGAACTGGTACAAGGAGAAATACTGGGGCCTCTCGACTATCCGTGAAGCAATTGTCTGGTCTCAAAATGTAGTTGCGGTAAAAACCGAAGAGCAGGTGGGCCTTGCAAATTCGGTGGACTATCTTAAAAAAATGGGAATTACTACGGTAAGGGAATCCGGGGCCTACAATGATATCAACCTGTCAGCCCTAGCCCTCGGCGGCATGACAGAAGGAATTTCGCCTCTCGAGATGGCTGCCGCATACGGATCGCTTGGAAACAGCGGAATATATGTAAAGCCCAGGACTTTCACAAAAATAACCGACAACAGCGGCAATATAATTTACGAAAATGATCCCTGGAAAGAATTTGTGGTGGATGAAAAGACCGCTTTCCTTATGACCGACATGCTTCATGAAGCCGTGACGGCCGGTACGGGAGCAAGAGCGAAATTTGAATCCAGCAACTCCAAAATGCCTGTGGCAGGCAAAACCGGTACAACTACTGACAATTACGACGCATGGTTTGTAGGATACACTCCTTATTACTCTGCGAGCGTATGGATAGGCAACGACCTTCAGGTAGAGCTTGACAGCGGAAGCCGCTCGAGCGCAATTTTATGGCAGTCGTTCATGAGCAAAATACATGAAGACTATCCTGACACCTCATTTGAAAAACCGCAAGGAATAGTAACTGTTGCAGTAGACACAAAGTCAGGCAAACTGCCCACCGAGCTTTCTTACATGGACACCAGAAATACTGTACGCAACGAATACTTCGCTGAAGGCACCGAACCTGTGGAATATGACGATGTTCATGTGCAAATGACCGTATGCGCCGACAGCGGTCTGATTCCAACCGGATATTGCCCCATAACCTCGCTCGAGAACAGAGTGTTCGTAAAAAGGGCTGTCCCCTATATCCCATCCGAGCATTTGGACAAAAACGAATATGCTCTTGTTCCAAGGGACTGGATCTATGAAATACCTCAAAAATACTGCAATGTCCACGGATACGGTTACCTTTACCAATACAACATGGACAACCTTCCCGATGAAGCCATACAGATGCCTGACGGCACAGTTCAACTGCCCGGGAACGTATTGCTGATGCTTGACGGATCATTCATGCTTCCAAACGGTCAAATAATACCGCCTCAACCGAGTGTAAACGAATACATTGAAAGCAATCCCAATTTGATAAATTCGCCGGACCCGACAACAGGGCAGCTCCTTCCTCCCCAAGGTTTCATGCCGCCGGAACCGCCGGTTGAAATTGTCCCTGTTGTAGAAGAAGATACTTCCGTTGATGATGAAGACATTGGCGATAATGAAGAAACCGAAAGCGAAGAAACTGAAAGCGAATAAGCGAATATAAAAGAAAGATGCCGACAAATTGTCGGCATCTTTCTTTTATATTCTACTGGTCGTCTATAGCATTCGTTTTCTATCTGCGCCTTCGTTCAGGCTTTGTCATTCCCGTTATCGCCATGTTAAGAAAAGTAAGCATTATCGATGCCAACACAGCTGTCGCAAAGCTGTCTATAACGAATCCTCCCACGAAAAAATCCACAGCTTTCAGCATGAAACCATTCAGTATAAATGTGAATATGCCAAGTGTCATTATGTTTATGGGAAGCGTCAAAACAATCAAAACAGGCCTTATCAGCATGTTCAGTACGCTAAGCAGCAATGCGGCGGACATGGCAGTGGCAAAGCCCTTTACTGCAACCCCTTCAAACAACCACGCTATGACATATATGGAAATGGAGTTGACGATCCATCTGTTCAAGAATTTCGCCAATTCAAAAACCCCTTTCAGTTGACGGTTATTTGTCTGATTGTTTTTTCCGAAACTGCTTTTTCTATAAGCTCTTCCGATTCAATGTGCTTTTCCGATTCGAGCATCCTGGACAATCTGGGTTTTGTAAGAGGCTTTTTCGGAAGAAAAACCGTACAACAATCCTCAAATGGAAGTATCGATGTTTCGAACGTTCCGATTCTTTGGGCTATTTCCATAATATCCACCTTGTCGGAGGCTATGAGAGGCCTGATAACCGGCAATTGAACAGACTGGTTGGTTACGGATATGCTTTCAACCGTTTGGCTGGCAACCTGCCCGAGGCTTTCTCCTGTAATCAAAGCCTGGCAATTTCTTTCCATTGCAATTTTTTCCGCTATTCTCATCATGAAACGCCTTGAAAGTATTGTCATTTCCTCGGCCTTGCAGTTTTCGTTTATCGCCTTCTGTATCGGCAATAGATTGACGCTGTGTACAACTATGATGTTTACGTACCTGCACAGATGCCTGGCCAGGTCCATAACTTTTTCCTCCGCCCTTTCGCTTGTGAACGGGTAACTGTGAAAATGAACAGCCTCGATTTCCAGTCCTCGCTTAGCCGTCATCCATCCTGCTACCGGGCTGTCAATCCCTCCGGACAAGAGGAGCATTGCGCGCCCGCCCGTTTTGTATGGAAGGCCTCCCAATGCGTATATCCTTTTAGTGAAAACCAGATTGTATGAACGTATCTCTACAAAGACCATCATGTCGGGATTATGGACATCGACTTCAAGCCCTTCTATGTTTTCAAGTATCAATCCTCCAAGAGACATGCATACCTCTGGTGATTTCATCGGAAACTTCTTATTGACCCTTTTAGTCTCTACCTTGAAGCTTTTTACAGGTATTACCTCGACGTGTGCCCTTGCCGCCCTAAGCACGACATCCTCTATTTCTTCCATGCCCCCATCGAACTTTAAAGCTGGTATTATGGAATATATGCCGAAAACCTCTTTCAAAAGCCCAATTAAGGATTCTTCCTCTTCCGGCCGGTAGCCTTCAATATAAACCCTTCCCTGGTCTCTTGAAACTACAGCCTTGTCGAAATCCCTTATTTTAAACTTTATGTTCTTTATCAGCTGGCTGATGAAGATGGATTTGTTCATGCCCTTGAGGCTTACCTCTCCGTAGTTTATAGCTATTATATTCTCCATTTTTTCATCTGCCCTTTCCTTTTATTATTTTGCGTATCTCTTCCACATTTTTTTTAAGGCTGTTAATCAGAATTGCAATTTCATCATGATTGTTCTCCCATGTAAAGCTTATTCTTAAAGCGCCGCCTATATATTCTACGGGCACCCCTATAGCTTCAAGCACATGGCTGCTCCCCTTTTTTTTAGAGGAACAGGCAGAACCGGATGAAACAAATATTCCGTCGTTTTCCAATGAATGCAGCAAAACCTCGGCGCGAACATCCTTGAAGCATGCATTGACTATATTAGGGGAATACCCCGGACCGTCAGATAGAATCATGCAGTCGGTCAAATTCTTTTTAAGTCCTTCAATTAGACTGCCTTTATAAAGTTCCATTTTGCGGCGGTTGGCATCCTTTGACTTCATCATGTCGCAAACGGCAGCTCCCATGCCCGCTATGGCCGGCACATTTTCGGTTCCGCTCCTTATTCCCGATTCCTGATTCCCCCCATAAAGCAAAGGACTTATTTTGATCCCTTTCCTTATATAAAGAAAACCAATCCCCTTCGGACCATGGAACTTGTGCCCGCTGCCTGATAGCAAGTCTATTCCCATCCTTTTTACGTCTATTTCCATTTTGCCCAAAGCCTGCACGCAATCCACATGGAATGCAGTATCCGGGTTCAATGCCTTTACAGCCTTTCCTATCTCCATTATGGGCTGGACCGATCCTATTTCATTGTTTACTGCCATTACACTCACCAAGGCGGTATTGCTGTCGATGCTTTTTTTAACATCCTCAAGTTGCAAGAATCCATTCGAATCCACCGTAACAATAACTTTCTCGTAATCCCCTTCGAGATTGTCAAACAGATTCAGCACCGAAGGGTGTTCAATAGACGTTGTGACTATTCTCCTTCCCAAACGGGGATTTCTCTCCAGGAAGCCTCTTATGCCCAAATTGTTTGATTCAGTTCCACCGGAAGTGAAAATTATTTCAGATGGTTCCGCGTTTATTGATTCTGCCACGTACCTTCTTGCATCCCTGACTATCTTTTCCGCATCCATTCCTTTTCTATGCAGCGACGAAGGGTTGCCGTATATTGTCTCCATCGCATTATTCATTGCTTTGATTGCACTCTTTGAAGGCCTTGTAGTAGCGCTGTTATCCAGATATATTTCCATGATTTCCTCCTTTAAAGCTCTAATAAATTATACACCATTGCAGCTTTAATTAAAATAAATGAATTTTTTGTCAATTCAGCTTGCAAATTTTGTCGAATATTGTTATAATTAATTCGTAGTTATCCCCCTGATAACTTCAATTTATATTATTTTTATTCCCAATACCCTTTTTAAAACTTTGAAGGCCTTGTATCTTTTGCGAAGCCTTCGCTTTTTTTTTTGCATAATTTAGTTTATCATAATCGTATGATGCGAAAGGGGGAAAATTTATGCTGCACATCAAAAGGATTCTTACACTTCCTTTTCCGACAGACAATCCTGTTCTCAAAAAGGCAATAAAAAAGAATTCGCTAATTTTCGATATAGAGACAACAGGACTCAATCCCCATAGAAATAAGGTTGTCCTTATAGGATTCATTCGTTTTGACAGAAAAAACAGGTTGACACTAAATCAATTGTTTATTGAAGATTTTTCCGAAGAAGCCCAAATGCTTTCAGTCTTTTGCCGCATTGCAGCCTCCAGCGGGTTCTATATCACCTATAACGGCACAAGTTTCGATTTGCCTTTCCTTAATACTCGAATGAATCAAAATTCCCGAATCGGCCATTTTGATTCATTCTACAACATAGACCTCATGCGGGTGCTCAAGACAAAGCATTTCAATTTCCAATTGCCCGACTACAAGCTTAAAACGGTTGAGAAGCACATGGGGCTTTCCCGCTCTGACCTTGTCAGCGGAAAAGAAAGCACTGAGCTTTATGAAAAATACATTTCAAGCAAGGATCCCGGCTTGAAAGATAAAATTCTTTTGCACAACGCCGACGATATAACCAACCTTTACAAATTGCTCAAAATATTTGAATTTGCGGACAATCCCGAAATATTTTTTGATTTCAGCAATGAATTAATTGTATGCAACAAGACCTTCCGTTTTAAGGACTTCCGCTTATCCGGCGATTTCATTGTATGCAAAGGAATATGTCTTGAAAAACAGGACTATGGATACGCTTTCAACGACTCCCTCTTCTCTTTTGAACTTGATAAGGAAAACGGCTCCTTCAGCTTGAGCATTCCTGTTACCAAGAATGCCATCGGCGGAAAAATTTATTCAACCATTGATGTAAACTCCATTCCTTTTGCAAGTGAAAACATCAAATCCTTCATATCAGGCAATCCGCAACGCATGGTTGTCACAACGGGAGAAACCGTGGACAAAAACAATCTTTTGGATATTGTCGCCATAATCATTGAAAATATATTTACACCATAAAAAAAACTGATTCAAAAGAATCAGTTTTTTTTATGGTGCCCAGAGGCGGAATCGAACCACCGACACGGGG
>CAZAFW010000002.1:0-53912 GCA_964484935.1 uncultured Peptostreptococcaceae bacterium
ACATAGAAACATGGATCAATCTGGATGACGTAAATGAAGCCTATCTTTACAATCCCAGAAACGCCTACCAGAATTACAGCGCCGCAACAAACACTTCAGACAGTCCGCTCTATACTTATATGGGCATTTTGAAGCCCGGCATGGGAAATGTGCATTATTGCACTTCGGGCCAGTTGAACCCTTTGCTGAACGACCCCTATTATCGAACCATCGGAATCGGAACAAGGATTTTCTTGGCCGGAGCACAGGGATTTGTATCGTGGATGGGAACACAGTTTTCCTCCGGCCGCAAACGAAATGGCAAAGGCCTTCCCGATGCACCGGGAGGGACTCTGGCGGTAAGCGGAGACTTGAGAAGCATGACGACAGATTTCCTTAAGCCTGCCGTATTCAAGGATTACGGAATATCCATGTTTGTGGGCATAGGGGTTCCGATACCCATTCTGGATGAAGAAATGATGTCATGCGTTTCGGTATCGGACAAGGACATCTTCACCACAATTGAAGATTACAGCGTAAAACGGAGAGACAAGCCAAGTTTGGGGACTGTTTCCTACGAGGAACTGAGAAGCGGCAATATAAACATCCAAGGAAGGAAAATACCGACCGCTCCAATAACCAGCCTGCATAAGTCAAGGCAAATAGCGGAACTGTTGAAACAAGAAATAGAAAATGGCGAATTTGAGATCAGCAAACCCGTTCAGAGGTTCCCGCTAAACAGCGCCCTTAAATCTCTCGAAATAAAAAACAAGGAGGGCAGATAATATGAAAGTAAAATGGCTTTTGACCTTCCCTCCGGAATTGACTGGGGAACCTGTAACATATGCACTGATAAAAAATTTCAATCTAAAAATTAATATACTCAAGGCTTCTATCGACCTCAATGTTTCAGGAAATCTGCTTGTTCTGGCTGATGGGACTAAAAATGAAATCGGCTCCGCGCTCGCTTGGCTTAAAACCACAGGCGTAAGTGTCGACCCGGGCGATTCTCAGATTGTGTGGAACGAGGTTCTTTGTGTCCATTGCGGCGCATGCACCGCCATCTGTCCCACAAAGGCCCTTTCACTCGATCCTTCAAGCTGGATGGTTGCTTTTGAAGGCGAAAAATGCCTCGAGTGCGGGCACTGCGTTCCTGCATGTCCAATCGGCGCAATTTCAAACAACAAGGGTCTCAACAATGCATGAGGAAAGGACATACAGAAAATTGATGCGGCCGGATGGACTGGTGAGTTTCGCGGTGATTGAAAATGAATCGGACCTGCATGTTTCAGCCGAATCCGATCTTGAGCAAAATGCCCGCTTAGCCCTTTTGGAAATACGTTCACAGTTATGCGGCTATATAAGCTGCCACCCGGAGTTCAAGTCCAGCCTTGCTCCTGTGCGTGTCGCTTCTTCCGCTCCGTTTATAATCCAAAAGATGGCGCAAGCCGCATCAATTGCAAATGTCGGCCCCATGGCATCCGTTGCCGGGGCAGTGGCTGAATTTGTGGGGAAATCGCTGCTAAAGAATTCCGACGAAGTCATCGTTGAAAACGGCGGCGACCTGTTCATTAAATGCAAAAATACCAAAAAGGTTTTAATTCATGCCGGAGACTCGGCTTTTTCTGAAAAATTGGCCATTATGCTGCAGCCTTCCGACTATCCCGCAGGAATATGCACCTCCTCGGGTAAAATAGGGCATTCGCTCAGTTTCGGCAAAGCGGATGCAGTCGTGGCCATATCACGAAACACATGCCTTGCAGATGCAGCGGCGACTGCTGTTGCAAACAGGGTGAAATGCGCTCAAGACATAGAATCCGCGCTGTTTTGGGGGATGAACCTTCCAGGAATATCCGGACTTTTAGTGATTATCGATGACAAACTGGGGGCCAGTGGAAATATTTCGCTTTCCCGTCCATAATGAAAAAGGAGCAAAATATGAAAATAAGGGAACTGTACACAAAAGACGAGCCTGTCATTTCTTTCGAAATATTTCCTCCAAAGAAAGACAAACCCATAGATGTAGTCTATGATACAATTGAGTCGTTGAAGGACCTTAGGCCCGGATTCATAAGCGTAACATACGGCGCTGGAGGAAGCACAGCAAGAACCACAATCGAGCTCGCATCTACAATAAGAAACAAATACAAGGTTGAAACCCTTGCCCATTTGACTTGCGCCACATCAAGCAAGGATGAAATCAGCGGGATTCTGGACACGCTTGAAAAAAACGGGGTACAGAATATTCTCGCCCTAAGGGGGGACCTTCCAACCGAAAAAGGTTTCAAATTCCCGGATTCACGCAACTTCAAACATGCCGGGGATCTGGTTTCGCACATAAAAAGTCATGGAGGTTTCTGTGTTGGAGGCGCGGTTTATCCCGAAGGGCATATTGAATGCAAAAGCCTCGCATTGGACCTGCAACATGTAAAAGAAAAGGTTGATTCGGGAACCGATTTTCTGATAAGCCAGCTGTTTTTCGACAACGAACTGTATTATGATTTCCTCGACAAAGCTGCGCAAACAGGAATTGATGTGCCGATATCCGCAGGCATCCTGCCTGTAATCAGCAAAACCCAAATGGAGCATATAGTAAAACTATGCGGTTGCAACCTTCCTCCAAAATTCACCCGCATATTGGAAAAATACGCCAACAAACCCGAAGCTCTCAGGGAGGCGGGAATTGCTTATGCAATTGAACAAATAATCGACCTTCTTTCCTGGGGGGTCGACGGCGTGCACTTATATACAATGAACAGGCCCAAAACAACGCGTAAAATAATAAACAGCATCTCATACATCCGCGATGCGCTTACCAAGGAGATTGCATGAAGATAGACAGGCAAGAAGTCAGAAGATACTTGGGCTTCGGCAAGAAGACCGCAGACGGCAAAACCGAAAAAGCGATTGACGCATGCATAACAGAAGTCAAACGGCGAATGCATCCTCGGGAAATCCACCATACATTCAATATAATTAGGGATGGCGGTCAGCTACGCGTTGATGCTGAAAATCTGAACTTGGAAGGCGAATCCATACGAATCCATTTGTCGAAGTCCCGACTTTGCGTTATTATTGCCGCTACCTTGGGCCCGGAAATCGACAAGACCATAAGATACATAAGCAGAAAGAATTTGTCCGAGGCAATTATTATGGATGCAGCCGCCACAGCCGCCATAGAAGCCTTCTGCGACGAAATCGAATCTTCCGTGATTTCACAGGCTAAAGAAAACGCTTTGTTCGCCACACACAGGTTCAGCCCCGGTTATGGCGATTTGCCCCTTTCCGTCCAGCCCCACATTCTAAGAGCGCTGGACGCGCCCCGAAAAATAGGATTGACTACTACTGAAAAACTCGTCATGATACCGCGAAAATCCGTCACAGCCATAATCGGTTTGCAGGAACATACTGCAAGCTCGGCCAAACCGCACTGTAAAACTTGCATGCCGGGACTTCAATGCCCTTACAGAAAGGGAGATGATTGATTTGAACATATTTGAATTGAAAAGAAAAATCGGAAAAGAATTTATTTTCTTTGACGGAGCTATGGGAACAATGCTTCAAAAATCAGGTCTTCCCTCAGGCGGTCTTCCGGAAGAATACAATTTCACCCATCCTGAAATCATAGCAGAAATACATCGGCAGTATTCGGAAGCAGGCGCCGATATAATAACCACAAATACCTTCGGAGCAAACGAAATAAAGCTTGAAGATTCGGTTTATTCGGTTGAAGATGTCATTGGGCAGGCCGTGGCTTTGGCGAAAAACTCTTCTGGCGGAAAGCTTGTGGCTTTGGACATCGGTCCAATAGGCCAATTGATTGAGCCCATAGGCGACTTGAGTTTTGAACGCGCCTACCAAATATTCAAGCGTCAAGTGCTCGCCGGAGCCCAGGCCGGCGCAGACGTCATTCTCATTGAAACGGTCTCCGACCTTCATGAAATGAAAGCGGCTATATTTGCAGCCCGCGAAAACTCCAATCTGCCTGTATTTGCCACTATGACTTTCCAAGACGATGGAAGAACCCTTACAGGCACAGACCCCGAAACAATGGCTCATGTAATAGGCAGGCTGGGGGTCGCGGCTCTTGGTGTAAATTGTTCTCTGGGCCCCTCCGAATTGCTGCCCATTGTCGCCTCGATGAGCAAAGCCACCGATGTTCCGATCATGGTGCAGCCAAATGCCGGACTGCCCAGGATAATAGACGGCATGACTTCCTTTGGCATATCCGCCCAAGATTTTGCCGAAAAAACAGCTTCCCTCGCAAAGGCAGGAGCTTCGGTTCTTGGGGGTTGCTGCGGATCGACTCCCGAATTCATAATAAAAGTGATAGAAATGACAGCTGATTTGTCTCCCGTTTCCATAGAAGCAATTAAATCCACAGTCGTCTGCTCATCGACAAAAACGGTGCATATTGGAGGCGACCCCGTTCTTATTGGCGAAAGAATAAATCCCACCGGGAAAAAATTCCTCAAGGAAGCCCTGAAAAGAGGTTCCTTCGACCAAATTGTCACGGAAGCCATTTTGCAGAGAGAGGCCGGAGCTTCAATACTCGATGTCAATGTCGGAATAAGGGAGATTGACGAAGAGCTTGCAATGGTCAAGGCGATAAGGGAAATCCAAGACGTATTGGACACTCCTATACAAATCGACAGCACAAAGCCGGCAGTACTCGAAGCCGCTTTGCGAATCATAAACGGGAAGCCTATCATAAACTCTGTAAGCGGTGAAGAAAAAAGCCTCGACTCCATACTTCCTTTGGCCAAAAAGTACGGAGCCTGCATATTGGGTCTGACTCTCGATGAAAATGGAATACCAAAGACGGCTGAAGAAAGATTGAAGGTTGCCGGAAAGATAATAAGAAGAGCTCTTGATGAAGGGATACCAAAAGAGGACATATTGATCGACTGCCTTGTACTTACTGCGTCTGCGCAACAAAAGGAGGTTTCAGAGACCATAAAGGCAATAACTCTGATAAAGAATGAATACGGTGTCAAAACGATCCTTGGGATCAGCAACGTCTCGTTCGGTCTCCCTGAAAGAAATCTTCTAAACGGCACTTTCCTTGCAATGGCGCTTACAGCAGGCCTTGACGCGCCAATCGTCGATCCCTTATGCCGGAACATACAGAACGTTGTAAAGACTTTCAGGGTTCTTGCAGGAAAAGACGAAAATGCCGCCGACTATCTGAATTCATTCAGTGACCAACCTAAAACAGATGCCGTCAGTCCGCAAGCATCCAAAAAAACTCTTGGGGAAATCATTGTCGACGGGCAGAAGGGAATTGTCAAAGATGCGACACTGGAAATGCTGAAGACAATGGACGCCATGGAAATAGTGAACGAACACTTGATACCTGCTTTGGATTTTGTCGGTGAACAATATGAAAAACGCAAACTGTTCCTTCCTCAACTCATAAGGTCCGCCGAGACAGTCAAGAGCTCTTTTGAAATACTGCACGAGCATATTTCAAGGGACGGCAAACCCCGGCTTAACAAAGGCGGCATAATACTCGCCACCGTAAATGGAGATGTCCACGACATTGGAAAAAACATTGTCAAGACTCTGCTTCAAAACTATGGCTTTGAAATCTTGGATTTGGGCAAAAATGTTTCCCCTCAGACAATAGTCGATGAAGCGTTGAAAAACGACATTAAACTGGTTGGCCTAAGCGCGCTAATGACAACTACTGTCGATGCCATGTCGGAAACAATCAAATTGCTTCATTTGCATCATCCATCCTGCCGAACTTTTGTAGGCGGGGCAGTATTGAGTCCGGAGTTGGCAAAACAAATAGAAGCCGACTATTACGGAAAAGACGCCAGGGCGGCTGTCTCCATTGCACAAAGTTTCTTCAAACAGGCATTGACTTAAGCGAAGGTTCGATATAAAATAGTGACAATATATTTTGGAGGAAAAATCATGAAACATCCAAATGCGAATATGTCTTCACAATTTAAAACTTTCTTTTTTAGCTGGGGCTTTATATTTAGCGCCGGGCACTTGACATGCAAATCAAAGTCATAAAAAGAAAGAGTGAAGCTTCCGCATAATCGACCAAAGTTGACTGGAAGGCTCTTTTGAGCCTTCTTTTTGTTTATCAATTTTACTATGGAGGATACATACAATGATAGTTACCAATATTTCGGAAATCGAAGGCAAATCAATAGGACACATCGGCAACAATGGCTCCTACAGCCATGAAGCCGCCAAAAAATATTTTGAAAAAGGTTCATTCACCTCTTTCAGCCACTTTGAAGACGTGTTCATGGCGCTTGAAAACAAAACTGTGGAATATGGGGTTGTCCCAATCGAGAACTCATCAACAGGAGGAATAAGGGATGTCTATGACCTGCTCGTCAAGTGCAACGTCAGAGTAACAGGAGAGGTGTACCTGAATATCGAGCACCATCTCATCGGACTTCCCGATGCTACACTCGAAGACATTAAGCTTGTATGTTCTCATCCTCAGGGCCTTATGCAGTCGTCGGAATTCATACGGATGAACGACCTTGAAACCAAGCTGTGCAAAGATACCGGTTCTGCAGCTTCTTTCGTAAAATATGGCAAAGATAAAAATTGCGCCGCAATAGCATCGGAATCGGCACGGCGGATACACAATCTGAAAATATTGAAAAAGGACATAAGCAATTTCAGGCACAACACAACACGCTTTTTCATTCTTTCTCAAAAGCCGGCCATGCCCGTTACCGACTCCATTACAAGCCTTGTTTTTACAACGAAGCATGAACCCGGGTGTTTATACGGGGCTTTAAAGCATCTATCCGATTATGGAATAAACATGATGAGGATAGAATCCCGCCCAATAGAAAACAGGCCTTGGGAGTACTATTTCTTTGTCGATATTGAAGGTTCTTTGATGGAAGAAAAAATAAGCTTGGCACTCCAAAACCTGGAAAAACAAACCATCTTCTTTAAAATACTTGGATCATATAAAAAAAGTTGCTTATAAGAGCAACTTTTTTTGTTGATATCCTGTGGAGTTCTCGAACATAGTCGTTTTTTATAATGTTTATTTCAGATGAAATCATCACTCATATTCAATTGCAGTCACTTTGCACCTGAACCATTCGAAATCTCCTTCTTCCAATCCCCATATGACTTTAGCCCTGGTGGGGACAATGAACCCTCCCATATTTTCATGCCCGTCAAGAACGACTCTCCAGTCCTCCAATTTATATTCCCCTTCATTCTCCATGAATCGTTTTGCCGAAAATGCAACCACTTCTCCCTTTTCGTTGAACTCGAATATTCCATCAGCCTCTATCCCGCCATATGCCATTTTCGCCATCGCAGAATTTTCGTCTATGGGGCTCCATTCTATGTATTCAGAAAATGCGGCTGTAGGAAACCAGGCAGTCTCGGCAAGGTATCTGAGCAAGGTCCCCTGGTCTATTTCGGGGCCTTTTGCGTCTACAAGGTTTGCAATTGACATGAGCTTTATCAGCATGCTGCCCTTTCCATTTGAATACTTGTCCATGCCATTCAAATATATCCCTGGAGCCATTCTGATTTTTGCATCCCATACGAATCCCGGCTGAGCTGTAACGAACAACTGGTTTGCCTCCAGGGGAAGCCATGGTTTGTCAAAAGCTGTTCTAAGCTCGCCAACTTGCTTCAATTTGACTGCCCCAATACTATTTTGACCGTCAAATCCTGATGTCAAAAGCCATTTTGCCACAGGACCAGGCAATTTTGACATTTCATCTTTAATATCCATATCAGGAATCTCTTTGTGTTTTGCCAGCAGAATTTCTTTTTCCCTTTTTACAGCACTATTGAACCTGAACTGCCCTATAATTGAGATTGCCACAATAAGACAAATCGCCAAAACCATTAGTGCACACGCAAGCAATATGTATTTTTTCATATCAAACTCTCCGTTTTGTATTCATTTTTCCCAATATAAAAGAAATATTTTACCAACAAAAGCAAACTGGCTAATGTCAAGAATGAAAAGACGCCAAACATGAAACCGTCAAAAGCCCGAAAATTTGCGTATGTCACATACCACTCTGCAAAAGCCACCGAACCGCATACCGTAAGTGCTTTAACCAATCCCACACCCGCAAGCAAAGTTCCATATGCCGAGTTTTTATAAAACCTTGCCATCGCGACAGCCAAGGCGGGAAATACTATGCACAGGTCCAATATGTAGACTCCGTATGTTTCCCCCGGGAACCTTGTTGCAATATCGGAAAGCATCAAAAATACCCAGAGCGGTCCCAAAACGATTAAAATAAGGAGAATAAATGCTGCCACGGATGTTCTGAATCCTTTTGGAAAACATTTTTCTCCATACCATTTATGATTGAATCCGGTTAAACCAAAAATCAAAGTGTATATGGACAGTGCAAAAATAATCATATATATCATATACAAGCTTGTGTATTGCCCTTGGATCACATACAATCCGTAGCCATAGAAAAAATATCCCGCCATTCCCATAAGTGCAATAATCAAATTCTCGCTTGGCGCCTTGAGTATCCTTATTGCAAGTATCAGCAGTATTACGCTCAACGGCAATGTAATGCAGTCCTGCGCAACCGACCCCACCACAAGCCTTTTAGTGATTGTTCCGGATAGATAAACTTCATTGTATATGTTTTCATTAAAAACTCCTGCCGCTGCCGAAAAAAACGACATAAGTGAAATCGCAATTGCCATATACGCGACTTGCTGCATTTTTCCTTTTTTCATGCTTTTTCTCCTCGTATAGTCTCAGTCATTGATTTGTACATGAAATTCAAGTTTTCCATTATGGTTTTCTTGACATCATTTTCATACACTATTGGGCTACGGTCGTTCATGAATTTCATCAGCTCCCCATGGTAATACGCGTGCATCATTCCATGAACCCGCCCGGCCTCTTTTTCATTCAAAACACCGTCGCTCAACTCCATCAATTCCTTTACAAACATCCTGTCGGGACGTTCATTTGGCTTTATTACATCCTCCATTTTCCATGAATGGCTGTCCATCCACAAAAATCTGTACCAACCCTTATGCTTGATGTTGAAATCTATTACTGAAGCTATGTAATTCAAAAAATCGAATTCTTGATTCTGATCGCCTATATTCTTCATTGCGTAGGAGCGAATCCTTTTTCGCACTTCATTGAGAGCCTCCAGTTGAAGCTCACTATAGCTATTGTAGAAATTATAAATGCTCGTGTGGGCACACCCGAGCCGCCTCGCGATCCCCCTGAAATTAACACCTGTAGAGCTCCCGTTTTCATCAATGAGTTCAAGTGTCGCCTGCAGTATTCTTTGCTCGCTCAAATTCTTCCTCATATTGCCCCCTTTACTACCATTGGTAGTTTCAAGTCAATAATAAAGCCGTGACTTGAAATTGTCAAGACTTTATTTGAATTTCATCAATTTTTGCAATGAAAATGCCTAAGCAGCCTTCCTGTGCTCCGCAATCCAAAGACTAAACCATTACGTAATTAAGAACAATGTAAATGGCATACATTCCGAATAGAACCATTCCCTCAGTCTTATTAATTTCTTCTCCCTCTTCCGCCTTGCTTGTAAATATCCTAAATGCCGTCAAAATGATAAGCATAGCAGGAATCTGCAATCTATAAAAAACAAATGGAACATCAAGTCCGCCCTTTGTAACTAGGGCCGAACTTCCAATTACAAACAAAACATTCAGAATATCGGCTCCCACAATATTTCCTATTGCTATTTCTCCATGGCCTTTTCTTACGGCAGTCACGCAGGTTATAAGCTCGGGAAGACTGGTGCCGAATGCGACCAGCGTTGCTGCAATAATCCCCTGTGGAATCCCAATTCTCACTGCAGTTATTTCAACAGATGAAATAAGTATCTGAGACGACACTATGACAAGAAAAACTCCAAAGATCAATTTCAACATCACCATTGTAAGAGGAACTCCATCCTCTTTCAATTGATCCATTGCCCCATGCGCCGTTCTAGACCAATGTATTGTTATCAGTATATATGCGGCCAAGAGAAGGAGAAAAATCCCGCCGGTTATTTGACTGATGTTTCCATTGCTTGTCCTTGAAAACATAGGTAAAGCCACTATTGCCAACAGAAATCCTGCGAAAAGCTGAATTTTTCCTTGACGATTTACGACGCTCTTGTCAACAGGCAGTCTTCCAATCAATGCCGATATGCCAATAATCAAGCCTGTGTCGGCTATTATGGACCCTATGGCGTTTCCCAGAGCAAGATCGGGATTGCCCTTTACCGCAGCCATTACTGAAACAGTGGCTTCCGGCAAGGTTGTACCCAAAGATACAATAGTCGCCCCAATAATCATTTTCGGTATTCCCCACCTGATTGAAAGGCTTACGGCTTCATCAACCAGAATATCCGCCCCTTTGCTAAGCAGAAGCAAGGAAAAGGCTATCGCTATGAATAATGCAATTGTAGGCCATTGTATAAAAAGATCATGAAGTAATTTTTCCAACGTTATACCCCTTTCAAACGCCCGTCAAATAAAAAAACACAGCAATGCAAATTGCTGAGTCTCACAAAACATTTCTGCCGGCAGAACCGGGATATCAATCCGTCATGACGACTCTGCCTCCCTAATGGGAATGTTACTCCCTCATCAGTTCCATTTTACTACTTTAGCAAAATCCGTCAATAGCAATTGCAACTCATTACAAACTTACGCTTATTTTTATAAGCAATATAAAATCGATTTCCTGAATTACAAATAAAACAGCCCCTACCATGCACTTAATCTACATGGTCGAGGCCGCTTTATAAATTCCACTGCTGATTCAAACAATTCCCATCCAATAGCTTTCATTGAAAGCTTGAATTAAGTCATCATTCAAATTTCTTTATGCTATTCTGCGTAATCTGCATATACTTTTACTTGCTCCCAATCTTTTCCGATGAAATGTATTACCCTTTCAGAAAGCGCTCCTGTAGGACAAACATTTACACATGCCATGCAGGCGGCGCATGCGCTCTGGTCCATCTCCACATTGAGTCCTGCGGCAACCATTGTATCCGATCCCCTGTTTACGAATCCTATGTTGCATTGCCCTGCTATTTCTTCGCAAGCCCTTACGCATCTGCCGCAAAGTATGCATTTGTTGGCGTCATATTCTATTACAGGGCTCGAATCGTCAACAAGGATGGGTTCGCTTGTGTTCTCGTATCTGCTAGACTCGATTCCAAATTTCCTTATAAGCTTTTGAAGCTCGCAACTGAACATAGGATTCGGAATTCCCTTTGAGCAAGTAAGGCAATTATGGTTTCTTGATGCAAGAACAAGTTCCAAAATAATACGACGATAATGGTTAAGCTCTTTATCTTCAGTTACAACTTCCATTCCTTCCGAAACCGGTGTGCAGCATGCAGGCTGAAGGTCCCTTGCCCCCTTGATTTTAACCAGGCACATTCTACAGACTCCGGCTCCTGTCAATTCCTCGTCGTAACAAAGATGGGGAATTTCTATTCCGTTTTCTTCGCATGTAGTAAGAAGGTTTGCACCTTTCTCGGCCATAATTTCCTCGCCATTTACATTGAATGTGACATATTCCTTTTCAATTTCAGGAGCATCAAATTCGTCAAAGAAGTCTTCATAAAGTCCCAATTCCTCAGCAACCTCATAGAGTTCATAGCCTTCAACACTTGCCTCCAAATCAACATTTTCAAACGGATTTGTAAGCACAACTCCCCTGTCCATCGTAAAGTTTCCTGTTCCGAGTGTTTTAGCAATATGAATCACTTTTTTATCGCTGAATACATGTTCTATCCCTTTAAGTCCATTTTCACAAATCAAAGGAATAATTACTGTTGCCTCATCATATACGTCTTTTTTCTTGATATCTTTCCTGTGTTTCTCGACAAGATTCAATGTACATCCTATGCTTATCAAGTCTTTTCCAAGCACATTGTAGCCATCAGCCCTAAGCATATTTTCAAGAGTAACCATCTTTGTTGTTCCGCCGATGCCACATGCAACTATGCAACTGCTGCAGCTGTTTATGACTATTTTGTCATCCTTGCTCAATTGTTTTTTCAAATCGTCGTAGCTAATAGAACGAAGTGATATGATCATTTCGCCACCCCCGTTACTTCCGCCATTTCCATGATTGGAAGACTATTGTCATTTTCGTTCCTTTCTCCTATGAATGCCTTGAATTCTCTTCCCGTTTCGTTTTCACTGCCCTTGTAGGGCATAGTGACCTTTAAAACATTCTTGTCGGTATCGGCAACCATAAGCCCAACATCTTTGATTGTCTGCACAATCTTGTATTCGGGATAAGATCTTTCAAGGTTTGCCGAGCCTGCTTCACATGCAAGGGAAAGAATTGTATTTACGTCTCTGCCTAATTTGGCCAAGAAAATTTTGGGAGTACAAGCAGTAGGCACCATGAATCCGTCTTTCACATTGTAGCCGTCGCTCATAAGCTTAAGGGCAAGCTCTTTCATTCTTTCCTGCCCTCCTGAACCTGCAACCCTGACACATGTCTCACAGCCAATTATTGTAATGACATCATTGTCTTTGTCAATGTTTTTTCTAATATCTTCATATTCCAAAGCTTTTGTAAATATCATGATTACACCCCTCTAATTGTTTTTCGATACCGCTTCTTCATATTCATTTCTAAAATAACGCAAAGTACTCAATACAGGGTTTGCGGCTGTTTTTCCAAGCGCGCAAAGTGCGGTCTTCTGAATTACACTTGCCAATTCCTCGAGTCTTGGAATATCATTTGCTTCTCCGCGACCGGAGTCAATTTTATTTAAAATATTAAGTATTTGCTTTGTTCCTTCTCGTCCAGGTATGCATTTTCCGCATGATTCCTCAGTACAAAATTCCATGAAGAATTTAGCAATATCTACGGCGCTTTTGTCGTCAGTTATTACAATCATTCCGCCCGAACCCATTATGGATCCATACTCCTGCAATGTCTCGTAGTCTACGGGTACGTCGATATGAGCCAATGGTATGCATCCGCCCGAAGGTCCTCCGAGTTGCGCCGCCTTGAAGCGTTTGCCTTCAACGACCCCTCCACCGATATCGTTTACAATTGTGCTAAGAGCAGTTCCGATTGGAACTTCGACACATCCTACATTATTGATGTCTCCAGTTATTGAGAACACTTTTGTCCCCTTGCTTTTTTCTGTTCCGATGCCTGCATACCACTCGCTGCCTTTATAAATTATTTGAGGTATGTTTGCAAGTGTCTCAACATTGTTGAGTACTGTGGGTTTTTCCCAAAGTCCCGCATGGGCAGGGAAGGGCGGCTTGGGTCTTGGATTTCCCCTGAGTCCTTCGATGGATCTCATGAGAGCCGTTTCTTCACCGCAAACGAATGCTCCCGCGCCTTCGTAAACCTCTATGTCGAAATCAAATCCTGTTCCGAGTATGTCGTCTCCCAAGAGTCCGTATGCTCTTGCCTTCCTGATTGCTTTGTTGAGAGTTTCAACTGCAAGGGGATACTCAGCTCTGCAATAGATATATCCCATATGCGCTCCTATTGCCTTTGCGGCAATAATCATTCCCTCTATTACGCTGTGAGGATCACTCTCGAGGACACTCCTGTCCATGAACGCTCCAGGGTCTCCCTCGTCTGCATTGCACAGCATATATTTCATGCCGTCGGGCTCTTGCGCGGCAAATTTCCATTTCAAGCCTGTCGGAAAACCTGCTCCCCCACGGCCCCTTATTCCGGCATCAAGCACTACCTTGATGATTTCAGCTGAATCCATTGACGTCAAAACCTTGATTGCGCCCTGGTACCCATCTCTTCCTATGTAGTGGTCAATATTGTTGGGGTCTATAAGCCCTCGGTTTTTCATTACCCTTTGCTCCTGGACAGCGAAAAACGGAACTTCTTCTATTGCCGGTATGCTGGAATCAACAACAGCTTCTCCTTCTATCTTTCCGTTGTTCTTCTTTCTTTCTTCCAATTGTGTTTCCATACCTCTTAAGAATGCATATTCTCTAATGATTTTTCCACCCACAACATGGCTTGAAAATATCTCTTTCGCTTTTTCGTCATCAACATACTCATACATTATTGGTTCTTGTCCAGGAAGCGCAACTGTTATAAGCGGCTCCTTGGAGCAGATTCCTGCGCATCCTGTAGTTATTACTTTTGCGCCTTTGAACTTATTGTCTTTTATCTCTTTTCTCAATGTAGTCAAAACACTTGTTGCCCCTGATGCAATTCCGCATGTACCCATATGTACATAAATTCTTATGGCTTTTTTATCTTCAACTCCCTGATTGATAACTTTATCTTTAATACCGTTTATTTCGGCTATTGTCTTACCCATTATACTCACTCCCTATGACTGATTTGTTTTATTCGTATTGGCTAAGGATTCCATCTATGCTGTCGAGCGCAACTTTTCCGTAGACCTTGCCGTCAACAAGTATGATAGGTGCTAATCCGCATGCTCCAAAGCATCTTGCTTTCTCATAGGTGAATCTTCCGTCTTCGGTGCTCTCTCCAAACTTTACACCAAGGTCTTTCTCTATTTTTTCAGCAATTTCTTTTCCGCCCTTGACATAACACGCTGTGCCAAGACAAACCTGTATTCTATGCCTTGCCTTCTGTTTCATTGAGAAAAACGAATAAAAAGTGACTACCCCATAAATCTTGTTGGGTGCTATGTCAGCTTTCTCTGAAATTCTTTCCTGTACGCATTCCGGTATATATCCTAACAATTCCTGTGTTTTTTCCAACATGGGAATCAAGCTGCCCGGTTTGTCTTTATGCGCATCGATAATTTCATCCAATGCGCTTATCTGTTCATCTGTAAAAAAATTCGTAATTGTGTGAATCACTTGCATTACCTCCTATAAAGTTATGTGGCAATAACTGTTCGAGTATTTTCATGCCTGCGCTTTATCATTCAAACAGGCTCGCTATATCCGCGAATATTTGCTTTTCTTCGTAATTGATTCTGGCGGATCTTATCGCCTTCAACATTTCCTTGTTTTGGAATTTGACGCCGGTCAACATGTCAGACAACTTTTCCACAAAAGATGTATTCATGGAATCCGTGTAAACCTTGACATTTTTAATGCATCCGTCTACAAAATTCAAACCTATCTGCACTTCGCCCCAATTGAAGCGATTGTCGTAACAGGCGTCAAATGACGGACTTTCGCCATAGATCCATTCCCAAGAAGAATATTTTTCATACAGCTTGCGTATCTCTTCATCCTTTATTGCCGCATCCGTGTATTCTGTATACGCATAAACATTCCCGTATGTTTTTTGAAAGCTCTTAAACACGCTTGATTTCATGGATCCGATGTTTATTGAGTCGTCTATAGCCTTAAGATTAACGACTCTTGATTTAACGGAATCGATGCCTTTTGAAACAATTTTTTGTTTTGAAGGGTTGAGATTTTCAGAAAGTTTCGTTATGTCGGCATCCACAAGCAATGTTCCATGATGATAAGATGAATCGTCTCCAAAATAGTATGCATTGCCCGAAAATTTTCTTCCGTTTATCAATATGTCGTTTCTTCCTGAAAATTCTGCATTCAGACCAAATGAGTTTACCGCATCAAGTATTACCCTCAGTTGCTTTTCCTGATCATACAAATCTTTACCCGTCACGAATGTAAAATTCAGATTTCCGCCATCATGAAATACAGCTCCGCCTCCGGACAATCTTCTAGCGAGCTTTATGCCGTTTTTCTGCATTTTTTCAACATTGCATTCTTTCCATGGATTCTGGTTGCTTCCGATGACAACAGTATCCATATTTTGCCAAAGATATAGTATTACTTCGTTTTCTTTGACGTGTTCGACAAGATATTCTTCTATGGCCAAATTAAGCCATGGATTGAAACTTGCCGATTTTACATATTTGCTATTCGGCTTTTTCGATTTCAAGAAGCTCGTCACCAACCTTGACTCGAGCACCTTCTGTTACAGAAAAAGCTGTTATCGTTCCATTTACTTTTGATTTGATTATTGTGTTTCCTTTTGCAGATTCAACTTGCAGCAATTTTTCTCCTCTTTTGACCGTATCCCCTACTGCCTTTGCAATTTTTCCAACTTTTCCAGTCTTAGCGTTTTTCTCCATTTTATCGAGCATTACTTTTGTAGTCATATCATTATCCTCCATATTATTTTGATATATTTTTGTCAAATATCTTTAAAACGAACAAGAAGAAAGGAAATATATCTATCCCCTTTCTTCTCTATTTTTTTCTATGCGAAATCTTTTTCAAACTCGTCGAGAGATTCTTTAAGCATTGTAACACTGTATGCCATTGAAGGTCCTCCGCCAAAAGCTACGGAAGTCATGGCCGCTTGAAGTATCTCTTCCCTTGTTGCGCCTGACTCAAGAGCCTTGTATGTATGGAATACTATGCAGTACAAGCATCTGTTGTAGCAAGCGATTCCTACGCTTATAAGCTCTTTTGTCTTTGTGCTTAAAATACCTTCTTCATATGTAGTTCCGAGCAAATTCATGAATCCTTCAACATTTCCTTGTGTCGCTTCGTAGCCGCCGAAAGTATCGAGCCCACCTACGAATTCAGCCAACATTTCTCTTGGGTTTCCTGCCATCTTAATCCACTCCTTTTTTATTGTTTGTTATTTTGCCTACAATCTTATTTTACTCTTTGTATTAATTTTATCAATAGAAAGCGGGCAATATTTTTAATTATTTGTAAATTAATAGAAATTCTCATTATTATTGATAATTATTTACAATAATAATGAGAACTTCTATCATTTTTTACTATTTTATTTCCGAATTTTGCTTTAATATCAATTACTGCAATAAGCCAATATCGCTCAGTTCGGTTTATTGTGATATTATTTTAACTTACTAGATTTTATTTTCGTTAATCTTTTTGTTATTATTCAGTCAAAAGCGCCCATTTTTAAAAAGAGGGCGCTTAAAGAATGCTCATATTGATTTTAATGTTTTTCACGTCACTTCATGAATATTATTTCATCCCCGTCAAGACGATAGAAATGTCCGGGAAAAAGTCCCTTGTATACATTTCCTTCTTTGTCGGTTGCACGGACCAGGAAAAATATTTCATTTTCCCTCCATGCAAAAGGCTCTGACGAATCCTTCGATTCCAGATAGTCGCTGCATGCCTTTCCGTCAAGCGTATATGTTCCCGCAAACTGATAGCTTTTTATTTCTCCGGATTCGCCGGAGAATTCAAGCGTTGCGGGAGTTTCATCCGTTATTTCTTCAATTTCTTTTGTTTCGTAGCCTGTTCCGTCCATAAGGTCTATCGTGTCCACCTTTACCGTCCCTGTGTATACATCCGCTTCTATGCTCTCAAACACAATGTCCTTTGCTATGCCGGACAATTCTCTCATGACCTTGGGATGCACAGTGGATACATTGACATAGAAATTTATTTTTCCAATGTCCGGATCATGGCTGAACTTTGAACTTGGAATCATTCCGTCTATGTCTATCATCCTATTGGCTATTCCATTCAAATCCAATCCTGTAAGTTCCACATTCCTGGAACCCGCAGCATCGGTTCCGACAAGCTCGAAAGTGTAATTTTCGTCTTCAAGTTCAAGCTGTGCTTCGTATGTCAAGCCCTCGCTTTCGGGGACTTCGATTCTTCTGCTGTCCCCGTCGGATACCGCGATGATTGAGAGCTCTTCACCATTCTTTTTTTCATTGAGCGTAAATGTCAGCTCCGCTTTAAAATCGGAATAATTTTCATTTGATTCAGTAACCACTATTGACGATTCCCTAACCCAGAGAGCTTGCTTTTTCATTTCATCGGCGGCCCTGTAAATGCTTGAGCTTATGTTGCTTATGTCTCTTGAAAGGTCATTATGCATGTTGCTTACTCTGTTTTTAAGCTGCTCGATTTCCGATGCTGCCCTGTAGTTCATGAATAGCGATAGAACCAGCAAAACCGCAATAAACATGTTTGCTTTTTTCATCCCAATACCCTCTCCCCTTTTATATTCTTCAATATCAATACATTATCACACAGGGGAATAAAACAGAAGCCCTTGTCAGTCAACATTTTCCTCTTTTGTCCTTTCGACTATAAGAAGATGCTTCACATATGAAGAAACGCCTATTGGATTGTATTTTCTGCCCAGTTCAGGTATTATTGCTTCCACATGACCTTCAAGCCTGTTCAAAAAATCTTCGAGATCATCCCTGTCGATACCGTTCTCGCTGTCGAATTCATGCACTTTGTAATCAGCCATACCGGGACCTCCTTTGTCTTGAATTGATAAAGCCAGTACTTTGCCTCTCATTATGCCTATAAGCAGTCTTTATCATGCATAGTATAGATACCCCAAGTTTTTATCTGAAACCTTTTTGATTCAGAACAAGCGATCCTGTTACAAATGACATTTTTCTACCAAGGTATCTGCAAAAATTCCAGTAGGTATTTCAAAGGCCGCCATACTGGCAGTATAAATTGCGTTAATTATAAATACTTGGAAAATGCTAAGCCCCGCCCCAAGCAAGAACAATGTGTTTATGGCCATATCAATGAAGCAGACAATGTAAACAATCCTGTTAAAAGAAGGTACATTCTTATAATCCTGTCGCTTTCCGGTTTCATTGGGATTACCTTTTACATATTGACGTATACTCTTCCTAGCCTTTGCCTTGTTTAAAAACCTATTTAACAGGTTTAAGCAAAATCAAAAGAAAGCAGATCCCAAATTTCGGATACGCCCTCTTCAGCTTTGAAATTCATTCAATTTTTTTATCTTATGAAGCTCATAAACGTTTTATTTTCTTTTTCAGGCTCATCAACGCTTGTTTTTCCATTTTCCAGCAATTTCATTGTCCACGCCATATTTTTACCCAATACACGCATTATTTGCACGCCTTCATCGTCCTTCAAGGCGTCTCCCGGCGCAGTACCATGAATTACATTCCAATAATTCGAGGTTGGCACAATCATTTCAGCATAATTGATGTAGTTGTTCAGTTGATTGAACGTGGTAATACCACCGGATCGTCTTACCGCCACAACCGAAGCCCCCACCTTGTGCCTCAACAAACCGCCGTTTTTACTTGCAACATAAAATGTCCTGTCCAAAAATGATTTCATTGTCCCGCCTATTGCGGAATAGTGGACCGGAGATCCAAGCAGTATGCCGTCAGCCTCTTTCATCTTCTGCACCCACTCATTGACTCCATCATTCCCGAAAACACATTTTTCGTCCTTATTCTTGCCGCATTGGCCGCATGCCATGCAGCCCCTTATAACATGATTTCCCACATGAATGATTTCCGTTTCAATTCCTTCCTTCTCCAATTCATCCGCAACCATTTTGAGTGCATGGTAAGTGTTGCCTTCCTTGTTTGGACTGCCGTTTATTGCTATAACTTTCATCGGGTTTCCCTCCTTGTCATTTATGCCTATTATACATGACTCCAAGCCATTTTCCCTATCCCGTTTTATGCTTGAAATAGTTCGATCTTATCCATGTCCAGTTCAAGTAAATATGGACGGCAAGCAGTGCTGCAAAAATCGCCCCGGGCAATGCATGCAAAGTTCTGTAGTAACCCGTAGGATAAATATAATCGCTTAATGCCGCAGTCGTTATTACTATCAGCAAATCAATGGCAAGCAAAAGGTTCAAAATTCTAAGCATCTTGTTTTTCTTCATTGTTTCAACTCCTTTTGATTTGTTTTCTCATTTTTCCATATATGATGTATACTCTTTTTACCCTGTCTGCCCATTGAAGCAACAAAAAATAATGAAACCGGCAACACGAAAAACCGGTTTCATTATTTTTCATATGATTTTATCAAGATATAAACCTACAAATCCATTGCCATCATCAAAAATCCACAGAATCCCGCGTTGTCGACTCTCAATGATTCATCCATTTTCTTTTTCATCTCGTTTATCTGTTTCCTGTACTCTGTGTAAAATTCATAGCTGGGCTGCGGTTTGTACTCAAGGCCCTCAAGTTCAAAATACTTGATTACACCCTTTGTGGTTGTAGGCTTTATAAATACTTCGACCGACGGATTGGAATAAAGCATGCAAACAGTCATAATCGTCCATTTTGCCATCTTGAATATTTGCAGAAATTCCACCATTTGATTGAATCCCTTTTCTTGGTTGCCATGAATGAGCTCAAACATATTTTCGCTCAGGCGACGTTTTTCTTCGTCGCTCATTTCCTTTACAAGGTCCCTGAACTTCGCTTTTTCGAAAACCGAAACCATTGAGGACCTTGCGACTATTTTAACCATCGCTTGAGCAAATGCATCCGGATCTTCAAAGTTGTCGCGAGAAAGAGATTCCTTGGCCATTTCAATCATTTTTTCAATTTTATGCTTTTTTGCAATTTCAAGCATTTCCGGATTTTGAAACCCCCCGGGATATTGCATAAGGAATTTCTCTTCGGCAAATTTCAATTTTTCTGCATTCATATACTCAACTCCCAATCGAAATAATTGCGTCTATACGCATTTATTCTATCATTCGTCCATTTGAAATGAAACAGAAACCTTGAAAAGGTCGCCATCGACAATCACTTTCATATTTCCGCCGCAGACCTTGGTAAAACTTTCGGCAATTGAAAGTCCAAGCCCGCTGCCTTCGGTGCTTCTTGACTTGTCTCCGCGGCTGAACCTCTGAAGCATTTCATCGGCTGTGTAATCAATCTCGTATGACGCGGTGTTCTTGACGGTCGCAACAGCAAATCCATCCGCTTCCTCAAGCTCAACGAACACCCTCGATCCCTCCAAAGAATACTTCAATGCGTTGTCGATTATATTTTGGAAAACCCTGTATAGCTTTTTGCCGTCGGAAAATATCATGACCTGGTTTTCAGGAAGTTTAGTCTTCATTTTCAAACCCGATTTTTCTATTTCGTCAGACATGTCTCCAATTGTCTGCTCAATCAGTTTTTTAATATCTATTTTTTCCATTTCCATTGATATATCGCCGCTGGTGCTTTTAGCCAAATCAAACAGATCCGAAACGATATTCTTTAGCCGGTTTGTCTTTTCAGACAGTATCTGGACATAATCCCTGGCAGAGTCCGGCAAATCGTCCTCCTTGGACAAAAGGTCGACATAGCTGACCATGGATGTAAGCGGTGTTTTAAGATCATGTGAAACATTGGTCACCAAGGCTATTTTCATCCGCTCGGCCTTCATCCTCTCTCCCAGGCTGTCATCGAATCCCTTGTTTATTTCGACAAAGGTTTTGTTGTTTCCCTTTATGAACCAATATATTATAAGAATCTCCAAAATCGGAGGCAATGCCATAAGCGGAACCACACCCGAAAACAGAAATACAAAGGTCAAAAATACCATCGCGGCGCTTGCGACTATGAAGGCCCACTGCCGCTTGAACAGGGATTGGGTATGGGTATTTCCTTTAAAACGTCTTCCATCAAACAGGCTCTTAAAAAAATCATAAGAGGCAGCAAAAGCCACAAATATCAAGCTATGTTTCAGTAATTTTCCGGCTTTCAATTTTCTGACCAGGGAAAGCAGCAAAACCCCGCAAACAGTCACAGCAACAACCGTGGCTCCCCCTGCCAATGCCATAGAAAAGACTTCGTTCATCCCGAGTCCGTCGAACAATCTATTCCTCAAGAAGGCAAATTCTCCGATGGAAACCACCCATGCCCCGATTGCAGGAAGGAACAATGCAAGCAGAACATCTGAATACACGGAATCTATTTTCGCCATATGAAGCTCCCTGTCGTCAGGCTTTCTTCCCGTTGCCCAAATCAGGTAAGCAATAAGCAAAAGCGCCAATGAAACGCTTGCGGCAATTCTCAAAGCGAGAGGCTTTAGAACAGCCCTGTTCGCTTCCCATTCCACCTGCTTTTCGGCCATGTATTCATCCGTGAATGCCACATATGCCATTGCCTCCGTATCGTCGATTCCAGGATTATATGTCAGCGGATTTGTGTTTTTTCCTGCCTGCCACTCTCCGTCTTCAAGATAATAGAAGGTTTGATCGTATTGCTCGTAATACTCCCTTTCGCTCCATATTGTATTGCCGAATGTTTTTTCTTTGTCGGCTGCAAAATAGATACAGTCGGACGTACCTTCCAATTCCTCTCCTTCTTCAATTGCCCTTGAGACCCTGAACAGACTGTTTTGCACTTGACCGTAGTAGAATTCTTCGCTGTCTATGTAGTTGTCGACAATAAGGCTTTCCACATTCCCGTTTATGTACTCCGCGTATTGAATCTGCACGACCACTGCCGCAAGAGCCAAAACCACAATCGCAAAAGCTAAAAACTTTGTCATTCCATTGGTGCTAAATCTTCTCAATCTTGTATCCAATTCCCCACACCACCTTAAGATAATTTGGCTCTTTCGGGTTTATTTCGATTTTTTCCCGGATACGCCTTATGTGGACCATCACCGTATTTTCAACAGAATAAGGTTTTTCTTTCCAGACCCTCTCGTAAATCTTCTCAGCAGAAAAAACCATTCCCGCGTGCTTCATCAGGAATTCAAGGATTTGAAACTCCTTGGCCGTCAAATGCACCGGTTCGCCGTCGACCGTAAGCTGCTTTGCATCCAGGTCAAGAAGCAAGCCTCCGATTGCAATTTGATTGGCCTTTGACCCATTTCCCATGTCTCCAAGGAGCATGTAGCGCCTGAGCTGGCTTTTGACCCTTGCAACGAGTTCATCCGGGTTGAACGGTTTTGTCACATAGTCATCCGCACCCATGGAAAGCCCAAGTATCTTGTCGCTGTCCTCTGATTTAGCCGAAAGTATTATTATTGGAATGTTTCTGCTTTCCCTAATCTTTAGAGTGGCGGAAAGTCCGTCGAGTCTTGGCATCATCACATCCATGAGAATCAATTGGATGCCGCCCGAAACAAGAGCCTCCAGAGCCTCTTTGCCGTCATAGGCCTTTTGCACTTGAAAACCTTCGCTCTCAAGAAGCTTTTCTATCGCGCCCGCTATTTCCCTGTCGTCATCCACCACAAGAATTCCGGCCTTGTCCATTTCGCGTACCCCCTTTCCCGTTAAGCCATATATACACAGTAGTACATGAATCTTAAGAAGACCCCGATTATTTTCTTACGAATTTCTTAAAATCAATCAAGATCCTGAATGCTCATCTTTTCTATTTCTCTTTCACCCTTTTCTTTCACTCTCGCTCTACATGCCAAGTATATTAAAAGATTGATGCCCATTGGAATTAATATGTATGCTATAATCGTTAAAATCAAGGTTATTCCACTATTGGCAAGAGGGTTACCCAAAACTAAAGCCAATACTGAAAATGCATATAAGGTTGGCAGGATTAGTCCAAGCCATTTATTTTTTTGCAAAGATAACAATACTTGCAATACAATAAGACACAATATTGCCAATACTGCGAATGTACCTTTTGTCATTTGCAACTCCCCCTTTCCAATTCACCGAATCAATCAAGGTCCTGAATATTCATCTTGTTCAGCTCGTCCTTGTCTTTTTCCCTTACCTTCTCCCTGCATGCTTTATATATTACATAATTTATTGCGGCCGGGACAGACATCATTAAAAACGCCAATATAACCTGCAAAATGTCACCCGTATACATCATTTGTCCGAATGAAGCATAAAAAGCAAACAGCAGATTGAGTAGCGGCAAAATCAGTCCCAGCCATTTGTTCTTCCGGAGGGAAAGGAAAACCTGCAAAACTGCCAGTCCCCCCAAAATAAATACGAAAACAAATATATTTCTCATGTCACTCACCATCCTCTCTCATTTTTCTGTACTCTGAAATTAAAATTTTCGCAGTGTCAAAATCCATTTTTTCATTGACAGCCATCCTCTTTATGAGTGATACATATGGTTCTGCTGAATTGCTTTCGCTTAGTTTTATCTTCTGAATCAGCCGATCCAGTCTCAGCCGCACAGTAGGATATGTGACTCCATAAATTTTCGCAATTTCCTTCAGTGAACCCGATGCAAGCAAAAACTTTTTTATAAAAACAGCATCCTCGTCGTCAAGGTTGTTCATCCATTCTGGCAACACTTCCAAGGACATATTTACACCTCCACAAATAATATTTGATTATTAATTAGTATTTGTTTTGTTATTATTCAACTTAACATTTAACATTATTAAAGTCAATGATTTAATTAAAAAATCAGGTTGTGTTTGCTGTTCAATTGAAAAAGCCCTAAAAATATTATTTTTAGGGCTTTTATTTTGATTAGAAAACAATTTCAATCAGAATAATTAGTCTTGGATCCGTCCTTATTACCCGCGTCACTTCAATTCCTTTTGGACATTTTCAGTATCCCATCTCTCTGAGTATTCCGCTCAATGTCTTCATTCTCTCGGCAAGTATTTCATCGTCTTCACTCAATGCCTGCCTGAAAAGCTTTATATCTTCGTCAATTTTTTCGTTTTCGGTGCATATCGATACGGTCATAGCATCTCCCTGAAGTCCAACCCTGTCAATCACCGGATTATTTTCGTCATACAATTTATCATAGCGGTACGCTTCTCTGAAATGCAGCTTGCTCCTGCATATCAGTATAGCCAAATCGAGAGCCCTGTGTAGAGGCATTTCCTCAGACTGCCTGGACCATTTTTCTCCAGTATACCTCCACACCTTAGCTGAAATATCGACCTTTCCCCTGTCGTTCCACTGCGCCAATCCAAGCGAAAGCCCTTTTGCATCTGAATCATATGCTTTTCTCCCGTCTACATTTTCATAGTTTTCAGATATGATTACGGGCTTGTGTTTCAATGTTGTAGGTATTTTCATTGTTCTCCTCCTGCTGAATTTATTTTCAACTCAATATGTATTTACTGATTTACTAAATTACTAATTTCTAATTATTATACTACATCAGTTTATGGCAAATGTAAAGTATAATTCAAAAAAAGGCCTGATATGCAATATGCATATCAGGCCTTTGAGTTTCAAATTATTCTTACAGCATTATACTAATGCTATTCGAAGGGCACATGCCCTTCCTTTGGCACCATTCATATGAATCTCAGAGAATCGCCGTTTTCCTTTGTGTTTACAAGTTGATGCCTCTTTTTGTTTGGAATAAATGCAAAACTTCCACTTTCAACGGGAATCTTCTCTTCCTGCAGATAGAGGAATCCCTCGCCCTCAAGAACATAAACTATATGGGGAAAGTCGTGGCTGTGGTCGGCTGAATAGCCTCCTTCGCCAAGTTCAAACAATCGCATTACATAGTCATCCCAGCCTGTTTCCGGAGAAACCAATACCTTTCCCTTTACATTCTTGTACGCTTCATTCACCAGTTCAACAGCTTTAACATTTTTTTCATTCGATGCAATCATTATAAGCCTCCAATTGATTTGATGTTCAAGCTCTTTCATAAATATTTCAGAATGCAGTCAGCAACTTGCACGCCCGCATGCCAAAGCCTCCGCTAAACAAACCTCAAAACCAATGCGATTATCGAAGTCACTGTCACTGCGCTTAAAATTGTTGTCTGGAAAACGGCTTGTGATGCAAAGTGGTGATCTCCGTCAAACTCTATGGCAAGAATCACTCCATTTACTGCTCCCGGGAAGGCCGCTCCTATTATAAGTATCTGTGCCAGAATGCCCTCTATGCCAAGCAATTTGACTAGAAAAAAGGCAATTATAGGAGAAATGATTAATCTCATTGCATCCGCCAAGTAGACCATTGGATTTGTAACTTTAATTTCAGTATTTGCAAGCTGCGCGCCTAAAATAAACAAGGCCATGGGAACAACGGCCTTTGACATGAATTCTATAGCAGATAAAACGGGAGGCCACAACTCAATCGAAAATCCACGCAACAAGAATCCAATAATTATGACATAGACAAGTGGAAGCCTGAAAACATTCTTAAATGCCTCAATTCCAGAATAAGATCCGCTGCTTGCATTATACAAACCGATTGTGTTAATCAAAATGCTTGTAGTCAAAACGACAGTTATTTGAATTGATACAGCGTAATCAACCTGAGCTCCCGCGTACAAAAGTGTGATCAGGGGAATGCCGTAATTGCCTTCGTTGATAAGGGCGCAAGCATTTACAAAAGCCTTTTCCATTGTCTTTTCAAACTTGAATAATTTGCTTAGTATTGTCGAAAGAATTATTAGGATTGCAAATAAAACTACAACAAAAAGCACTATATTTAAAACAACCGTTCCCGACAATTTATTGTAATAAATATTGTAGAACATCAGCGACGGCAAAAATACGAATATATGCACCTTGACCAATGACTTTATATCAAGCTTTAATTTTTTCTGCAACGCAAAACCAATTCCCGCTTGTATGAAGACAGGCAGCAATATATTTGTCAGTATGTATAATAGCGTAGACATGAAAACTCCTTTGCTTGCATTTGATATTTCGAATCATAGGAATTGAATTAATAATTAATTTTTATTAGTTTCACTATATAATATCACACAATCCCTTTTCATGTTGCCAAATTTAATTCATGTAATCTATTTGCTATAAAAATTTCACTATCGTTTCATCAGCCCGCAATAAAATTATTCATTTTTTTCTAAATTCATACTTATTTCATAAATTTATGCACAAATATTGCAAGAGCAAGCATATCCGCGGCCCCTCCAGGACTTATATTTCTTACTATCATTTCTCTATCAAATTCTTTCAGTACGGATAATTTCGAATCGATAAAAACTCCCGAATCTTCCATCAAGGCAGCGGCCGTCTTCTTTACCCATTCTGCCGCTTTGGGTCCGCCTCTGCGATATACATTGCTGTCATCGAGTACTGCCATAATGGAAACAAGACTCTTTACCGATGCCCTATTTTCATCAAAATTTGAATTCATTACTTCTCTGTATACCGGCAAGCCAACATTGAATGCAACGGGAAAACCTTTTTCTGCTTCCCCTCTTATCCCCGTCACTCCATATGCATCATATGCTTTTTCGCCATGAGTGATTGTCTTCGTCTTGTTTTTCAATTCCAGGAATGACAGCCCTTGCAACATGGATGATATCGCCGCCGAAAGCGACTCGACTGAAAGCTCTCCTCTTCTTTTAAGATAACACCCTGCCCCGACTGCCAATCCCAATGAAAAGATTTGACCCTTATGGGTATTTACTCCTCCGGTAGAATTCAGCATCGCTTCCTCGGCACGCTTTCCAATAGGTCTCAACTCCGAAAAAAGATCACTCGGACTTCCACACCAAACAACGGAAACTTCAGCCATTTCCCTGAAATACGGAGTCAAGGCATTAATGCTTCTAATGAAAGTACCGCGATTCATGTCCGTGTGCGCTCCGTTGTTGCTCTTGTCGACCAAACCTGGTTTGGGGGTGGCGTCAACCTCTCTATGCATTGCTATTGAAACTGATTCTACAGCGGTATCGACGATGGATGAATCCCAAGACTCAATACTTTTGTCTATCCTTTTTATAAGCTCTTCCATTGTATGCTTTCCAGTTATCCGACACATGTTGGCAGCTTCTCCGCAAAGCAAGCAAACACGTTTGCCTCCATTCGTATTACGGTTTAATCCGGATATATCTATATCAAACAAACGTCCAAGCGGGTGGCTCTCCTCTATGTCCATGGCAAATCTTTTCAATTCTTCCGGTTTTCCTTTTGCTACAATAAAACCCTCCGGTCCGTCAGCGCTCTCCCTAAATGATTCATGAATTATTGCTCCTTGCGACAATCGCCTGCTAATTTCATTAAACGCAAGAAGTCCTATCCAAGAATAGTCATCATCCGCCTTTTTTCCTCCCGGAATATTTACCGTTACAGAAATCACAGACCTCGAATATGTTTTTTCAAGCTTTTCTATTTCAAGACCTCTCTCTTCACGCGCCTTGAGAATGGCGGCTGCTTTCATACATATCACTCCTTGGCCGGTTGGTAAACCTTATCGATTATTTCTCCATTCCTATACTCGACAAATCCGATTACCCTGTCGGTGAACGAAACCTTGCGCGGCTTACCTGCCATTTTCTCAGCCATTTCCTTAAGCTCGACAATATCGACAACAGGCAATCCTTTTTCCTTTAAAGACTTCATCAAGTCCATTCTTGACGGGTTGACGGCCATTCCCCTTTCAGTAACAAGCACATCCACCGTTTCCCCCGGGGTAACCTTCGTTGTAACCCTGTCAACTACGATAGGCAAACGCGCCCTGAGCAAATTGGCGACTATTATGGTCAATTTGGCGCCTTGGGCGGTATCGCTGTGGCCCCCCGATCCACCCATTATATTCCCGCTTGAATCGGTAAGCACGTTCACATTGAAATCCGTATCTATTTCTGTAGCGCCTAAAACCACTACATCGAGACTCTCGACTGCACAGCTTTTAGCCGACGGATTTGCGTATTGGGATGCCGAAACTTCAATGTGGTTTGGATTTTTCCTTATAGACCTCACGGCATCGAGATCGAAGCATTGCACATCAATCAATTTTTCGAACAGTCCGTCTTCCAGCATACCAACAAAAAATGCTGTTATTCCGCCCATTCCGAAACTCCCTTTTATCCCTCCCGAAACCATTTTCTCGCGCAAGTGATAGGCTGTTGCAAGAGAGGCGCCTCCGGCTCCGGTTTGAAACGAAATTCCGTCCTTGAGCAATCCTGAAGCCTCAATTACATCCGCTGCATGACGCGCTATGACATGACCAACAGGATCACGCGTAACCTGCGTTGTCCCAGAGACTATGCCTGAAGTATCGCCTATGGAATCTACAACAACAACATGATCCACCTTTGTCTCGTCTATGCTTATGGGCCCATTGGGATAAGCTGTCAGGTTGTCAGTTATAGCAATGACCTTCCCCGCCATTTGGGCGTCGGGCATTGCATATCCAAGCGAACCGCAAGACGAAGGACCCCTTACTCCATTGAGGTTTCCCATTTTATCACTAGAAGGCGATGCAATAAAGGCTACGTCAATTTTCAGACTTCCATCCATAATTGCCCTTGGCCTTCCCCCGTGCGTTCTTAACATCACAGGCTTTTTCAGCATGCCGTTTGTTACAGCTTCCGCAAGTGGTCCCGACATGTAATTACAATCTATGGCTGTAATGGTGCCTGTCTTTATATGGCGTACAAGCTTGCCATGAATGGGGAAAAAAGAACTTGCCGCTATTCGGATATTTGAAATCCCCAAATCGGCTATTTCATCCATTACCATATTCATCACAAAATCGCCATTCCTTAGATGGTGATGGAATGAAACAGTCATTCCGCTTTTCAATCCTGAAGCTATTATGGCTTTTCTAAGTGACTTTCTTATTTTACTCATAGCGGAAATCCTCCTTTATGCCGGCTGCCCTCAAAACTTTCATAGCCCTCAATACAATCGGCTTGTCTATCATCTTTCCATCCATGGAAGCCACTCCTTTGCCTGACTTTTCAGCTTCCTTCACGGTATCCATGACGCGGATTGCATAACGGATTTCTTCATCTTGTGGATAAAAAATTTCCCGAATGAATCCACAATGTCTTGGAGATATTGAAGCCTTTCCATCAAAGCCCAACGCTTTTGCAAAAAACGTATCCTTTCTAAGCCCCTCGATATCCTCTACATCCGTAAATGGAGTGTCGATTGCCTCAACACCTGCCGCCACCGCACCATTTACTATCCTGCCCCTTGCCCAGAATATTTCCTCGCCTCCCTTTGTCCTTACAGCTCCTATGTCTGCCGTATAGTCCTCGGCGCCGAAGAAAATGCCCCTGATGCGTTTAGATGATGCGGCAATTTCATATACATTTTCAACTCCCAATGCCGATTCAACCAAAGGTATAAGGTATATGCCTTCTGCTTCAGGAATGGAATCCAAAATTTCGGATATTGCTTTTATGTCCTCTCCGCGCTCGGCCTTTGGTATTACCAAGCCGTCAATCCCGGCCTTGGCTACAGTTCTAATATCCGACTCCCAATGAGGAGTATCCATTGCATTTATTCTGACTGATGTTTCGCAACCTTCGTATTCCATGCTTTCAAGCGCATTTTTAATCAACATTCTTGCGGCGTCTTTTTGGTCTCCTGCAACCGCGTCCTCCAAATCAAAAATAACCGTGTCTGCTCCAAGAATTCCCGCATTTTGAATCATTGAAGGATTGTTTCCCGGTATGAAAAGCAAATTGGTCCCCATCTTTAAACCTCCTTCTTAAAACGCTCTATAGCGGTTTCAATTCGGGCTCTTATCGCATAATCCAATGCGCCCCTGTCCTGTATCAGGATCCGCACATTGTCCATACCCTTAAGGGCTGCAATTTCATAGGCTATTTCAACAATTCTATCCCCATATTGCTTTTCGACGATACTGTGCATTACAATTTCCAATTCTTCTCCGGGCTTTTTTTCATCGATTACAACCAGCAAATCACTCGATTCCAGGCTTCCTGCTTTCGCATTCCTTTTTTCCATAATCTGCACCTCCTAGTGCCGCGATAAGGTTTGTCTTATTTTTTCTATTGTGCACTTGGCTCTTTCGGATGTTATATAATCCAATGTCGTTTGTGGAACCATGCTGCGTACGGTCTCCATGTCACCCGTTCTCAAAGCCTCCCTCACTGCGCTGGCACTTACAATTTTGCCTCCTTCCTCCATGCGGTCCGCAATATTGAGCTTTATCTCGTACAATTCGAGAATCCTTGCAAGCGAATTGTTGTATGCCTCAGTTACATTGCAATACGGTTCTCTTCCAACCCACCTTTTTTCAATCATCAGTGTAGAAGCTATGTGCTCGGCAAAAATTTCAGCGTCAAGTTCTGTTTGAACTCTCAACAAGTCTTCAGCATGAGTGAAATATGACGGGAATGCCACAGGAGATATTATGTACGGGCCTCCAGGTAAAACCACAACATTTTCAAGGTCTTTCACCCCTTCACTAACCATTTTGATTCTTTCATCAAATCGAAACAGCGACTTTTCGGTCTCTACAACGAAAACATACACTACTTCGGATTCACGTATGGCACATTCAATCAGATAGCGATGCCCCTTGGTAAAAGGATTGCAATTAACCACAACGGCCGATGCACTTACCGCTTCATCCACTCTGGAAACGGCAAGTTCTTTTTTATACTTCTCAATCCCTTCTGCTCCCCATTCAAGCAGCGCAGCATCCGTAAAAGTTCCTCCTACCTTTCGAAATCCCAGCCCTTTGAATATTTCTTTGTTTGCAGGCTTTGTAAATACAAAAATATGCGAATGGCCTCTCGATAACATTTCGCGTACAGTTTCACCCAAAAGTGGTGCCGCAAGACCCGCTCCGCGAAATTTTTCATCTATTGCAATTTGCTTCATGACGTTTCCCGAAAAAGAAGCTGTCGCAACGATAGAGCCGTCCCTTTCCAGAACAAGTGTTTTTTCTGTGTCATCGTCGAAACCCAATCCAGAGGATTCTTCGAGAAACGAAACCACTCTATTTCTTTCGACAAGATTTTGATTGTCAATTATTCTTACTGTTTCATCCATGATTATTCCCCCATGCCGATAAATTTCAGTCCCTCTTCCTGTTATATGAAGAATATCCAACAGCAAAAGGATGCGAACAAGCCGCATCCTTTTCCATAATATGGATGGACACTAAAAGGTCTGTCCCTTTTTAGTCCTTTTGTTTATGGATAAATCTAGGCGAATATTTTAAGCAATGTTGTTGCAAGTATTATTATGAATGCTCCTCCTAGCCTTGATGAAATCTGTGCGAAAGGCATTAGGGCCATTCTCTTTGAAGCTGACAAAACAGCGACGTCACCGGTTCCGCCCATGTTAGCCATGCAAAGCCCTGCTGTTATGGCTGACTCTATTGGATAGAATCCCATGAAATATCCTACTATTCCTGACCCAATTACGGAACCTACAACTGTAACTGCAACGAGTATGATGTACTGAACGGTAAATGCCGAAAGTACAGCTGCAAGATCTGTGTATGCGGCTCCGATTCCAATCAGAAGTGCCGGAGTCAGGTTATCCATTATGAATCTGAAGAACTGGTTTGCGCCTACTTCGTAACGCTTGGGAAGTAAACCGAAAGCTTTGAATAATGCTACCGAAATTATCATAAGAGCATATGAATGAATCGGAATGAACTTAGCGAGTATTTTGCCCCAAACGAAGAATGTTGTTGCCAAAGCCATTCCAACGCCCATAAGTTTTATGTCTGTTTTGTGATTTGTTTCTGTGGGTGTGAAATCGTTGTCCTTGTTAATCATAAGTTCGCCGTTTCCTGTAAGAGACGGCTTTGCTTTGCCGAGCTTGTCAAGCAAGCCGGCCACAACGATTGCCATAGCATTCCCCATTGCAAGCGCCGGAATCATAACCGAAAGCATTTCTTTTGGGTCAACCGAGAAGAAATCCCCAAACATTTCTGAAAGAGGAACAGCTCCTGCTCCCATTCCGCCCCCCATTATGGGGACTCCTATATAAAGTATTGCCTGCTTCATTCCAAAGCCCATGAGTCCTCCAACTATTCCAACAAGGCCTAGAGCAACCGCAACCCCGCCTAAAATAGCCGGAAGGTACCTAACCGAAGCCTTGATTAGGAGCTTTCTGTCCATTCCAAGTATGCTGCCCGTGATTAGTGCTGCAATGTAGAAACTAAGAAAAGATCCTCCGCTCTTTGTAAATGCAATTACAATATCTGTTGTTTTTTCGGGAATCATTCCATAAGTAAACAAAGCCGCACTTCCGAATATTACAACAATAGGTCCTCCACCGAAGTAATCTTTTATGATGGG
The DNA here is from genome assembly GCA_964484935.1 of uncultured Peptostreptococcaceae bacterium. Classification (GTDB taxonomy): domain Bacteria; phylum Bacillota; class Clostridia; order Peptostreptococcales; family BM714; genus BM714. Next base: position 32,637 of record CAZAFW010000002.1, read on the forward strand.
TGTCCTGTTGCCGATTTCATCGAGTATTGCTCCAAGAACCATCATGAATGGAATCGCTCCGACCAGTCCTCCGGGAAGAACTCCCATGAAAACCGCTGCGAATACCACTGCTGCGCAAACACCGAAGACCGGCAGCGACATCCCCATGATTTTGTAGCCTTTTTCTTCGCCCATGCTGCTTTCAATCTTTAATGACGTAGACATCTAAAAACCTCCTCATAATATTTGTATGATTGCTCTATATTCTGCTAACGCCGCTTTTAATTGCTGCGTCTGCAACTGCTTTTGAGACCCTTTTGACAATCCGCTCGTCAAACGGGTTTGGAATAATGTATTCCGGAGTAAGTTCCGATTCATCTATTATTGATGCTATGGCGATGGATGCCGCTATTTTCATTTCCTCGTTTATGTCTGATGCCCTAACATCAAGCGTTCCTCTGAAAATCCCCGGAAAGGCCAATACGTTGTTCAATTGATTTGGAAAATCGCTTCTTCCTGTTCCAACCACAAATGCCCCTGCTTTTTTAGCCAAATCCGGCATTATTTCAGGCTCGGGATTCGCCATTGGAAACACAAGCGGCTTTTCATTCATAGAAGCAACCATTTCTTCAGAAACAATCTTAGCGGCGGATACCCCGATAAAAACATCCGTCCCTTTCATAGCATCGGCTAATGAACCGGTGATTCCTTTGGGATTTGTCAACTTTGCAATCTCTTCCTTGCTGAAATCATTTTTAACGGCCCCCGGATGCAATATACCTCGCCTGTCGCAGACTTTTATGTCGTTTGCGCCCAAAGCCAAAAGCATCTTGGCTATTGCGCTTCCCGCGCTTCCCGCACCGTTTATAACTATTTTTATATCTCCAATTTTCTTTTCTGCCAATTTAAGCGCATTGATCATGCCTGCAATGACCACAACCGCAGTGCCATGCTGGTCATCATGAAATACAGGAATATCAAGCTTTTCTTTCAGTCGCCTCTCTATTTCGACACACCTGGGAGCCGATATATCTTCAAGATTTATCCCCCCGAAAGTGGGTGCCATGCGTATTACTGTTTCGACAATTTCATCGACATCTTTGGTGTCCAGACAAATAGGAAAAGCGTCTACATCCCCAAATTCTTTGAATAGAACTGCTTTACCCTCCATGACCGGCATTGCCGCCTCGGGTCCTATGTCTCCAAGTCCAAGCACAGCCGTACCGTCGCTTACAACAGCTACGAGATTCCCCTTTGAAGTGTATTTGTAAACAAGGTTCTTGTCTTTATTGATCTTTCTGCAAGGCTCGGCCACGCCAGGTGTGTAGGCTGTGCTAAGGTCGTCCTTGTTTGCAACAGCCACCTTTGAAGCAACAGAAATCTTGCCTTTGTTTTCCTCATGCATCTTCAAGCTTATTTCCGAGTAATTCATATTAATTTGCCCCCCGTTAATGAATTCGTTGAATAGTTGATTTCTTGTTTTCATAATAAACGAGGCTTTCCCTCAGGAAAGCATTACCGTCTTAAAAAAACATTTAGTCAATAAAAAACATTTCGTTAATATATTATCGAATAAAAAAAAATAACCGACACCCGAAGGACCGATTATTCAACGCACTTTTATTCATATATTCCATAAAGATCATAAAAACCACTGATTCTATTTTCACTCTTTTATTATCCTGTATACATAACTCGGCCTACCCACGCTCCCATACTCAACTTCACACTCGATAGCTCCAACCGAATCAAGATACTCAAGATATCTCCTTGCTGTAACACGGCTTACACCGGCTTTTTCAGCCACCTCATCGGCATTTAAAAAAACTTCATCATTTTCTTTCAGCTTGAGGCTAATCCTCTCCAAAGTTTTTTCATGCAAACCCTTGGGAAGACTTTTTCTGCTCTTTAGATCCGCCAATCTACCCTTTGTAAGTTTGTCTATATCCTCCTGGCTGGCCGAACCCTCTTCATTAAAAAATTTGTATCTTCCCCTGTACTTCTCCAGCGCCTCCTTCAGCCTTTCAAATTTAAAAGGCTTGATAAGATAATCAACCGCTCCAAGTTTAAGGGCCTTGTCTATCACCTCAAGCTCCTTGGCAGCCGTCACCAGTATCACATCTACTTGTATAAAACGATTTCGTATCTTCTCCAATAGTTTCAAGCCGTCTACCTTGGGCATATAAATGTCAAGAATCACCAAATCAATGTCCTCGGTTCTCAGTACTCTTAAAGCCTCCTCTCCGTCGCCGATATTCTTGACAACAGAAAATCCGGCAATTGAATCGACATATCTCTGGTTAAGGTAAGCCACCATTGGGTCATCTTCCACAACCAATACCTTAATCATACTCCACCTCCTTGGGCAACGTAACCCTGAACAAAGTGCCTATCCCCTTTTCAGAATCAACGTTAATCACTCCGCCCAACTCTTTTACCGTTTTTCTTACAATAAAAAGTCCTTCTCCTCCGCTTCCTTCTTTTGTCGTGTATCCTTTTTCAAATATTCTTTTCAAGTCGCATCCGGATATTCCTATGCCTCGATCTTCTATTTCCATAAAAATGGTCTCGCTATCCTCAAAAACATAAAGCTTTACAACCTTGTTCTCTTCTGTTTTAGTCGTCGCAAAAAATGCATTTTCAAGCAAATTGCCCAATATCTTTATAATTGAGCTGCTCTTTATGCGACCATGATGACGTTCCAGGCGGCTTCTCTCATCAATTTGTACGATGACTCCCAATTCGCCTGCACGGCTCATTTTTCCCAAGAGCAATCCTGCAACAGTGGGATCCTGTATTCTTTTTACAATCCCGGCAGTCAGTGTCTGCTGGTTCCTTGTAATCCCCACTATGTATTTCTCTGCTTCAGAGTAATCCTTTATCTGTATCAGTCCCAAAACAACATGAAGCTTGTTCATAAATTCATGTGTGTTGGCCCTGAGAGCTTCTACTATTTGATTAACGCCAGTCAACTCCTCTGCTATCTTTAGCATTTCAGTCTTGTCCCTGAATGTAGCCAATGCACCTAGTATTTTCCCTTGCCTTATAATGGGCACACGGTTGGTAAGTATGATCTTGTCCCCTACAACTTGCTCGCTGTCATATTCGGCTTTTCCTGTCCTTAAAACAATCCTTAGTCGGCTTGTGGGGAATACCGACTCTACGCTCTTTCCTATGAGCGTGGATGCGTCCTTTTGACTGCTTCCCAATATTTGCAAAGCCGAATCATTTACAAGCGTTACATTTCCTTCACTGTCAACAGAAATTATGCCCTCGTGAATCGCATCAAGCATTCCGGTCTTTTCCGTATAAAGCTTTGCAATTTCCTCCGGTTCAAGCCCCAGCAAGGATTTTTTTATATTCCCAGCCAATAGAAATGCTCCCGCTATGCCAATTACAACGGTAAGAAAAACAAGAACCACTATTGTTCTAAGTGCGTCTTGTTTTGCATTGTATATACTTTGGGTAAGTGTCCCTACAGCCACAAATCCAACTTGCTCGTTTTCGTAAAATATCGGAGCCAAAGCCCGCAAAGATCTCCCAAGAGTCCCCACACTCTCCGAAATGTACTCTTCTCCGCTCGCGACAACCTTCTTTTCGTCGCCTCCAACGAATTTTTTTCCAATGCGCTCCTCAACCGGATGTGAATATCTTATGCTGTCCATATCTGCGACAACAATAAATTCTATGTCCTCCACCGCTTTAAGATACCTCGAAACTTCTGTCTGGACACTTCCCGAAATATCTTTTTTTGAGAGGGCTTCAGCTATGTCATCCGATTTTGAAACCAATGCCGCAATATTGCGTATGTTTTCCTCGACGCGAGCTTGTACATTTTCATTTGTCCACGTTGTTGCAAAAGATGCCAAAATGGCTATTGAAACCAAAACCAATATAATTACCAACATCATTATTTTTGATTCTAGCTTTAGTACTCTCTTTGCCATAAAATCACCTTCCCTTGCAAGCAATTGAACACTTCTAAATTTGTTTTAACAATTATATCACAAAGGCATTTTCTCATGATTAAAAAATGAATTGATTCCCTGTTTAATCAAAATATTTGATTTCTATTTGTTGCACTTATGATATCACACAATTTAATATAAATAGTCAAATCTGAAGAGTTTATTATGCTATAATTGCACTAGCTTTAACTCATTTGGTTTAGTTGCTGAAACTTATGCAAAAACAATATCGGGAGAAAAACATATGAAAGAAATACTGGTTTTGGGATCGGAATGCATGAAAAGCTCTTACTACAGAAACCTGGTGCAGGATATAGTTGACAAAATGGATTTGGACATAGAAGTAAAGAAAATCATCGAACCTCCAATAATAGAGAGCTTTGGCATCGAAGTGGGGTGCTCAAACTCATATTGTCCGGGTTGCAACTTTGTCAATATAGGAAAAGATGAAAAATACACTCCGGCACTTGTCGTTGACGGAAAGGTTGTATTTCACAGCAGCTTCCCGGCCAAACAGGAATTTGAAGACATGTTTAAAAATATGAGTTCATCTTCTTTAAGGCAGAAATAATCCAAAAATAATAATAACAATCAACTACCCTTCCATTAAAATCAAAAGTCGCCATATAAAAATGGCGACCCTTAAAAACCTTCTTCTATGATTCGCAAATCACTTTCCAATTCTCCATTGTATTGGCAAGCGAATGTCCAAGCAGTTTTTCAACCATCTTCAAATCCGCGATCTTGCCAAGTACTCCTTTTTTTAAGGAATATCTCCAATCAATTTCCGCATCTGTTCCATTTCCGTTCGGGGACAACTTTACAATTATTTCACCCTCCATGGATCCGCTGAATTGGCCTTTCCACTCTGGCAATGTGTCTTTTACAACCTCAATTTTTATTGGAATCTGCTTTCCCATTACAGAATATCTAAAATCTATTATCGTTCCAACTCCTCCGTCTCCTGTCACCTTGTCCGGGCCGATAAAATTAGAATACCATTCAGGCCATGTGTAAGGATTTCTTCCATATCGATTTACCTTTTCCATAGGAGCATCTATAAATATGCTCTTTTTAGCTTCTCCCATTTGAATCGCCTCCAAAATCAAAATCCATAGAATAAATATACAAATTCATTCATATCCATAGGCACCACCCTTGTTTTCAAAAAACAAAAATCGACCAACATGGCCGATTCAGCAAAAACATCATTTGATTTTTAATTAAGCATTTTCTTAAAACATAATTCCTTAAGAATATTTTGCCACGACCTGTGCAGTGTTTTCTATACCCAAAATCATACTTGATAATCGTTTTTATTGTGTTTTATGGCTGTGACATGTTTCTTTTTTTGAAACAAATCCCATTTTACGCTTTTTTCAATTCGAGTCCTTCAACATTGCTGTTGAGATAAATCTCATAACAAAATTTTAGTTTTCTATGATAGTCAAGCTCCACCAAATCTGTCGGTTTGACTCTTCCGTCTGCTTTGTCGAAGTATTCAAGACCCGCATGCTTAAGCATGTTGTATACAAACTGCGAACAAAACATTATGTTCGGTCTCAAAGATTTTTTGATTACCAGCCCAAGCATATTATACGCGCTTCCATTCTTATTGATTTCCTTCAGTTTGTCAATCAGTTTATTCTTTTGCTCCCTTGTTACATCTAATTCATAAACAATCAGCGATGAATCATCCTTTTTATTAAAAAACTCTACCATCTCCCTATTAAGTCCGGGAGGATAAATTTTTTCACCGCCATTATAGCTTATGATTGTTTTTAAATCCCTGTCGAACGAGAGTGAGGCGTGATTATATTGTTTTCTGGTAAAGGCAGATATTACCTCGCTTGCCGCACTTCCGGTATTTGAGACCACTATATATATATGGGGATCCGAAATGCTGGATTCAGCTTCAGTAAAATAAGCTTCAGTAAGCGAGCCTCCATTAAGATATTGTATTGAGCTGTGCCTTGGCAGCTCTCCTGCAATTGCAAATAATCTTTCAGGAGTCAGCATTTTTCGCAATTGCCCCATGTCATCAAGTTTTTCTTGGATTTTCTCGTTGACATCATGAAGCTGGGCAAAACTCATTGTATTCAGCTCTTTTGCAGAAGGGAGATAGAACTCGGTATAATTTTGAACTGTAACTATATATTCTATCAAGTAAGGCAATGAAACCACAAATACTCCCAAAGCATTGTTGAGTATATTGGCCAAAGTAAAACTAGAAATTGCATGCATGTACCGAAAAAAGAATATTGTCTGCGCTATCACCAAAAGCATATATAGAAATATAAGATAGAATTTAAACCGTTTTTTCGATTGAATTCTTGACGCACGCAAAATCATTATCCAAAAAACAAGCTGTGATGCAATTATAAAAAGCAGAGCATCTCCGTATGTAACAAGAACTAGAATCAACAGCATTCTGCTTATCTGTATAAATAATTTTGATTGTTTGATGTCATTCATATCAATAATCCTTCACTTTTAATTTGCTTGAATTTTACCTGTCAATGAACTATACCACATGGCCCTCTGTAGTTCAAACGTTTTCCTTAATGCATTGATTCAGCCTTCCGGAAGGATGCCCCATCCACTACACATTTTTACAACAGATTCTAAAAAGCGCTTTTATATACACTTTTATTTGCTTTCGTTGGAAAAATTCTTCCTTTTAATGTATCATTGTATTGAACATGGAAGCACATATATAAAAAAACAGTACAATTTCAAGGAGGATATGATGAAAAGTTTGAAAGGCAGTAAGACTGCTGCAAATCTAATGGCTTCTTTTGCCGGGGAATCCCAAGCAAACATGAGATATTCGTACTATGCTTCACAGGCAAAAAAAGACGGTTATGTTCAAATAATGAATATCTTTGAGGAAACAGCCCGAAACGAAAAAGAGCATGCAAAAAGGTTCTACAAATTCTTGAGAGATGAATTGGAAGGTAGTTCGATTGAAATAACCTCCGAATTCCCTGTAAACTTAGGCGATACAAAATCCAATTTGAAGGCTGCCGCCAACGGAGAACATGAAGAGCATGCAGAAATGTATCCTGCATTCGCAAAAATTGCAGCCGAGGAAGGCTTCAATGAGATATCCGTAATTTTCAAGGAGATTGCTGAAGTAGAGGAAAGGCATGAAAAAAGATTCTTGAAGCTTCTTGAAAACATCGAAAACGGAACTGTTTTCACTAGGGAAGAATCTGTTGAATGGAAGTGCAACAATTGCGGATACATCCACAAGGGAAAATCAGCTCCAAACAAATGTCCCGCCTGCGATCATCCTATAGACCATTTCGAGCTTTTTGCAGAAACTTACTAAATTTTAAGCCTACAGGCACCAATTGTGCCTGTAGGCTTTTATTTTTTTATAGTATATGAAATTAGAAACAGAAATTTCTTAATTATATATGATAGATTGAGATGCATTTGCCGCTTTCAAGTGATATCAAAAGCCCCTCGTCTGGCCTTTCCATGGTGGTTCCATATTTTTTTCAAACTCTTCCACTCCCGGTCCTCCAAGGGAGCGCAAGCGCCATATTCCATATATATAGCTCAGAACAAGAACAATCACATTGGCCGGCATGCTCAATATGGTGTTGACCAAGAACAAACCTGTCGCATCACGCCTTAAAAACAAAACTATCTGAAGAAAAAGTTTAAGAGCAAAAAATACTGTCCAAAATATTGTCACCTCTGTGTAAGCGGGCCTCACGTCCTGTCTCCAAAACCACTTCAATTCCCAGCCTCTGGACAAATGGCTGACCCAGGCCGCAAGCGGTTTTTTTATTATCAGGCTTATGCCCGATGCAACGATAAAACTGACACTTCCAATTATTTTAGGGATATAATAATTTGCCGCATTCCCTGCAATATATGAAAATCCCGCCGCGACGCTGACTCCAACCAACCCTCCAAATGCGTATTTCCATGTTTGTCTGAATGCAAGTCTTGCTATTCCAATTAGAACCGCTGAGCATATGGCCAAAATCGATGCCCAATTGATTCCATACATGCCATTTGCAATAATAAATACAATTGGCGGAACGAGCGCATCCAAGGTCTTCCCTGTCAGCACCGTTTTCAGTTCTTCTATGATTTCATTTCCCTTGTTCATCTTTCGGACGTCCTTTCAAATATAAGATTCTCATCCCTTTGATTTTGAAATCACATCATCTTTTTTTGCCCCAAGGAAAAATTCAAGCCAATCTCCATCACTTTTGTAAAAAACCTTCAGCAAATATATGCAAGCCGTAAAAAACCCGAGAATCATCATCATTGTCACCCATGCAATGCTGCTTGCAATAGATTTTTCACGAAATACAATCCACATTGAGAACAATGCAAATCCGACATACAGGTCTATCATTGACATTACCCCCCACGGATTGGCCATCAGCTCTGCACCGTCATTAAAAAAATCTCCATTTGTAAAACCGTTTGCAAGACCCAATGTCATTATTGCCAGCCCTATCCATGCAACAGCTTTGCCTGCTTTCATATAAAACCCCCATTTCATTTATTTCCATGAATCCGAAAAGAACATCGGTTTTCTTGAAACGCCGCTTATCAGCCTTTGCGCAATTCTCCAAAATGCACCAATTTTCATAGTTATACCCTAATGCATTTTCATTAAAACGATTGAAAATTTCATTAAGCATGTGAATTCAAAGTATTGCCTTTTTTTAACGTCATACTGCATTTTTAAACTGGCTGTAATGGAGGTCATGATAGAATCCTTTCAAATCCAGCAGTTCCTTGTGGCTCCCCCGTTCAATAATTTTTCCTTCGTTTATCACCATAATCATTGTGGCATCCTTGATTGTGCTCAAGCGGTGCGCTATGACAAAACTGGTTCTGCCTTCCATCAAGTGCAGCATGGCCTTTTGAATGTGGACTTCCGTCCTTGTATCGACGCTGCTTGTGGCTTCGTCAAGAATCAATATAGCCGGATTCGACAGGATAGCCCTTGCTATTGCCAACAGTTGCCTCTGCCCTTGGCTTAAATTGCCACCTTCCTGCGACAATACGGTGTCGTACCCGTCAGGCAGATGTCTTATGAAGTGATCCGCATATGCGCGCTTAGCAGCCTCATGCACTTCTTCGTCTGTCGCGGACAGCCTGCCGTATCGTATATTTTCTCTGACCGAACCCGAAAAAAGATATGTGTCCTGGAGCACTATTCCAAGCTTTTTTCTCAAGCTGCTGACTTTGATGTCCCTTATATTTACACCGTCAATTTCTATGGCGCCGCTTTCTATGTCATAGAATCTTGTCAAAAGATTGATTATTGTCGTTTTACCTGCTCCTGTAGGCCCAACAATTGCAATGGTGTCCCCCGGTTTCGCTTCAAAGAAAGCTTTCTTTAGAACCTTTTCACCCTCCACATACCCAAAGTCGACTTCATTGAATACTACATGTCCATCCACATCTTGCAAATCCTTGGCATATATGGAATCTTGAATTTCGGGTGTATGGTCCATGGTTTCGAAGACCCTTTCAGCTCCCGCTATTGCCGATTGTATTGTATTGTAAATGTTTGCCAATTGAGTCAACGGTCTCCCAAATTGCCTCGAATAATTGAGAAAAGCCGCAATAAGCCCAACGCTAAGGCTTCCGGAAATGACAAGGTACCCTCCCGCACCGGCAATAATTGAAAATCTAATGTTGTTCATCAGGTTCATGCTCGGTCCCATGAACCCTCCGAATATCTCCGCTCTGATGGATGAACCCTTGAGCTTCTGATTCATTTCATTGAATTCGGCTATTGCTGTTTCTTCTTTTCCGTAGGCCTTGACAACTTTCTGTGCCGTCAGATTTTCTTCGATGATGCCATTGAGTTTTCCCAAATGGCGCTGCTGGTCCCTGTAGCCCTTTCGCGTGTTTTTAGCAATCAGTTTTACCGCAAATATTATCAAAGGAACGGTCGTCATGCTGACGAGTGCCAACTGCCAGTTGAGAAGCAGCATTATGACTATGACTCCCGCAAATGAAAGAAGGCTGGAAAACATTTGCGCTATGCTGTTTGACAGAGTTGTGCTGACATTTTCTATATCATTGGTCAAGCGGCTCATCAATTCACCATTTGGTGTTTGATCAAAAAACTTCAACGAGAATCCCATAAGCCTGTCGAAATAGTCCTTTCTCATATTCCTGATTACTTTTTGTGAAATCATAATCAATATATATTGTTGCATATAAGTTATAAGCGCCGCGGCAATATACACGCCAGTCATTATTCCGAGGTGTCTTAAAAACCCTTCGGATACCCCTTTTGCAATATAATCGTCTATCCCCAAAGCTATGAAATATGGCCCAAGCAATCCCAATAATGTTGAGGATGCAACAAGGGCAAGCGCAAGAAACAGCCATTTCTTTTGTTCGCTGATATATCCCCATATCCTTTTCAATGTCCGTTTTGTATCTTTTGCCCTGATTTTTTCAGCCGTCAAAAAAGCCCTATGGCCGCCCCCGCCCCTCATTATGCCGGGTTGCGCTTTCTTTTCCCTTTTATCATGCGCCATATGCTTCACCTGCTTTTCCAAGCTGTGATTCGAAGATTTCCCTATACACCTTGTTGTTCTCAATAAGCGTTCTATGGTTTCCTTTGCCGGCTATTTTACCTTCTTCAAGAACTATTATTTGATCCGCATCAAGAATGCTGCTGATCCTTTGGGCCACCATGACAACAATTGAATTTTTTGTCTTTGTTTTGAGGGTGGATTGTATTTTGACTTCAGTTGCCACATCTACGGCACTTGTGCTGTCGTCTAAAACAAGGATGTGCGGCTTTCTTATCAACCCTCTGGCTATGGAGATCCTTTGCTTTTGACCGCCTGAGAGGTTTACCCCTTTCTGGCCCAAAAGGGTATCATAACCATTTTCGAAGCTTTCAATGAATTCCTTGGCTCCCGCTGCTCGCGCCGATTCATCCAATTCGCTCATGGTTGCATCCGATTTGCCATATCTGATATTATCGCCTATTGTTCCCGAAAAGAGCAAAGACTGCTGCAGGACAATGCTTATGCGGCTGCGTAAAAATGTTCTTTTCATGTTCCTGATGTCCACCCCCCCTATTGTGATTCTTCCCCCGGACACATCATAGAGTCTTGGGATCAGATTCACCAATGTAGATTTGCCGGAGCCGGTTGAACCGATTATTGCAACTTTCTCGCCTTTTTTTGCAGTAAATGAAATGTCTGTAAGAACCGGTTCAATCGCATGGTCCCCATAGCTGAAGGAAACCTTTTCAAAAACCAAGTCTCCGTCAAGCCCATCTGCACATACTGCATCTTCGCAGTCATTTATGTCGGGAACAGTTTCAAGAACTTCCTCAATCCTTTCAGCCGATGCCTGGGCCCTCGAGTACATCATCATCATTCCTGCAACCATCATTATTGAAATCAATAATTGCAAAAGGTAATTTATGAATGCAATAACCTTTCCGACTCGAATATTGCCATTGGCCACTTCTATGTTTCCAAACCACAGAACCGCTACAATTCCCACATTAAGCAAAATCATTATTATGGGGAACATTACAGCCATTATTCTTGAAACTTTTACCGTACTGTCCATATAGTCGTCATTGGCCTTGGAAAAACGCTCTCTCTCAAAATCTTCCCTTACAAAGGCCTTGACCACTCTGATTCCCGATAAATTTTCCTGCATTACGGTGTTCACAGCATCCAATTTGCTTTGGACAATCCTATAGAGCGGATATCCCTTTTTAAATAAAATCACCATTGTCATACTTAGAAGAGGGACAAGAACAAGCAGTATCAGAAACAGTCTGGGACTAATTATATATGTCATAATAAGGCTTCCAACAAACTGTATAGGTGCTTTAACCATTATTCTCATCATCATCATCATCATTCTCTGAACTTGAACGATGTCATTTGTGAGTGTTGTAATTAGATTTCCGGTTTTCAGCTTGTCCACATTGCTAAAAGACAAATTTTGGACATGCGAAAACATCTCTTCCCTCAGGTCTGTTGCCGCATTTATTGCCGCTTTTGCTGAAAAGTAAGAACATCCGATTCCACCCGCAAAACCGACCAATGCAACTAAAAGCATACGTATGAGGGTTGTCCAAACATAGGCCGAATCCCTATTTGCTATTCCAATATCCACAATTCTTTGCATGAACATAGGCTGCGCCAAATCCATCATGACTTCCAAAACCATAAATAATGGCGCCGCAATTGCAAAAAGCCAATAAGGCTTCAAATATCTAAAAACATTATTCATTCTTTCCACCTCTATTACCCTGCTTTGCCGACAGAATATTAGTCTGCATCTTGTCGAGCAAATTCTCAAGCAACTTTATCTGTTCCGATTTAAAATCCTTTAATATGATTTCGTTTAATTCCTCATATATTCCATTTACTTCGCTTTCGACATTTCTACCTTTTCCGGCATGATAAATCTTTGAAATCCGGAAGACGCGAATCAATATCCAGAGTTTTGTAAAATCATATGGTTTTTCCAATTGCGGCGGCTTCTTTCTCCCCTTTGTCATATTTGCTGTTTCGAAAATAAAGCCAGATTTCAACAGTCACCAGAAGCAGGTTTATTATGTACGCAATCAATACGTACGAACCCCTATCGAACATCAATTTATTTGCAATGCCCGCAATATATCCAATCCAAATGAACATTATGAACATAATGCTTTTTCCCTTTGCCGTCCTGGCCCTGTACGACTTGTGGATTGACCAAGGCCATGAAAGTCCAAAACAAAATAGCATTACAGTTTCAAGCAAGTGCGACATGACAAAACCTCTCTTTCTTATTGCAACAATTTCAATATTTTAATTTCCATGACAATGCTTATTTCCATTATATCAAACCCTTGTCTATGCTTGCATTTTATTGTTGGTAATGTATCTTCAATATCAACTATTCACTCCTGTCCCCTGTCGCAAATCTAAAAAAATCTAGTGGTTTTTTTGAATCCATATAATACAAAATGGTTTTTTTGTTTTGATTTCACAAATGCATACTACTTTAAAAAATCGCTGTTGCTTGCTTGAATCTTTATGATAAACTAAATGATAATATCGGCAAATACTTGGATCATATTTGAAGTCGGGAGGTTTTATGGCACATTTGACGGGAAGAACTGGTTATAAAGAATTAATAGACCGCTATAACAGGTTCCCGCAAGGCGCACCTGAAGCGGAATCCTTATATGAAATTTTGAAGGTCATGTTTACACATGAAGAAGCATCTCTTGTATCTCTTCTGCCCATAAAACCGTTTGGCGTCAAAGACGCCTCCATAATTTGGAAAAAGTCAGAGGAAGAGACCTTCAGTATCTTAAATGGTTTGGCGGAAAAGGCATTGCTTCTTGATATGAACGACAACAAAGTGCAAAAATATGTAGTGCCGCCGCCTATGATAGGTTTCTTTGAATTTGCTTTAATGAGAACAGGAGGGCATTTTGACCAAAAGTTATTAAGTGAATTGTTCCATCAGTATTTGGAGACGGAAGAAGATTTTATGAGAAAACTATTGTCTCTAAAGACTCCGATCGGCAGAATTTTGGTAAACGAAAAATCGGTCAAACAAACTGATGAAGTTTATGTGTTGGATTATGAAAGAGCGACAAAGATAATACAAAAAGCCGAAAACATCGGCGTTAGCAGGTGCTATTGCAGACACAAGGCAGAGCATTTGGGCGAGAATTGCGATGCGCCGCAAGAGGTTTGCCTATCACTAAACAATTTATCTCTTTCATTGTCCAAGCACGGTTATGCTAAACTAATCACGAATGAAAGAGCGCTTGAAATACTCGAATTGTCATACGAGCACAATCTTATTCAATTTGCCGAGAATGTAAGAGACGATGTGGGATTTATTTGCAATTGCTGCTCATGCTGCTGCATGGCGCTGAAAGGCGCAAGAAAGATGGGAGTTCCTCAAACAATCAGTTCTTCGAACTTCATTGCCACTTTAAATGACCAATGCGTCGGATGCAAAAGATGCTTGGACTCCTGCCCCTTGGGGTGCTTTAAAATCGATGATGACGAGAAAGTGACATTGGACCAGACTCTGTGCATAGGTTGTGGCGTATGCCAAAGAGTCTGCAAGGTGAATGCAATCGAGATGGTACAAAGAGAGAAACGGATATTCACACCTGTCAATACGGTTCATAAGCTTGTACTTGAAGCGATAGAGACCGACACTTTGCACAACCTGATTTTCGACAACCAAGCAATGTTCAGCCACAGATTCATGGCTGCATTCACAGGCGCATTTTTAAGGTTGCCGCCCGTGAAACAAATATTGGTAAGCGAAAAGTTCAAGTCAAAATATTTAATGAAATTGATTGAGTCTGCAAGTATTGACTAATCAACAGCAAGGTATGCATAGCTATGGCGCGCTTATAAGCGCGCCATAGCTATATTAAAAACCGTGAACGGTTTATTCCATGTTTATATAAACAGCGGTTGCATCATCATGTTTTCGCAGCCGTTTATAGATTTCGATTCCAGGATCACTTTCCTCAATGCCCCTGATCATTTCAAGTATGGATTCCATCCCCTCATTCTTGCTTTTCACAAACAAATCTTCTACGGATAATTGCTTGTATTTTTTACAGATTGAAGAAAATCCGTCGCTCATCATCAATATTTCTTTTACCTCGTCCAAACGGTACTCCTGGTATATACCCTTTTGTATAACATTCGCATCGTGCTCGAGTATGTAATAACCATCTTCGGAATTCATCTTTAAGCGATTTTCCCTCAGAAGCTTCAACTCTTCTTTGGTGTAGCCGTTAAAAGCATATTCCTTGTCTCTGTTGGGATTATTGAAAATCATATCTATAACTTTTTTGTCCAAAGCCTCCACCTTGTCATCAACCAACGTGATTATCTCTTTGCCGGCTTTAAGATTGATCTCCACATCGCCTAAAACGAAGCTTTCCAAATTGTCATCGTTGATTCTGACTATTGCAATGCCAGCCGAGGCCCTGTCAAGCTTATTCAATTCATTGATATTTGCAAACTTGGAGAACTCATAATTAAGCTGCTCCATGCCTTCCTCCAATATGGCAACTATTGATTTTTCAAACTGTTCCAAATGCTTTTTCAAATAGTTTTGCCACCATTTTACCATCCACACGACATCGCTGAAATCGTCCGTATAATTAGTCCTTTTGAGTGACAATGCCCCGTCCATTATCCAATAGGAGTTGTCCGTTGCTCCATAAATATCTTCATTATGCTGTTTGTATGTATCTGTTATTGAATCGACTATTTTCCCCATTTGAGCTCCGTTTATTGTTTTATTGTCCATAAAAAGCGCCAGGAACAGCTGCATCTTTCAAACATCAAAATATAGCGAATGAAATCAAACTCTCTCGAATCACCCTTTTGATCTGCTTTCAGCACACATTTTTCATTATAATTAAAATGCCGACTTATGCAATTGATATAGCTTTGTTTTATTGGCGGCAAGCAATTATTGAATATTGCTATACTTAAACCGTCAATAGATTTGCTTTTATCTGGTTTTATAAAAATAAGCCATGCGGTCCATTAAGGACTGCAGGGCTTTGGCTATTGGCTTATTAAAATATATTCAGAACTTTGCGCTTCAACCACCGGTAATCGACGAGGACGCTTTATAGTGCATGCCGGTGATTTAATAAAACAAGGTTCCCTATATCTTTCTTTAAAGCCTTCCTCTTCGCTTTTTCTATCATTCCCGCCGAAAAATCAACCGCGCTTATCCTTTCTGCCGAGTCGCTCAGTCCCAAAGCGATGTCGCCTGTTCCAGTCGCAATCTCAAGGATTTCATAATCGGGTTTTGTATTTGCTTTGATTTTATCGATTATTTTACCATAGGCCTTGTTGTCTTTTTTCATAACAATATCATATACAAATGAAAACCTGTCCCAAATATTGGCTTCATCCCTCAATTTGACCCCCCTCTATATCTATCCATTGTTCATTATTGAAATGTTTCAAGCCCAAAATTGTTGTCCCCGGCAATGCTGCCTGTCGAACAATCCTCCGCCCTTCTTGGATTTGATTGCCTTGCTTCCGGCTCCTGCTTTATTTCCCTTTTTGTTTTTCTTGAAACCCTGCTTCGAGCTTACCACTTTTTTCTATTGTTTCCACTGGCATTAATTAAGACACTTCACTTAAAAACAAACTCCATATTACCGCTTATTCTTCATTTGAATACAAGTCAAACCATCACCGGAATTTATGGAAACCCCCAAATTATTATAACTGTAAATAGAATTATAATTCAAATATTGCCGTTCCAGTGATTTGTTGCAAAAATAAAGAGAAATCTTTCGATTTCTCAAATAAGCAGAATCCATATTATAAATCCAATTCCAGCATGATTGGCGTATGGTCTTGCCTTTGGCCGGAATCCATCATCTCGGATTTTACCACCTTGTCGGCCAGCCTATCGCTGACCAGCCAGTAATCGATCCTCCAGCCGGAATTATTGATCTTGCTGGTTTTTATCCTTTGTGCCCACCAGGAATATATGCCTGCAACATCTCCATGAACATGTCTGAATGTATCGGTAAAACCTTTGTTTAGTAAGTTTGTGAAACCCTGGCGTTCTTCATCTGTAAAACCCGCCGATCTATGATTACTCTTTGGATTGGCCAAATCTATCTCTTTATGCGCCACATTATAGTCTCCCGCCGCTATTACCGGCTTCACCTTATCAAGGCCATGAAGATATTCGGCATACTTTTTATCCCAGACTTGCCTTTCTTTCAACCTTTTCAGACCATCACCCGCATTTGGCGTATACACCTGACTAAGATAAAATTCCCCAAAATCCAAAGTGATGATTCTTCCTTCAAAATCCATGGTATCCGGAGCCCCAATTTCAGGATAAAAAACATCCGGAGAGTACTTGTCTTTATATAAAAACATCGTCCCGGCATATCCCTTTCTAGCCGGTTCCTGAGAGCTTCTCCAAATGTATGAGAAACCTTTAAAATATTTCTCCAAATGTTCCACATGCTTCTTGCTTGGTCCATTGGCCGGCAATTTGGTTTCTTGCAATGCAATTACATCTGCATCCATCCGGATAATTGTATCAATTACTTTTCTTGTCAGCACCGCCCTGTTTGAATCACTAGTTAAAGCTGCATTTAATGAATCAATATTCCATGAAATTAATCTCAATTTGCTCCTCCTTATTGGTTCTCTTTATGATTTGAAATGCTTTCTTCAAAATTCATATGCTAAGCACTACGTTTTTCACTTTTTATAATAACAAAAATAAACAATAAAGAAAGCTTCTTGTTTAAAATCAAGATGAATAGGGATGCGGACAAAAGCTTAGACGGTATTAATGACTATACCAGTGCTTTGCTGGTACTCCAATTGGCTCATATTTAAAAGTGATGTTTTGATTCTTTTAAATCATATCACAGATAAACAAAAAGCCCAGTATTACCAAACTTTTACACATTCGTTGTTTTTCACGTTACATCAATACCACTGTCTCCATACGTATTACATTTACCATATGCCTTGATATAAACACCTTTCTGCCACTCCAAAACCAACCAATTTCCAATCAGAGAGAACCGTCTCCAATGATTAAAGGGTCGCACTTCCCAGTGCTACAGCTTAATTATATCCTGTCATTTGTTGTTGAATTTCGCATCTAATAAATGTACAATTAGTCAACAGGAATAAACTTTAACCAAAAGTATTCACAGCACAAGTCAGGTAATATTGTAAGATGAGGCAAGCTGTCATTTACTACGCGCTTTCAAATAAGAATAGGAGAATTAAATGATACGAATCAGCAATCTTAAAATAACAACCAACAAGGTGGTCAATCATGATTCAGAAAGGCTCGCTTTGAAAAAGGCAATCCTTTCTAAATTGAGGATTAGACCTAAAGACTTGATTGATTTTAAAATAGCAAAAAAATCCATCGACGCCAGAAAAAAAGATGCGATTTTTTACAGCTACACACTTGATGTCTCAGCAAAAAGAGAAAATATTCTTCTCAAAAGATATGGCAAAAACGGCATCAAAAAAACCCCGGATTCACATCCTCATAAAGTGCAAACAGGAAGTGAAAAATTGACTCAGCGACCAGTCATCATTGGCATGGGACCTGCCGGTCTTTTTGCCGCTTTGACCCTGGCAAAGCATGGCTATGCCCCCATTGTCCTTGAACGGGGAGACGATGTTGATACTCGGGCATCCCAAATTAGTGCCTTCTGGAAAAGTGGAACCCTCAATACCAAAAGCAATATGCAATTTGGAGAAGGTGGCGCCGGAACCTTCTCAGACGGAAAGCTAACAACCTTAATCAATGACAATCGCTGCCAGAGCGTCTTAAAGGCCTTTGTTGAAGCCGGGGCACCGGAAGAAATACTGTATTTGAGCAAACCGCATATAGGAACCGATCTTTTGCGCGTAACCGTAAAAAATATCAGAAAAGAAATTATTGCAGCCGGTGGAGACGTAAGGTTTCAAGCAAAAGTGACTGACTTTATTATTGATGATGGGGTTCTTTCGGGACTTGTAATTAATGATCAGGAGAAAATCTGCTGTACGGTTGCTTTGCTGGGTATCGGCCACAGCGCCAGAGACACCTATGAAACATTGCATTACAGAGGCATTGCCATGACTCAGAAACCTTTTTCCATAGGTGTGCGAATCGAACATCCTCAAGAAGTCATCAACCAAGCGCAATACGGTGCTTCTGCAGGGCAGCCCGGATTGAGCGCAGCGGATTACAAGCTTTCCTACCACTCTGAGAATGGTCGTTCGGCCTACACCTTTTGCATGTGCCCTGGCGGCTATGTCGTTGCTGCCGCTTCTGAAGAACAAGGTCTTGTTACCAATGGTATGAGTGAACACAGCAGAAACGGCGAGAATGCTAATTCAGCCTTGCTTGTTGGGGTAAAGCCCTCTGATTTTGCCAGCGAACATCCCCTGGCAGGGATCGAATTTCAACGAAAATGGGAAGGCCTTGCCTATGATCTTGGTGGCAAAAATTACTATGCACCGGCACAGCTAGTCGGCGATTTTCTATTTGATAGAACCAGTGCCGCCTGGGGCGGCGTAAGGGCCACCTATAAGCCAGGCCTTACCTTTGCACCGCTTAAAGACTGTTTGCCTGATTATGTCATAGAAACCATGAAAGAAGCCCTTTTGCATTTCGATACTAAACTTGCAGGCTTTGCCATGAAGGATGCAGTTATGACCGGCGTGGAAACCAGAAGCTCCTCCCCGCTAAGAATTACCCGCAACGAAAATAATGCCTCAAATATTGACGGTCTCTATCCGATGGGAGAAGGCGCCGGCTATGCGGGGGGTATCATGTCTTCTGCAGTGGACGGCCTAAAAACAGCAGAAAAAATCATGGAAGTTTACGCTCCTTTCAACTAAGAAGGGATTGCGTGAATAATTGTATGGTCTTTTCAAATAGCAAAATATTTTACAAGCACATAACAAAGCTCTGTAATCACCTTGAACAGGTTGCTTCAGAGCTTTGTCATCTTTATTATTATAAAACTTTGCATACCCAGACATAGCACAAGATCTCTCCCTTATACTCACCGGATGGTTCTTTTTGATTTCAACCATCGTCTTCACATTGCCAATTATACCCTGTAATGTTATCTGTTTTGCTGCAAACAAAAAGAGCAGTTCATTATGCATCTGCTCTTCTGTCTTGTACTTTTATATTGATAATTTGTTTATTCTACTTGTCGAACAAGCCTCCGCCTTTTTTAATTTTGATTGCTTTGCTACTAGCTCCGGTATTATTTTCTTTGTTGTTTTTCTTGAAGCCCTGTTTTGAGCTTGACTGCTTTTTCTCTTCTATCAGTTTTTTCATTCGCTCGATTGAATTATTGTCCATTATTTTAACTCCATTTCTACATATTGTTTTATCGTTGCTATCGTTTTTAGGCTTTATCAATAAGCAATATTATGCTCTACAAATATGGTATCGCATTGCTTTTATACATTTTATCACAACATTTTTTCTTTTTGCTATTTCCATTCAATATGTCTTGCGTGTATTCTTCCAACACTACGAAAAAACAATTATCTTGACCCTCGTTTCACTTCTTCACAAGCAGCAGAAGATTTTCAATGTAACCCTTTTCTCTTTTATTCGTCTTTATAGTAGAGTACAAAAAAACTAAGATTATGAGATTCGAAAGGAGAAAAAGATGCAAATAAGAATTGACGGGGAAAAGATTTTGGTAAAAGACGCAAGCAAAAGTATTGTGGAAATTGCCGATGAAAACGGCATCACCATTGTTGCACCATGCTTTAGAAATGGAAGAATAGGCGGTTGCTGCAAGGTGTGTGTAATTGAAGCTGACGGTACTCAGAGGTATGCCTGTGGTACAAAGCCGGAAGATGGTATGGATATAATTTATAACCGTCCTGACTTGTCAACTCTTAGAAAAACAAGACTGGCCGAATATGCACAGGTAATCAAGTCGGGAAATACCAGCAATGGATGCTGCGGCAGCGACTCTGAAAACGGTTCTTCATGCGCCTGTTCATGTTCATCTTGCTGCGACTAAACACACGATTGTCTTAATACCAAAGCCCCTGACCATCTGCGTTGGGGGCTTCTTATCGGCACTTCCCATCACATCCATAACATTTTCCTCTTGAATGGTAATCAACTATGTTTCCGTATTTATCCACTTCAAAGTCGCAACACTCGACCAACTTTGTCTTAAACATATCTTTGGCACGCTTTAATCTGACTTTTGAGGCTGACACAGAAATATCCAACGCCTCTGCAATTTCCTTATGCTTCATGTCCTTCTTTTCATGCAATTCGTATACGGTTTGATATTTAGTTGGAAGCGCGAAAATCATGTTACTGATACAGAGCGCTATATCATCATTCATGTTTTCGGCTTCATGTTTTTCATCTTCTAATGAATATAAAGTTTCAGGTGAAACTGAGATGGATTTGTCCTTTTTATAGAAGTCTATGATTGTATTCTTTGTAATCCTGTATATCCATGGTTTTATTGCCGCTTTATTCTCCAAACTCTCAAGGCCACCAAATATCTTGACAAAGACATCCTGCAAGATATCCTCAGCATCTTGAGCATTACAAACTTTAGCCTTCACATGATTCAAAAGCTTTTGATTGAATTTATCCCACAATTCATCGAAATCGTACATTTTGTCACCTTCTTATATCTCTATAATACAAAAACTTGTCTCAAGTTATTTTCTAATTAACAACACGCAGCACTCAACCGCAGAATGTTCCCAATCACGCTTCGCTAACACTCGGCCTCTTGGGCATCAGGTTGCATGAG
>CAZAFW010000002.1:54012-129332 GCA_964484935.1 uncultured Peptostreptococcaceae bacterium
ACGTACATCTGCTTCTTCAGTCGCTCCGCTTCTTCACAAGCAGTGTTACGGCTTCCGCAGTCTGTTGCTGACCAATCGGTCTCCCTTCCATCGTCCTCTTGGGCATCAGGTTGCATGAGACGTACATCTGCTTCTTCAGTCGCTCCGCTTCTTCACAAGCAGTGTTACGGCTTCAACATGCGTGGAATGGGGGAAAAGGTCTACCGGCTGAACTTCTTGTGTGATGTAGCCCTTCTTCTTTAGGTATGCCAGGTCGCGGGCGAGGGTAGACGGCTTGCACGATACATAGACTATGCGCTTGGGCTTCATATGGGCGATTGTGTCGAGGACTATCTCCTCGCAGCCTTTTCGCGGCGGGTCGACGACGACGACGTCAGCCCTAATTCCGCTTTCGTATAGCCTTGGAACGACCTTTTCGGCCCTGCCGGAGTGAAACTCGACGTTGGTTACTCCGTTGAGCTCGGCGTTGTGGTTTGCGTCCGCTACCGCGGGCTTTACTACTTCTATGCCGTAAACCTTTTTCGCCTTCTTTGCGAGGAAGAGTGATATTGTTCCTATTCCCGAATATATGTCGAAGACTATGTCTTCAGGTCCTATGTCCGCGTATTCGAGAACCTTTCCGTAGAGAACCTCGGTCTGCTTTGTATTCACCTGCAGGAAGGACACCGGGGAAATCTCGAATGAGAGGTCTCCTATATAGTCTGTCATTCTACCGCTTCCGAAAAGGACTTTGGACTCGGGCCCTGTGATTACATTTGTCTTCTTGCTGTTGATATTCTGGACAACTGTCTTTACCTGTGGAAAATTCGATGTCAGGAGCGATACTATCTCTTTTTTCTTTGGAAAACTTTCGCCGTTTGTGACTAAAACCGCCATTATGTCTCCTGTCTTGTAGGAATTTCTGAGGATAAGATGCCTTAGGACTCCTTTGTGTGTGGGTTCTTCATAGACAGGGTAGTCGATTTCTGACAAATACTCCCTTAGCGTTTCCACTATATCATCGTTAATCGGATTCTGTATAAGGCATTTTTTTATATCCACTATCTCGTGGGATTTTTTTCTGTAAAAACCGATGACTACTTTCCCGTTTTCTTTTCCGAATGGAAGCTGGGCCTTGTTTCTGAAATGAAAGGGGTTTTCCATTCCAAGTGTCTCTTTTACATTTATGCCTTTAAGTCCGGCTATTCTTTCTATTGCCGCTTCGACTTTCAGTTTCTTGAATTTAAGCTGCTTTTGGTAAATGAGATTCTGTATCTGGCATCCTCCGCATTCAGGGAAGTGGCTGCATGGGGGTTCCTGTTTTATGTCCGAGTTTTCCTTTATCTCTACAATTTTGCCTAAAGCGTAGCTCTTTTTGACTTTCACTATTTCCACAAGGGCCCTGTCTCCGGGAACGAGTCCTTCGACAAAAACTGTAATTCCCTCTATCCTGCCGACTCCTTCTCCAGAATCTCCCAAATCATGTATTCTGATGACATATTTCTTGCCTTCTTTTATATTGAAACCCATAATTCTTTGCTCCTTTTTATTTTTGCGTCTATTTATTAGAAAATGTCCCCAAAATATTCTATAATGATAGTATAAATAAAATCGGAGGGATACATACATGTTCAAAACCATATTCAATATTCTACTAGTCCTGGCAATTTGCTTCACTATATCCATGGTGCCACTGAATACCGCCCTTTTCGACTCCCCTATAATTGGCAGAGACGATCCGTCCGATATTTACACAAGCTCCGAATACGAGGTTGTAATTGATAAGAACGAGGACGCTTTATCTTCAAACACCCAAGTAGAGTTTACCATTAAAGGTATTTTAAATAAAGATTTTTCCGACGAATACGTCCGTTTCGATTTCATAAGGGACGGGGAAACCATAAAAACTTTCAAAGCATCTGACTTCGAGATGCAACGCGACGCTTCCACTGAAGACGATTTTTCATTGATTCACTACGCATTGAATGCAGACATTAAAACAACCGGGCTTGACCCTGGACCTTATTCAATAAGGATATATGTAGAAGACGAAAGGGCAATTTCGATGAAGGACGCTTTCACCGATCTTCTTTACATGCCTGACGGCAAATTTAAACCTGCCACTTCTCTTGCCGGCAGTCCAGGCATGTTGAATTTCAGGCTATACTATCCGGACAATCAATACATGTATCTTGTCCCTGTGACAAGAACAGTTCCACAAAAAGACGGCGTAGTGAGGTATCTGGTAAATACACTTTCGGATGGACCTAAAGAATCGATGGGGCTTACCGAAGGTTCTCCGATTCCTTTTATTCCATATATCTGGATTTCAGGTACTACGTCCACGCTCAGCTTGCCCGCGGGTGATTTAGGGATATACGACGACGGCTCGAGCGTAAGCATGTTCGCCGCAGAATCAATCGAGCAAACTCTCCGCGAAAATTTGGGTATTGAGGAGATTCAGGTTCTTATAAATCAGCAGCCGGCTGAGACCGCCTTCCATGGAATGGATATATCCAATCCATGGACCACTGATGCAGGACCTCGGGCATACATTTGCCTCGAAACCAATACGGGAAAACTGGTTCTCGCCCCTGTCCGCCTGGAAGCCGACAGCTATGAAGACGCAATAGACCAAATGTTCAAGGCTTTCAAGACAGGAGCAGTAAATGAAACAAAATCACCAAATGCAATAGCTTTCCTCCCGTCGGACTTAACTGTTTTGGACTACAGGATAAGCAATAAAACGATAACGGTTGATTTGAGCAAAGACATATCCAAGCTGTACGGAGAAAGAACAGATTTGGCACATTTGGCTATTGAAGCCCTTATGAACAGTTTCACTTCACTTATTGATGTGGACAAGGTTGTGCTCACTGCTAACGGAAGCCCGATTAAATTCGAGGGTTACGATTTTTCAGAGCCTTTGGCAAAACCAATTTTCATAAATCCGGAAAGATAGGAAAGCAGTAGAAAGTCGAAAGTGGAAAGTGGAAAGTAGCAAGTGGAAAGTAGAAAAAAAAAGAGAAATGCAAAAGATTGAAGATTGAAATACAGCGTGCAGAATACAGCAGGCAGGAAAAGATAAAAGCAGTAGAAAATAGCAAGTAGAACGTAGCAAAAAGTACAAAATATAAAAACCCAAGAAACAAAAACCATTCTCCTTTTTATTAGTGCATTGAACCGTATAAGTTTCTCAAAACATAAAAATAATTCTTAAGAACATGCAAAAGCAGAGGCAAATGCCTCTGCTTTTCTATTGGTAAAATATCAAACCGCATACTGCTGAGAATCTTTTATTTAAAGGCGCTTATGAAAACCAGTGATTGGAACGTATATTTTATACGTGACTAAGCGGTTTTTATATGGCAACGCATAAATCGGAGATTCTCAGCAGTATGAATTTTATTGTCCGAAGGTTCCTGCCACGTGCTTTAGCATGTCGCGTATTGGCAGATTGTAGGGGCATTTCGACTCGCAAATGCCGCACTCTATGCAATCCGACGCATGTTTCTGAAGGTTGTCATAGCGGCCCTGCGGCCATTCCGACATGTTGTAGCGCAAATAATAGCCCTCGAAACTGAAAAGTGTCGGTATGTCTATTCCTTGCGGGCATGGGAGACAATATCCGCAGCGCCTGCAGAAGTGGTCGCCCAGTTCATTTTTTATATTTTTGAGAATCTCGAGCCCTTCGGCTG
This sequence comes from uncultured Peptostreptococcaceae bacterium, assembly GCA_964484935.1. GTDB lineage: Bacteria > Bacillota > Clostridia > Peptostreptococcales > BM714 > BM714. The sequence continues at coordinate 57,690 of CAZAFW010000002.1, forward strand.
TTACAGGTTTCAAGTCATTGCCCACCGCTGCATTCCTTACAACTTGGTCTATTGAGTCCATTCCGGGTATTGCAACGGTAATGTTTGGATTGTCCAATATATATTGTATTGACAATTCCCCTTTTTCGATTGCCCCTCCAGCGATTGGCTTCATGCATATGATCCCGACATTTTGCTTTGCCGCCTGTTCGAATACCGGTTCACCCTGGTTTTCGATATAGTTGTATGGGAATTGTATGGTTTCAAATTCATCCATTATCAAGGCTTCCATCAAAACATCCGCGCTGTGGCAAGTTATTCCTATGTGCCCGATTTTTCCGTTGGCTTTGGCTTCCTCAAGCGCCTTGTATGCTCCGTCATCTCCCATTATTACATTAAGCTGCTCAAGATTTCGCACATTATGGAATTGGTAAAGATCGATGTAATCTGTCCTTAACATTTCAAGGCTTGTTTCCACTTCTTTTTTCATTGACGCATAGTCTTTGGCAGGTGATTTGGTAGCCAAAATCATCATGCTCCTGAGATTATTGTTTTCAAGAGCCGTCCCTATATAGTCTTCGCTTACCGAGTAGCCTCTGGCAGTGTCTATGAAGTTTATTCCGTTTTCATAAGCCTCAACAATCAATTTTTCCGATTCTTCCCTTGAAATCCTCTGTATGGGGATTCCTCCGAAGCCTATTACGGAAACTTCCAAACCAGTTCTCCCCAAAATTCTTTTAATCATTTTTCTCCTCCTTCATTGCCTCGATGAGTATTTTCAAGCATTCATTTTCAGTTCTGTTGACACGCACAGGCTTAAGGTCACCATCCACTATTCCGTGAAGAGTGTAACCTTCAGCAAGTTTTTTGCCATTTGCATCGTTTATTATTTCATATGCAACCCGCATTCTAACGCCTTTAAACTCCGCAAGCCTGACATTTATGATTATCTCGTCGTCATAATATGCCGGATAAAAATGCTTGCACCCCGATTCAATAACCGGGAATATTATCCCTGAACTTTCAAGCTTTCTGTAATCACAGCCAAGATCCCTGAGAAATTCAGTGCGTCCTATGTTGAACCATTTGTAATAATTGGCATGGTAAATAACGCCCATTTGATCCGTTTCGTCGTATCTTGCCCTTATTTTGACTGTAGTCTCCAATTACTCCTCCTATATCACCCTTGTTTTTCCATTATATACAAGTCCCCTTATGCAATCAATTGTAACGGTCTGTCCGGTACGGAGTTTTTCAACGGCCCCTCCGGCTCCCACTATCACCGGAATCCCAAGGCTAAGCCCCACTATTGCCGCATGTGATGTGTATCCGCCTTCCTCAACTATTAATCCAGAAGCTTTTTCGACTGCATGCATCATGTCTTTGTCCGTGCTCTCGCAAACCAAAATGTCTCCCGGCATGAATTTTTCGACATTTCCCGAATCGCCAGCAACAAAAATATTGCCGGTCACATGTTTCTTTCCGATTCCGGTACCCTTTATGAGTATTTCCCCTACTATATGGACTTTCATAAGGTTTGTCGAACCTGCGACTCCCACCGGAACGCCGGCAGTAATTATTACAAGCTCTCCGTCCCTTACATAACCTGCCTCTTTGGACTTTTGGACCGCTCTTTTGAATATGTCGTCAGTCGAACGGCCTTCTACTGTCGATACTGAATAAACTCCCCAAAGGAGAGCCATCCTTCTTCGCACTTTTTCGGAAGTCGTTGCCGCAATTATAGGCGCTTTGGGCCTGAATTTAGAAACCATGCGCGGAGTGTATCCGCTTGAGGTGGTGGTTATTATTGCCGTTGCGTCAAGATCCAGGGCCGTGCTGCATGTGGCGTGGCTTACTGCATAAGTTATGCTTTCAGCCTTGAGCTTGCTTCTTTCGGCTAAAACTTTCCTGTAGTCCATGGATTCTTCTGTTATTCTCGCGATGTTTGCCATTGTCTTTACAGACTCAACAGGATATTTGCCTGCGGCGGTTTCACCTGAAAGCATTATTGCATCCGTCCCGTCAAGTATGGCATTTGCTATGTCTGTGGCTTCAGCCCTTGTCGGCCTCGGATTCCTTATCATGGAATCCAGCATTTGGGTAGCGGTTATCACAGGCTTGCTCTGTATGTTGCACTTTCTTATGATCATCTTTTGAACCATAGGCACTTCCTCTGTTGGAATTTCCACGCCCAGGTCGCCGCGTGCCACCATTACACCATTTGAAGCCTCTATTATTTCGTCGATATTGTCGACTCCCTGCCTGTTTTCTATCTTTGATATTATATTGATGTCCCCTGCGCCATTGTCCTCAAGCACCTTTAGAATAGCGTTGACATCGTCCGCCTTTCGTATGAATGAAGCCGCAATATAGTCTATGTCGTTTTCTATTCCAAACATTATATCTGCAATATCTTTTTCTGTAAGTGCAGGAAGGTTGATTTGAACATCCGGTATGTTTATGCTTTTTCTGTCTTTTACCATTCCCCCGTTAAGAATCCTGCAAATTACACTTTCGGAGTCTTTTATCTTTTCTACTTCGAGCTCTATGAGCCCGTCGTCTATCAGTATCTTCGAACCTACCGACACATCCTCCGGCAGGCCTCCATATGAAACCGAAGATATGTTGTCATTTCCTATTATGTCCTTGACTGTGATTTCAAAAAAACCGCCCGTCTCAAGCTCGGCGTATCCGTTTTCAAAAAGTCCAGTCCTTATTTCAGGACCCTTTGTGTCAAGCATTATTGCTATCGGAATGTCCATTTCCATTCGGACTTCCTTTATCATTTCTATGCGTTTTTTGTGTTCTTCATGGTTGCCGTGTGAAAAGTTCAGTCGGGCGACATTGAGTCCTGATTTGACAAGCTCTGTGAATACTTCTTTTTCTTCGCTGGCGGGACCTATCGTGCAGACGATTTTTGTTCTTCTCATTAATTTCGCCTCCCTCTATCTTGATAAAATTCCAATCAAGCGGTAATAATCCTCGTTTGTTGTTTTTACATAATTAAAAACACTTTCAATCGGAACATCGATTACTTGACTGTTTTTGATTCCGACAGCCCTTCCGTGATTGCCTGCGACAAGAAGGTCTATGGCTCTCGCGCCAAGCCTTGCCGCCAATATTCTGTCAAAGGCGGACGGGGACCCTCCGCGTTGCAAATATCCAAGGATGGATACTCTGGTATCGTATCCCGTCTTTTCTTTTATTTCTTCAGCAAGGTCATAAGGTTTTCCGACCCCTTCGGCAACTATTATAAGGCTGTGTATTTTCCCGCGGTTTCTGCCCTCGATTATTTTTCTGCATATGTCGTCGGTGTCGTAATAAATCTCCGGAATCACCACATTTTCAGCTCCGCCCGCCAATCCTGCGTGAAGGGCTATGTCTCCGCAGTGTCTTCCCATTACTTCAACTATGTTTATGCGTCCGTGTGAAACCGATGTATCCCTAAGATTGGATATTGCATCCACAACCGTGTTCACGGCGGTGTCGAAACCTATTGTTACGTCTGTATATCCGAAATCATTGTCTATTGTCCCGGGAATGCCTATTACCGGGACACCGTTTTCGGACAGTTTTTGGAGCCCCTTGTATGTTCCGTCTCCACCGATTGCCACGAGCGCGTCAAGATCAAAAATTTTTATTATTTCAAGGGCTCTTTTAAAGCCCGCTTCCGTCTTGAATTCTTCACTTCTGGCAGTTTTTATGACAGTCCCTCCACGGTGTATTATATCGCCAACCGACGAGAGGTCCATGTCGCCCATATCTCCGTCTATCAATCCCGAATAGCCTCTTTTTATTCCCACTATTTCAAGTCCCATGTGCTTGCCGTAACGCACTATTGTCCGTATTGCCGGATTCATTCCGGGAGCGTCGCCCCCGCTTGTAAACACTCCGATTTTTCTAATCATTTTCTACACCTCTACTATCATTGTTTTTCAAGGCTTTTTCAAACAAGCTTAACGCTTTCTTCTCCGAGGGTTGCCTTCAAGGTTTTAATGAGGCTTTCTTCAGGTGAAACTCTAAGCTCGTCGCTTGCTTCAAACGCCTTGTTTTGGTCCTCCACATAGATGTACACCGCTGTCTTTCCCCGGTGATTTGAGAGTATCCTTTTTATTGACTGCAAAATCATCTTGTCATAGTGCTTTATTTTCAGATAAAGCCTTCCTTCCTTTTGGGGAGGCTTTTCTCTTAAAACATCGTTTTTCTTATGGTAGCCATATGATTTTTTATACGAACGCCTGCTCATTTTTTCTACGCTTTTTATGTTTTCCACATTAAGCTCGCAAATGTTTTCCGCAAGTATTTTAGGTTCTTCGTCTTCCTTGAAGCTTATTCTTCCATAGACTATTATTATCTTGTCTTCTTCAACGCATGAAATGCATTTTTCGTACACGTTTGGAAACACTATGACTTCGAAACTGCTGTATAGATCCTCCACCTGAAGGAAAGCCATACGATTGTTGTTTCTTGTGAATTTCTTCTGCAGAGCAGTTATTACTCCTGCAGCATATATGAGATCATTGTCCTTTACTCTTGCAGGCACGCCCACCTCCTGGGGTTCCTTCATTTCAGACGACGATACGAATTTGCCTTTTTCAATCAATTCCTCATATTCGCCGAGTGGATGCCCGCTTATATAAACTCCAAGCATTTCCTTCTCGAATGCCAAAAGGGTCTTCATCGGAAACTCTTCCCTTTCGGGTATTTTATCGTACCTGAGAGCATCGATGCTCTCATCGGAACCCATGTCGAAAAGTGAAACCTGTCCTTTTACATTTCTTCTCTTATCTCTCTGTATTCCCTCTATAACTTTCTCGAAACATCCTAAAAGCTGGGATCTGTTGATCTTAAGGCTGTCGAAAACACCCGACTTTATCATGCTTTCCACAGCGCGCTTGTTAAGTTCGGAAGTTTCAACACGTTCGCAGAAATCTATGAAGCTCTTGTAGGGCGCCTGTTTCCTTTCTTTTATTGTAGAAGCAATTATGCCTTTGCCCACATTCTTGATGGCGAGGAGTCCGAAATTTATGTTTCCTCCATTGACCGTAAAATGCTTGTAGCTTGTGTTTATGTCGGGAGGAAGAACGTCTATTCCCATTCTCTTGCAGTCCTGTATATATTGAGCCACCTTTGCCGAGTTTCCGGTAACGCTTGTCAATAGAGCCGCCATGAATTCAACCGGATAGTAGTTTTTCAAATATGCCGTCTGGTAAGCAAGTATAGCATATGCCGCAGCATGGCTTTTGTTGAATGCATATTTGGCAAAATCAATCATATCGTCGAATATCTTGTTTGCCGCTTCTTCCGGAACTCCCTTGCGCATGCAGCCCTCTATTTCAATTGTTCCGTTATCTCCGGCTTTCCCGTGAATGAAGTACTGCCTCTCCTTTTGCATGACGTCCATCTTTTTCTTGCTCATCGCCCTGCGCACGAGGTCGCTCCGGCCGTAACTATAGCCCCCGAGTTCACGAACAACCTGCATTACCTGCTCCTGGTACACCAAGCACCCGTATGTCACATCGAGAATGCCCCTTAGGCTTTCATGGACATATTTTATTTCTTTCGGATTGTTTTTGTTCTTGATGTATGCCGGTATTGAATCCATAGGACCCGGCCTGAACAAGGAGATTCCCGCTATTATATCCTCGAAGCTTTCTGGTTTGAGTTCCTTCATGAATTGGCGCATTCCGGCGCTCTCCAATTGGAAAACTCCCAATGTGTCTCCTTTGCTTATCATGTCGAATACATCAGAATCGTCAAAAGTTATAGCGTTCAAGTCTATTTTCTTGCATTGGTTAAGTTCTATGAATTTCAATGCGTTTTTTATTACGCTCAAGTTGCGAAGACCTAAAAAATCCATCTTCAGGAGCCCCAACTCCTCCAATGTACCCATCGTGAACTGTGTCACAACGCTTTCGTCATGAAGGTAAAGAGGCACATATTCGTCTACAGCATCTTTTGATATGACAACACCTGCAGCATGTGTGGAAGCATGGCGCGGCATTCCCTCGAGTTTCAACGCGTTGTCAATCAGATATTTGGCGTTTTGATCCGAATCGTACATGGATTTGAATTCAGAGCTTATTTCAAGCGCCTTGCCGATTGTTATGCCAAGGTCTGTCGGGACAAGTTTGGCTATTTTGTCCACGTCTCCGTAGGGGATGTCCAGAACCCTTCCAACATCACGTATTGCGGCCCTCGCCGCCATTGTTCCGAAGGTTATTATTTGTGCCACCTTCTCCTTTCCGTACTTTTCGACGACATATTCAATCACTTCCTGCCTTCTGTCGTCTTCAAAGTCTATATCTATATCGGGCATTGTTATTCGTTCAGGATTAAGAAATCTTTCGAATATCAGATTATATCGGATAGGGTCGACATCGGTGATTTTTAGAACATATGCAATTATGCTGCCTCCGCAGCTTCCCCTGCCGGGACCCACAACAATTCCGTTCTCCTTTGCAAAGCGTATGAAGTCCCATACTATGAGGAAATAATCCACATAGCCCATTTCCTCTATTACCCCTATTTCATACTCAAAACGCTCAAGAAGCTCTTGTGTGACTTCTCCGTATCTTTCTCTCAATCCTTGCAGACAAAGCTTTCTAAGATATTTGTTGTTCTCGATTCCCTCTGGAACAGCAAACTCCGGAAGGTATATTTGATCGAAATCAAAGGTTACGTTGCACCGCTCTGCAATCCTGACAGTGTTTTCAAGCGCTTCCGGCGCATAATAGAAAAGCTCCGCCATTTCTTCTCGCGACTTCAAATAAAACTCGTCTGTCGGAAATTTCATTCTTTCGGTGTCGCTAAGTATCTTTCCTGTCTGTATGCACAGAAGGATATCGTGCGCGCGGCTGTCTTCTTTGCGGATATAGTGAACATCATTTGTAGCCACCAATGGGATTTCGAGTTCTTTGCTTATCTTAAGCAGTTCTTGGTTTACGAGCTTCTGTTCGGGTATGCCATGATCCTGGAGCTCAAGATAGAAGTTGTCTTTTCCAAACATCCCGCAAAGACTTTTGGCCCTTTCCCTGGCTTTTTCCGGGTTTCTCTCCATTATAAAGCGCTGTATGTCTCCTGCAAGGCATGCTGATAGGGCTATAAGCCCTTCCGTATGCTTTGCCAGGAGCTCATAGTCTATTCTCGGCTTATAGTAGAAGCCTTCGGTATATGCCTCTGATACAAGCTTTATGAGATTTTTATAGCCTTCATTGTTCTCCGCAAGCAGAACAAGGTGGCCGGCATTCTTGTCTTTTGATGAATCCTTGTCTTTCATTGTCCTCGGCGCCGTATAGACTTCACAGCCTATTATTGGTTTCACGCCTTCCTTCAAGGCTTTCTTGTAAAAATCGACAACACCAAACATTGACCCGTGGTCTGTTATTGCAACAGCTTCCATTCCGAGATTTTTTACTTCCTTGAATATTTCATTTATCCTGGCATAACCGTCCAGCAGACTGTATTCTGTGTGAACATGCAAATGGGCAAAACCTGTTTTCTTCATCATTTTGATTCATCCTTTTTTTCTGTAATTTCCAATGCTATTTCCCTGATTTTTTTGAATCTGTGATTTACTCCCGATTTTCCTATGGGCGGATCGAGCAATTTCCCCAATTCCTGAAGGCTAGCTTCCCTGTGCTCAATTCTCGCCAACGCAATTTCCTTGAGGTTTTCAGACAAGAAATCAAGACCTCTTTCTTCGTCTATCAACAATATGTCCTGTATCTGTCTGTAAGCCGCATCGGCAGTCTTTGTAAGATTTGCAGTTTCACAATTCACTATCCTGTTTATGCTATTCCTCATCTGCTTCATTATCCGCACATTCTCAAAATCAAGAAGTGTCTGATGGGCTCCGATGACATTTAGAAAATCAATTATCTGGTCACCTTCTTTGAGATAAACAACCTGGCTCCCTTTTCTTTCAATCATCTTGGGGGAAAGTTCATACGTCCTCATAATATCCATCAAGGCCTCACCGTACTCTATGTTGTGGGCCACAAGTTCAAAATGGTATGAACGTTCAGGGTCGCTGAGTGACCCTCCTCCGATGAATGCGCCTCTCAGATAGGCCCTCTTGCAATTTTCTTTTACAAGCAATTCATCCGGCACGGAATTATTTATTGAAAACCCTTCGTCTGTCCTGCGTATTATGCCCAAGACTTCAAGAACTTCATTTGCCCCTTCTTCTTTTTCAATGGCTATCTTATATATGTTTGCCTTCTTTAGCTTTACGTTCTTGTTCATCCTTATGTCTGTATGAATTCCGCACGCTTCCTTGAAAAGACTGAATATATGCCTTGCAATAGCGGCATTTTTTATATTGACCTCAATATTCACGCGGTTTTTGCCAGCCAATTTTATCGTTCCGCTGATGTGTACAATTGCGGACAGTTCCGCCATCATGCACTCGCGGTCCTTTTGCTCTACACGGGTCAATTCTTTTTTTGTTCTTGAAGAAAAAGACATATGAATCGCCTCCACAGGGGATTGTTATACATAGAATTATAACATAGAACCCAACTAGTTCGCTCTTGAATGGAAAACCCCCGAGTATCAATTTTCGGGGGTTTCGATATGCTCAATTGCTTTTGCCACTATTTCCTTTTCATCTTCATATCTTATCAACTCAAGAACCCTGTCAACGTGGACAAAGCGAGCCTCTATGAATCCCTCTTTCCTGAGGGGCGTACACGCCATACTTTTTGTTCCCATCAGAAACCAGTGCACCGTCTTTTGCGCAAAAAGACTCTCATTCCAGGAACTCTTGTATTTATAATCTATTTTCCCTAGATAATTCTTTATTTCAGCTTTCACGCCGGTCTCCTCAAAAACTTCTCTAAGAGCCGTCTGCTCAAGTGTTTCCCCCTTTTCTGCCTTTCCCTTTGGAAGAACCCAGTCTCCGTTGAATTTTTTAAGCATTAGTATTGTGTTGTGAAAACTTACGATTCCGCCAGCGCTTACTATCTTTTTCATTTCTCCACTTCCCCGAATTTTTCTCTATATGTTAATTTCCATATTCGTGCCTTAAATCCTTCTTTGCCTAAAAAAACAAAACGAATATGGCGATGAAACTACCTTGCATATCCTCTGGATAGAGTCGCGGATATTCAGGCGCTTGCCATGAATACGACTGCATGATTTCAACTTTGAAAATATATACTTTTCACAAGTGAATTCAAATCGTGCATCTAAATCCGGTCTGATGTCAAACAGGCTTGAATACTTGACCCATTGCATCGGATGCATTAAGCGAAGGCTGATTTCCGCAGGATACAGAAATCAGCCCTCTCAAATTCATATAAAAGTCGTCGAATATTGAATGCCCCACTAGTTTTAATTATATTATTTTACCGGCCTAAGTTTCGCGGTAAAGTGCCTGAGCACTTTCGGCTCGTAGTCAAACTCGAAGCCTACGAGTTTTTCCGCATTCTTTGCAACATTTATCACGGCGTCCGCTATGACCTCCATGTGTCTGTTTGTGTATACCCTTCTTGGTATTGTCAGTCTCATGAATTCAAGAGGAGACTCTAAATTCTCACCCGTTTCAGGATCCCTTCCAAGAAGGAAGGACCCTATCTCTACAGGACGTATTCCTCCCTCGATGTAAACCGCATTGCACACGGCTTGCGCCGGGAATTGGTAAAACGGTATGTGAGGACATATTTTCTTGCAGTCCACAAAAACGGCATGTCCTCCAACAGGCCACTGGATAGGCACTCCCGCATCATGGAGCATTTGGCCGAGATATTCCACCTGTCCGATTCTCGACTCAAGGTAATCGAATTCAAGAGCTTCATCGAGCCCGACTGCCAGTGCCTCCATGTCTCTTCCGTTGAGTCCTCCGTATGTCGGGAATCCTTCCATGGGAACCATGAGCGACCTGACTGCTGTGTAAAGTTCTTCATTATCCTTTATACCAACAAGTCCTCCCATATTGACAAGCCCGTCTTTTTTAGCGCTCATTGCAAATGCATCGGCATAGGAAAACATTTCCATAGCAATCTCTCTTATGCTCTTATTTTCGTACCCGGCTTCGCGCATCTTGATAAAGTATGAATTCTCAGCGTATCTGGCGGCGTCAAGCAGAACCATTATGCCGTATCGGTCTGCAATTTTCTTAACATCTTTTATGTTTGCCATGGATACAGGCTGGCCTCCAGCGGAGTTGCATGTGACCGTCACAATTATGCATGCAATATTTTCGGTTTTTTTGTCTTTTATAAAATTTTCAAGCTTTTCCAAATCGAAATCGCCTTTGAAGGGATCATATTCGGTGGTATTGAAAGCCTTTTCGTCTATGAAGTTTACCGCGCGCCCTCCTGCAATTTCAATATGGGCCTTTGTTGTATCGAAATGCATATTTCCCAAGACATAGTCGCCTTTCTTCTTGATTACATTTGGCAGCAGAATCTGCTCGGCACCCCTGCCCTGGTGCGCGGGCACGATGTACTTGTAGCCTGTTATGCACTTGGCTACATCAAGCAGGCGATAGAAGCTCCTGCTTCCAGCATACGACTCGTCCCCCATCATGAGAGCGGACCACTGCCGGTCGCTCATGGATCCGGTGCCGCTGTCGGTCAGCAAATCTATGTAGACCTGATCCGCCCTGAGTGAAAACGGATTGTATCCTGCTTCCTTCAGCGCCTTTTCCCTTTCCTCCCTTGGTATCAAATTGATAGGCTCCACCATTTTAATTTTATATGGTTCAGCTTTTCGGACACTCATTTTTTACGCCTCCTCACAATTTTGTTAAAGCAAAAAACCGTCTGTACTTCTTAATTACCCAAAAAAAAAAGAAAGCCACCAATATCCCGGCAGCTTTGCTATGGAATCTCAATTAAATTCTGGAAACGGTCTTCCCTCCCTTTAAAGAGCAATATCCCTGTGTTTAACGACAACTTTGTTCCCTTTTCCCTTCATATATTCGTACAACTCGTTTGCAACAGTCACGGACCTGTGTTTACCGCCAGTGCAGCCTACGGCAACTATGAGGCGATACTTGCCCTCGCGTATATAATACGGCATCAGGAAATCTATCATTGACTTTAGCCTATCCACAAATTCCTTGCTTTCAGGCCATTGCATGACATAATTTCTTACGCTTGCATCGTTTCCGGTATGTTCCCTAAGGTCCTCTATGTAATGTGGATTTGGAAGAAATCTGACATCAAAAACAAGATCCGCTTCGAGAGGTATTCCGTTCTTGTATCCGAAAGATATTATGTTCACTGTAATATTGCTGCTTTTATCGCCTTTTGTGTAAAGCGACTGAATTATCTCTTTGAACTGCGAAGGAATCATGTCCGTCGTGTCTATTATGTGGTTGGCTTTTTCCCTGAGTTTCACTAGCCTTGCCCGTTCCTTGTCTATTCCTTCTTCAATGCTTCCGTTCTGGCTGAGAGGATGCATTCGCCTGGTCTGTTTAAACCGCCTTATGAGTTCCTCGTCCGACGCTTCCAAAAATACTATCTCATAGTTTATTTTGCGCCTCTTTAATTCCTCCATGCTCTCGAAAAGGTCGTCGAAAAAGCTGCCTCCCCTTATGTCTGTTATTATTCCTACTTTACTGATCTCTTTGTTCTCTACCAATACGTCTATGAATTTATTCATTAGGACCGGAGGCATATTGTCAACGCAATAAAAACCTATGTCTTCGAGGAAATTTGCGGCATTGCTCTTGCCCGCCCCTGACATTCCGGTTATTATGACCAGCTTCATTTAAAACGCCTCCTTGCCCAAATAAGTCATGTTGTATATGCACTCCGCATCTACGCCGGATTTCTCTATCCTGTCTACTGCACTTGCAACAATCCCAACATCTTCGGGTCTGTGCGCGTCGCTGCCGACTATGAACTCCGCACCCATATCCACCGCCAGCTTTATTTCGTCAGTGCTCAAGTGTCCGTGCTTGTTGTTGATTTCAAGAAGCACATCTCCTTCTATGGCAGCCTTTATGACCTCATCCATAAAAAGCGGCCCCTTAGCCCCTGGGTGCGTGACTGCAAGCAGATCATAATGTTCCATAGACCTTATGAATGCTTTTGTGTTTATTATCCTGACTCTGCGCTCTATCGAATTGCTGTGTTCGCTCAGATAATTATAGAAATGGATTTTTGCCGAAGTCAGAATCGGCCTGTCCACAGTTCCAAAATGATAGCCAGCCATTAGATAATCGAGCGACTGGGTGATTTCAGAATCGACATCCAAAGAGCCATCGGTCATCGAAATATTTGCCTCCAGACCCAGCTTAACCTCAATGTCCTTGTAAGCCTTGTTAAGCATGTCGACCTCTTGGCGCATTTTGAAAATATCATTCCTTTTTATTCCAAAGCCCTTGTGCCCGGGACCATGGTCGGAAATGCCTATTATCTTTATTCCTTTGCCTCTTGCGGCATTTATATTGTCTTCAATCGTTCCCTTTCCATGGCTGTATAGAGTATGTGTGTGGTAATCAGCATCAACTCTCCAAATACTATTGCTCTCCAATGAATTTGACCTCCGTTTCAAGCACAACCCCGAATCTGTCGAATACGACCTTGCTTACGGTCTTTATCAATGCAAGAACATCTTCTGCAGAAGCATTTCCTGTGTTTACTATGAAACCGGAATGCTTGTCAGAAACCATTGCCCCTCCATGCCTTAATCCCTTGAGTCCTGCATCCTGTATCAGCTTTCCTGCGTAATAACCTTCGGGCCTCTTGAAAGTGCTTCCCGCACTCGGAACCTTAAGGGGCTGCTTTTCGTTCCTTCTGGCGTTGAATCCGTTCATCTTGTCAAATATGTCCTTTTGATTGCCTCTTTCCAGTTCGAGAACTGCTTCAAGGACTATCAAGTCACCATCCTGAACGATGCTTGACCTGTATCCAAACGACATGTCTTTGCCTTCAAGCATAATTATATTTCCTTTTCTGTCTATTAGAACCGCCTCTTTTACGACGTCCTTCATTTCCCCTCCGTATGCCCCGGCGTTCATTGCCACCGCTCCGCCAAGCGTACCCGGTATACCTCCGGCAAATTCAATGCCCGAAAGGGATTCCCTTGCGGCGATTTTTGAAAGTGCCGATAATAGAATCCCCGATTTTGCATTTATTGTCGTTCCGTCAATATCAATTCCGCTGAATTGATCGCCTATCTTTATAACAATTCCCCTTATGCCTTTGTCCGAAACAAGTAGATTGCTTCCGTTTCCGATTATGAAAAATTCCGTTTCAAGCTTATCCATTAGCTTAACGATTTTTTCGATTTCTTCGATGCTTCCGGGAAGGACCATCAAATCCGCCGGTCCACCTATTTTAAATGCCGTATGGTTTTTCATGGGTTCATCCGACAGCATTCTGTCAACCGAAACAACTTTTTCTATCGCCTCATAGATATCCTTAATCTTCATCACTCTCTCCTGTTCCACCTAGTACTTGGCACACGCCGTCCAACAAGCATTTCAATCTGCTTAGCAAATTTCTGAATTCGGGAGTTTCAACCCGCATGTCCCTGAAAACCCCGTTTGTACTTACCTTTTCAACAACTTTCACGGGAGGTCCTTCGAGTATGTGTATTTCATCCCCAAGGCGCACAGCTTCCTCCACATCATGGGTTACGAAAACCACTGTTCGCTTGTCTTTTTCCCATGCCTTTATGAATGTTTCCATTACGACGCGTTTTGTCCTTATGTCGAGCCCCTTGAAAGGCTCATCCATCACAAGCACATCTGAAGGATATACAAAAGCCCGCGCTATTGCAACCCTTTGCTTCATCCCGCCGCTCAGTTCGCCAGGATAGTAGTCTTTAAAATCAAGCAATTCGACCTGCCTCAAATATTCATACACGGATTCCTTTATTTGCTTTTCTTCGAATTTATTCTTGATTACAAATGCAATGTTGTCATAAACAGTCTTCCACGGAAGCAATCTGTGCTCTTGGAAAATAAACGATTTAGAAAGGGATTCGAAATCGTTCACCTTTATTTCATCGGGCTTAGCGAGATTCCCCATTACGTTTAGCAGGGTTGTCTTTCCGCACCCCGACGGTCCCAGCATTGAAACTATGCTGCCCTTTTTTATTTTTATTTCGAAATCATTATATAAAACCAGGCTGTCGTATCGAAGTCCAAGCCCTTCTATTTTATATGTCAATCCATTGTTTTCCATTTCATCGTCCTTTTCTCAACTATTCTTACCAGGTTGTCAAAGATGAAGCTGAGTGCTACAGCCACCAATGCCCATGCGAATACACGGTCTATTTCAAGATATATCTTTGCTTCAATAAGCCTTGTCCCTATCGAATATTTGGGCTGGCTGAGTATTTCAGCCGCTATGACAGCTTTCCAGCCTATTCCCATCGCCGTTGAAACCCCTGCGGTCAAATAGGCGCTGATGGAAGGCAAGTATATTTCCTTTAGTATCCTACCTTTTCCCACTCCATAGACTTTAGCCATGTCTACAAGGCTTTTGTCGACTTGAATTATTCCCTGAACAGTATTTGTGTATATTATCGGGAATGAAATAAGGAAGCTTATGAATACGGGCACAAAGTCATCAGCCATCCATATAAGCGCAATGAGTATCAAGACCACTACAGGAGTAGTTCTTATAAGGGATACATAAGGGCTTAGGAAAACCCTTCCGCCTTTTTTCAGCCCAGCGAAAACGCCAAGAGCGCAACCCGAAAACAAGGAAATGAATATACCCAAGAGTCCTCTTTTTACCGTGCTCAAAACCGATATCCAAAAATATTGCTCGCGGACAATGAATAATAGACCCTTGAACACGCTAAAAGGAGATGGAAAAATGATTTCCGAACTTATCAGTCCGGAAACCATTTGCCATATTCCCACCAGGCAGACAATTGAAAACCATATCATTTTTCTATTATTTGATGTAGTAGAATCCTTCATCAGGCACTTTGCCTCCAATTTCCTTTGGTGAAAAATCATAAAGGACATTCAAGTATTTGTCGACAGTATCCTTGACTTCGTATGATTTGCCAAGCCGTATGTTGCTGTTTGGTATGGCTTTTTCAGCCATTTGCGCGGTCATTCCAATTTCGTACTTTTCAACCAAAGCGCCGGCGTCTTCAAGATTTTTATTTACCCAAGCGCATGATTCATCGTAATAGTCCAGAAAAGCCTCTATGACTTCAGGACGCTCGTCAATCAAGCCTTTCCTTGCGACAAGGCATCCTTGGGGGAATTCCATGCCTGCGGCATCCTTCCAAGATTCCTGCAGGTTGATGGCGGTTCTAAGCTCGGGATTTTTTATTTCAACCATGGTCACCATGGGCTCGGGCAGAAGGCCCAATGTCTTTTCCCCAGCTATCATCATTTGAGAAAGTTCGATGTGGCTCGCCATGTATCCCAGTTCTACATCTTCCTCTGTTAGTCCGTTTTCCGCCATCAGATATCTGAAAACAACATCCGGCGAAGACCCTTTTGAAAACAGGGTTACCGTTTTGCCCTTAAGGTCTTCAAAAGAGGACACGGTCTCTCCGTTTTCTATCAGATACAAAACTCCCCATGTGTTTATGCCGATAAGCTGATAGTCGACCCCCTTATTGTAGAGCATGGAGGCGACGTTTGTGGGAAGAACCGCTATGTCTATTTCATCCTTAAGGACCTTGGAAACGAGTATGTCGGGAGTCCCGACTATTTCATAATCGTTGGTGACGCCTTCTCCCAGAACAGGATTGTCTTCCATTATCTTCACCATCCCTACTCCGCTGGGCCCCTTTATGCTTCCCACCCTAAGAGTCATAGGCTCGAATTCAGTCACTTCAACAGCAGCCTCTTCTGCAGGTTCCGCCGGTTTTTCCGCGGCGCATCCTTGAAGAAGGAGCAAAACTGCAATCAAAACCCAAAAATATTTCTTCATTTTTATTCCCCCTTTTATTATATATTCATTATACATTTTTTAAAATCAAATACAAAACGTAAAAGGAAGCGAATTCCAAAGAATCCGCTTCCTTTTCAATGCTTTATTTCTTGATATTATACTTTTCCCTGCCAGCGTAATGAGTGTGCAGAAACTCATGCGCAACATGGCTGTTTGGTTCTCCAAGGAATTCTTCGTAAAGTCTCGTTATGGAAGGATTCTTGTGGGACTTCCTTATTTCCAGGGATTCGTCCTCACCGTAAAGGGCCTTGGCTCTTTCAAGACGTATGTCGATTCCTACTCTGTTTGTAGCCGAAACATGAGGCTGTCCGCCGCCGTTGACACAACCGCCGTCGCAACCCATGATTTCGATGAAGTGGTAATCAGCTTCACCTGCTTTTATCATTTCCATGATTTTTTTTGCTCCAGCCGCACTGTGTGTGACCGCAGCCTTGACTGTAAGGTCTCCGATTTGAACTTCAGCTTCACGAATTCTTTCTTCTCCGCGAACCGCTTTGTATTCGATGGCCTCAAGGTCTTTTCCTGTCAAAACATCTGCTACAGTTCTGAGGGCGGCTTCCATGACACCTCCGGTTGCGCCGAATATTACGGCTGCGCCCGAATAGTCGCCGAAGTACTCGTCGAATTCGCCTTCAGCAAGTTCGTTGAAATCTATCGACGCCTGCTTGATCATTTTTCCAAGCTCTCTTGTTGTGATTACGGTATCAACGTCAAGATATCCGTCGCGTCCCATTTCTTCGCGCTTGCACTCGTATTTTTTTGCCGTGCAAGGCATTACAGATACAACATATATTTTTTTCGGGTCTATGTTGTTCATTTTTGCGTAATGGGTCTTCATTACAGCCCCGAACATCTGGTGAGGGGACTTGCAGCTTGAAAGATGCGGCAAGAGTTCGGGATAGTTAAGTTCAGCGAAATTTATCCAACCTGGAGAACATGAAGTGATCATCGGCAGAACTCCACCGTTTGTGATTCTTCCTATGAGCTCCGTGCCTTCCTCAAGTATCGTAAGGTCTGCCGCGAAGTTTGTGTCAAACACCTTGTCAAAGCCCATCATGTGAAGAGCTGTTGCCATTTTGCCTGTCACGTTTGTTCCAATCGGATTGTCGAAGCACTCACCCAATGCGGCTCTTACTGCCGGAGCCGACTGAACTATGACGTGAAGATCGGGATTGTCTATTGCTTCCCAAACATCGTCGATGTTTGATTTTTCCCTAAGCGCCGCAACCGGGCACGCGTTAACGCATTGGCCGCAATAAATACAAGGCATTTCCGTCATGCTTGAATTGAATGCAGGGCTTACCTCGGTATTGAATCCTCTATTTGTGAATTCAAGTATTCCTATTTCCTGTACGTTCTTGCAGGTTGCGATACACCTTCCGCAAAGTATGCATTTGCTTGTATCACGTACTATTGAAGGAGAAAAATCGTCGATTGTGGGAGTTCTCTTTATTCCTTCATATGAAACTTCCTTGATTCCAAGCTCTTCAGTAAGCTTTTGCAGTTCGCATGATCCGTTTCTATCACAAACCAGGCATTCCTGGTTGTGGTTTGCAAGAATAAGCTCGACGACCATTTTTCTTGCTTCTCTGACACGTTTAGAATTGGTTTTTACAACCATTCCTTCTGAAACCGGAGTAGTACATGCAGTCAATAGAGCTCTTGCCCTTTCAACCTCCACCACGCAAACCCGGCAGGCACCTATCTCGTTGACGCCTTCCAGATAGCAAAGGGTCGGAATATGGATTCCAATCTCTCTGGCTGCTTTAAGAATAGTATAGTCTTTCGGTGCTTGCACCTGGATACCATTTATAGTTAAAGTAACTTTTTCCACCATTTACACCTCTCTTTTAGTTTATGGGTTTAGACGACTTCTATTTCTTGACGATTGCATTTACAGGACATGCTTCCATGCATGCACCGCACTTGATGCATTTTTCGGTGTCAATAACATGAAGCTTTTTGACCTCTCCGCTTATGCAGTCTACAGGGCAGTTTCTGGCGCACTTGGTACATCCTATGCAATCATCCGTTATATAGTAAGTCAAAAGATTCTTGCAGACTCCGGCCGGACACTTCTTGTCATTTATATGGGCTTCATACTCGTCCCTGAAATATCTTATAGTCGAAATTACAGGGTTTGGAGCAGTTTGGCCCAGACCGCAAAGAGCAGAATCCTTGATGGTGTATGCGAGTTTTTCGAGTTTCTCTATGTCGCCTTCTTCACCTCGTCCGCTTGTTATTTTCTCAAGCATTTCAAGCATTCTCTTTGTTCCTTCGCGGCAAGGAGTACATTTTCCGCAAGACTCGTCAACCGTGAAATCAAGGAAGAATCTCGCGATGTCAACCATGCAGTTGTCTTCATCCATGACGATCATTCCGCCCGAACCCATCATTGATCCGAGAGCTATCAGGTTGTCGTAGTCAATGGGCTGGTCAAGGTGCTCATATGTTATGCAACCGCCTGAAGGTCCTCCAGTTTGCACGGCTTTGAACTTCTTGCCGTTGGGGATTCCTCCGCCGATTTCGTAAATGACTTCTCTGAGCGTTGTACCCATTGGAATCTCTATGAGTCCAGTGTTGTTTATTTTTCCGCCCAATGCGAATACTTTGGTTCCTTTTGATTTTTCGGTTCCGATTGAAGAGAACCATTCAGCTCCCTTTAGTATTATTTGAGGTATGTTTGCCAAGGTCTCAACGTTGTTTATTATTGTCGGCTTCTGCCACAAACCTTTGTTGGCAGGGAAGGGCGGCTTGGGTCTTGGCATTCCCCTGTATCCTTCAATCGACTGCAGAAGCGCAGTCTCTTCACCGCAAACAAAAGCTCCGGCTCCAAGACGTATTTCCAAGTCGAAATCAAATCCAGTCCCAAAAATATCTTTACCGAGAAGCCCGTTTTCTTTGGCTTGTGCAATAGCGATTTCAAGACGCTGCACAGCAATCGGGTATTCAGCCCTTATATATACGAAGCCTTGTGAGGCGCCTATTGCGTATCCCGCAATTGCCATGGCTTCTATTATTGCATGAGGATCGCCTTCCAATACGCTCCTGTCCATAAATGCGCCCGGGTCTCCCTCATCGGCGTTGCATATCATGTATTTCTGGTCATTTTTTGCGCCTGCGGCAAAGCTCCACTTGACTCCTGTCGGGAATCCCCCGCCGCCACGGCCTCTGAGACCTGACTGCTTTATATTATTTATTACATCCGCCGGCGACATTTCCGTTAAAACTTTACCAAGAGCCGCATATCCATCCATGGCAATATACTCTTCTATATTCTCCGGATCGATGACTCCGCAGTTCCTGAGCGCTACACGCATTTGCTTTTGATAGAAATCTACTTCATTTATTGATTTTACCTGGTCGGAAGCTTCCTCAAGCGATTCATAGTAAAGAAGGTCTCTTACTATTCTTCCCTTTAGCAGGTGTTCTTCGGTTATAGTTTTTGCGTCTTCAGGCTTGACGTGAGCGTAAAAAGAACCTTCAGGATAAACTACAACGACAGGCCCAACTTCGCAAAGTCCAAAGCAACCAGTCCTTATTACTTTCACTTCTTTTTCCAATCCGTTTTTCTTGATTTCCTCGTAAAAACGTTCTTCCACCAGGTCCGATCCGGAAGAAGTGCAACCCGTTCCACCGCAAATCAATACATGCGATCTATACAATTCCATTTCCTTACCTCCCAATATCTTAAATTTTTGTCCGATTTATGCATTTGCTCCGATTGTATACTCACTGACCACTTTACCGTTTACGATATGGTCGGCAATAACCTTACGGGCTTTTTCCGGTGTCATTTCAACGTATGTAACCTTTTCTCCATTTTCTTCATAAATTTCCACTATCGGCTCAAGTCTGCAGACTCCTATGCATCCGGTTTGAACCACTTCAACATCATTAAGATTTCTTTTCTTTACTTCTTCAACCAACGAAAGAAGAACAGGTCTTGCTCCGGCTGCGATTCCGCATGTTGCCATTCCTACTACAATCCTTGTCCCCTTTTTCCCTCTGAGATCGATTTTTCCTTTTGCTTCATCTCTTATCTTTGCCAATTCAGCTAAAGTTTTCATTTTTTCCCTCCTAATAAAGGCGTCTTTATTTGTATTGCTTCAAAATGCCGGTAATTTGTCCCGGCTCCAATCTTCCATAAACTTTTTCGTTGATTACCATAACAGGAGCCAACCCGCAGCATCCGAGACACCTTGTGGCTTCAAGCGTAAACTTGCCGTCCTTGGACGTTTCTCCCACTTTGATTCCAAGTTCAGTTTCAAGACGGTCAAGAATGTTCTGCGCGCCTTTTACATAGCAGGCAGTTCCCAAACACAATCCAACTACAAACTCACCTTTTGGAACTAGTGAAAACTGTGAATAAAATGTCACAACTCCGTAAATCTCCGCAAGCGATATGTCAAGCTTTCCGGAAATGACTTTCTGCACTTCGATTGGAAGTGCTCCAAAAATACTTTGCGCTTCATGCAAAATTGGCATCAAAGCACCTTTTCGGTCTTTGTTGGCTTCAATCACTTGATCCAACGCGGCAAAATTCTCTTCGTTCAAAATTTCTTTCATGACTTGGTTTTCCATTTTACCTCCCCTTTTCTCACATATAGGTTTACTGATTTTAAATCAATAAACCCATATTTAATCTTGGCTGGCGGTTAATTGTTTAAATTTTCACAATTATTCGTTATAAATTAAACAATCCCTATTGAAATAATAACATCTACAGATTGTATTTACAATGGGATTAACCCCTACCGCTATTGAACTTTGATGGTGTTTAATGATAAAATACAATAAAACATTGCAAATTCCTGTTATGGATATAATGTATGATCAATTTGATTGAAGACATGACTTCTTTATATCAATTTTAGGGGCTGATAAAATGACAAGACTTGATCTTGATGAATTTAATGTGTTGGAAAAAAAAGAAAGGGAAGGCACTTTTCTTTTTGTTGTTGAAAAAAACCATGCTCCAACCGTATGTCCCCACTGCATGACAGGCGAAAAATCCATTGTAAAGCATGGGAAGCGCGAGAGATACGTAAGGGACATCCCAATAGACGGGCATCCTGTCGATTTGCTCATTCTTCATGGCCGATACAGGTGCAAATACTGCGGAAAAACATTTTATGAAACAATCGAGTGCACCGACGGATTTTCGAAAATAACAAACCGTTTTAAAAACAGCATCACAAACGAATGTTTCCGCAAGCCATTCCTGCAGGTGGCCAGGGACTGCGATGTTTCCCACACAACTGTTATGAGAGTATTCGACGAATCCATGCATTCTCTTGATTTGAACAGAAAAATATATGCGCCTGATATACTTTCCATAAACAGGCTTTTCATCAACAGGGAACTGCTGACTCTTTTCTGCGATCCTGAAAACGAACTACTCGTTGACATAAACAGGGACATAGGCGATTCCAAAAACACATCCTTCCTGGATATAATGGATCCCGACTTCAGAAATATAATACTTGCAGATCCATTTTATATGCAAAGCAGATTCCTTCACAAGCGTTACCCATATGCCACCTTTGTACTCGACCGCTTTCAAGTCGAAAAGTTCATAAACAGAATATTCAAGTGCAAAATTAGAAAAACGCTATGGTTTAGGAAAATAAAAAACATCAGTCTCTTAAACGAAATACAATACGATTTTACAAACAATCTCCCGTATGAAAACACAAAATTCGAGCATGCCTTTTTCAGGCTTGGAAGTTCTCCACTTTTTCAATCTTACAGAATGCTTATGGAGCTTAAACAGATTTACAAATCCGAAAACCGAAAAGAGGCTGAAATCAAATACAACAATTGGAAAAACAAGGCGACAAACCATATCGATCCTTTTTATGTACGAATGGCCTCTGTGATGGATAAAATGAAAATGGAATTCCTCAATTATTTCAACTATCCCAATTCACATGAATCCATCCGAAAAATCAATAACCTTCCCCATATTATCGAAAGCCAGACTTACACCACTTCTTTCGAAGCAACGCGGGGAAGAATACTTTTTGGCAACTCCAGCATTCAAAATGAAGAAAAAGAAATACGACAAATAAATTTGAAACGTCCTGCGGCAAATCCAAAATGCTCCATTCTGGTTCGCAACAAGACATTGGGAGTTCATATACCTTCACTTATCAAGGAAATAGAACAAGGACACTTCTAATGCGCATGCGCCTTATATGTCCTTATTTATTGAAATAATCCACTATTGCTTCGGCCGTTCTACGGTCGATTTCCTTGAGTTTTGAGAGAGTTTCGGCATCCGCCTTCTTGATTGCGTCTATAGTGCCAAAAGCCTTGAACAAAGCAATTTTTCTTTTTTCTCCCACTCCCTTTATTTCATCGAGAACGGATTTGCTTAGAGCCTGCCCCCTTAGCTTCTTGTGGTATTCGATTGCGAATCTATGGGTCTCGTCCTGAATTCGCGATATAAACTTTAGAAGATCCCTGTCCTGTTTTATTTCAATTGTCTTCTCCTTGTAAACCAAACTTTCCGTTTTGTGCTTCGAATCCTTTTTCATTCCCGCGACCGGAATGCTCAACCCCAAAGCTTCAAGAACTTCGGTAGCTGCGTGTACATGGCCCAAGCCTCCATCTATCAAAAGCATGTCCGGGAAATCAGAAAACTTGCCTCCAAGCTTAAGGTCCCCTTTTTCGATGGCTTCCTTTTCATTTAAACCGTTTTTAAAACGCCTGTACAATATTTCCTGCATGCTCTTGTAATCGTCCGCCTGATCGACTGTCCTGATGCGGAAACGTCTATATGCACGCTTTGACGGCTCGGAATCCTCGAAAACAACCATGGAGCCAACCGAATACACTCCTGATATGTTTGAAATGTCATAGGATTCAATGCGTTCTATTTTTTCTTCCATTTTCAATGCCTTTTGAAGCTTGCCTGCTATAAGTTTCCTTTTAACCGCTTTTTCCTTTTCTTTTTCAGCCTGTTTAGACAATATTTCAATAGCATTCTTTTCTGCCATCTTGAGAAGTTTGGCCTTATTTCCACGTTTGGGACACAGCAATGACGTTTTTCCTCCCCTTTTGTCTGACAGCCATTTTTCAAGCAATTGCCTGTCTGCGGGCAAAACCTCTAAGAGAATCTCCTTCGGTATATAAGAAGATCCTATATAATATTGCGAAATAAACATCATAAGAATCTCTTCGTCCGAAATTTCAAGCAGATCTTCAATCATGTAGTTGTCCTTACCAACTAATCTTCCTTCCCTTATATAAAAAATCATGAAGGAGACTTTTTCTTCATGCCTTGCCATAGCGATATAATCTTGATCCAATGGTTTTTCAAATATCACTTTTTGGTTTTCATGAATATACTCCACAGCTTTTATCTGGTCTCTTTTTTTAGCTGCATTTTCAAATTCCATGTTTTCGGCATGCTCCGCCATTTTCGATTTCAATTCCTTCAGAAGGTCTTCCGATTTCCCCTCGATTATTGCTATTATGCTCTTGATTAAATCATTGTAGCCTTCCGTGTCGGAATTCTTTCGGCATGGTCCCATGCATCTTTTTATATAGTAGTTCAGACATGGCCTCTGTCCTTCCTTGCCGAGCTTTTTCGCGCATTTTTTTATTGGAAAACTGTCGTTTATCAAATTGACCATGAGATTGACATAGCCGGTGTTGGGATAGGGTCCAAAATACCTGGCTCCGTCTTTCTTCACATTTCTCGTTTTTATAACGCGGGGATATTGCTCGCTTAGTGTCACTTTTATATACGGATATGACTTGTCGTCACGCAGCATTATATTATATGGAGGTTTTTCTTCCTTTATGAAGTTGAGTTCCAGAACAAGCGCCTCGACTTCGCTGTCGGTTATGATGTACTCTATGTCCCGAACATGGTCCATCATTGCCTTGACCTTTGGCTCGAGAGTTCGTCCTCCGTTGACATACTGCTTGAGGCGCTTTTTGAGCGATTTCGCTTTCCCAACATATATGATTCTTCCATTCGAGTTTTTCATGAGGTATACGCCGGGCTCAAGAGGCGCTTTATTTACAATTGTTTTCAACTTTTCCACATTAATCACCGCTTTGCTTTCAATTAATCGATTTATGTGTTAGAATTATCTAAACTATTATTATTACTTAGGAGAGTGATTTGGGTTATGACTAGCGAC
Source organism: uncultured Peptostreptococcaceae bacterium (assembly GCA_964484935.1). GTDB lineage: Bacteria > Bacillota > Clostridia > Peptostreptococcales > BM714 > BM714. The sequence continues at coordinate 81,715 of CAZAFW010000002.1, forward strand.
AAGCCCCCTTTACCGAGGCTTAAGGCCTTTGGGGCCAGCATTACAGTATTGCTAATCGTTTATTTTTTACAATTGATAGCATCAAAGGTTCTTATGGGCGGCAATAGTCTTCTTTTACACTTTGTCTCGTTGCGTCTATAGCATTCCAATCACTCCCGAACCCTTTACGGGTTCTTTTTATTTTTCCTGAAGCACTTTTTTTAAATACTGCCCAGTGTAGGAACGTTCGCAAAGGGCTATCTCTTCAGGCGTTCCCCGAGCTATTACACTTCCGCCCCTGTATCCGCCATCGGGACCAAGGTCTATTATATAATCAGCTGATTTTATGACATCGAAATTATGCTCTATTACTATGACCGTATTTCCGGACCTGACCAGTCTCTCGATTACATTTATCAATTTATGGACATCGGCCATGTGTAAACCTGTAGTCGGTTCGTCTAAAATGTAGAGTGTGCTTCCAGTGCTGCGCTTGCTGAGTTCTGAAGCTAGCTTGATTCTCTGGGCCTCTCCCCCCGAAAGCTGGGTCGAAGGCTGTCCAAGCCTTATATATCCAAGCCCCACATCATTTAGAGTCTTCAGTTTCCTTTGTATCTTTGGTATGTTTTCAAAAAACTGAAGAGCCTCTTCTACTGTCATGTCGAGAACTTGCGATATGTTCTTGCCCTTGTACTTGATTTCAAGCGTTTCCCTATTGTATCTCTTTCCGCCGCATACATCGCACTCAACATATACATCAGGAAGAAAGTGCATTTCTATCTTTATGATTCCATCGCCCTTGCAGGCTTCACACCTTCCGCCTTTGACATTGAAACTGAATCTGCCCTTCTTGTATCCACGCATTTTCGAGTCGGGCAAACTTGCGAATATATCGCGTATGGGGTCGAATACACCTGTATAGGTGGCTGGATTAGACCTTGGAGTCCTTCCTATCGGCGACTGGTCTATGTCTATCACTTTGTCTATGAATTCAAGTCCCGATATACCTTCGTGTTTTCCAGGCTTCTTTTTAGCCCTGTGTATCTTTGCCGCTGCGCTCTTATACAATATTTCATTTATGAGGCTGCTTTTCCCGGAGCCTGAAACTCCCGTTACACATGTGAAAACTTTTAGTGGAAATTTCACATCGATGTTTTTCAGATTGTTTTCTTCCGCTCCCTTGATTTCTATAAACTGCCCTTTTGAAGGTCGCCTTTTTTCAGGTATATCGATTTTCTTGAATCCTCTTAGATATTGCCCTGTTATTGAATCGACGCTTTTTATTATCTCTTCCGGTGTTCCCTGAGCCATGATGTATCCGCCATGCTCTCCAGCTCCCGGACCCATGTCCAGCACATGGTCTGCGAATCTTATTGTTTCCTCGTCATGCTCGACTACAATAAGCGTATTGCCTATATCTGTCAAGTCCCGAAGCGTCTTTAGAAGCATGCCGTTATCCTTCTGATGCAGCCCGATGCTTGGTTCATCCAGAATATAAAGCACTCCAACCAGCCCGGAGCCTATCTGAGTGGCCAAGCGAATCCTCTGCGACTCACCCCCCGAGAGTGTTCCGGCGGCTCTTGAAAGCGTAAGATAGTCAAGTCCGACGTTTATAAGAAATTCAAGCCGGTCAAGTATTTCCTTCAATATCTGCTCTGCTATTTTGCCTTTCTTTTGGTCAAGCTTCAATCCTTTGAAAAAATCCATTGCCTCCCTAATCGAAAAACGGGTGACTTCTGAAATATTGAAACCTCCCACGGAAACCGAAAGCGATTCTTTCTTCAATCTGTCTCCTTCGCACATATCGCACTTTATCATGCTCATGTATTCCTCTATTTTCTTTCGCATATAATCCGAATTTGTTTCTTTATATCTCCTTTCGAGATTTTTTACCATGCCCTCAAAAGGAGCTCTGTATTTTCTGAATCCTCCATAGCGGCTTTCGTATGTGAATTCGATATTGCGCGATCCGCTTCCATATAACAGCTCCTGTACAAACTTGCCTGGGAGCTTGTAAAAAGGCATGTCCATATCAGCTGAATGGTCTTTTGCAAGACTTTCTATCATTTGAACATAGTATGTACCTTCCCCGCTTGTTGAAATGGGATCAACAGCACCTTCTTTTATTGAAAGCTTTTTATTTGGTACCACTAGGTCCGGATCAACCTTGAGTTCATATCCTATTCCCTTGCATTTAGGGCAAGCTCCGTATGGGCTGTTGAAAGAGAACATCCTCGGCTCCATCTCGGAAATACCCTGTCCGTGCTCGGGGCATGAGAATTTTGTGTTGAATATCATGTCTTCTCCATCAAGCAGATTGACAGCAACTAAACCATCAGTAAAGCCCAATGCCGTTTCCAACGAATCGCTCAGTCTTGACTCTATTCCTTCCCTTATCACCAATCTGTCGATTATTATATCTATTGAATGCTTTTTGTTCTTGTCGAGCTCTATTTCCTCGGAAATTTCAAATATCTCGCCATCTATCCTTGCGCGCACAAAACCTTCTTTTTTTATTCTTTCGATTTCTTTCTTGTGTTCCCCTTTTTTGCCCCTTACAACAGGCGAAAGTATCTGTATTCGTGTTTCTTCCTCAAGAACCATTATCTTGTCAACTATTTGGTCAACGGTTTGCTGTGAAATTTCAATGCCGCAAACTGGACAATGCGGAATTCCAATTCTGGAATACAGCAGCCTCAAATAGTCGTATATTTCTGTAACCGTGCCGACTGTGGACCTTGGATTCCTTGATGTGGTCTTCTGATCGATTGATATGGCAGGAGACAATCCCTCGATATACTCGACATCGGGTTTCTCCATTTGACCGAGAAACTGCCTTGCGTACGCAGAAAGGCTCTCCACGTACCTCCTCTGGCCTTCGGCATATATTGTGTCGAAAGCAAGAGAAGATTTGCCGGATCCGCTTAATCCAGTAATGACAACCAATTTGTCCCTAGGTATTTTCACGTCTATGTTTTTAAGGTTGTGTTCCTTTGCGCCTTTTATTTCTATATAATCCTTTGACATTGCCACTCCTCTATTTCTTGAGTTTCTTTTCAAGTTCAACCACACGGTCTCTTATTTCAGCAGCTCTCTCGAATTCAAGCGCCTTGGATGCGGATTTCATTTCCTTTTTCAAATGCTTTATTACCGAATCCAACTCGTCCTTGTTTATCTTGGCTTCCATTTCAAATACAGTTTCCTGGTCAAGCGCTTTTGTGGCTCCAATCAAATTCCGCACGTTCTTTCTAACAGTGCTTGGTGTTATGCCGTGCTTTTGATTGTACTCAAACTGGATTTTTCTCCTCTTTTCAGTTTCTTTGATTGCGAGGTCCATCGACCTTGTAATTTTATCCGCATACATAATGACAGAACCGTCAACATTCCTTGAAGCCCGTCCTATGGTTTGTATTAAAGATGTCTCGGATCTTAGGAATCCTTCTTTATCGGCATCTAGGATTGCCACTAGCGTGACCTCCGGAAGGTCAAGCCCCTCCCTGAGAAGGTTTATGCCCACAAGAACATCAAAACTACCCATTCGCAATTCGCGTATTATCTCCATGCGCTCAAGTGTGTCTATGTCCGAATGCATGTATCTTATCTTTATTCCCGTTTCAGCAAGATATTCGGTAAGTCTTTCTGCCATTTTTTTTGTTAGCGTTGTCACCAGTGTCCTTTGCTGCTTTGCCGCTCGTTTGTTGATTTCACTTATCAAATCATCTATTTGACCTTCTACCGGCCTTACGCTTATTTCCGGGTCGAGAAGCCCTGTCGGTCTGATGATCTGATCTACTATTAGGCAACTTTTTTCTCTTTCGTAAGGACCCGGCGTTGCGCTTACACAAACAATCTGCTTTGCCAGTTTTTCGAATTCGCTGAAATCAAGAGGTCTGTTGTCTAGAGCAGAAGGCAGACGGAAGCCGTAATCTACAAGGTTCTGTTTTCTTGAACGGTCGCCTGCATACATTGCCCTTATCTGCGGCAGGGTTACATGCGATTCATCAACCACAACGAGCATATCATCAGGGAAGTAATCCATCAGCGTGTATGGCCTCTCACCTTCCCCCCTTCCGGAAAGATGTCTCGAATAATTTTCGATGCCGTTGCAGAATCCTATTTCCCTCATCATTTCCATATCGTACATGGTCCTCTGTCGAATTCTTTGAGCCTCGACGAACTTCTCCCTGCTTGTAAAATATTCATGCCTCTGTTTCAATTCGGCTTCTATTTTTACAATCGCCTTTTCTATTTTCTCTCTGCTTGTAACATGGTGGGAAGCAGGAAATATTGCGGCATGTTCGCGAATCCCCAAAATTTGCCCAGTCAAAGCGCTGACTTCGGTTATCCTTTCAACTTCATCTCCGAAAAGCTCTATCCTGATTGCTTTTTCGCCGGATGAGGCCGGAAAAATTTCTATCGTGTCTCCTCTTACCCTAAATGTGTTTCTTTCGAAACTTAGGTCATTTCTACTGTATTGTATATCGACAAGCCTCCTGACAATTTCGTCCCGGCTCTTCTCCATCCCCGGTCTGACTGACAGAACCATCTTGTTATAGTCTATTGGATCGCCAAGCCCGTATATGCAGGAAACGCTGGCAACTATTATTACATCGCGCCTTTCTGAAAGCGCCGCTGTTGCTGAATGCCTGAGTTTATCTATTTCATCGTTTATGTCCGCATCCTTCTCAATGTAAGTGTCACTACGGGCAACATATGCTTCCGGTTGATAGTAGTCGTAATAGCTTACAAAAAACTCGACTGCATTTTCCGGAAAAAACTCCTTGAATTCGCTACACAGCTGGGCAGCCAATGTCTTGTTGTGCGCAATAACCAATGTGGGCCTTTGTATTTTTTCTATTGCATTAGCTATTGTATATGTCTTTCCCGAACCCGTTACGCCGAGAAGAGTCCTGTATTTTTCTTTTGAGCAAAGGCTGTCCACAAGTTCCTTTATAGCCTTTGGCTGGTCACCCTTTGGAGAATAGTCCGACACTATTTTGAAACGGCTCATACAAATCACCCCTTGCAAAGAAACGGCGGAAAATGTCTCGGTCATCGAGACACCTCCTGCCGCAAAATTATCATAATGATTAGATTTCCAACTTCTTCGCCTCCAGGCGCTTGTTTACGAAGCGATTGAAAAACTCTATTATTACAGCTGCGAAAGGCGCTCCAAGAAGCATTCCCATCAAGCCAAACAGCTTGCCTCCGACAACAATCGCCAAAATTATCCAAAATGGTTTCAATCCGACTTTCTCTCCAAGAATTTTGGGGCCCAGGTAAAGACCGTCAAACTGCTGAAGCACCAGCATAAAGATTAAAACCCACAGCGCCTGCAAGGGACTGCTGAAAAGTGTTATGAGAACAGCCGGTATAGCTCCGATAAAAGGTCCGAAGTATGGAATCATATTGGTCAAACCGATGATTATGCTTAGAAGAAGAGCAAACTCAATCTTCATTATAGAAAGTCCTACGAAACAGATGATTCCGATGATAATCGAGTCAAGCACTTTTCCGTTGAAGTATCTTCCGAATATTCTATTCACTGTATTTCCGAACTCAATGACTTCATCCGCAATATGTTCATTGAGCACTGCATAAACTATTTTTTTAGCCCCTCTTACAAAACTCTCCTTGTCAAGCAACATGTAAACGGAAATTATAAGCCCCATAAGAAAACTAAGGAATGCCGATGTGACGCTCAAAGCTTTTGAAAAGGCAGCAATTGTAAATGCCGTTCCATTTTCAATATTGAATGTGCCGTTTATCTGCCCAAGTATGGCATTGAGGTTGTCCTCGAGATAGTAATCGGCATTGTACGTTTTTAGTATTTCGGATTTCTGTATTTTGTCTCTCAAATAGCTTTCGGTAGATTCAAGATAAGCGGGTATTTTTTCAAGTATTTCCCCTATACTGTTCATGATTTTTGGAGTTACAAATGTGATTATCACAATTACCATTCCAATAATCAATGTGTATATTACAAGTATGGCATAACCACGCCTCATTCCCGTACCATTTTCCAATTTCAACATAAGCGGATTGATTAGATACGCAAAAGCGAAAGCCCAAATAAAAGGAGCTATCATGACTATTATGAAATCTACGCTTTTTACAAGTATTTCAGAGTTGTTTACTATCCTGTACATGATAAAGGAAATTAGCAAAACAGGCAAAAGATTCAAATACCTTATTTTTTTATTGTTCGACATGTCATCCCCCTTGGTTGCCCCTAGCTTGATTATATCATATTCTCTATGGTCAATGTCTTTTCAAATATCTAAAAAGCCTTTTGAATCTGCTGCTTTCCTTGGCATTGAATCTGTATATTGTTCTTGGATGCCTCTGGACATAAATGCACTCAAGACTTGTTATCCCACTTTGATAATTGCTGTATTCCTTTATATCAACACTTCCATTTAAATGCTTCACCTCTATCCATAGCATTGTCAATCTTTTTTGGAGAACCACATGGAGATCTTCATCTTCCAAGAGTGGCATATTGTTTATTTTCATTATCCTGTCTCCCGGCTTGAGTCCCATTTTATACCCCACGCCGTCTTTTTTTACCGAAAGCACCATGATTCCGGCATCTCCAGCTTCAAACAAACGTTTTCTTGCCTTTTCTTCCTTTTGGCTGTAAAGAATCAAACCCTCATGAGCAAGCGGCGCAAAAATTGCCGCCAAAAACTTGAAAGCATAGATATCTGCGGAAACCAATGAAAGGCCAAGCAGGGCAAGGCTGTAAAGAGCCAACCGGCCTGCTGCTATTCTGGTCTTTTCCCTGGGCATTCTTGAAAGCGTCATGTCTCCATAACCTAAAACAGCCACCAATCCTGTAAGCTGAAGAGTCACTGTTTGAATGCTCTGCCCGTCAGGAATGAAGGCAGGCCACCAAGCAGGCAGCGTTCCTGTATTTATTGGCACATCCCTTCCTAAAACGGCAACAATAACAATCATTGGGATAGGCCAAAACTTTTGCAGATAGAAGCCTCCGCAGATATTATTGTCTTCCGTTCTTGTTATGACAGGCGTTGAAAAACTATGTCCGTCTATATAAATCAATATACTTTCTATTATATGCAAAACTGCCACTACGGCCATCATGCTTGAAACATTGATATCCGGCCAACCTGTCAAAAGGCTCAAGATGGAAATTATTCCTCCTGCATATGAAAAACAGATGTATCTGGTGCGTACCATCATCAAGAAAATTGCCAATGGAAGAACATAGGAAAAATCACCTATGGATATTGTAATTCCCAAGGCAGTCATCAAAACAGTCCCTAAATAACCTCCAGCAATTCCAAAAACAACGGAGTAAGCCGTTTTCCTCCTTATGGGTGTAACTGTTTTGCCATAAAGAGATGTTTCCATACGCTCAAGCTTTCTATATTGAAAATAAACAACCAATATTACCATTAAAAAAATCGGTTCCATGAACACGTCCGCTAAAGACGAAACTGTCAGTTTCAATATTCCATACAACTCATACACAAATCCAAACCTCCACACTCCGATTAAATGCCCGGCTTAAAACCAGGCACAGTTTTCCCATCAATGGGTTTTCTATTATTCTACAAGCCCACGAATGACTTCAAGGGCTTTTTCAAGCTGCACATCTATTGCATTCCCGTCATCGTCATACGGCAATTCTTCCGGCAAGGTAACAACTATGTCAGGATCTATTCCTGTTTCATGTATGTTTCGTCCGCTTGGCGTCTTGTAAGTAGCAATAGTGAGTTTTACCGCCGAGCCGTCATTCAGCGGATCGAGTATCTGCACAAGACCTTTTCCGAATGTTGTTTCCCCCACTATTATTCCGGATCCACTGTCCTGAATGGCTCCTATCAATATTTCGGACGAGCTGGCGCTGTTTTCATTCGCAAGCACCACCAGCGGCATATTCAATTTGGTCTCTTCATCGGAAGTCTCGACTTCAGTCTTTCCATCTCCATAGTCTATTGCAACAATGGTCTGCCCACCCAATATTTCATCGGCAATCTCTATGCATTCATCAACGTCCCCTCCGGGATTGTTCCTCAGGTCGAGTATCAGACCATCCACGCCCTGTCTTTTAAGGTCATCCAAGTTTTCCTTGAATTCCGAATACGATTTCGAATCAAACATTGTAAGCCTTAGATATCCTATGTTTTCATCCATTATTTCGGACTTGGCAACCTTCAATATTATTTCTTCCCGTATTATTTCTATAGTAATAAGACCCTCGTATCCTTCCCTCTCTATTTCAAGAACCACTTTTTCTCCAGGTTCACCTTTTATTCTACCTACGGCATTGTCTATTTCATCGGCAAAAACAGCAACTCCATCCACGAAAATGATATTGTCTCCAGGCAAAATTCCGGACCTTTCGCCGGGAGTATCCTCGATTGGCGATATGACCGTTATCTTGCCGTCTTTTCCGGGCGTTACTACTACTCCTATGCCTCCGTAGCTTCCCGTGTTTATTTCCTTTATATATTCATAGTCTTCCGACGTATAATATACCGAATACGGATCGTCCAGCGCTTCTAAAACACCCTTGTATGCGCCTTCAAGCAATGATTGCCTGTCAATTTCTTTGAAAAACTCCGTTTCAGCCATATCCATTATATATTCCAGTTTGGAATACTTTTCCTGTGTGTCCCTGTATGCCTGAAGTTCTTCCGCCGGCAAGACAACACGGGTGCCGAATCTTATCCCAAGGAAATTATCCAATGCCGCAGTCCCCAATACAGAAACTGCCGCTGTTATTAATATAATAATAATCAACTTCGTTTTTTTCATCTATACATCCTTTCAATCAGTTCCCTTTCAACCAAGGAAGCGGATTGACATATTTGCCGTTTTCCCTGACTTCAAAATGGAGATGAGGCCCTGTAGACAAACCTGTGCTCCCCGACTTCGTAATAGCCTGCCCTTTTTCCACCTTGTCCCCTTCGCCGACAAGCAAGGTGTTGTTGTGGGCATAGAGTGTTACTATTCCTCCTCCATGGTCGACCATTACAATTTTTCCATAGCCTCCGTTATAGCCTGACGCAATTACTGTTCCGCTTTGAGCGGCAACAATTGTCGAGTTTGCAGGTACTCCTATGTCAATTCCCGTATGCAGCTTTCTCGTTTTCAGTATTGGATGAATCCTGTATCCAAATTCGGAAGTTATTCGAGTATATCCGGGAGCCGGCCATGTCATTATTCCTCCGATGTAAGCGGCGTCAGATTGTTTTCTTCTTATTTCCTCTTCGATTTTTTTTGCTAAATCGAGCAATTGGTTTTCAGATTTTTCTAGTTCGGCAGTATTTTTAATCAAGGCTTCCTTGTCTCTTTCAAGGGCGCCCCTGTTTAGCTGCAATCTTTGAGCTTTTTCATCTTTTTCGTTTTTCGAATTGACCAGCCTTAGTCTGTTCGCCTCTAGTTCCTGTTTTTTTACAAAAATAAGCTCCTTTTGTTCTTCCATATATTGAAGCAAATTTACATCGTGAGTGAATATCTTTTTAACCATGTCGAGGCGTGTGATCAAATCGCTGAAATCTTCGGATGCAAGCAAAACCTCGATATAGCCGATATCCTTGTTTTTATACATAACCCTCAACCTGGAATTCATCACTTCCGTCTTTCCATCGATATTCTTTTCAGCATCAGCAAGCTCCTCTTCCTTCTGCTTGATGTCTTTACGGGTATTCTCAATGTCATTGTCCAATAGAATCATAGCTTCTTCTATAAGACTTATGGATTTGTCCAGGTCCCCGATTTTTTCGCTCAAGCCTTTGTTTTTAGCTGTATTTTCATCTATCTTGGCCTGAATGCTTTCTATTTGCTTGTTGACGTCTTTCAGCTTTTCATTGTCATCACTTATGCTGTCGGCAAAAGCTTCAAGGCAAAACGCGAAAACCATTGCAAACACCACAAACCACAAAACTTTTTTATTGTTCATTCCGACACCTCCCGATTTAGACTTTCAAATATTTTCTCATGGAAAGTATGCTGCCCAAGGCCCCTATTCCCATTCCGAGAACCGCAAATATGACCGTCATGTCCTTGATTATAGCATTGACTGGAACGATGTATGTTGTAAGCAGCATGTATATCTGATTGGAAACGGCATTGTAAATATAAGAGTATCCAAAATAGACGATTGCAAGCGACAAAATCGCTCCAAGCAAGCCTAAAACCATTCCCTCGATAAAAAAGGGCCATCTTATGAACCAGTTAGTCGCTCCAACGTATTTCATTATGTTTATTTCCCTCTTGCGGGCGGCTACCGTAAGCTTTATTGTGTTCCCAATTATAAATATGGACAGGAATACAAGAATGGCGATTATTGCCAATCCGAGAAGCCTTATGAAGTTTGCTATTGAAAGGAGCTTCTGAACTATGTCATTGTAGTATTTGACTTCCTCTATTCCACCTATTGTCGATACATTCTTTACAATGGAATCACTGTGCGCTATGTCCTTTACATAAATGATTATGGAGTTCGGAAGAGGGTTGCTTTCAAGGCCTTCAAGCAGGAATGCCTTGTCGCCCCATTTTTCCCTCATTTTTTCCAGCGCCGTCTCTTTGGATTCGAATTCAATTTCGCGAATTCCCTCAACACCTTCGATCCGGGACTTTATGGCTATTATTTGCTCATTTTCCACGTCGTCGCGCAAATACAACTGGATTGAATCGAATTGCTGCTTGACATCCTCCACCATGTGGTTCATGTTTATAATCAAAATGAAAACCATCCCGAGTATCATCAGGGCCGCTGCAACCGAACCTATTGAAGCAATGCTCATCATCCTGTTCCTGCGTATGTTTAAAAACCCCTCTTTGATCAGATAAACTCCCGCCCTAATCTTCATAACCGTAACACCCCCGAATCTCGTCTCTCGCAATTCCGCCGTTTTCCAGGGCTATTACACGCTTCTTCATAGTGTCTACGATGTCATTTGCATGTGTAGCCATAATAACCGTCGTGCCTCTTCTGTTTATGTAGTTTAAAAGCTTCATTATTTCCCACGAGTTCTCCGGGTCCAAATTTCCGGTTGGCTCATCTGCGATGAGTATGGGCGGATTGTTGATTACAGCTCTTGCAACCGATACGCGCTGCATCTCCCCTCCTGACAATTCATCCGGATACATATTGGCCCTTTTGCTAAGCCCGACCATCGAAAGCACCGTTGGAACCCTCCTGCGTATTTCACGGGGTGTTGCTCCTACAATCTCCATTGAAAACCCGACATTTTCATAGACCGTCTTGTTTGGCAACAGTCTGAAATCCTGAAAAACAACACCCATTTTTCTTCTCAGGTAAGGCACTTGCCTTCTGTGCAAGTTTGTTATATTTTGATTTGCAATTATAATCTTTCCTTCCGTCGGTTCTTCTTCCAAAAGAAGCACTTTTACGAATGTGGATTTTCCGGCCCCGCTGGGGCCGACTATAAATACGAATTCGCCTTTTTCAATGTGCAAACTGATGTCTGACAATGCCTTCACTCCGTTATTGTAGGTTTTGCTGATATTTATTATTTTTATCATAATTTCTACTCCTGCCCATTTTTATATATTTATAATCAACAAATTGACACAAGACTACATATATATTATATAATTATCATACGCGATTGATATCCAATAGGCTTCGATGTAATTTAAATTTAATTTATAGAAGGTGATTCAATGAAAGAAGATTTGCGAAAAATAATTTTAGCTAAAAGAGATGCCATGGGCGAAACTGACAACAAACGGCTAAGCGACACAATCTGCCGAAGCCTTATAAGCCTTTCCCCTTACGAATCGGCCAAAACAATAATGTGTTTTCTCAGCTTTAGAAGCGAAGTTGATACAAGTCTAATAGTTGAAAATGTACTTGTGAGCGGAAAAAGGCTTGTAGTCCCTGTAATAGATCTCAAAACGAAAACACTAAAACTTTCATATGTAAAAAGCATGGACGACCTTGTCGAAAACACATATGGAATTCTAGAGCCTTCCCCTTCCGCCTTCAAAGAAGCCTCTCCGAAGGATATAGACCTCGTTTTGGTGCCTGGGGCATGTTTTAATTTGAAAGGCTATCGCATAGGATACGGAGGTGGATACTATGACAAGTTTCTTCCTCAAATTAGAAAGGACGCATTGACTTTGGGCCTTTGTTTCGATTTTCAGATAGTATCTTCCATTTCTCCTGAAAAACACGATATCCCTGTCGATATTGTCCTAAGTGAAAAGCGAATGATAAAATCAAAAATGCTGCCACTTTAAAGTTAAAGCATGAAGCGGCAGCTCCTTTTATAATTTAAGTCTATCTATTAGAGTAAAAAAATAATGATTTTTCCGACATCAAAGCATAATAACATCATTGGCTATTATGCTTTATTTACAATGCATTGATAACTTTTTCTTCAATTCACTGTATGATTAGTTGCATTAGAGTTACTCCTATGTTGTTTTGTTTGGACACTTTACATCATATCAAAAGGGGCAACTCTTATTTTTTTGTTTTTTTCCTACAGTAATTTTACGCTAACCCAAATGACCGTTTATTTCTCCTTGTTTTTCTCATCCTTCCCGTCCAAAGCCAGTTCGATGAATCTTTTTTTAACGAGATGATGGATGGTCCCTTCCGGGTATTCCCCTTTTTCATCGGGTTCTCCAGCCGCGACACCCGTGAGTATCTCAATCCCCTGGTCTATGGTCTCTACGCTGTATATATGGAAAAGCCCCTTTTCCACAGCTTGCACAATCTCGTCCATAAGCATGAGGTTGGGTACATTTTGATGCGGAATCATGACCCCCTGCCCCCCTGTAAACCCTTTCATTTTACAAACTTTGTAGAATCCTTCTATTTTTTCGTTTACTCCTCCTATGGGTTGTATTTCGCCTCTCTGATTCACCGATCCAGTGACAGCTATGCATTGCTTTATTGGAATTTGCGCAAGACTGGACAAAAGCGCATAAAGTTCGGTGCTTGAAGCGCTGTCTCCTTCAAGGCCCGAATAAAGCTGTTCGAAAACTATACTTGCGGAAAGGCTTAGACGCTTCTCCTGCGCATATTTGTGGCCAATATAGCCATTTAAAATCAATACGCCCTTGTCGTGGATTTTGCCTGTAGCCTTAACTTCCCTGTCTATGCTTATTATCCCCGACTTTCCTTTGTAAGTCGCAACTGTTATTTTATTGGGTTTACCAAAACTGTAATCACCCATCCCTACGATTGCAAGCCCATTGATTTCTCCGATTTTTTCACCTTCAACATCTAAAAGATATATGCCGTCTTCAAACATTTCCATTACCTTTTCTTCATACTTGTTGCTTCTGTAGTCTTTCTCTCTTATGGCTTTTTTTATGTGGGCTATTCCAACCACTTCAGCTCCCGCCACTTCAGCCCAGCTGTCGGCTTCGTACAATATTTCAACAATCTTGTTGAATCTTGAGCTCAGCTTATTCTGGTTGTCGGCGAGTCTTGAGCTGTATTCGACAACCCTCTGTACAGCTCTCCTGTCAAAATGCCTGAGGTTTTCCTTCTCTGTATGGGTTGCTATAAATCTCGCCATCTTCAGCATATTATCGTTGTCCCTGCTCATTTCGATGTCGAAATCAGCCATGACCTTGAAGAGCTTTTTAAATTCCTCGTCATAAGCATACAGCAAATAGTATGTGTATGGATCCCCAATTAGTATCACTTTCAAATCAATCGGTATGCATTTGGGCTTTATGGATGTTGTCGCAACAAATCCCAGTTCCTTTCCCAAGCTTTCTATAACAGCTTTTTTTGTGCTTAGAGCCCTCTTGAGCGCAACCCATGAATAGGGTGAAAGCAACAAGTCTTTCGCCTTCAGTATCAAATATCCCCCATTGGCCTGATGTATTGCCCCCGGTTTTATTTGCATAAAATCCGTTTTCATCACGCCCATCTCGTTTTTGTATTCCACGCTTCCCATAAGGTTGTAGTAGGAAGGGTTGGATTCCTCTATTACCGGAGCATGCTCCATTTCACTGTTGTCTGCTAAAAGATTGATCCTATACCTTTCAAAGAACCCTTCAATCGAACGCATCTGCATCATGGCAAAAGGATTCGTCGTTTCAGACGCGTCCTTCTTTTTAAAATTTTCAATATTGGCGACAATATCGCCTACAACTTTATCCAGATAGCATGAAACATCTTCATTTTCTGCAAATATTCTCTTTAGGTTGGTCATATGGAAAACCGCTACTTTTTTCCCTGTTTCCTCGTCCAACTCCTTCAATTTATTCCTGAGAAGTTCTTCATTTCCCTTCATGGAATTGAAAATATCAACAGTCTCTATATTCAGTTCATTCGATCTCTCCCTCAAGGATTCCGCTTCTTCTTCATCAAGACTTTTGTATTCTTCTTCCGTCATAGGTCTTCCATCTTTCAAAGGCATGCTGATCAAACCGTGTTCAGTCTGGCTGAAAATGAAATCATATTTTTGAGAAATCTCATTTATTTTTTTTAGCATTTCTTTCGATTTGTTTTGAAATTCCAATACTATTGTATTTTTCTTGTCTTCATAGGATTTGGTGGCAAAAGCCCCACCCATCTCTTTTCGGATTATTTTGACTGTCTGCTTCATCTCATCGACAAACACCTTGCCCAGTCCAGGTTTCATGCACAAAGCGATAGGTGCGTTTGGATTTTTGAAATTATATACATAAACCCAGTCATTTGGAGCAGGGTCGTCTTGCGCTTTCTTATCGGCAAGAAGCCGCACATAGCTGCTTCTTCCCGTTCCGCTTTGCCCTGAAACGTAAATATTGTATCCGGGTTTACCTATTGAAAGTCCGAAATCAAGTGCTTTTGAGGCCCTTTCCTGTCCAATTATCCCTTTGAGAGGCATCAGTTCAGCTGTTGTTTCAAAGTCGTAAACGTCATTTTTGATATTGAATTTCAATCGATCCGGCGACAACTCATATTTTTTCAATGTATTCCTCTCCCTTAAAAATATTTTTATTCATCTTTTCTATACCCTTGATTTTCAATCCAAAAACAGGAAAAAACCGATCCGAAATCAAATTTCGGATCGGTCCCATGCAATATCCTAATAAACCGGTGTACAAAACTTTCTATATTTTTCTACTTTTCCGCAAGTTATTTCAAAAAATTTACTCTTTATCCTCATGCAAATTTCTCCCGGTTCCCCGTTTCCTATCACTCTATTGTCAACTTCAACAACAGGTGTAACTTCCATCGCCGTGCCGCTGAAAAAAGCTTCGTCCGCTGTATACAAATCGACTCTCGAAAAACTTCTTTGCTCCACTTCTATTCCGAATTCCTCTTTTGCCAAAAGCATCACCGTATCCCTTGTTATCCCTTCCAATATATTGTCGGACGGAGGAGGAGTCATCAACTTGCCCTTCTTTACTATAAAGAGATTCTCTCCCGGACCTTCGCAGATATTGCCCGAATCGGTCAATATAATAGCTTCGTCATAACCATTTTGCAAAGCTTCCAAAGAAGCCAATGCAGAATTTATATATCCTCCCGTCGGTTTTACTCTTGGAGGAATCATGTTGTCGGACATTCTTCTCCATGACGAAATGCAAACCTTGAAGGATTCCTTGCCTGCAAAATTCCCCAACGGCTGGCAATACACAAGAAGCCGATCATCGTCATCCATAAGCGTTGGAGACAATTGATCTGACCCCTTGTATGCCACTGGCCTAATATAAGTTGTTGATTTAAAATTATTCTTCTTGAGCAATTCTACTGTTATGTCCACCAAATCCTGCACGGTGTAATCTATATTTATGCTTAGTGTTTTGCATGAATTAAGCAAACGCTCGTAATGCTCGTAAAGCCTAAAACCATATAACTGCCCCTCTTCCTCATCCCAATATGCCCTTATTCCTTCAAAGCACCCCAGCCCGTAGTTGAAAGCCTTTGATCTTATTCCTATTGAAGCCTCTTCCTCTTTTACAATTTTGCCGTTGAAATAAACATACGATTCATTCATCTCTTTTCCCCCTCAATTATTTTTGATTTGCAAACAAGTGCCTATGGCATAAGCCATAGGCTTTATAGAATTAAATTGATTGCATACTATTTTTTCTTTTTGCGCTTCTTCTCTTCCTTAGCGCTTGCGATCATAACGTTGATAAAACTCATCAAATCGCCTCCTTTCATTTTTAAACAATTAAAAACCCGCCCCCGGATTATATAAATCCTAGGGGCGAGCATCTCTCGCTGTACCACCCTATTTTACGGAATCTTTCCCGCCTCTGTTCGGGCCGCCTCTTGCCCTAGCCCTGTCACGGGGGCAACCGGAATCATCTACTCGAAAACCCTTTCGATTCATCTGCTCGGGAGTGATCATTTCATTTACGGAATAACGCATGCTTTCAGCAGATCGCATGCTCTCTTTCGATATCCGAAAATCTTTCTCTCCATCATCGCATTTTTGCATGTCATAATTTTCTGTATATTTAGATGATACCCACATAAGGGCTCAAAGTCAACACTGACTTTCGGTATTTTTAAATTATTTTCTGAAATATTAAGTCGGTTTTAAATTGAATAAGTGTATCTGTCTATGCTTGCACTACTTTGAAATATCTCTTGTGAGCATTACTTTCAGCAAAAACTTTGGAATCACAAGCATTCTATTGAAGCGCCAAGGTTCCTTGGCCAACCTGTAAAGCCATTCAAGGCCCATGTCGACCATCGCCTTCGGGGCTCTTTTAGCCGCTCCTGACATCACATCCAAAGAACCCCCGACCCCCATTGCAACTTTTGCGTTGAGCTGGTGCTTGTGCTCATGTATCCATTTTTCCTGTTTGGGAGCACCCAATGCCACAAAAAGAACATCCGGCTTCAATTCGTTGATCCTCTTTATTATTTCCTTTTCCTGTTCTTCGTTGAAATAGCCGTGATGACTGTCCTTGACAGATATGCACGGGTAATTGTTTTGAATCTCTGAAATTGAAGCGGCAAGAATTTCAGGTTTTGCCCCCAGTATATATATGGATTTCTTTGTGTAATTCAAATACTTTAGAATTTGCTCCATCATGTCAATTCCTGCAACCTTACCCTTGATTCCCATCCTATGAATGCGGGATGCGAGCACTATGCCGAATCCGTCAGGCACATTCAGCTGTGAATTGAGCAATGCATCCTTTAATTTTTCATCTGTTTCAGACAACATGATTATTTCAGTGTTCGGTGTATATATGCTGGACATTCTATCCTTCTTCAACAATTCCTTGAATCTGTCCATTGCCTCTTCCATATTCAAATTGTCAATCGGTATCCCGAAAATTTCGATGCTATTTCTCATTTGCTTCCCTTTCATTCGTGATATTGAAACCTTGTAACATTTCTTTGATGCCTTTATCAAAAGCATTCTAATTAAGAATATATTCTCCTTTTACCATGATCCAGGAATCCTCGGATACATCGGCCCCTCTTCCGTCATTTCTCGGAACCAGGATCAAATGGTTCATTTGTATCTGATCTCCTGTCTTAAGGTCTTTTCCGTAAGTCAAATCCGCCAAACCGTTGCCTGCGGTATTGGCTATTGCCTTCATTGAGCCGCTTCTCAGAATGACCTGCGTATTGCCTCCAAAATAGACTCTGCTTCCTGCCTTTATTAAAATGGGCTCGAAGGTGGCATCATCACCCGAAGTCGCTTCCTGCGAAATGGAATTTTCAGAGCCTGTTTCCATTGTATCCAGCTTTTCCTGAAAATCCGATACAATTTCCGACAGTCGGTTTTCAACATAGGACAAAGTCACTACCGGGTCATTTTCCGAACCTGGTTCGTATGACATAGCCAATGCGCCCAAAGTCATAGCCGCCAAAATAAGAATGGATACAAGCGGAACCGCAAATTTCCTTCTGCCTTTATTAACCATTGAAAGCCCTCCAATTAATTCTTGATTTACAGTCAATCCATTCTATCATAAATTTATTGACTGTTTGAATATCATCGTATGTCCCCCGTCCGGTTGTCGAAAACGCAAAAACATATAAATAGTTTTGCTCTTAATTCAGAAAACCCCCGAATGGTTCCGGAGGCAATCCATATGTATTGTCAATCTTTCCACTCAATCGTTCAGCCTGTCCCCGATGCCAAGGCTTACTGTGATGCTCTTGTCGACCTTTTCCATCATTTCATCGCTGAACATGCCTATTCTTTCCATGATTCTCTTTCTGTCTATTGTCCTTATCTGTTCCAAAAGCACTACCGATTTTTTATTCAAGCCGTAGGTGCCTGAGGGAATTTCAATGTGGGTTGGTAATTTAGCCTTGTTTATCCTTGATGTTATAGCCGCCACTATAACCGTCGAGCTGTATCTGTTTCCTATGTCATTTTGAACCACCAATACAGGTCTTACCCCTCCCTGTTCGGAACCCACAACCGGATTCAAATCGGCATAATAAATTTCACCGCGCTTTATGTTCATATATCAACATCACTCTCCAAGGCCAAATCCGCCTCATAGTTGAACAATCCCATAACATCGGCTTCAAAACCGTCTTCTGAAATTTTCGAATTTATTTTATTCATGTACTTGTATCCTTCAGCTATCGAAAAAAACTGATCATATGTGTTTTTTTTTGGCTGCATATTGCCGCTCCTCATAAAAGTATTCCAATTCATTATATATCTTGAAGGACATTTAATCAAACTTCAAATTAAGCGGAAAGAGATTTGGGGTCCTTTCCGCCTTTTGCCACTAAAGACTAGCTAAGTAATCCACGGACTTGACTGTCTTGCCGCCTCTTATATACTCCCTTGGTATCCTTTTGCTTATCATGCAGGTTATTTCGTAATTGATAGTTCCCAATTTTGACGCCACTTCATCGATCGATATTGTGTTTATACCGTCGCTCCCAAACAAAATAACTTCATCGCCTATTTTGACATCTGTTCCGGTAACGTCAATCAGGCATTGGTCCATGCATATCCTTCCCACAACAGGCACTTTGACTCCCTTGACCAAAACCTCGGCTTTTCCTGAAAGCATCCTTGTATATCCATCCGCATAACCTATTGGAATAGTGGCGATTTTCCTTTTTTCCGGAGTTACGTATTTCAAACCGTAGCTTACTCCTCTTCCCGCCTCAAGCTCTTTTACATGAGAAACTTCAGCCTTAAGAGACATCACCTGCTTAAGGTTAATTCTTTCCTTTATTACCTCGTCGGAAGGGTAAAGCCCATAAAGTATTATTCCTGCCCTAACCATGTCCATGTTCATCTCTGGAAGATCCATTATTGCGGCACTGTTCGATACATGTTTGACCGGTATTTCAAGACCTCTCTCTTTTAAGGAGTCAACCATGAACTTGTACTTCTCAAATTGGCTATATGTATACGACTTGTCAACTTCATCGGCAACCGCAAAGTGAGTGAACATGCCTTCAATCTCAATATTAGGCAGTTTGCTTATTTGTATTATTTTATCTACAGAATCCTCATTTGCCTGAAAACCCAAGCGGCTCATTCCAGAATCGATTTTTATATGCACCTTAAGCTTCTTGCCTGATTTCTTGGCGCAATCCGAAAAAATCCTAGCTTCGTCAACATTGTACATGGTTTGTATTATGTTGTTTTTTATAACTTCATCAGCTGCATATGTTGGCGTATAGCCTAAAATCAATATAGGAACTTCTTTAAATACTTTTCTTAACTGCAAGGCTTCCGAAAGTGTAGCCACTGCAAATCGGTCCACTCCCTGTTCGAAAAGCACCTTGCCTATTTCGACTGATCCATGTCCATAAGCATCAGCCTTTATTACTCCGGTGACTATCGTTCCCGGCTTTACCAAGTCCTTTATTTTTTTAAAATTCTCTTCAAATGCATCCAAATCGATTTCAGCCCATGCGGGCCTGGCTCTTTTTACCATTTTCCTCCCCCTCTTTTAATTTAATTTAATTGTTGATTTTAGATAAAGCCGCAGACAACGAGTCAGCTATGTCCGAAGCCAATACGGCACGTTCATGAATTCTTTCCGCAGCCAAACATCCTGCTTTTTGGTGAATATCTACAGCCTCCAATATTCCTGCGGAAATTCTCGGCACCTGTGCCAGAACCCCTGCCAAAACCCCTGTAAGAACATCACCGCTTCCAGCTGTAGCCATTGACCTGTGTCCCCGGGCGCAAATAAAGACTTCTCCTCGGGGTTCTGCAACTATAGTAACAGGACCCTTAAGGACCGTGAACACTTCATGTTCTTTGGAAAAAGCTTTGGCCGATTCCACAAGATTGTCGGTTTTTAAGGCACCTGTCAATTTTTCAAATTCTCCCAAATGCGGAGTGATTACAATCTTGCTTCCAGTCCCCCTTTTATCAATAAGGTTGATTTCTCCGGATAAAACATTCAATGCGTCAGCATCCAAAACGACAATTTTATTTTCCATTTCGACAGCTTTGAGAATATATTCCCTGAGCAATGGACTTTTTCCACAACCCGAACCGGCAACCAAAATATCTGAGCTTTTCATTGCCGAAAGCATGTTTTCGGTCAAATTCCCGTTCTTTACTTCTTTGCTGTCATAGGTCAAGGCAACCGCCTCGGGAACTTTTCCTACTATCGCACCCCAAACAAGCTCCTCGACCATCATCTTTACCAGTCCGGCCCCGCTCCTCAACGCGCCCATTGCATTGAAAAGAGCCGCGCCTGTCATGTCCCTGGATCCAGCTAAAAACAAAACCTTGCCGCTTTGATATTTATGCCCTGCTTTATCCTTTTTCTTTGTCATCATGTCAACATCCGAATCTTCGAAAAGCCATGCGTATGTTTCAAAACCCTCGTGGGCCTTTTCCGGAATCCCAATATCCGCAAGTACAAGATTCCCTTTTTTAATAAACCCATCCTTTTGAAAATGTCCCATTTTATATGTTCCAAGCGCAACTGTCGATTCAGCCGAAACCGAATCCCCCATAGATTCTCCCGTATCCCCATTTATTCCCGATGGGATGTCGACCGAAACTATCGGCCGTCCACTCGAGTTCATGCATTCCACAACAAGCTTGTATGTACCGGTAAGCGGTCTTGAGAATCCGGTCCCGAAAATGCAATCCACAAGAAGCCTGCCCTTTATCCATTCGGGCTCCAGCGGTTGCGAAGGATTTAAATGCACGAGCGGAACTTGCAAGTTTTTAAGTATTTCAAAATTGGCCTCGGCTTCCCCTTTCAGGCTGCTCTCGCATGGCAATACCAATGTCAACACATCCCGCCCCATTAGAAAAAGGATTCTGGCTATTGCAAATCCATCGCCTCCGTTGTTTCCCGGGCCGCAAATCAATGTGACAGGTTCTCCAGGGTAAACAGTTTCAATATGCTCAACCACTCTGATCCCTGCGTGTTCCATCAACAAAAGCGGACTTATTCCTATTCTTTCAGCAGTCCATTCTTCAAGCTGTTTGATTTGCTTGTTCAAATACAATGGTTTCATGAAAGTCTCCTTATCTGAAAGATGCAACAGCGGTTGCATAATTCCTGCAATGGGAAATTGAAATTTCCATTTCCTTTATGCCCTGTTCCTTCGCCAGTTTTTCCGCTTTTCCATGCAGGCGCACATACGGCTTTCCGCTCTCTTTTTTCAATATCTCTATATCATGCCAGCCTAAACCTTTTATGCCGGTTCCCAGGGCTTTTGAAGCCGCTTCCTTAGCTGCAAATATTCCGGCTGCGCGATAGCTTTTACCTTCAATTCTTTTCCTTTCTTCAGCAGTGAAAATTCGCAAAAGGAATTTTTCGTTCATATTGTGGCGAATTCGTTCAATTTCAACAATATCGGTCCCCAATCCCATTAAAAGACTCCTCCTCCAAACAAGAACTATCCTCAATACACTCTATATTAATTCTATATATATTTTACAAATCCTTTAATGCCATGCATTTTCATCTACAGGGACTAAAAACATTCAGCATAGGATTGTACTCATTCAAAAAACCTTCAACGCGTCAAACAGTCAAATTTGACGCGTTGAAGGCCTCTTTTTCCAATTATCATCTTTGCCGAAATCGCATCAGCCGTCTTATGCCTTCAACGCTGCTTCTCCCTGTGAAGAACCATATGGATGTGATTGCCTTTTATATCCATTTCAATTTTATCCGTCATCATGCCTACGACCGAAAGCTCTGTATCTATATTGCATTCACCTGTGAGACTCCAGTAATATTCCTCCATCCCTTCCTGTTTGGGAATTTTCATGCATTTAACCAGTTTTTCAATCTTTTTTTTCTGGTCTCCCTTAAAATCGGACTCGAATGTTATTACCGTCTCATCAGGTCCAATATTTATGTTCGTGGAAATATCCTTTGCCCCCATCGAAAAAAAGAACATTGTCATTTCATCAATAATTTTGGCTATTCGCTGCTTTTCATTAATCATTTTCTTTTCTCCTTCCGAAAGCTTCAATCAACGGTATCATAACCGCCGCCACAATACCGCCTGCAAAACCGTTGTTGTAAAGATTCATGCCTCCGTGGAGCACTCCCACGTTGAGCACAACTGAAGAATGGACGAATCCTGTGATTATACCTATAAATGGTCCGAACTCGCCCGCAATTGGAGCCAATGTGGTGCCAAAAAGAGCAGCCAATTGGATTGCCGGGTCATTCGCACTCCAGACTTTTGTTACCGATCCAAGCCATACTCCAGCAAATATGGGCCAAACATTCTTTGGATGCTTTCCAAATGCCCCGAATCCGACAACTGTGAAAATGCCTCCTATTGTAGGGCCGTTGAAATCACCTTTTATCATAAGAATATACGCCATAGACATATATCCCAAAAGTCCCATGTTTATAAGTGTCGGCCCGAAACCTTCAAGTGTCACAAAATCTGTAACGGCACGGCCCGAGTATTGGAATATATCAATATAGCCCTTGAAACTCCTTCCGTTCAACCACCATCCCAATGCCAACATTGAAAAAAACATTATCCCAAGCCAAATTCCTAGAATCAGATTGTTTCCTGTAGACCAAATAACCCTGCTTTCAGGCAGAAAGCCATAGGATTTGAAAATCGAAACCATTACCGTACCTATCACTCCAGCGGCAAATCCTACATTGTAGAGGTTATACCCCTGGTGGACTCTTAAAAGATAGGACGACAAAGGCGGTAGTATTAAACCCGAAAATATTCCAGC
This sequence comes from uncultured Peptostreptococcaceae bacterium, assembly GCA_964484935.1. GTDB lineage: Bacteria > Bacillota > Clostridia > Peptostreptococcales > BM714 > BM714. The sequence continues at coordinate 104,796 of CAZAFW010000002.1, forward strand.
GGCTGCGCCAAGCAAAAAGCTCTGAATTGCCCCATGTCCGGTTGTAAACATTAGCTGCGTCACCATTGGCGCCATTGCCGTTCCGAGTATGCCGATCAAGACATGGTTTTTGAAAGGCTCATTTTTAAACTTGCAGTACAGCAGAACCCCCAAAAGTACAAACCACACATTAAAAATATTCTTGCCGAACAGGGCAAATCCTCCTGCCAAAGAAATTGCAACAACCGCCAATCCGTTTACATCGACACCGAGCATGTAAATCATCAGTGTAAAAGCCAGCGCCAGCAAACCGGCATTGACAAAAGCCGCGCCCATCCCTCCAACACTTATATAGTCCGTTATAAGCAGGTCCGGTTTCATTATTATGTCCAAAATTCCTTTGAATATTTGCAAAGGACTGTCCAATAAAAATCCAAAGATTATCATGTACAAGGCGTAGCCTGAAAGGATCTTGTACTTGAACTTGTTTGAAATTTTGCGTTTTTCTATTATTATTTTGCCATTTTCCGTCATTGACGCGTACCTTCCCCGTCTAAAGTATTTGGACCCCTTCCTTGTCTATTCCTACAGGTTCCAATTTCCATTTGTTCTCCATAGAATCCAAAAACTCCTTCAACGCTTCAACTTTCCTGCTGTCCCGTTCCGACAAGACGCCCATAAGGGTAGGCCCGGCACCGCTTATAAACAATCCGTCAAATTCCAGTTCACGCATTTTTTCTTCCATAGAGTCAAATCCATTTATCAGGCGGCTGCGATACGGCTGATGAACCCTGTCACCAAATATATCCCACAAATTCTCAAACTTCCCGTTTACCAGCAAGGCAACAAGCATTGCCGTCCTTGAAATATTGCAAACAACATCCTCTAAAGTGAATGTTTCAGGAAGCGCTTTTCTCGCTTTTTCGGTTGACACCTCGAAATCCGGGATTAATGCATAAAGCAAAAGCTTTTCATAATCAAAATTTATTTTTTCATGCCTGACGCTTCCGTCTTTCGAATAAGAAACCGTCAAACCTCCTTCGAATGCCGGAACAACATTGTCGGGATGTCCTTCTATTTCAACCGCCAAAGAGATTAATTCGTCTTTTGTGAGAGGCTTGTCCAAAAGGGCGTTGGCCCCGACAAGCCCTCCAACTATGCAGGCGGCACTGCTTCCCAATCCCCTTGAAACGGGAATTCCTTCTTTTACTGTTATTCTTATTCCCTTCAAATTTTTACCCGCCTTTTCATAAAGACGCCTGACAGATTTTAAAACAAGATTGTCATCATTTTTATATTTTTCCTGGAAACCGACTATCTCAATCCCTTTTTCCAATGATTCAAAGCTGAATTCATTATACAGCTTCAGCGCCAATCCCATCGCATCGAAACCCGGCCCTATGTTGGCGCTTGTGGCAGGAACTCTCACACGTATCATTTCGAATCCCTCCCCGCCAAAAATTTATCTACTGCTTCCCTCATGCCATCCTTGCCGCATACGTATTCATGAAGCACTTTTCTCTGTCTTATATCCCTGACCCCCATCGGTATTTCACCTTCAACGAAATCCTCCATAACTTCAATCAAGTCAATTTCTTTCCGTTCCTCGTATTTTTTGTCTATGGATGAAAGAACGGACTTGGGGAATTTGTATGGGCTTGCGGTCGAAAGAATAACCGAATGGTGCTTAGTCTCCACTTTCCTTCTTTCATTTACCCCATAAGCTACCGCCGTGTGTGTGTCCATCAGATATCCATATTTGCTGTAAACATCCGAAATGCATCGGCGCCCTTCTGGACCTCTTATCCATCCGGCCTCAAAATCTTCTTCCAATCCTGATATAAGTTCATCAACACTATATGAGCCCTTTTCATCGAGAGCCTTCATCCATTCAGGCACAGGATTTTCATCCTTGCTTGAAATTTCGTAAAGCAAACGTTCAAGATTGCTTGATACAAGAATGTCCATCGAAGGCGATTGTGTTTTTGTCAGTGTCCTGTTCTTGTCATAGTTCCCGCTTTCGAAAAAATCCGTAAGCACCTTATTCTCGTTGGAAGCGCAAACTAGATGTCCAACCGGAAGTCCCATTCTTTTAGCATAATATCCCGCCAAAATATTTCCAAAATTGCCTGTAGGAACAACAAAATCAACAAGATCGCCATTTTGTACAGTTTCCTGCTTGAGCAATTGCCCGTATGCAGAGAAATAATATACGATTTGTGGAATCAACCTGCCAATGTTTATCGAATTGGCAGATGAAAGGAGGTATCCTTTGTTCTTGAGCTTTTTGGCATAATCCTTGTCTCCAAAAATCATTTTCACGCCGGTTTGGGCATCGTCAAAATTGCCTATTATTCCGGCAACATGGGTGTTTTGTCCCTCTTGAGTTACCATTTGCAGCTTTTGAACTGGACTTACTCCCTCTTCCGGAAAAAACACAATTATTTCAATGCCCTCTATTCCGGCAAAACCTTCAAGCGCCGCTTTGCCTGTATCTCCCGATGTAGCCGTAAGTATTACAATATCCTCTTCTATCTTGTTTTTCTTTTTTGCCGTCTGCATGAATCTTGGCAAAATCGACAAAGCCATGTCTTTGAATGCCAGTGTGGGCCCGTGAAAAAGCTCCAAAATGGATACTCTTTCGTCAAGCTTTACAAGAGGAGCTATGTCCTCTGTGTCAAACTTATCGTCATAAGCATTCGCAATGCAATTTTTGAGTTCTTCTTCCTCAAAATCATCTAAAAACAAACTCATTACTTCGTAGGCTATTTCCGCGTACGGCTTGCTTGCCAATTCTGAAAAATCCATTTTCAATTCAGGCAAGACATTAGGAACAAACAAGCCCCCATCTTCAGCAATGCCCCTTATTATGGCTTCAGAAGCCGTGAATTTGCCTCCGGCGCCTCTGCTGCTCTTATAGAATAGTTTCATATTCTTCCTCCAAACTGAATTTATAAATATCATTATAACAAACTTGTACACTTTTCCATACTGTTTTTCGGTATAAAAAAACAGAACATCCAAAGGATGTTCTGTTTGCGTGTCAAATTCCATAGTTTGCATTCAAAACACATTTCATTGTATTGCAGTGAAACACCATTCATTTTTCTATACCCGTTCTAGCCTCTACGCCTTTTTGATAATAATGCTTTATTTCCTTCATTTCAGTGACAAGGTCGGCAAAATCAACAAGTTTCCCGGGGGCATATCTGCCGGTCAAAACCACTTCTGTCTGCTGCGGCCGGCTTTTCAAAATTTCGATGACATCCTCCACATTGAAAAGTTTGTAATAAAGGGCGATATTTACTTCATCCATGACAACTATGTCGTAAACGCCAGACCTTATTATTCGTCCCAATTCCTTCAATCCGTCTTTTGCCAATTCGACATCCTTGTCAGTCGGATCCCTGTAAATGAAACAGTCGTTTCCATACTGTTTCATTTGAAACCCCGGCAGATACTCCACCGCTTTCAATTCGCTGTAGTGCATTCCTTTGATAAACTGTCCGAAAAAAACTTTCTTTCCGGCGCATACGGCACGCAGGCACAAGCCCAGTGCAGCCGTGGTCTTTCCTTTCCCATTTCCTGTATACAAATGGACATATCCTTTTTCCATATTGTCTTCACCTTCTTTCAAGCTTGGCATACGCAGATGCTATGCCTGCGCCTATCCTCGCATTTTCATACACCAGATGCCGGTTTGCATCGAGACTTTTTCCTCCAGTTAGATCCTTTATTTTAGAAAGCAGATAAGGAGTAAGTTCTTTCCCCCTTACACCTGCAGTTTCTGCAGATTTCAAAGCTTTATCTATTGTAGCTTCCATATCTTCCAAAGGAATTTCAAACTTTTCGGGAACAGGGCACGCTATTATCATCCCGCCCGAAAGACCCAAATCCCATTTGGCCTTCATTATTCCAGCCGCCTCCTCAAATCCTGAAACACTGCAGCTTCCCTTGAATCCGCTTTTTCTGGAATAAAAGGCCGGAAAATCATCTGTTCCGAAAGTTACTACAGGCACACCCTCCGTCTCAAGGTATTCCAGTGTCAATCCAATATCCAAAATCGATTTGACACCGGCACTCACAACCGCAACCCCTGTGCGGGACAACTCTGTCAAATCGGCTGATATGTCAAAACTTTTTTCAGCATTTCTGTGGACTCCCCCGACTCCTCCTGTTACAAATACGCGTATGCCGGCAAAATCAGCCGCAATCATTGTTCCGGAAACTGTTGTGGCTCCATTCGCGCCCATTGCCATAACATAAGGAAAATCTCTTCTGCTTACCTTCATTACATCCTTTGCCGTCGCAAGATATTCTATTTCCTTTTCCGAAAGCCCAATTTTCAATACGCCTCCAATTATTGCAATAGTTGCAGGGACAACCCCCTCTTTTCTGATTATGTCCTCTAATGCAAGTGCTGTTTCCACATTTTCCGGATAGGGCATGCCATGGGCTATTATGGTCGATTCCAAAGCTACAACCGGCATTCCGCATCGAATGGCATCTTTCACTTCATCTTTTATTTCCATCATGTCTTTCAAAGTTCTTCCGCCTTCAAGCATATTTTCAATTCCTCCATCCTTTTTTCAAGAGTTTTAACACTCATTTCAGGATTAACTGTTTTAGAGCTTTCCATGGCTATAGATGCGGCAGCATGCCCATAATAGAGCATATCGGTTTCAAACTGTCCCTTGCTGCGACCATAAACCGCTCCTGCCAAAAAAGCATCCCCCGCTCCGTTGACATTCTTCTTTCCCCCAACAAGCGACGGGCACCTGTAAACGCGTCCTTTTCCGGAAAGCCATGCTCCATTGGCCCCGTCTGTCATTAGAACCCAGCAAATTCCCAAGCCGTTGATCCGCTTTAATCCCTCGATTGTTTTTTCGAAACTGTCCATCCTTATACCCGAAATGATTTGCGCTTCAAGGATGTTTGGCTTGAGGATTTCAGCAGACCATTTTATGCCGTCAAGCTTACCCGCTTTAGAAGTCGAAACAGGATCGAATACTATATGTTTGTGTTTATATTTTTCCATTACAAATTCGATTATTTCAACAGAAACATTTGAGTCCATAACTATAAACTCCGCTTCTTCAAGTTTTTCGTATGACTGTTTGATATCCGGTATTGACAATTTGTCAAATATCTCCATGTCGCTCACCGCTGTTTCCATCTCCCCGTCTGCATCTACGACAGAAAGATATATCGAAGAACGCGAACCGTCATCAAATATCTTGCTGCATGAAGCATCCATGCCTATGTTTTTACAAGTCTCCATCAGAAAAAAGCCCATTGGGTCCTTTGCAAATGCCGTTGCTATGGATACTTCAAAGCCTGTCCGGATCAAATTCTCACCTATGTTGCGGCCTACGCCGCCTGCGGATATTTCTATCCTTCCCGGGTTCGAATCGTTGTGAACCAGAGCTTCTATTGAAAAGCCCGTAATATCGGCATTTATACCTCCAATAACCATAATCCTGTTGTTCATATGCCACACACTCCCGGCCATGATTTTGCTTTTCGTGTTCTAATCCCTGTAATAAAGCTTCTTATTTACTTCTTTTACCGTTTCCTCCATCTTCACAATACGTACCTGGAGTTCCTTTATTTCCTTTATGGCAGTCAAGCCATAGAAGAATCCCATTATTCCAACGCAAAGCGCTGTAACCGAAAACACAAACGAATCAGAGTACATTTAATCCACCTTCAATATTTTTTTATATCCATAGTTCATTATAATCTTAACTGGATTTGTTTACAAATCGAAAGAAAAAGACCCGCCAGTCAAGGAGCGGATCTTTTTCGCAAAATATATTAAAGAGATAATATGGATGGTAAGATTATGCAGCAGTTTCCTCCGCTTTTTTATTCTTGGCGGCTGATTTGAGCATTGTGAGTGATGTGTAAAGTATGACTCCTATGACAAGCCATGTAAGAATGCTGATAGGCATTGACTTGACAAGATAAGCAGCTATGAACACTCCTACGGATCCTGCAATTGTGATTGCCATTGAAGCTTTTCTGTCATATGCAGCCTCTTTGATAAATTTAATTGAAGCTACAGGCATGAGGAATGCGCATGAACCCATCATTATCGGGAAGGCTACTCTCGGAGACATTCCGAGCATGTATACAAGAGCCATGGCTGGAGCATAGAGACCAACTCCTGCAGTCATAAGGGCTCCCAAAATGAAGTTTGCAGCTATTGCGAAAATAAGTTTTCCGCCTGTAAGGCCGATTGCATCGCCTGTTCCAAGTGAAGCAGTCCAACCCATTTGTCCTGAAGTCATTAGGAAAGCAGTCGCCAGAAGGGCAAATCCCATTACCAGTTGTACTTTTCTTTCATCAAATTTGGCAACGATTCCGGCACCAAGGTAAGCGCCTGCAGTTGCTGAGGCAAGCATTGAGACCAATGTCACTATTTCAACTTCGATAACTGCGATAAATATGAATGCTTCAAGAACTACCGGAACAGTACATCCAACATTGAGTGTTCCAGGTATTATTCTATCCTTTGTTTGCTTGAAGAATTTAAGCAAGGCTGTTGTAGGGGCAAACGACCCTATTCCCAATGTGTCGAAAAAGTTTACTATGAATCCTATTCCCAACGTAATGCCCCACGAATTGTCTTCCAGTTCTCCTTTGTGAGATGCAAAATCTTTTACAAACACTGCACTGAACCAAAGAGTCATCGCTCCCAAAACACCTAAAACCGCTTGTACCATTTTCTTCTCCTCCTATAGTTTAAGTTATTTAAGAATAAATCCATATTTGACAGGGTCCGAATCATCAAACACGAAATGATTGAATCCTGTAATATAGGCTGAACCGGTGATTTCGGGAATAATTGCGTCAAATTCCCCTACTTTCGTTTTTCCAACAACTCTACCTTTGAAAAGTGTTCCAAGTATGCTTTCGTAAATGAATGTCTCTTTCTCTTTAAACAAGCCTTTCGCATAAAGAGTCGCAAGTTTTGCCGATGTTCCGGTACCGCATGGAGATCTGTCAACTTGTCCCTGACCGAATATAACCACATTCTTATATGTCGCTTCAGGGTTTGTCGGGTCGTCATAGATTTCAACCAAATCAACCGTATTTATATGGGGCAGTTCCGGATGCTGAACCTTTACGGTGTCGTTTACTATGTCTCTGATTTCCATTCCAAGAATATTGAGCTTTTGCGCATTTTCAGGTTTCACTTCGATTCCCAGCTTCTTTGCGCTTACGATTGCGAAAAAGCTTCCTCCGAATGCTATGTCTAAAGTCACTTTCCCAATTTCCGGTATTTCTATTTCGGCATCTTCTTTATAAAGAAAGGACGGAACATTTTTAAATGAAACTTCCTGAACCTTTCCGTTCTTGACGGCTACGCTTCCTCTTACCAGACCGGCCGGCGCTTCAAGCACAACATTTGTAACCGGTTCAACCATCGCAACCATTCCCGTTTCTAGTGCAACAGTCATTGCACCGATGGTTCCATGGCCGCACATGTTCAAATATCCTCCGCCGTCCATGAATATGATTCCAAGATCAGCCTCTTCAGAAATCGGAGGTGTAATGATTGAGCCAAACATGTCATTGTGTCCCCTGGGCTCAAGCATAATTCCTGTTCTTAAATGATCAAGATTTTTTTCAAGATAAGCTTTCCTTTCCGGCATTGTTTTGCCGGGAATCGACGGAATTCCACCAGTTACGATTCTTGTAGGCTCTCCCATTGTATGGGAATCGACTGCATTTATCGTTCGTGTCACTTGCATCTAATCAAACCCCCCTCTTTTTCATTTTGAGTTTCAACAAGGCCAAGGCTTTTTTTGCATCTCTTTCATTTACCGTATTTTCACCAACAACTTCGGTTTCAATGCCTTCTTCGGATTTGTTGAAATCCACTATAGTATCCATATATTCATTCTTGACAACAAACGTTGCAGCAGTTCCTATAAAGCTCATACCTACAACCGGTATGCCCCTTTTCCCTATCTGCTCGATTGTATTGGCGAAATCCACATGAGAATTCCCCCATCCGTCCAGAGAAATTATAACTCCGTCCGATCTCATGGCTTCAACCCATGCGCCCGCCCTTGTTCCGACAAGCAATTTTTCCTTGTTGCCTTGCGGTGTGCCCACAAGCAAAACTCCCTGCAGGTCAATGTCCGAATCCTTTGCAACCACGTCCAACAGCGGATCCCTGAAATGGTGCAAGGACGTTTCCTTTGTAGATGGTCCGATTCCCATAATATCCTCCTATGTCATGGCCCTTATGGCGCCATCACGGTATTCGTTGGGGGAAACTATCATCGGCATGTTGAGCATGTCTATATTTGAAAACCCTCCTTCAAATCCTGATGGTTCCGAAGAAAACAACTGGTTGTCGTGCATTGCTCCCTGTCCGCCAATCTGTTTTATGATTACAACCTTCTTTTTGCCTTTTCTTATTGTGTCGTAAAACTCATGATTCTCATCCGCCTGCCCCGCATTAAGTTTTTTCAGCTTTTCCCTTATCTCCTGAACAAAACCGTCGCATAGCGAATGAATTGCCAAAGGCAGTTTTCTGCTGAACTCGACCCCTTCCTTCAGGATGACATCGAATTGTATTATTATATCGTTTGGCCCCGGCGTACCGGCTCGGCCCGTCATAAGCTGCTTGGAAAGAATGCCGTCCGAAGAACCGAAATTCGACATCTGCCTTCCGTTTTTTTCCGCGCCGTTAATCATTACATAGACCCCGGTCATTGTATGGGTTATGCCCTCTCCCAAAACTCCCAAGACCTTTGTGGAAATAGGAAGTATGTCCATTATGCAATTGACATGAATGTCGTGGCTCCCAGGCTCGATTATGTTGATTGAAACATCATCGAAAATATCCCGGTCGATATCGGATTTGCTCGTCATATTTTTGTCAATCGAGAGCACATTGCCCCTGTATTCCGTCGAGTCTGAAAAAAGAACCCGATCCACATGAAAGGTCCGGATGACCAGCCTTCTCATTTCTTTTTCCACTATTTCTTTTCCCCCTGTCCATTTGTAAAATCCGTCTTCCCCCTCCGTCAAAAGAAGGAGGAAGACGTTCATTTTTTACACTACGGCTACATATTGATAGGGAAGTGTCATGATTCTTCCAGGTGTTTCAATTGTTACAAGCTTGTCCAAAGTATCTGCCAAAATATCTGTCTGCATCTCGATATTGTTCGGCTCACCGGCATTTGCACCCATCGGTACGAGCGGCGCTACAGCCCTTGGAGAACCGGCTTGTCTTACTACAGGAGGAAGGGCCGCAATTACAATTGTCGGTATTCCAGCTTCCTCGATCGCTCTCTGCACTATAACTGCAGAGCGGTGGCAAGTGCCTCAGCCAGCTGTCATGACAACAGCATCCACATTCTCATCTTTCAATTTTTGGGCGATAGCAGGACCTGTCTCGTTTGTGAAAACTTCAACATTTCCTCCCCCGCCCATGAAACCGAAATGCATGGGTGCAACACCTTTTATTACACCTTTTGCGGCAAGTTCATTCAATCGGTCTATCGGAAACATGCAGTTGATGTCCTTGTTTACGTCCTGATTGTCATATCCTCCATGCGAAACCATCAAATTGTCGCTGTCGGAATCTCCGGGTATTTCTCTGTAACTCGTGTCTCCAGCCAAATTGAACCGCTTGTCCGACTTCAAGTGCACGCCGGCGGCCGTAGCCAATGCGATTGTCATTTCATTGAGCGGCTTTGTGACAGGCGTCCAGACAACCGGAGGTGTAATAGGCACGAATATTTCTGATTGTAAACCTTGTACAACAGTCAAACTCATTTCTCTATACCTCCCTACAATCTTCTTTGTATTCGGATTGAATATGCTTATTATAGTTTTCCTCAGCGCTTCTTTTAGCTTCAAGCTGTCTGACGGCACTTCTAGCATATTCTTCGTCAGGTTCCGCATCGAGCACTTCGATGTAAGTCATCATAAATCCGACTTGCTGCCCTCTCATTAGTTCCACCGGGCTAATAACCATGCGTCTAGGCACTTTTATTTGTCCCATACGGCCTTTGAAGTCCACCGTTACAGAGCAATCGCTAAAATCCACTACTATTCCTTCATAAAAACTTTCTGATGAAGCATATTTCAATCTGTCCATTTTTTTATCACCTTTGCTTTTTATTCTTCGATTTCGTAGATTTCTCTACGTTTTTTTGATTTTTCGAGGCTTTGTTCATTCTCGCAAAGCTCTATTTTTTCTCCTGTTGCCTTTTCAATCATTTCAACGTTATTTTGTTTTACGTTGGCATTCCAAGATCTTTCAGGCTTCTTGATACTTTCGCCCATCATCTCGGACTTTAGCATGTAGATTGCCCTTATTGCATCTTCCTTGCACAATGTGTTATTGGCGAGAATTTCATTCTCGATTCCCTGCATGGACTTGTTGTTGTCAACCATGGCATTCATGAATTCGTTTCCTACAACCAATTGCCCTTGAACCGCTGCGTAAGTCATTCCAACAACTGGAACTCCCCTTTTGCCTACTTGCTCTATATGAGAGGCAAAATCTATGTGGTTGTTTCCAAATCCTTCTGTTCCAACTATTGCTCCGTCAAGGTCCATTGTTTCAACAGTCATCCCAAGAATATTGGAAACATAGAATTTTTCGGAGTTTACTTGAGGCGAACCAACAAGAATAACTGCAACGAGGTCGACTTCTTCGTCGTTCATCAGTTCAAGAACCATAGGTTCTCTCCAGTAATGTCTCGACGTTTCCTTGGAAGCAGGTCCGATGCATGTGAGTGCGTGTATGCATCCATCGATGACTTGAAGAGGGGAAACAACTATTGGAACGTTTCCAAGGTCTACATTGGCCTTTGCCCCAATAGTCCCTACCGGTTCTACAGGAAGAAGGAAGTTGTCGTGCATTGCTCCCTGTCCCATGATTTCCTTGATAAAAGCAACCCTTTTCTTTCCGGGATGCCTTGTTTGAACAAATTCCTCTGTGTCCACAACGAGGCTTTCATCTAAAGTTTTAAGGGCTTCGCGAATTTCCTGCGTGATAACGTCAGTCGCCCTGTGAGCGGCCATCGGTCCGGGTCTTTCCATGTTTGTGCCGCGCTTTACAGTTACTTGTGTCTTTATGAAAGTTTCGCCGAATTCAGGTGATCCCGGGCGTCCCCACATGATGTTTCTGTCAAGGATTCCTTCCGATGATCCGAATTCACCGATTTGTACTCCGTCTTCGTCTGTACCTGTCACAACAACGATTGTTCCGTCGACAACCCTTGTGATTCCTTCTCCGACTTCACCCTCTTCTTTTGTTGCTATGGGTTGAATGTCCATAAGAGTTTCGCTGTATGTGTCGTATTTATCAGGCGTGATGACTTCGATTTTCATATCGACTACAAGTTCTTCGGTTTCGATTGCATCCTTGCAGATGTCTTCACGAATTGTTAGAGTTTTTCCCTCTATTTTTGTTTCGGGTCCGAATTCAACCTTGTTTATTTCGAAATGCTTTCTTTTAAGGCTTCTAATCACTTTTTCTTCTTGAGCCTTTTCGGCAACATCCGCCTCTGCAGCAACCTCAGCCGAAACAATACTTCCAGATGGCAATGCTCCGCCATAGGCGGAACCTGCTACCGTAAGCGGAATTTCAAGATTTATGTCTCTTCCTTCGCCTATGTGTATTTTAACAACTCCGCCTTGGGTTCCTATCGGCATAACCGGTGAAACGGGAGCAACTGGAGCAATTTCTTCCTCAACTGCAGAAACTTCAACAACCTCCTCTTTTTCAACTTCAACTTCTGCGACTCCATCGAGTACAGCCGCAGTAAGCGGTGTAAGCGAATCAACCGTTTCAATTAATGTCGCACCCAAAACCTGTCCTATAGTTAAAGCATTTTCAGGCACTTCCAGCAGGCCGGAATCCTCAAGATCGGGAAGTATTTCAGGATCTTCCAGATTTTCAGGCTTTATTACCGTCCCTGCTTCGAATCTGCAGCAGGTGACAGCCAAGTCGTTGGCATGCTCCTTTGCAGTTTCCAAAGTAATTGACATTTTTCTTTCCCCCTATTCTTTATTTTCTTTTTATTCTTTGATTCGTCTATAGAGCTTGTGACCACAAGCTCTCAAAACGTGGTCAGTACTGTGATACACCGGAACTCCCAACCTGGGAGCTACTTTCATGACGGTGTTCGTTCAATCCTGGCATGTCCCGGTCAAAATGACCTCGGCTCCATGCTTCTTAAGATACAGAACCGTTTCTGCCTGACCCGGGCAAGATCCCGGAAGCTCGCAGCGATAACGGCCTCTTCCGTCGTCTTTCATTCTTTTGCATTTTTTCTCGGCAACCACTTCGGCTCCCATCTCTTCTGCAATTTGCTTCAGCCGTTCTTCCTGGGCTCCGCATTCGCATGCTATGATGCCGACCTTCCTCTTTTCATTCGGGAAAGGCATTGCCACCAGAATTCCTCCGGTAGTCTTTGTGACTCCAGTTTTTTCAGAACCCTTCTTTCCTGTGAAAGGACCTCCCGCTACAATTTCACCGTAATGTCCATAGTAGCCGCCTGAGGCATCAAGCAGGGTTTCAAAATCAGTTCCTATAGGAACATTGAAGAAAACTTTTCCATTCTTGGCATCCTTCAATCTTCCTCCAACAGTTACATCCTTTGTTATGACAGGGCGTCTATCCTCGATTGCATAAACTATATTTTTCATTGTTTCAACATTGCAAATGACAGCATTGGCTTCAAGCGGCAATTGGCCGGGCTCCAGCTCCACTCCCATAAGTTCCCTTATTATGACTCGCTCGTCTCCTGCGGGATACATGTCGGGTAAAAGTTTGACTTCCACGCTTTTTTCTTTCGCGCATGCTTTTTCCAAAGCCGCGATAGCTTTCTTGTTATGTGACTTTGGCTTTATGGCAATTATTCCATTTGCCGCCTCTGTCACTTCCATAGCATATTTTACACCCCTTACAATAACGTCAGCATTGTCCTCAAGGTAAAGTATGTTATGGTCGAGAATCGGCTCGCACTCAGCCGCATTGGCAATAACACATCCCCCCGGCAGTTTTGTTCCGAGCTTGATTCCAGTTGGGAATCCGGCTCCTCCCGCTCCTACGACTCCTGCTTCCTTAATTGCTTCGACGAGATCATCGGTTTCCTTTATTTTCACAAAGTCTTCAGGTTGATCCACATCTGCTTTTATTGTTATAGATCCTTCTTCCAAAGATTCAATAAGCCCCTTGACGCTGGCATGTATGTTGGCTCCCAATCCTTCAGGCACCGCTATCAATTGGCCTCTTTTAACCGAATCTCCTACGGATACTATCGGTTTGCATGGGCCTCCCACATGTTGCTTCAAAGGCAGAACCACTTTTGCAGCGGGTTTTTCAATCAATCCAATCTTGCTTTCAAGTTTGACAGCTGCTTCCATTATTTCACCTCCTTGATAAGTTTTATATGACAAAACTTTGTTATTTTTTAATCACGCCCAATATACACGCAACTTGCGTGCCAAGTGCTGCAAAAAAAATAAAAAACGCCATATCCTAGCGTTTCCAACACTTTTTCTTTAATATAGTTTTTATCTATGGGTTCATTGAAGTTATTTGCAAATTCTATATGTCGGCAATTCGACACTTTTCGCTTTTTTCAAATTTTCTTATTCTTCTATATATTCAGATTTATTTTAGTCGCTGTCTTTTACACAAATGACTATTTTCAAGCTGTCCAGAAATTGAATACATTCACTCGTCGATTCTTCTTTCCCAATATCGAAGTATTTTGACATTTATTAGCTTTAAATTTGCATTTTGTTTGTTAATTTACAATCAATCCGACGCGTGTCTATTTTTCGACACGCGTCGGATTTTGGACACTATTTAATTTTGTATTGATTCATTTTGTAATATAGGGTTGTTCTTGGTATGTTGAGCATCAGCGCGGCTTTTTTTCTATTGCCGTCGCATTCTTTCAATGCAAGGCTTATGCGGTTGATTTCCAGGTTTTGGACGGCTTTGTTCAAATCCTTTTCAATATGCGCATTGTCAATAATTGCCTTTGTGTTCCCCGTTGTCATGTTTGGGGGCAAAGTGTCCAAAGTGGCCAATCCGTCTTCACCGCAAACCACAACTATATACTCTATGACATTTCTCAACTCCCTTATGTTGCCCTTCCAAGTGCAAGACCTTAGCGCTTCCAACACATCCCTGTCAAGTTCCGGAATGCGTCGGTTGTTTTTTTCAGCCATCTCGGTCAGGAAATGCCGCGCAAGGAGTATGATGTCGTTTTGCCTTTCCCTCAAAGGGGGCAATTCGATGTTTACCACCTGCAGCCTGTAGTATAAATCATCCCGAAATGTCTTTTCTTCGACCATTTCCGCCAAATTTTTGTTGGTTGCCGATATCACTCTTATATCTATCGGTATGCTTTTCTCGTCCCCTATCCTGCGCAAACGTCTTTCCTGAAGTACCCTTAACATCTTTGACTGCATTTGCATCGGCATTTCACCAATTTCATCAAGAAAAATTGTGCCTTCGTTAGCCAACTCGAAAAGACCGGCTTTTCCTTTCTTTCTTGCTCCAGTAAAAGCGCCTTCGACATAGCCGAACATTTCACTTTCAAAGAGTTCAGATGGTATGGAACTGCAGTTTACCGCAACAAACATTCCTTTCCTTCCACTGTAATCGTGTATTGCCCTTGCAAAAAGTTCTTTTCCTGTTCCGCTCTCTCCCGTAATCAATATGGATGTTTCAGTTTTTGCAATCTGTTTTGCAACCTTGATGCAATTGTTTATTTTAACGCTATTTCCTATTATGTTCTTGAAATTGTCGCCGGATATTTCCTTTATATGGCTTTCAAGCATGGCAATCGCATCATTCGCCTTGTCCAGTTCATGTGCCAGATTATTGATTTCAGTCACATCCCTGTCTGTTGTGACGACACCGGTAAATTCACCGTCAATATATATTGGGAAAGCGTTTATTATTACGTAAGAATCTTTCCTCGGACGATGCAGAGCATTTTTAACGGGTTTTTTTGTCCCCAGAACCTTAAGGCCCATTGCATTGGGAAAAAATTCCGAAATATGTTTTCCTACAATTTCTTTCCTTTCTATGTCATAAAGATTTTCACAGCTCCTGTTCCATACGAAAACAATGCCTTCTGTATCGATGACGCAAATGGCTTCGTATGAATAATCGACAAGATAGATCATCTGATTCATCATGCGTTCGGTTTTCATATAATAGAAATTCCTGACTTCCTCCTTGCGTATTACGCCTTTGAGTGAGCCATTTTCAATTATTGGCAGACGTCCTATGCCTTCCTTAATCATCAAATCCCGGCACTCATGCATTGTCAATTCCTCGTCTGCAGTAATGAGTTTCATTTTCATGAATGCCTTTGCCGGGAAATGCTTGTTGTTTTGGTCTTCATAAATATATGCGAGATCCTTTAGGGTGAGTATTCCCGTAAGAACCCCCTTGTCGTCCTTAAAGAAAACATCCTGCATGTTTTCTTTAAGCATTGTCGTTACAATTTCGCCAATTTCTTCATTTTCATCAAATAAAAGAAATTCCTTTGAATACACTTCGCTTGCGAGAACATTGAATATATAGTCCTTCATACAGTAAAACCTCCGATTCATATTGCAAATATTATACCACATGGCTTTGCATAAAAAAAAGACACATGGAACCGGCTGCAGTCCTTCATGTATGATTTTTCTTGACAGAAGACACCGTCCGCCATTTCAAATACATTCATAAAAGCAAAATCAGCCGGTTCCATATGGGCCTTGTAATGATTTGATACCCTTGTTTTTGATTTTAAACACTTTTTAATGACAAACAACATGCTTTTTGATATACAATAGAATTCAGAAATGGACTAAGGAGAAAAATATATGCCCAAAAAAATAAACCCCAAAATAATAATCCTGATAGGAGTTTTTTTCACATCGTTTTCTTCTATACTCACAAGGATATCGGAAGCCCCTTCTCTTGCCATAGCCACTTACCGCCTTGGCTTAACAGTGCTTATCATCGCGCCAATATTTTTTAAAAAACATATTTATGAACTCAAAAGCATGGACATCAGGACTTTCATGCTTTGCATACTGAGCGGAGTTTTCCTTGCATTGCACTTCGCGTCATGGATAAGTTCGATAAAATATACTTCAATAACAAGTTCTACGGTGCTTGTAAACACACAGCCCGTATTCGTGGTAATCGGAAGCTATTTGATTTATCGTGAAAAATCATCACTACGGTCTATTCTAAGCATTCTTGCGGCAATAGGGGGAAGCATAATAATCTCCTTTGGAGACTCCTCCATGGGAAGCAACGTTCTTTACGGAGATTTTCTGGCTGTTGTTGGAGCTCTTACGGTTGCGGCATACATGCTGATAGGGCGGTACGCAAGAAGAAACCTTTCTGTAACCGCATACACATTCATAGTCTATACAACATGCACAATAACGCTTCTGATCATGTCGGCGGCAACGTCCACACCCCTAACGGGGTATCCGATAAGGGAGCTGGCCATATTCCTCGCCTTGGCTGTTGTATGCACCCTTCTCGGCCATTCAATCTTCAATTGGGGACTGGGACATGTCAAACCAACCTTTGTTTCCACAGCCATTTTGGGAGAACCTGTCCTTGCAACCATATTCGCAATAGTTCTTCTCGGGGAAATGCCCACAGCCACCCGGCTCATAGGAGGAATTGTCGTGATAGGCGGAATATACAGCTTCACGATGGCTGAAGCGGCAGAAAGCAGGAAAGCTCTAAGCGAAAAGATTCAAACGGCTGACAAACCGATTGAAGAAAAAAGAAAAGAGAATGCACAAGCCAATTAATAAGATATGCCTTCCAAAAACCGGCACAATGCCAGTTTTTTTCATTTTTCTCCATTTCGATGAATTCTTCTGGATATGTTCTTTTGCAAGTTAAAGCGTAATAAACCTCAGCCTTTCACACAAATGCTTTCCCCTTCATAAATCAGTTTCACAGGACTTTCACATTCTCTCCTGCTTCCATAAAGCACAAATAAGCTTCCTTGACTTTTTTACCGGTAATTTTTTCCAACGCCTCCCTATATACGCACAATTGCGTCCTATATGCTTCAGATGCGATTTCCAAGCCCTTTTTCCATGAGCTTCCCGTCTTGTAGTCAACTAGAACCCATTCTCCGTCCTCTTCGAAATAGCAGTCGATTATGCCCTGTATCAAAAGATTGTCCTTTCCATGCAGCTCTTTTGCCACTTCAATGATTTCCTCCACTCCCTTGCTCAATACAAACGGCACTTCCCTGTTGACATTTCCTGAAGCCATCATACGCCGCCCCAATGGAGAGTCCAAAAATCCCCTTATTTTTCCAAAGTCGACGTATTCTTTCGCGGCTGCCGCCAGTATGTCTTTTTCAATCATTACATCAATCTGTTTTTCTATTTTTTCGTCGCTTTCAGTCAATTCCCTGTCAAGAAGCAGATTGCGCATTGCAACATGATACATATCCCCTATTTCCGCCGCAGTAGCTTGCCTGTTGCCTGAAAGGCCTTCCGGCGCCTTGGAAAGTGATGGAATTGAAAATCCAAACTTGGGATTTTTATTTGTCGAGTCAAGCCGATTGAGCAGTGTAACCGTCATTTTCGAAGGCATTTCCACCAAAGGAGCGTATTCATATCGCCATGACAATGTCTCATCAAGATTCTCAAGCAATTCCCTGTCAGCCTCAAAGTCTAGGTTTTCGACCCTTTCCTTCACTGAATTGTCGAATGCTTCAGGAAGGCCTTTCGAAAGAGTCGACCTGTCGTGGAGCATGATTCGCCAGTTGTGCCCTTCTCCTGAAAGCCTCACTTCCCTTCCGCTTCGTGCGGCCAGCTTGTCTGTTTCAGTCATCATTGTCGATACGGGTCCCATTATCCAGTCGAAAAACGAATTGGAATCAAGTATTGAATAATCGGTCATTGTTTCCGACCACTTGGCCATTTCCTTTTCGGCGTTTCTGACGGATCCAACGAGCAGCAGCCTGTCAGAAGCCCTTGTCATTGCAACATACAATATACGCATTTCCTCCGCCACAGACTCCCGAAACGACCGAAGTTTGATTGCAGATTGGGGAACGCTTTCCCTGAACACCCTTTTGCCAATGTCATAATATTTGGGTCCTATGCCCAGGTCACGGTGCATGAGCAAATCATTTTTCGTTCCGTTTCTCTTGATTCTTTTCCCCAAGCCTGAAAGAATTACAACCGGAAACTCGAGGCCTTTGCTTTTATGGACCGTCATCATTCGGACCACATTGTCCTTTTCACCCAAAACAGCAGCAGTATCCATGTCCCCTTTGCTTTTCAAAACATCCTCGATGAACCTTATGAAATCAAAAAGGCTTCCACATGTCCCTTTTGAAAGCGCCGATGCACGATCCATAAGAACTTTCAGGTTTTCACGCCGCCTTATTCCTCCCGGCATCGCCGATATGTAAGCCATATAGCCCGATTCAACCGAAAGCGACCAAATAAAATCGTCGAGTTTCATGTATTTCGACATTTTGCTCCATCTTTCCAGTTTCGCGTAAAATTCATTCAGCTTAATTGAAAGCTTGTCTGTCTTTTCCATCATGTATAAATTTACGGCTTCATGATAAGTTCCCTTTTGATAAACCAGCCGTATTTGCGTCATTTCCTCTATGGAAAATCCGCCTGCGGGGGAACGGAGCACCGACAGGAGCGGCAGGTCCTGCCTCCTGTTGTCAATCAGTTTGAGCAGGTCTACGAGAAGCTTTATCTCGAGAGTGTCGAAATAACCGCCACTGTCTTCAGTATAAACGGGTATCCCCTCTTCGCTTAGGACCTCATAAAAGACATCGGCCCAATTTTTCACAGCCCGTGAAAGTATCACAATGTCCCTGTACTCTATTGGCCGGTAGGCCTCTATTTGCGGATCATAGGTTTCTTCGTTCAGAAGCCTTTTTATCAGCCTTGCGGTCAATACGGCCTCAGCCTGCGAATGGTTGAGCTCGGCTATTTCTTCATCGAGCATCCCGCTGTCCGATTCGAAAAGTTTTTCAAGCATATGGATTTCAACCGCTTCCGCACGTTCCGAAAGAAAATCCTTTCCTTCATTCAGTTTGGCATCGGTGTCATATTGAATTTCTCCTGTAGTCTCATTCATTATTTTTTCAAAAACAAAATTGATGGCTTCCAGTATTGTTTTTCGGCTTCTGAAATTCTTGTTGAGAACAATCCTTTTGCCTTCGTTTTTCTCTTCCCCGTACTTCATGTATTTGGAGATGAATATGCCCGGTTCCGCCAGGCGAAACCTGTATATGCTCTGTTTGACATCTCCGACCATGAAAACATTGCCCGAAGAAGCAATCATTCCGATTATTGCCTCCTGCATCCTATTGTTGTCCTGGTACTCGTCAATGAATATTTGCCGGTACTTGCCCTTGAACCTGCCCGCCATACGTTCATCACTCAATATGGCCAGGGCGAAATGCTCGAGATCGTTGAAATCCATTAGCCGCCTTTCAGCTTTTTTATGCAGGTACCTTTCATCGAGATTTTGAGCAAGGCTTGCCAGGCACTCGATGTCCGGCTTCAATTTCCCCATATGTCCGTAGGCTGTTTTTACATTGCAATCAATGTATTTCGCCTGAAGGCCAACTATGCGCTTCTTCAGCTTGTCCCTTCCATTCTTCACTTTTTCTATTTTTTCAATGTCCATAAATTCCTTGTCGGCTTTCCTTATCGGCTTGAGCTTTTCAAAAACCGGGCCTGGCTTGTCCGCGACTTCCTTTGAATAGGCGTCAAAATAATCCTCAATACCTTTTTCCGCCGACAAAACGAGTTTTTCAACCAAATCGCAATCCGACGCCAAGGCATCCAGATAGGGCAAAGGACCGTCAGGTGTTTCGGCTGTTTTAACAAGTTCGCCATACTCTTTGGAAATGTCGTCTATCTCCATTGCAAGCTGTACCTTTATTTCCTCAATCCACTCTCCGCTTTTGAATTCCTCATACGAGCGCCCGAATAAGGAGATGGAATGCTCCATCCATTTCCAAGGTTCCGGCATGCTTTTAGCGAAAGAATGGAATTTAATTATGGTATTTTTGAAAGCCTCGTCGTCCTTGTTGCTGCTGAAAGCCTCTATTAGATTCAAGAATTCAGGAACTCTTTGGGCATAATTTTCTTCCATTATTTCCTCAAGCGCTTGGTTCCTGAGCATGTTCCTCTCGAGGTCGTCCGCGATTCTGAATTCGGGATCTATGTCAATCACATGGAATCCTGCTCTTATGACTTCGATGCAAAAACCGTGCAATGTTTGGATTGACGCCCTATTGAGCCGGTTGGTCTGCCTTCTGGCAAATTCCGCAGTTTCCCGGTCTGTTTTGCCATCGTCCAAAAGCGCTGTCAGAGCGCCCAATATCTTCTCGCGCATTTCGGCAGCCGCCGCATGTGTGAATGTGACTATCAGCATTTGGTCGATGTCTATTCTTTCTTTCATCATAATGTCTATTATCCTTGCAACAAGAACAGCCGTCTTTCCCGATCCGGCAGCCGCAGATACAAGAAGGTGGCTGCCCCTGGTTTCTATAGCCTCTTTTTGCTGTCTGGTCCAATCAACCACGGTTTCCGCCTCCTTCTTCTTTTTCGCCTTTTGATATTTTCAAATTCTTTTCGATCCTCTCGATCGCCTCTTTTTCAGACAATGGCTTCAGGTTTCTGTATGTGTTTCCGCTCAAATCCTTGTCAAACTGGCAGATGGATGAAAAATCGCAAAAATTGCACGCCTTGTCATCGCCCTTCCTGAACGGGGCGGCTTCCATTCTTCCGTCAAGAATTCTTTCCGCGGCATCTTTAACGGCTTTTAGAACAAAGTCCAGTAGATTGTCAAATTCTTCCTTTTCGAGCGAGCCCCTGCCCTTTGCCGGGCTTGCGTCCTGCTTGAGCTTAACCGGGATTATCTCGGATGCTTGGCCTTGATCAAGCTCCATGTCCATGAGCTTTATGACTTTCTCATCCCGAAGCACAATACCCTTCATCTTGAACCTGCTTCTGTATTCGGCTTCCATGCCTCTTTCATCCAAACCCGTGTCCTCGACCATCGGATCGTCAATCTTGAAATAGAAAGCTCCTGCCGGAACAGTTTTCCTGGCCTTGGCTTTCGAGTCCATCAAAGCCGCATTCAGATAAACCGGCAGCTGTATCTGCAGTCCGTAGAAGGTGTCTCCTATTTTAAAAGGCTTTTCATATGACTTGTAGTCTATGACCTTTATGTAACGGTTTCCCCCGCTTTCACAAATATCCATGCGGTCTATTCTTCCTTCGAGGTTGATTTTTTGTCCTCCCGCCGTTTCTATTACAATCGGAGGCATCTCTTTGTCTATTCCAAAACCGATCTCGGATGCGACTGGAACAAATTCACCTTTTTTGACATGTTCAACTGCCATTTCGGCTGTTTTTTTAGCTACTCTTTCGATTCTGTCTGCAAAATACTTGTATCTCTCGGTGCTTTCAAGAAGCTTCCCATTGAATCCCTCAATTGTCTCACGGGCCGCTTGACCCATTATGCCGTCAACTTCTTCCTTTGAAAGCTTGTGCCAATCCTTTCCGCTTTCGGCAATTTTTTTAGTAAAGGACTCCACCGATTCATGAAAAATGCTCCCTACGTCCGGGCTCTTCAGTTCATATACCTTTCTTTCGGAAGGCCTGAGCCCATATGTGACAAAATGCTGAAACGGACACCTGTAGTATCTTTCTATTCGGCTGCTGCTTGAACGGAGGGGCGTGCCGTAAAGCCTGGCCGCCACTTCCCTGCCCAGTTTCCATTCCTTGTTGTCGTGAAACAGCGCTTTGCTTGTGGTTTTGAATTCGGAGTCGAAATATTTCGACTCCCTTATCCAACACGCCATTGCCTTTTCTGTTTCAGTCATTGGCCGGTGTTCTTCAATATACCGCCTCATGGCCTCCACAAAATGCCCGTAAGCCGCTTTGGGAGCCCTGAAAGTCCTTTCCGGCCTTGGTCCCATATTGTCACCCATTTGGCCCATTTCGGGGAAAAGCTGTTTCAGCCTGCCCGCCAGTATTGACGGCCTCAGGCTTTGCCCCTCCGCATCTGAAAGCGCATAGCTGAACCATATGAAATCCGTCGGCTTTGCCATTGCGTTGTACAAAGCAAAACGCTCCTCGTCAACCCTTGTGTCCCCGTCCATTGTGAGCGGCAAGCCCTTAGACCGCATTACCCTTATCTCTTCGTCAAGCATTATTCCAGCATCTTCGATTACGGACGGTATGACGCGGTCGTTTATTCCAAGAACAAACAAGGCCTTGACCCTGTGGGACCTGGTGCGCTTAAGTCCGCCTACAAGCACCTGGTCTATTGTGGACGGTATTATTCCGACTTCATGGCTCTCTATCCCCGATTTCAATATTTCGACAAAGGTAGAAATATCGGTCTTTTCATCGCCGCCGACTTCTATGAGCTGGCTGAAGATTTCCATGAGTATATTCCATATCTGTGAATACTCGCTTGCATATTCGAAATCCCCTTCTTGCATCAGGATTTCCACAAAGCTTTCAGTCCTGCTTGCAACTTCCCCCGAATCAAGAAATTCATAAAGGGCTTCCACAAAGCCCCTTATGTTTTCGGCTTTCTCCATTTCCGCCTTAAGCTTGCTGAACCTGCCCCACAATTCGATGCGGGCATCCTCCAGAACATGTCCGGATTCAAGATTTTCGACATCGAACGGCTTGCCCCAGAGGCTTCCCCTTATTCCTCTTGCCAAAACATGGTTCTCAAGTTTCTCTACTGTTTCACTGTCTATGCCTGACAAGCCTGTCTTCAGGTAAGAAAAGACATCCTCGTATCTCATGTTCCTTTTTATTGTTTCAAGGGCCGACAGTACGTATCGAACCGTCGCGCTGCCTGATATTGCCCTCTTTTGGTCTATGAAGCATGGTATTTGGTAATCTGCAAAAATCCTTCTTATTTCTTCGCCGTAGATTGACATGTCGCATATTATTCCCATGTCTCTGAAGCGGTATTTTTTTTCGTCTGCCAGCCGAAGTATTTCACCGGCGGCATTTTCTATTTCCGAAAAGCGATTCTTTGCTGCGAAAAGCACTATTTTTTCAGGTTTGCCCTTATATGAAACAGTAGGATAGCTGTAGAAATGGTCTCTTAAAAAAGAAAGCTCCCCATTGTCGCTTGACGGTTGGCAAACTTCAAGCTCAAATGTCCCCCCTGCTTCATTTGACAACGCCTTTAATTCTTCGAGGGTTCTCAATGTGTTGGAAAACACATATGAGTCTCCACGCTCCCCCATGTCGCACGCAAGAGTAATTACAAGGCCTTCCGTTTTTTTCAAAAGAGTCTTGACAAGGCTTTTTTCGCGTCCTGTGAACCCGGCAAAACCGTCCACATAAAACACCGTGTCTTTATAGTGCTCCGATTCCATGAGCTTTTCTTCTGCAAGTTCATAAAGATCCCATGTATCGGAATATTTTTCTTTAAGTGCATTCTCTACATATTCATATGCGAAGGCTATGTCCCTCAATTTTCCTTTAAGCAATTCGAGTCCGCGTATTTCATCGGCCGTCGAAAGCAGTTCATAGGGTATTATTCCATTTTTTTTGAGTTCATTTAGAAAATCGTTCAGTTGGCTTATGAATCCCTGTTTCCTGAATGAGCCCTTGAATATCCCGAAAGCCTCCCCGTTTTCCTCAAATGCCTTGCGGAGAAGCATTGTTTTTCCAAGGTCGCTTATGTGATTTGCCCCGAGTCCGCCTTCCACCTCCAAAATTCTGTGCACAAGGCGGCTGAAGCTTAAAACTTCCTCACCCAGAAGGCCCGGCTTGTCGAGTCTTTCCACCAGGTCTCGCTCCGCCTGAAAGCTGTATTGCTCAGGAACTATCAAAACCGTATCCATGCCCTGGCCTATTCTGTTTTTCATCAGTCCGTACAAGGCATCAGTCTTTCCGCTGCCCGCTCTTCCGGCGATTATTTTCATTCCCATTGCGAACCCCTTTTTCTATTATTGTCCTTCATGTAGTATTTCGATAAGCCAAAGCTGTTTCCCTTCACAAGGGAACATAAAAAGGCACCCTCCATCGTTTCCCGGGATGCCTTGCATGCAATCCTTTTCATTGCATTTTAAAAAATGCAGTATATGTTTTCTTGATGAGCTTTCTTTGTAGTATAGTATAGAGGAATAAGATTGACGGGAGGATGCTTAATGAACCTTTTACACATTATTATAATTCTGCTTGTTGGAATCTGCGCCGGATTCTTGAATACCCTGGCAGGAGGGGGTTCCCTCTTGACAATGCCCGCATTGATTTTCATGGGATTGCCGTCTGCAGTTGCTAATGGAACAAACAGGGTGGCGCTTCTTTTTCAAAATGCAACCGCAACAGCAAACTTCAAACGCAAGGGGTATTTCGACTGGCGGCTCGTTCTTATGCTGGCGGCTCCCGCAGTGCTTGGAGCTGCGCTGGGTTCGTCCATAGCAGTGGAAATACCCGACCATATATTCAACCGCCTGCTTGCCGGCGTAATGATAATGGTCCTTATGCTTA
>CAZAFW010000003.1:0-28201 GCA_964484935.1 uncultured Peptostreptococcaceae bacterium
GGAAGTCTTTCTTTTCTTCTATTTCAGCAAGCATTTCGTTTGCCTGAGCATTTCCAAGGTCTTTTCCGAAAAGATCCATGACAGCTTTAGAAACTGCCTTTGTCTTGTCTCCGTCTTCCTTGGCTTCAAGCCATGCGGCAAACGCGGCTTTTGCTTCTTCTGTAATTCCCATTTCCATTGCCTCAGTCATTAGTACTGCCAGTCTGTCTCTCATTTGATTTGTTGCAAGAGCCATTCCGTATCCATACTCGGCATTGTCCTCGAAGAGGGAGTTTGCCCAAGCCGGACCTTTGCCTTCAGCGTTTACAGTGTAAGGAGTAGAAGGTGCTGATCCGCCCCAGATGGATGAACATCCTGTTGCATTGGCGATGAGCATTCTGTCGCCGTAAAGCTGAGTTACAACCTTGGCGTAAGGAGTCTCTCCGCAACCTGCGCAAGCGCCTGAGAATTCGAAGAGCGGCTGTGCGAACTGGCTGCCTTTAACTGTTGTGTGTGCCATTTTGTCATCTTTGACAGGAAGGCTAACAGCGTAATCCCAAGCAGGAACTTCCACGTCTGTTTGTGTTCCGATAGGTTTCATTTCAAGAGCGTTTACAGGGCAGATGTCGGCGCAGTTGCCGCAGCCTGTGCAGTCAAGAGTTGAAACTTGGATTTTGTACTGAAGTCCTTCAAGTCCTTTGCCCATTGCCTTCTTGGTAGCGAAACCTTCTGGAGCCGCCTTGGCTTCCTCTTCTGTAAGAAGGAAAGGTCTTATAGCCGCATGCGGGCAAACGAATGAACATTGGTTGCATTGGATACATTTGTCTGTTATCCACTCGGGAACATTTACGGCGATTCCGCGTTTCTCATAAGCTGCGGTACCAGCCGGGAATGAACCATCTTCTCTTCCGAGGAAAGCACTTACTGGAAGATCGTCACCTTTTTGAGCCGCAATCGGCTCCATAACCTTGGTTATGAATTCGGGAGCTCCTGTTTCAACAGCCGCCGCAACTTCAACTTCCAAGTCTTTCCAAGCTGCAGGCACTTCAACTTTTACAAGCTTGTTGGCTCCTGCTTCAACTGCTTCGTAGTTCATAGAAACAATCTTTTCGCCTTTCTTTCCGTAAGACTTCTTGATTGCTTCTTTAAGGTAATTGATTGCTTCTTCAACTTCGATTACCTTGGCAAGCTTGAAGAATGCGGATTGCATTATCATGTTGATTCTGCTTCCCAGTCCAATTTCTTCAGCTATGTTTGTAGCGTTTATTGTATAGAAGTTTATGTCGTTTTCAGCGATATATTTCTTGATTCCGGATGGAAGATGAGCTTCAAGCTCTTCAGCATTCCAAATCGTATTGAGTACGAATGTTCCACCCTTCTTGAGTCCTTTTACCAAGTCGTACTTGTCAACGTATGACTGGTTGTGGCAAGCCACATAGTCGGCTACATTGATGAGGTAAGTCGAACGGATTGGAGTTTTTCCGAAACGAAGGTGGGAAACAGTGATTCCGCCTGACTTCTTTGAGTCGTAGGAGAAGTATCCCTGTGCGTACATATCTGTGTGGTCGCCGATGATCTTGATGGCGTTTTTGTTGGCTCCGACTGTACCGTCTGATCCAAGGCCCCAGAACTTGCAACGGATTGTTCCTTCCGATTCTGTATCAATTTCTTCTTTGACTTCGAGTGAGGTGAATGTTACATCGTCGTTGATTCCAATTGTGAATTGGTTTTTCTTTTCGCCGTTCATGTTGTCGAAAACAGCCTTGAGTTGAGACGGAAGAGTGTCTTTCGAACCAAGCCCGTATCTTCCACCCAAGATTACGGGTGCATTGTCTTTCTCGTAGTACATGTTTCTAACGTCCAGGTAGAGAGGTTCTCCCATTGCTCCCGGCTCTTTTGTTCTGTCAAGAACTGTGATCGATTTTACTGTTGCAGGCATTACATCCATAAAATATTTTTCTGTAAAAGGTCTGTAAAGGTGAACTTTTACGAGTCCCACTTTTTCGCCTTTTGCCATAAGATAATCCACAGTTTCTTCAGCAGCTTCAGTTACGGAACCCATTGCAACGATTACTCGTTCTGCATCCGGTGCGCCATAGTAGTTGAAAGGCTTGTACTCTCTGCCTGTAACTTCACTGATTTGCTTCATGTAGTCTGCAACGATTTCCGGAACTGCATCGTAGAAACGGTTTGCCGATTCTTTTGCCTGGAAGTAGATGTCCGGGTTTTGTGCAGTACCTTTTGTTACCGGATGCTCGGGATTGAGAGCATTCTGTCTGAATCTTTTTACTGCGTCCATGTCTACCATGTCTTTGTAAACTTCATAGTCGATGAGTTCAACCTTCTGAATCTCGTGTGAAGATCTGAATCCGTCGAAGAAATGTACAAATGGAAGGCTGGCTTTGATTGCGCTAAGGTGCGCAATTCCGCCCAGGTCGATTATTTCCTGGATGCTTCCTGATGCGATCATTGCGAATCCTGTCTGTCTTGCCGCCATTACGTCAGAATGGTCTCCGAAGATTGAAAGCGCATGGCCTGCAACCGCTCTTGCACTAACATGGAAAACGCCCGGAAGAAGTTCGCCGGAAATTTTGTACATGTTTGGAATCATAAGAAGAAGACCCTGCGATGCAGTAAATGTGCTTGTGAGCGCTCCGGCGGTCAAAGAACCGTGAACCGCACCTGATGCTCCAGCTTCCGATTGAAGCTCAGAAACCTTTACCTGTTGACCGAAAATGTTCTT
This sequence comes from uncultured Peptostreptococcaceae bacterium, assembly GCA_964484935.1. GTDB lineage: Bacteria > Bacillota > Clostridia > Peptostreptococcales > BM714 > BM714. The sequence continues at coordinate 2,723 of CAZAFW010000003.1, forward strand.
GCGGCCGTTGGCGGACCATGCATCTATGTATTCCGCCATTGGTGATGATGGAGTGATCGGGAAGATCGCGGCTACATCTGTGAACGCATATGCTACGTGCGCTGCAGCCGTATTTCCATCCATTGTCTTGAAAACTTTGTTGCTCATTGAAATACACCCCCATGTGTTTTTGAATGTTTTTAAACGCGCATGCTAACACTAGTATAGTATACAATATACCTATAGTCAACGTTACCTTTTTAACAATATTTTTTTTTACTGCAAAACCCATTTAAAGCAAAAAAAGAGGATTCCAGCTGCATTTTCTTTTGCAAAATTGCAGCTGGAGACTTCTATTATGCCAGCCTCTTTCTTTTTTTTGTTTCTTTCTCTTTCAATAGATCATCTGCTACCTGAGCCCAATCCAAAGCAGGCTTTTGGCATTTGCAAAATAGCTCTTCCGGTGTTTCCATGTCGGCCGGTTGGGTGGAATGGGCATCCGCTTCTTTTACCATTTCAACGAGCTTTTGGGGATTGTCAAACATGGGACACGGCCTGAGGTGGTTACTGTTGAAAGGATGATGCCTGCGGTACTGCATGAAGATCGGCGATTTTAATGCATCAAGCAATGACACATCCTTTATGTTTACATTTGAATAATGTATGAAAGCGCACGGCTCCACATCTCCATTGGCGTTTATATGAAGATAGTTCCTGCCTCCCGCTATGCAACCGCTTACATACTCTCCGTCGTTCCAGAAGTCGAGTACGAATATGGGCTTGCCCGATCTTATTTCCCTTACCCTTCTATACATGTGCGCCCTTTGTCCGCTGGAAGCAATCAAACTTGTGTCTGCATCCTTTCCGAGAGGCATGTAAGTGAAATACCATCCGAAAAGGCAACCCTTGTCCGCGACAAAATCAATATATTCGTCGGATCCGACCATTTCGGTGTTCTTGCTGTGGTAGCATGTCGAAAACCCAAACAATATGCCGTGGCGCTTAAGCGTATCCATCGCCCTTACGACTTTTTTGAATGTGCCCTTGCCCCTCCTCATGTCGGTTTCTTTTTGGAAACCTTCCACGCTTATGGCAAAAGCTATGTTGCCGAGCCTCTGCACTTCCTTTGCGAACGGCTCGTCTATTAGTGTTCCGTTTGTGAAGGCAAGAAACATGCAGTCGTCGTGAATTTCAGCCAGGCGAAGTATGTCCTTCTTCCTCATTGTTGGCTCTCCACCCGAATATATGTACATGTATGTGCCTATTTCCTTGCCTTGCCGGATTATACGGTCAAGCGTTTCAAAGTCGAGCTCGTCGTTTTTGTCGTATTCGGCGGCCCAGCATCCTATGCACTTGAGATTGCACCTGGTTGTAGGATCCATCAGTACAGCCCATGGTATGTTGCAGTCGTTTTCCTCTTCGGCTCGCTTGGCATCCTGCCTTCCGTACAGATAGGAATTCAATACGAAATTTTTTATAAGCTTCCTCCTTACATTGGGATGGAGCTCGGACAAAGCTTTTTCCATAAACTTTCTGGTGTTGCCCTCCTTGTTGTTCCATTCTTTCGATACAGCCTTCATTACCTTTTTGTTGTCGCCTTCCGCGGCAATTTTGGAACCAAGGCCAATCATTTTCCCCAGATTCCTTACCGGGTCCTTGTCGAGATATCTTATCCCCTCTTCGACAAGCAACCTTTCTGTACTTCTTTTTATTGCATTCATTCCTCCACCCCTTTTCATTGACACTTGTGTCTATTTAAAATCAAAATTTTTAAATCCTGAGTCCATCGAGCAAGACACCCAGCAGCTTCAGTTTTCTATCCACATCGACTTCTTCGTTGAATGCCATTTGCAAAAGCAAGCCTTCTGTGAATATGTAAATGAGGTCCGCCATTGCCTTCAAATCGAATTGCTTCAGCTGTCCTTTCTCCACTCCGCGCTCCAGTATTTCGACAAAATGATCCTTGATCAATTGTGTCTGAGCCTGCAACTTTTCGCTTACCCTGTTTTCTTCCCTGCTCATTACAAGCCAAAGCTCGACTATGACCAAAATCAAATCATTCTTTCCGTAGTCGTCTATTGTCTGACGCACTATTTTTCCTATTGCTGTCAATGCGCAATCTTCAGAAGCCATTATTGCGTCAAAATCCTTCCGCACGCTTTCGAAAGCCTTGTCGACAGCAAAATCATAAATTTCATTTTTATTCTTGAAGTATTGATAGAAATTAGTCCTTCCCATTCCGCTTCTTTTTGCTATGTCCGATATTTTGGCGCTGTAATATCCTTTTTCCACAAAAACCTCTATGGCTTTAAAGGCTATTTCCTTTTTTTTCTCCTGGTAGTCGACTATTTTGGGCATTTGGATCTCCTTGTGCTTTCTATTTCTGTGCATATCAATTATAACATCGTTGACACATGTGTCAATATAAAAATATGGAAAAGGGACGGCATAGCCGTCCCCGGTTTCTTATCATGGGACATACTGCTCTGTTATGCTTTCCACATATCTGCCTTTTTTGACAATCCAAAACGGAGGGGCGAAGCCTCCCTCGTATGAGTTTATGTGATCGGCAAATTCACTTGCATCGGTTGTGGTATATGTCTGTTCATCCCCATATTTTCTGTTCCAATCCAAAATGGTGTACTCTGTATTTTCGTCCACCTCGAATGTCTGGGGCCAGCTTTCGGGATTGTATATGTAGAATCCGCCCGGCATGTCGTCATCCTTGGAAAGGCCCAGCTCCCTTATGCGTTCCTCGTCATCGTATGTCAGCCACTCCACCCGGTCCAGATGGAAGTAGCTTCTCTCGGTGTCGAAGTCGGACACAAAGCCCAGAAACCTGCTTTCGGGAACAGCCATGAAGTCCTGTATCGTTGCGGGATTTTTTATTTCGGTTTCGTCCAAATCCGTTGTCTGCCCCAATACTTCCACAATGTATTCCAAAGCAACCTGGTCCGGGTCAAGGAGTCCCGTGCGATGTCCATTGTCGGCTTCCTTTTGAAGCTCATCATAATAGTAAACTGTGGAAGAAGACGCCTGGGGATCACTATAGTATACGCTGCCGTTTCCGTCCATCCAGCGCTCTACGCACCAAATGCCTGTCTCTCCCTGCCTTGCCGGCTGGGAAAGCAAGAGGCGAGCCGTCTCTCCCGTAGACATTGTGAAATTCGCTACTGCGTGGTTTCCTTCATAGCTTTCACCCGGAAGAAGTCCTTTGCGCTCCAAAAATTCCCTTAAAGCCGTTTCATATCCCGATACTGTGCCCCCCATTTCCCCCGAACGGATTGCGCCCAAAAGTTCGGGGCTTCCCTTTTCATATGAAAATACAAGTATGGGTTTGCCCATGCTTCCGTCCTCAGTGATCCATCCGTCGATCTGGTTCATGCCTCCGGCCATTGCAACCTCGTCAATGTTGCCTGGCTTTATCCTGTATTCTATTTTCCATAGTTCGATTCTGTAGCCTGTCAATTGGTCGAATGATTGCATTTTTTCAAGATTGATTATCTTGCTGTCCTCAACTTTGAAGTAGTTTTCATACATCTCGACCTCGCTGTCCAAATATTCCATGGCATAATCATCCACCGTTTTGTGCTTCACATCCAGATTTGTCACAAGCCCGATTAGAATTGCCGAAACAACTGCCAATGCAAGAACCACAATCCAAAATGCCGGTTTCCTGTAATTAAGTATGTTTTTAATCCTGCCCTTGGGGTTGCTCTCTCCAAAAGCAAGCGGGCATGGTCCGATTGTCCTCCCTGCAGAAAAAGAAAGAAGAGATGACGAGTAGTCCTTCTTTATTCCGCTTCCCATTTTCCTTATTACGCTTTCATCGCAAGACAGCTCCATATCCTCGCTCATAAGGTAAAAGGCAGCCCAAACAAAAGGATTGAACCAGTGCATGCAGAGAATCAGAAAGGCGACCGGCTTTATTATGTGGTCGAACCTTTTTATGTGCGTCTCTTCATGCTTTATTATGTATGATTTCTCGTTTTCCGTAAGATTGGCCGGAATATATATACGGGGATTTACAATGCCGAATACAAAAGGCGTTTTCATTCCTTCCATCTCGTATATATTGTCTCTTACATGTTTTGAATGCTTCAGCCTTTTGCAAAGCCTAAGCATCGAAATCACGCTGAAGCATAGCAGCAGCAAAGCACCGCCTACCCAGACCGCCGTGCCTGCCGATATCCAAATTTGCATGGGCTCCGTTCCCGCCGCCGCATCGACGGCAATCGAAACGTTTGCCCCCGTACCATTTAAGCCCGCATCCCCGCCATGCGGAATGACTGCGGCTCGAATTATGTCCTTGGGAACGGATTGGGCTTTCGACGGGACAAGGCTGAAAGCTCCTTTTAAAGAAAACGGACAGGCCAGCCTGAACAAGGCGGCCGACCAAAGCGCGTATGAAAAAATTTTGGGAAATCTCCTTAGCAAAAGCCGGGCAAGCATTATAAAAAGAATTACATATGCACCAGTTATGCTCATGTCCAGAATACGTAAAAATATTTTTTCCATATTCATTCCTCCTTGTGCGAATCGATCAGCTTTTGCAGCTCATCTATTTCCTTCTTGCTCAATTTTTTATTGCTTGCAAATGCCGCCAAAAATCTCGGAAGCGAGCCTCCAAAGCCTCCATCGAGGATTTGTTTGCTTTGCTCTGTGTAAAATTCTTCTCTTGTAAAGACTGCCAAGACCGTTCCGTTTCTGTTCTCGAATACTCCCTTTTTCTCAAGCTTTCTCAGCATGGTATATGTGGTGGACTTCTTCCACCCTATTTCAACCCTGCACAGCTCAACCAGCTCAGGCGAAGGTATGGGTGCCTTGGTCCAAATGATCTCGGCTAGCTTGTTTTCAGCTTCAGTGAGTCTAAATTCTTTCATATCCGCCCTCTCCTTTTAGTTTATATTTCATAAACCGCATACTCAGTTTACGCTTTATAAACCAAATTGTCAACTTTTTGTTTTCATGCAAAGACCGCCCCAAATCGGGCGGTCTGAAAAAATCACGCATTCAAGCCTCTGCAGATTTAATTTCGGAAAGCTTGCTTTTAATTTCAAGAAAGTCCTCCCAAAAGGGCCTCTTCTTGTTTTCGTCCCTAAGGACTGCCGCAGGATGGAAGGTGGGCATTATGAGCGTTCCGCTTTTTTCGACCCAATGCCCCCTGCTTGATGTAATCCTTATGTTGTCGCCTATGATTTTTTTGGCGGAAACTGATCCAAGGCATACAATTATCCTCGGTTTTATTATTGCAACCTGGTACCTCAAATATGGAAGGCATGCTCGCATCTCTTCCTCAGAGGGATTTCTGTTTCCCGGCGGCCGGCATTTTACTATGTTGCCTATGTAGACATCTTGTCGCGACATTCCTATTCCTTCGATGGCTTTCTCAAGCAAGACCCCTGCCTTCCCGACGAATGTGCGTCCGGACTGGTCCTCATAGTATCCCGGACCCTCGCCTATGAAAAATATGTCGGCTTTTTCGTCCCCGTCTCCAAATACCAAGCGGTTTCTGGTCGCATGAAGCGGACATTTTCGGCAGCGCTCACAATAATTTTTTAGTTCTAAAAGCGTATACATCCAATACCCCCACAATCATTTACACAAGACTCTTCAGATATTCTCCAAACGCGTCTTTCACCCCGGGATGCCTCAGCGCGTACTCCACGGTGGCTTCAAGGTATCCCTGCTTGTTTCCGGTGTCATACCTTCTTCCAATAAAATCATATGCAATCATCCTGTGGCTCCTCAGCAATATTTTCATTGCATCGGTCAGCTGTATTTCTCCGCCTTTGCCTTTGGGTGTGTTTCTGATTATTTCAAATATGTCGGAATCGAGAACATACCTTCCCAGTATGGCCATGTCGGAAGGAGCTTCCTTGGGACTGGGCTTTTCTATCATGTCGGTTACGCAATATGTCCTGTCACCTATTTTTTCTCCCGCGACTATACCGTATTTGGATGTTTCTTCATGGGGCACCGTCTGAACCCCCAGAACTGAATCGCCGTACTTTTCATAAACTTCGACAAGCTGCCTGAGACAAGGCTTCCCCTCACTATATACTATGTCGTCTCCCAAAAGCACAGCAAAGGGCTCGTCGCCCACGAATGTCCTGGCGCAGCCAACGGCATGTCCAAGCCCTTTTGGCTCCTTTTGCCTGACATAGTGTATGTCTGCCATGTCTGAAATTTTAACAACTTCACTAAGCATTTCATTTTTGCCGGATTCCGCAAGCTTTGCTTCAAGCTCAAAAGACTTGTCAAAATGATTTTGTATGGTTTCCTTATTTCGGGTCGTTATAATGAGAATCTCCTCGATTCCCGAGGCGACGACTTCCTCGACTATATACTGGAGCGCAGGCTTATCCACTATGTTCAGCATTTCCTTGGGCACTGCCTTAGTAACCGGAAGGAATCTCGTTCCCAGACCTGCCGCCGGTATTATGGCTTTTTTAACTTTCATTTTATGACCTCCTCTTAATTCACTCTACAGGATTTCGAGCAAAACCGAACAACCAGACTAGGGAACATTGTCACTTTGCAATCCTTTCTTTTCGTATTTCCCTTTCAGTGGTGTAGGCTATTCCAATCGTACCCGGCCCCACGTGCAGTCCTATGATCGGCCCGATGGGAATTATCGATGGTTTTATTCCTATAAGTTTTTCTACCATGTCTGCAAGCTTTTGCGCCTCATTCAATTCGTTGATGTGATGTACCGTCACATTTCTTACACCAGACAATTTCGTTTCTTCTTTCAATTTGTCCAGCATTCGTTCTATGGCCTTCTTCTGCGTCCTCACCTTGTCGAAGATATCAGTGCAGCCCTCATCATTGACAGTAAGTATGGGATTTATTTTAAGTATGTTCCCTATAAGAGCCTGGGCTCCACCTATTCTTCCGCCTTTTCTGAGGTGGGTCAGATTTTTCGGAGCAAACAAAAACCTGCTGCATCTTAATATATGCTTTGCAATATCCACAATCTGTTCGAATGATTTCCCGTTTGCGGCTTCCTGCGCCGCCCTTATTGCGGCATACCCCATATCCATGCAGTTGGTTTTGGAGTTTATCACTTCTATTTCGAATTTTCCGCAACTCTCCTTGACCATCTCACCTACCATTACAGCCGTATTGTATGTCCCGCTCATTTTGTCCGAAAGAAAAATCCCTAAAACCTTTTTGCCTTTTTCGGCGCATTCCGCATATATGTCGATAAAGTCCTTGACCGGAGGTTGCGAGGACTGTGGAATTCTATTTTTCGCTTCCATGAGCTTGTAAAAATCAACATTTTTAATTTCCGTCTCTTTGATTTGCTCATCTCCGAAAGTGAAGCTCAGCGGAATCATTCTTATTCCCAATTCATCTGCAACTTTTTTTGGTATATTGCTTGTGCTGTCTGTAACAACTTGTATGTTCACCTTGCGTCCCCCTTGCCCTTTTAAACAAATTTTTCTGTAATGTTTTTATTTTCATCCGCGCGATAAAGCCTCTGAGTAGGATAAGCCAAATCTATGTCCGGATTGGCATTTACCATGTCCAATACATCCTCCCAAATTTTTTCACTCACATCCCTCCTGTTTCTGGGTTTGCAAAGATGCCTTATGGTGAGCGACACACCGCTGTCTGACACATCGGTGTAAACAATGGGTGTCAAATGGTTGTAAAAAATCATGAATTTTCTAGATGCTTCCTTGACACTCTTGCCCGCCTCTTCGGTTAGATGCATTGTATGGTCTTTTGCGATTTTTTCCAGTATGCCTTTTGCTTTTCTCCAATCACTCTCAAATGTTATTGTGACTCTTATTTCATTCCATATATATTTGAAGCCCTTGTTGTAGTTGGCAAGGCTTTTGGTGAAAACCATGCTGTTGGGTATGTGAACTATTCTCCCCGTGCTCTGGTCCGCTCCCGCCCAGTTGTTTATTTCCAGGAGGGTGAACTGGAAGACCCTTATGTCGATTACGTCTCCCGATATCGAATTTATTTCAATCCTGTCTCCCACTTCAAGCGGTCTTTTCACTACTATGAACAGCCATGCTGCAATGTCCGAAATGGGATCCTTGAGCGCAATCGCCAAGCCGGCGGAAAAAATCCCCAGCAAAGTCGTAACTGATTCGATTCCTTGGAACCAAATTCTCGCTATCATCAAAATTGCGAAGAAATACAGAATGTATGTTATGACTTTTCTAATCTTATAGCTTGCATGGTGTCCTTCTATTCTTCCGGTAATCAGTTTTGTCAGTATGCGGCCAGAAAGCCAGGCAATTAAGAATATGGCCAAGCTGATTAATAGTTTTGTTCCGGTGTCGTAGCTTATTCCGGTAACATCATCAAACTGCTCAATCAAGGCTTTCATTTATACACTTCCTTCTTTATTTTGTGTTTCGCTCAACTTAACAAGCTGGTCAATTTTTTTCTCTATTCGCGAGAGATTGTTTTCTTCGTCTTTTTCGTTCTCCATGCTTTCGGAAAATCCCACCAAATTCTTGTCCAAATTCTTTTTCATGTCCTCTGTCGCTTTTGCCATTTTGCTTATTTCTTCAAAGACAATTCTGTTTGCCCTTTCCATTGCGCTCTCAAGTTTTCTTGTGGATTCGGTGAATCTTTTCAGAAACTGGTCGTTTTCGGATTCGAGAAACATAGAAAGAAGCCTGTCCGGATCGAGAACCTCGTTTAGTCCGTATCCTCTTATCTTATAGGTCCCTCCGGCCGTGCAATAGGGTTTGTTCTTTCCCGGCGATATCTCAACTCTGAAAAAAGGCTTCATCTTGAGGTTTTCAACGTATATCTCCATTTCCACCTTTGGAATGCAGCTGTTTGACTTGCTAAGTATGTTTAGCCTTTCCTGGTCTCCCACATCGCAGCCGATTATTTTCCCTTTTTGCCTGTTTTTTTCACCAGTATCCTCTTTGACTCCTATGAGAATTGTGCCCCCATGCTCGGAATTTGCAAACGCCACAATGTCCGAGGAGTCAAGCCCTCCGACACTTTGCTTGAATTCTATTTCATAATTTTCCTCAGCGTCAAGCAGCTGTTTTGTCCTCTTTGTGATAACGTCGAAAACATTGCCGTCTGTCATTGTATCAACCCTTTCACATCTATGCTTTCATTTGTTTGACTACGCCCTTTCTGTAGGCTGCCAGAAGCATGCTTAAAAATTCAATCTGTTTCTTTAGCTCTTCGCCGACATCTGTGTCTTCAACGCTTTTTCTTTTTGCAGTCTTCTCTAGGACAGTGGTTGTGGATATCATGTCCTTTTCTTCATTTATGGCCTTTTCTATGGATTCGAAAGGCTCGTGGCAGGCAAGAAGCAATCCGTATGAATTGTATATCAATGTATATCCAGCAGTGCCTGTGGTCGCCTGATAGGCTTTAGAAAATCCGCCGTCTATCACCAAAAGCTTCCCGCCGGCCTTTATGGGACTCTCTCCGTCTTTTCTCTTTACCGGGACATGGCCGCTTACTATGTGTGACGTTTTCGGGTCCAGACCAAACTCGACGAGTATTCTTTCCGCCACATCGGGATCGTCCCTGAGTGCGTAGTAGCTGTTTTTTTCCTCGGCATGGGTCTTCTTGTCGTCTATGAAATATCTTTCAAATGTCGTCATTTTATCCTTGCCGAAGAGCGGAGAATTCTCCCCGCACCACATATACCACATTGCATCCCTGGCGTATGAGCGTTCGGGCGAGCCTTCCTTGTTGTAGAAAGCCTGCCTTGCCAGTTCATCGCATTTGTCAAGAAGGCTCTTTCCTTTATAGCCGTTGCCTTCGATCGGAATATTCCTGAAGCTCTTGTCCTCGTTCATGGGAATGCATGCATGGTAAAGAAGATTTGAGTTGTACTTCAAATACATGCTACCCTTTGTATACATCAAATCCATGTGCTTTTGCAGTTTCTCGCTGTTTATGAAAGAATGCACAAGCTTTTCAACAACTTCATTTTCTTCTGCCGTCAGTGAATACGGGTCTTTTGGGTTCACTGTCGGAAAAAGAGTGTCTTTCATCGGATAGTCTTCGCCGCCTATTTCAACCATTCCCGAATCGCAGTCCATCTTGCCTAGGTGCAAACGGTTGTCCATCTCGTATGCCGGATGTTTAAGTATTGTCTGACCTTCAAGCTTGAATTGAATTATTGCAATGGCCTTGTGCATCTTTGATATAAGGTCAAGGTCCTTTTGTCTGTAATTTCCATTCCCCATTGTTTTGGGCAAAAATTGAAGACACGGGTCTTCACCATATTCCTCAAGCGCAAAAGTGGCCAATGGAAAAAGGTTTATGCCGTAGCCGTCTTCGAGCGTGGTCATGTTTGCATACCGGCAGGATATCCTCACAACGTTTGCAATGCATGGCGCAGACCCGCAGGCAGACCCCATCCACAGAATATCGTGGTTCCCCCACTGAATATCAAGCGAATGGTGTTTCATCAAGGAATCCATTATTATATGGGCCCCGGGTCCCCTGTCGTATATGTCTCCCACTATGTGAAGCCTGTCGACCGCAAGCCTTTGGATTACGCAAGCTATGGCCTCTATGAACTCGTCCGCCCTGTCGATGTCTATTATGGTTTCAACTATCTTTCTGTAATAATGAGCCTTGTCCTCGATTGCAAAATCCCGGTGCAGGAGTTCCTCGATTACGTACCTGAAATCCTTAGGCAAAGCCTTCCTGACCTTCGACCTTGTGTACTTGGACGAGACAGCCCTGCAAACCTCGAGCAAGCGGTGTATGTTGTCTGAATACCATTTTTCGATATCGCTTTCCGTTTCCTTTATTATTTCAATTTTCTCGGCTGGATAATAAAGCAAAGTCAGGAAGCTTCTCATCTCTGCATCATTTAGCGATTCGCCGAAAAGTTCAGTCGCCTTCCTCCGGAGTACACCAGATGCATTTTTCAACACATGCGTGAATGCCTCGTATTCACCGTGGAGGTCCGTAAGGAAATGCTCTGTTCCCTTGGGCAGATTCAAAATCGCCTTCAGGTTGGTTATTTCCGTGCATACGGACGCCACATTAGGATATTGATTGGAAAGCATTTTTAGAAATTCAATATTTTTTTCTATTTCTTTTTCCATGGATATCCCCCATTCTTCTATTTCAAAACACTCACAGGCATCATCTGTCCCTATGCTTCAATTATTGTTCCCGCTTGGCCCTTTAGTGCCTCTATGGCCGTATCAAGAGAAGTTATTATGGCCTTTTCTCCGCCGCCTTCCACAAAAAGCATGCATGCCTCTACTTTGGGTCCCATGCTTCCTTTTTTGAAGTGGCCTTCACTTTGGAGCATTTTGACTTCTTCTGTCCCAATTCTGTCAAGGGCCTCCTGGCCAGGCTTTCCATAATTCTTGTATACTTTTGAAACATCTGTAAGAATCATGAATATGTCGGCCTCAAGTTCGACAGCCAAACGCTTTCCTCCGAAGTCCTTGTCTATTACCGCTTCTATCCCCGTCAATTTTCCCCCATCTTCCACAACAGGTATTCCCCCGCCTCCGTTTGCAATTACGACGCATCCGGAATCCACAAGCTTTTTGACTGCCTCTATTTCAACCAGCCTTTGTGGCCTTGGCGACGGAACGACCTTCCTCCAGCCCCTGCCGGAATCCTCTATCCAGTTTTCGCCCTTCTCCTCCATCGCTTCCCTGGCATGCTCTTCACCATAAAAAGGGCCTACAGGCTTGCTTGGATTTTTGAATGCTGGATCATCCTTGTCCACAACCATCTGCGAGACTATTGTCGCTATCGGCTTTTCGATTCCTTTTTCCTTCAGTATGTTTCCAAGCTGCTGCTGCATCATATAGCCGATAAGGCCCTGGCTTTCAGCTCCACACATGTAAAGGGGCATTGCCGGAACAATGGCAGATGCAGCGTTGTTCTGTATCAAGAGGTTGCCTACCTGGGGACCATTGCCATGGGTGAGTATTATATTGTGTCCCATTTCAATCATATGCGCTATTTGAAGGCAGGTTTTCCTGACATTCTCCATCTGCTGCTCGGCTGTCCCCTGCTGTTTCGGTTGAAGTATTGCGTTTCCTCCTAAAGCTATAACAATAGTTTTTCTTTCCATGGATATCCTCCGAATGTTTTGTCCGCCTATGCTTCTCAACTGAAAAAACTCAACTGGGCCTTTTGGTTTTCCCTTTCCTTCAGCTTTTCATTGACGACATAATACGTTCCGCTTCCAGTGCCTTCCTGAATTAAAACTTCCTGGTCTACAAGAGATTTGAGTTCCCTGAAAGCCTCGTCCCTGTTGACATCGTTGAGATTTTGATACTCCCTGTTGTTTATGCTGCCGTTTTTCATTGCATAAGATACGGCGGCCATTCTGTCCTCGTCAATTTTCAAGTTCATTTCTTCCAGTCGCCTGATGTCTTCCATTCCCAGTATTTCCCTGTTGCCCAGCCTTGCCGTGAATTCTTCTCCCGAGCTTTCAAAAACAGGCGGTTCCAAGCGATATTTCTTTGCTTGGGAGAACATTGTCTTCATTCCGGTCCCGGCGTTTCTTATTTTTCCCATTTCCTGCAAGATTCTCACTATTGATGTGTTCCTGCAATAAACATATCTCTCAATGTTAAAGTCCTGTTTCCTCTCTCCCAAAAGAGGTCCCGGGCTCTTTATTTCTATAAACTTTTCAGTCATTGTTATTCTGATATACTTGCCAGATGCGTATGAGTCGTAATCCCTGTGTATGAGACTGTTCCATACAGCCTCCTCGATTGCCTCTAGAGGATATGCCGGCATTTCAAAATGCTTGCCGCTTAAGTAGCCCACCTTCGCCCTTTTCCCCATCCTTTTTTTTATCGTCTCCATTGTTCTTTCCTTCATTACAGGCAGAGTTCCATAAATTTTGTCAACAGTCGCATTTCCGCCGTTTCCCGACAAGATTGTAACATGAAGCTGAGGAAGATAGAGTTGGGGGTTTTTCCCGAAAATCAAAAGGCCTGCCAATGTGGCTGTTTGATTTTCGCCAAAAGAGCTGATTATACCCAGTTTTTCGAGCAAATCCTTTTTTTCAAGAAAGACAGGTCCGTATTTTTCTCTTATCGCATCCAAATAAAGGCTCAGTTTGGCGGTGTCCAAATCATCTTCGGATGTCCGTGGAACAGGAGTCAAATCTGCGTTCTCGTTCATTTTTAAAACAATGTATTTTTGATGATCCAAATTTCCCCTCTCCTTCCTTTTTTGTTTAAAAAACTTCATAAAATCGTTTTTTCACATCTGAAAACTCGACTTCGATTTTTCGTCCATATATAAAATCATCATATGCTTTTACCGGCAAAGGTTTGCCGTTTTCATCCTTCTCAACCTTCATCGGAATGTCAAAAGTAAAACAGCTACCCTTGCCCTTTTCGCTCCTTGCTTCGATCGAACCTTGGTGCATCTTGACAAAACCCTTTACCAGCGAGAGCCCTATTCCGCTCCCTTCGTTGCTGCTGGTGAAAATATCTTCCACCTGGTTGAACCTGTCAAAAATTCTGTCCAGCTGCTTTTCTTCTATCCCTGTTCCTGTATCCTCAACGGAAACGAAGACCCTTCCGTCCGCCTCCCACGCCGCTATTTTTATGCATCCTCCCGAAGAAGTGAACTTGATGGCATTTGAAATAAGGTTGAGCATGATTCTTTCAATCTTTTCAACATCGCATGAAACAAGCAGCGGAGCGCTATCAATTTGGGACGATATTTCAATGCCCTCGGACTTGGCCAATTGCGTGACTGAAGCCACTATGTTTCTTATGACTTCCGCCATGTCCCAATTACTTTTGTTTACCATGTAAAAACCCGCTTCAATCTTGTTTATATCTATCAAATTGTTTACCAGCTTTATCAGCCGGTTGTTGTTTTGCTTCATTATCTGCAAATGGCGTTTGTTCTTGACCGAAAACTCAGGCATTTCTTGGGATATTTTTGAGTTTTTCATTTCCATCAGCTGAATGGTACCCGATATCGCATGCAGGGGGGTCCTGAAATCGTGGGATATGTTTGCAAAATATTCTGTTCTCATCCTTTCGTATTCCATCTGTCTCTCAACCTTTCGGCGCAAAGCCTCATTTCGCTTTTTCGCCGAGACATCCCTTATTACGCTAAGGAATGCCAAACCGTCGGAATATGGAAATTTGATAGTTTTTATTTCTACAGGTATCTTTTCTCCGGCTTCGGTGAATATTTCATCTTCTATAATCGGAAGAACCTCTTCTCCACCTGCAATCTTGCTCAATCTTTTATTCAAAAACTTCTTTCTTCCCTCTCCCAGAAAATACATGGTCGGTCTGCCGACTATGTAAGAAGGATCACCCAAGCCGAGAAGTTTTGCAGCGGCAAAATTCGCCAAAATGTAATTTTCATAGTCGTATACGAAAACTGCATCCGGAAAATTCTCTATGAGCTGGCGGTACCTCTCCGCACTTTTTTTCTTTTCTTCCTGAAGCATCAATCTGTCTGTTATATCCCTTGCTATGCTGACGAAGGAATTTTTGCCCGAAAAAGGAAAGTTGATTGTCTTTGTCTCAACAAAAACTTCACTATTGTCCTTCCTTAGTATCCTCTGTTCTATCATGGGCACATCGGTATTGGGCTTTTCCAGCTTGTGAAGCCTTTTTTCCATGTCTTCAAAATGGTCGGGGTCGACGTATGTATATATGCTCTTTCCTTCCACATCAACAGGCGACATCTCTCCAAGAAGTTCGGCGCCTGACTCGTTGGAATACAAATATTTTTCCCAGTCATATATCAAAACCGAGTCAGGCAGAAAATCGAGAAGCCGCTTCAATTGACGGTCGTTTTCCATCAATCGTTTTTCGTTGACCCTTTTTTCCGTTATGTCCCTTATTATGCTTATATATCTATCTTCTGCTTCCATTTCATAAGAAATAGACCTTATTTCAAGTGTTTTATCAATTCCTTCTTCCGTTCTTACTTCCCTTTCCACCAGAGGCACCATGCCTCCGGCGAGAATTTGATCCCGTCTTTTTAAGGCGTCTGCCGCCGCTTCCTTGGTCAAAAAACTCAAAAAATCCTTGCCTTTCAAATCTTCTTTTGAGGAAACCCCCAAAATTGACGCCGCGCTTTTGTTGGCCAGCTCAATAATCGATTCCCCCTCAGGAAAATGTTGTATCAAAACTCCATCAGGAAGTCCCTCAAGCAGATTCTTGTAGCTTCTTTCGGCATCACGCATAGAATTTTGCGCTTCTTTGCGTTCCGTGAGGTCCCTTGCCCATGATACAAGCACACTTTCTCCGTTAATCATGAATATCTGGCTGTTGACCTCGACGGGAGCGGCTCTTCCATACTTGGTAACAAAAGTCATTTCAAATGATTTTGACCAACCATCCTCAATCTTTTCGAATATGGTTCTCGCTTTGTTTGCCAAGTTAGGATGAACAAAGGCTTCGGGAGGCATTTTAATCATTTCCTCCCTTTCATATCCGAAAAACTTTACTGCCGCATCATTGACATCAATTATTCTTCCAACTTTCCAGTCGGAGTCAACACTGCGGAGCACCATTATGTCATCTATGTTGTTGAATATGATTGAGTATTTATTCTCTTTTTCCTGTATCTTCCTTACTGCTTCAGTATAACTCATGTGAATGAAAATAATTACAATGAAAATGCAAAAGGATGCAATCAAATTGTAGACATAGTAATACTTGTTGTTATAGGTGTGCCCGAATGCAAATGAAGAAACGAACGCAATGAGCGCAACGCTCAAAACTCCAGTTATGATCCTGACCCTTAAAACATGGTCCGCTTTTTTCTTGCCGCCGGCTCTTTTTGTTTTTCCAAACATATTTTTACCTTTCCGGATTTCAAAAATATCTCCCCGCCTGCGGCGACTGATATAATGCGCTTCTCTCTTTTTAAATACAAATGTCAACTTTATACTTCTATTTCTTTGGTCCGTTTTCCTTCATGCTTCCGAAAGTTCTCCGCCGGCTGGATAAACTTTTAAACTAATTGTATAATTGAATCATCAATATGGCGGGAGGATAAAATGAAAAAATTGTTGTTGATTGCAACAGGAGGCACAATAGCCTGCTCGGAGGGGACAAATGGCCTGGCTCCTTCAATGTCGGCCTCCGACATACTTTCCTATGCGTCCGATTCAATAGGCGGTTGTTCCATAGACGCATTTCAGCTTTTCAACATAGACAGCACCAATATGCAACCCGAATATTGGCTGGACATAATGAAAATGGTCAAGGACCGGTATGACGAATACGACGGCTTCATAGTAACACACGGAACCGACACAATGGCTTACACTTCCGCGGCTCTTTTTTATCTGATTCAGAATTCAGAAAAACCAATAGTAATAACGGGAGCCCAAAAGCCTATTTCCTATGAAAAAACCGATGCCAGAAAAAATCTTACCGATGCCATATGTTTTGCCCGCGAAGGAATAGGGGGAGTCTACCTCGTTTTTGACGGCAAAGTAATAAGCGGATCGAGGGCCGAAAAATTGCGCACGGAAAGCTACAACGCTTTTGAAAGCATCAACTATCCATTTGTTGCAAAAATCACCGATAATAAGGTGGTTTACAACAAAAAGGCGCAAATGCAGAAAAAAAACCGGAAAACTTTGTTCAGCACTTCCATGAACACAAATATTTTCCTCATGAAACTGGTCCCCGGCTCTAATCCTCAGCTCTTGAGCAAAATAGCCAATGACTATGACGGCTTCATAATTGAAAGCTATGGTAGCGGCGGAATACCATTTGAAGGGCGGAGAAATTTTTTGGAAGCAATCGAAAAATTGACCTCAATTGGTAAATCGGTTGTAATAACAACTCAGGTGACTTTGGAGGGCGGCAATCTTGCAATCTACGAAGTTGGCAAAAGAGCGCTTGAAAGCGCTGTGATACCGGCTTACGACATGCCCATAGAAGCGGTGGTGACAAAACTGATGTGGGCGCTTGGGCAAAGTCGTGACCAGAAAAAGGTTCGGCGGCTTTTCCTCACCCCTATTTCGAACGATATCGTGGTCTTGTAGATTCGACATGTAAAACACAATATAAAAAACACCTCCAAGTAGATAATCTAATTTTTAATTAATTAGACTGTCTACTTTGGAGGTATCATATCAAAATCTTTGGGTCCGTTTTTATATTGATTTGCGTGGTCGTGAACTACCCCCACTTATAGAAGTGGGAGCTTCCTGGTCAATATCTCCAACGAGACAAGTTTACCCAGGCTCAAAAGGTCGCTCCGGCCTCAGAAGTACCAAAGCTATATTGCAAGCTTTAGCAAGTTTATTGATGCATTGATGTCCCTATTGTGGACTGCTCCACACTCGGGGCAAATCCACTCTCTTAGGGCAAGGTTTTTTACTTCTGGATTCTTGTAACCGCAGTTTGAGCATAACTGTGAGCTGGCATAGTATGTTGGGGCAATAATTAATTCTCGCCCATACCATGTTGACTTATACTCAAGCATTTCGCGAAACATGCTCCAAGAAACCTCGGCAATTGCCTTTGCAAGTTTGTGGTTCTTCATCATATTTTTTACCCTGAGATCTTCAATCACTATAGTTTGGTTTTCACGAATGATTTCAGTACTCACTTTGTGTAAAAAATCATGACGCTGATTGGCTATTTTTTCGTGTGCCTTAGCCACCTTCAGTTTTGCTTTTTTTCTATTGTTGCTTCCCTTGGTCTTGCGAGACAAGTCCTTTTGGAGTTTAGCAAGTCGTTTTTCTGATTTTCTAAGTTGCTTGGGGTTTGCATATATTTTCCCATCAGAGCATATGGCAAAGTCCTTGATTCCAACATCGATACCCACCTTGCGAATTGACTCGGACAGTGGAAGTATCTCAGTATCAACAAGAACAGAGACAAAGTATTTTCCAGAAGGTGTCTTGGAAACCGTACATGACTTTATTTTCCCCTCAAAATCACGGTGTTGCTTGATTTTTACCCTTGTTTTAAGTTTCGGTAGTTTAATATGACTATTCTCAATAACAATTGTTTTTCCTTGATTGTTTGTTGTATATGAATGATGATTTGACTTTTTTGACTTGAATTTAGGAAAGCCAACAGAGGGGTCTCTGAAAAAGTTTGAGTAAGCTTTTTGCAGGTTGATTTGAGCATTGGCCAAGGACAAACTGTCAACATCTTTAAGCCATTCAAAATCATCTTTATATTGTGCAGGAGTATTATTTAGCCTTTCACCTGTTGCTTCATAATGTTCAATTTTATCTGCAAGCATTCTGTTATAGATAAATCGAACACAGCCAAAACACTTTGCAAAGTATATCCTTTGCTCTTTGTTTGGGTAGATGCGATATTTATAGGCTTTTAGCATAATGTCACCTCTTTTTCTGACCCTGACTTTCAATATATTGTTTGACTGTGTCAATAGATGCTCCACCCGTCGTTAATAGACAATAGCTTTTGCTCCAGAAATATTCTTTCCAAAGTTTCTCCCTTATATTCGGAAATTCTTTTTTGATTAGGCGGCTGCTTGCACTTTTGTAGGCATTTAGAAACTTGGAAAGGTCTGAATTCGGTTGAGACCTGAAGAGTAGGTGCACATGGTCAAGATCATGGTTCCATTCTTCAAGCACAATCTTATATCGCGGGGAAATATATTTGAAGATTTCTTTTAATCTGTCGGATATTTCGTTGTCAATCACTTCTCTACGATATTTTACAACAAGAATCAAGTGGTAGCTTAATTTGAATACTGAATGGTTGTTTGTGTCTAATTTCATTATTATCACCCATTTATATTATATACCACCGAATAAAAATGCTCAAGTACCGTCGCCTATCGGCGAAGGCTATCCATCCCCACCCTACGCTCTCGCTAACGCGAGCAAGGTGACTTAGAGGGTGGGGAATTCCGCTAATTTAGTTAAAAAGTTTTCAAGGTTTCGATTATGCTTTGGACCGTGTAATCGACATCCTCGGCGGCGGTTGAATAACCGAGGCTGAATCTTACGGTACCCTGCGGGAAAGTACCCAATGTCTTGTGTGCGGCGGGAGCGCAATGGAGTCCGCACCTTGTGCTTATTCCATATTTTTTGCTCAGTTCATGGGCAATAAGAGCATTGTCCCTGCCCTTGAAATCGAGTGAAACCACCGCCGTCCTCCATGAGAGGTCTTTTCTTCCAATAAGGGAAGCCTCCGGTATCCCGCTCAGACCTTCAATGAATCGCTTTGTCATTTCAAGCTCATGTGCGGCGATTTGCTCCACTCCTGTCTTTACGATATAGCCAAGCGCCGCATGGAGTCCAAAAATCCCAACCACATTGGGTGTTCCCGACTCGAATTTGTCAGGCATGTATGACGGCTGCTCTTCCATTTCCGAAAGGCTGCCCGTACCGCCTTCAATAAATGTCGAAATCTTTTCCGCCAGACTTTCTCTTATAGCAAAGCCTCCTGTCCCCTGCGGACCCAAAAGGCTCTTGTGCCCTGTGAAAGCAACGGCATCCGCTCCCAACCTCTGCATGTCGACATTCAAAAATCCTGCTGTCTGCGCCGCATCGACTATGAAGGGTATGCCCTTTTCTTTGCAGACGGACCCGACGGATTCAAGGTCCAGAACCGTTCCGGAGACGTTTGATCCATGAGTCATTATTACGGCCTTGGTGTTTTCCTTTATTTGTTTTTTAAAATCCTCTATGTCGAGATTTCCCTCCGAGTCGCACTTGGCTCGGCTGAAGGAGACCCCCCTCTTCTTAAGGGCCATCAGCGGTCGCATCACAGCATTGTGCTCGACAGAAGAAACAACCACATGGTCTCCCCTGCCAAGCAGCCCTTTGATAATAACATTCAGGCTTTCTGTTATGTTTTTGGTGAAAACCACGTTCTCGGGTTTGTCGAAATTGAAGAGATGGGCAATCATTTCCCTTGTTTCAAAAACTATGTTTTCGGCCGAGAAAGCGCTTTCATAAGCTCCCCGGTTGACACTGCATCCGACTTCATTTATGTATCCGCTCATTGCCTGGCCGACTCCCGGCGCCTTCGGGAAAGAAGTTGCCCCGTTGTCCATATAGACGTTTTTATTCATCACATTCTCCTTTCTATGGCATTTTCTACTATCCATTATAATGCAAAACACTAATTTTTTCCTTGTCATAGTTTTTTTTTATACAATGATTGCTGTCATTGATAATCATTATTTCTACTGCAATAAAATCATTGTTAAAATGAAAACGCAATTAAAACACATATATCGAAAGGAGTCAACAAAATGCAAAGCAAGAAAGGAATAATCGCAACGGGTGCGGCCATAGGTCTTATAGCGGTATTATTGGTCAAAATGGGCAATCCCGCAAACATGGGCTTCTGCATAGCCTGTTTCATACGCGACATTGCAGGAGGTCTGGGTCTTCACCGAGCAGCTGTCGTTCAGTATTTAAGACCTGAAATAATGGGTCTGGTGCTTGGGGCCTTCATCGCCGCCAAGGCAGGGAAGGAATTCTCATCGCGCGGAGGATCGTCGCCGATGACCCGTTTTTTCCTGGGCATCATTGTAATGATAGGCGCTCTGATGTTCCTGGGATGTCCGCTTAGAATGATTCTAAGGCTCGCAGGCGGAGACCTTAACGCTCTTGTAGGAATAGTCGGATTCGCAGCAGGCATTTACATAGGAGTTCTCTTCCTCAACAAGGGATTCAGTTTGAAAAGAACATACAGATTGCCCGATTTCGAAGGCTACGCGTTCCCTCTTTTCAATATTTTTCTTATGGTTCTTCTTGTCGCCGCTCCGGCATTTGTAATCTTCAGCGAATCCGGCCCCGGATCGATGTACGCGCCGATAGCAATAGCGCTTGCCGCCGGGCTTGTTGTAGGTTTTCTTGCACAAAAATCCAGGCTGTGCTGTGTGGGTGGAACTCGCGACATGATACTTTTCCGCGACAATTACCTTTTGCTCGGTTTTCTTGCGATTTTCGTCTTCGCGGCAATAGGAAATATTGCAACGGGAATGTTTTCGCTAGGCTTTGAGGGTCAGCCCGTGGCACACACGGACGGCCTTTGGAATTTCCTCGGCATGGCCGTAGTGGGATGGGGCTCGGTTCTCCTTGGAGGATGCCCTCTCAGGCAACTCATACTTGCAGGAGAAGGCAATTCCGATTCCGCAATAACATTTTTCGGCATGCTTGTCGGTGCAGGATTCGCGCATAATTTTTCGCTTGCCGCCAGCCCCAAAGGAGCAACAGTAAACGGCCAAATAGCCATTGCCATATGCATTGTAGTTCTGCTTGCAATCTCGGCGGCGAATATTGAAAAAACACCATTCAAATCGAAGGGAGACTTGTCATGAACAAAATAGATACAAGAGGAATGTCCTGCCCGCAGCCTGTGCTTATGACTAAAAAAGCAATTGACCAAAGCCCGGAAGGACTGGAAATATTAGCTGGCGACAACACAGCAAAAAACAACATAAAGCGTTTTCTCGAATCGAAAGGTTTTTCGGTCGAAATCGAGGAAATCAATGAAGAGTTTATTCTGAAGGCAATAAAGTAAAATGACCTATACCGTTGTATTTTTTACACACTCGGGCGCAGTCAAGTTCGACAGGCACATGAAAAAATCGGGCTTTTTCTGCGAACTAATGCCGGTCCCCAGGAAACTCAGCTCAAATTGCGGGATAGGCGCCAGAATTGAATATGATGGAAATCTAGATGACATTGTTTCAAATGATACAGAAAAAATTTTCAGGCATGTTGGAGAATCCTTTGAAGTTGCGTATTCCGCAGAATAATCCACCAGAAAAGCCGCGTCCTATTCATTGATTGGTCGCGGCTTTTTTGTGCGGCTTATTGCTTGCAGTTTTTCTTTATGAATGCCCAAATAATTTTTTCGCTTCCCGGGGCTTGAATAAGATATCCCTGCTGCATGTCGCATCCAAAACTTTTCATTGTTTCAAGCTCGGTTTCAGTTTCGATTCCCTCAACAATGGTTCCTGCGCCGAGGCTCTTTGCCATTGCTACAATGGCTTTTACAATGGCCCTATTTTCGCTTCTTCCGTCTATGCCATCTACAAAACTTCTATCGATTTTTACATAATCAGCATATGAGTCCCTAAGCTGGCGGAATGAGGAGTAGCCGGTCCCAAAATCATCTATCGATATCAAAACGCCCATTTCCTTGAGCTTTGAAAGTTTCTCGTTCAGATCGATTACATTCTCGGTAGAACAGCTTTCGGTAATCTCCAAACAGACGTTTTTGCCTTCAAGCCCGTACTTTGCCAAACCTTCCGCTATTTCTCCAACTATGTTTTCCCTTTCCATCTGCTTTACCGAAAGATTTATCGACATGAAGAAATCATCTCTGCAGACTTCTTTCCATTTTTTCAATACGGAAAGTGACTGATTGAGTGCAAAAGCCCCCAGCTGATTTATCTCGCCGCAATCCTCCGCAATGGGTATGAAAACAGAAGGGGATATTCTCCCTATGACGGAGTTGTTCCAACGCATCAAGGCCTCGCAACCCTTCACGCTTCCATCCATTGCCAGAATGGGCTGATAATGCATTTCTATCTCCCCGTTCGACAAAGCCATCTTCAGTCTGCTTTCCAGTTTGAAACGGTAAAGGTTCCCTTTCTCCATTTCGGATGTGAAAATCAAATATCCGCTCGTTCCGGACTTCTTGGCCTGGTACATGGCCATATCCGCCTTCTTGATGATTTCCTCGACTTCTTTTCCGTGCTTCGGACAAATTGCAATTCCTATGCTTAGTGAAATCTTAATGCTGTAGTCAAAAATCTTCAGTCCTTTATCGAGCCTTTCTATTATGCCTTCCATTTTCGAGGCTATTTTTTCATTGTCTCCGTAGTCAGTTAAAACAACAAATTCATCCCCGCCCATTCTGGCTACCACATCTTCTTTTTCTATGCTGTTCTCTATATTTTTTGCGACATACCTGAGAATCTCGTCTCCGACATTGTGTCCCATGCTGTCGTTTATATTTTTAAACCCGTCCAGGTCCATATAGCAAACGGCAAGCTTTTCCCCTTCTTTAAGCTTCCCCATTCTGCTGCGGAGCTTGTCGTATAATACCTTTCTGTTGAAAAGTCCGGTCAAGCTGTCCCTGTAGGCAAGAAATTCAATTTCCTTTTCTGCCTGTTTCTTTTCGGTGATGTCAGAATATATTCCATATCCTCCAACCTGCTTTCCGTTAAGCCAAACAGGGTATGCCAAAATATCCACATCTATAAGCTCTCCTGCCTTGTTTTTCCTTTTTGTTTCAAACTTTACGGTGTTTCCGCTTATAAGCCTGGACGAAAGTCTTACCGCTTCCGTAAATCGGCTTTCGGGAGCTATGAGGCTGTTTATGTCTTTCCCCCTGGCTTCTTCTGTCCCGTATCCGAACATAGAGCCGAATCCCTTGTTTATGTCGACAACCCGGTCCTCTGTGTCAATCATTACAATCCCTAGTGGCGAATTATCGAACAGCTGCTTGAAATAAGCCCTCTGCTCTTCCAGCTCGCAGACAACATGTTTGCGGCCCCTTATGTCCCTGTAGTTTACAACCGTTCCGACTATTTTGCCGCCAACAGTTATTGGATTCCCGGAAGCTTCGACATCAATGAGTTCGCCGGACTTGTTCTTTCTCTTGGTTTCCAAATTGACGGAAACGCCTTTTTTTATGTCGTAATTGCATGAAAAAGCTTCTTTTATGTATCCTTTTGAAACTATGAATTGGTCGATGTTTTTACCCATGCACTCTTCCGGCCCATATCCGAACAGATTAACAAAGGCCTTGTTTATATCCATGACCCTTTGGTCCGAATCAAGCAATGCCATTGCATCGAGGGACTTGTCGAACAATTGCTTGAAATACTGCGACTGCACCTCTATTTTCTTCTTCATACGGCTTTTTTCAGTCAAATCCTTGTAAACGGCATAAATGCCGAGAAGCTCGCCGTTCTTTTTTACAGGATTTACCATCATTTCTACGGGAATGGCAGACCCGTCCCTATGGTAGCGGACCGTGTTAAACGATAAATGCTTGCCCTTCACAGCTTTGGCTGAAATGTCTTCGGCTTCTTCCCTTCTTTCACCCACTGCTACAATGTCGTTTATGCATTTTCCCTTTGAATAAAGAAGGGAATATCCAAAAAGATTCTCAAACGCCTTGTTGAAATAGACAACTTTGTCGTCGTTGGTAAGAAGCGCAAGGGCTTCTGTCGAAGTATTAAAAAGACCTTCAAAGTAAGCCTTTTGAAGAGCCAGCTCGTCTCTTGTACTTCTTTTATCGCTTTGCCCCTCATAAATTCTGTATGTCCCTACAATTTTTCCGTTTTCAAGTATGGGATGCCCGGTAAAATCGACATTGACTCCCCTCCCCCATTTGTCGACAAGCTCTACTTGTCTTTTTTGAATCCCTTTACTGTGAATCTCTTCACATACGTTCATCAGTTTGATTTTTTCAGAGGGCGGAACAATCAAGTCATAACAGTATTTCCCCACAGCCTCTTCCCTCGAATATCCGAAAAGCTCGGAAAAAGCCCCATTAATGTCCACCACTCTGTTCATGCTGTCGCATATTGCAATAGGCACCGATACCTGCCTGAAAAGATCTCCGTAGAAATGCTCCGTCTTTCTTCTAAGCAAGACATCTCCTTTTCTCCTTACGCGGTCGAAGATTACAAAGCCGCTGTCCGGAAATTCGCTTTCAGTCGGGACAATCCTAATAGCCGCCTCCAACCTCAATCCCTTGATTTTCAATGCCACTCTCAAATTTTTTTCAGCTTTCTCATCACTTAAAGCGCCCTTGAGATGATTGACAATTTCCCTCAAGGACTTTCCTTCGGGCTGTCTCTTGTCCAAATATTTCAAAAAATGCTTTTCCTTCAAATCCGAAACATCTTTTATGTTCAAAAGATTTTTGCAGCGGCTGTTTATCCAAACAACTTCCCCGTTCTTGAAAAAAAGAACAGGCATGACAATCTCGTTGAGCACAGCCATTTCAGTTAAAGCAGTCATTTCTACCATCCCAGTCATCCCCCGACAGAATTTTTGTCAAAATCGAAAACGCTATTGCTCAATACGCCCAATCCTCTATGGTCATCCCGGAGCCTACCGCCTCGACTTTCGTATATTCAGAAAGCTTTATTTTAGCTGCAAGGCAAGTGCAGTGGCATGCGTGTATTTTTTCGATTTTGTTCTCCTTGAAATACTGTCCAGTCCTCTCTATTTGAGGCGAATCCGGTTCCATAAGGTGAAATCCGCCTATTACGTCTATTATCCTGTTTTCTCCTGTCACTCTCTTTGCCTGTTCAATTATATTGCATATTCCCGCATGAGAGCATCCTGTAATCACCACAAGGCCCTCGCCCGTTTGATAAGCCATTGCAGTGTCGTCGATTATGGTATCCATCTCCCATTTTCCGTTCCTTAAAACTTCGCCGATTGCAAGCTTTCCTTCGAAGTCGTGCTTTCTTTCTATCTGTCCGAGATACCAAAGGTTTTCTGTAAGTTTCAACGGCTCATTGGTCAGTGACATATTAAAATGCCTGCCGCATTTCTCTTCAGATACAAGTGAGCCGATCTCTTTG
>CAZAFW010000003.1:28301-30345 GCA_964484935.1 uncultured Peptostreptococcaceae bacterium
CATATTAAAATGCCTGCCGCATTTCTCTTCAGATACAAGTGAGCCGATCTCTTTGAACTGCTCGAATCTCCGGCTCAGAAATACCTCTTCATGGGCCACAAAAAGGGACTTTTTAAAATCGATGCCTTCAATTTCCCATTCATTCATCAGCCTTATGTAGGGATCGAGGCCCCATGTGTGATCCACATGGCCGTGGGAAAAAACAACTTTGTCTATGTCACGCAGGGTTTCTCCCATCTTGAAAGCGTTTTTTACGAATACGTCCGAATACCCCATGTCAAAAAGTATTTTTTCGCTGTCAGCTTCAATCAGGAAGGAAAGTCCCGGTTCCCCCAAAAAATATCTGTCGATTATTGTGTTGTTGTCCGCAAGCACTCTAAGTTTCATTAGGCATCTCCCTTTTTTATCTGTTTTTAATCAATTCACTTTATTTTACCACTATTCCGAATTATTTAGAAACCGCTTCAATGAAAAAAGCGGTTGCTTATGCAAACCGCTCAATAATTGTCATTCATTTTTTTCTTGATGCGCTTAAATCCTTAAGCCAAAACTGCCCCGCATTTCGTCTTTTCCCGATTCTGCATATCAATACCTGCCTTGTATGTCCTGCCAGGGAGTCTCTTTTGCTATTAACGCGTAAAGAAGAAGTTCCGCCGAGGTGATGTTTGTCGCAAGAGGAACATTGTGGACGTCGCAAATTCTCAATAGCGCAAGTATGTCAGGCTCATGAGGCTGCGATGTTAGCGGGTCCCTCAGGAATATTACAAGATCAATCTTTTCCGAAGCGACCATTGCGCTTATCTGCGCGTCCCCACCAAGAGGGCCGGAGAGGAATCTTATTATGCTGAGCCCGGTTTTTTCCTCAATCAATCTCCCCGTTGTGCCTGTGGCAAACAATTTGCATTCCTCAAGCATTTTTTTGTTTTCTCGGGCAAAAGCGATTATGGCATTTTTCTTTTCATCGTGGGCTATCAACGCAACCTGCATCTACTCGCCCCCCATGTCTTTTACCCTGGTCAGAATATTATCCAGGGGGTTCCTCCCCTTCGGTGCCTCTTCCTCGATAAATATTTCATTGAGTTCTTTTATATCGCCAATCCTTCCCAAGGCTATTACGGCAAGAAAATTTCTTTCCTCTTCATGCCCAAGAAGTTCTTTTAGCTTCTTTCTGCTGAATCCGCCCATGGCATGAGTTATCAAGCCTCTTCTATGGGCTTCAAGAGACAAGTATCCCCAAGCTGTTCCGGTGTCGAAATCGGCCCACCTGTTTGATTTTCCGCTTTTATTGAATTCGGGACGTGAAGATGCGACTATCAGCACAGGCGCCTTGTCAGCCCACAAGCGGTTCCTGTCATTTATTGCTTGCCTTACCAGTTCAAGCTCATCCTCATCAATCGCGACATGGAATTCCCAAGGCTGCTCGTTGAAGCAGGAAGGGGCATATCTTGCCGCCTCCAAAACCGCCATTACGTCTTCATAATCCACAGGCTCCGTACTAAATGACTTGGGAGACCATCTTTCTTTAATCATTTCACTGATGTCAAAGCCGAAATCGCGCATTTTTTTCATCTCCTTATTTTTCAAAATCCACATAATCAATCGAGCACTCAAGAGTTCTTGCCAATGCGTATATCCAATCCGAAAGGCGGTTTACATATTTGACAATCTCGGGTCTTATGTCCTCTTCCCTGGAAAGAGTCACTATCCTTCTCTCCGCCCTCCTGCAGATTGTCCTGGCAAGGTGAAGGCTTGCCGAGCGGTGGCATGAACCGGGTATTATGAATTTGAATTGCTGCTCCTTGTTCAGTTTTTCAAGCATGGCATCTATTTCACTTTCGAGGATTTTTATTTTTTCTACAGTCACTTTTTGCGGAAACTTAGAATGGTCTGCCGTTGCAAGCTCTCCCGCTACATTGAAAAGCTCCCTCTGCACATGAATTATCGAGTTGTTTATTGAATCGTCGTCAATGAATCCTCTTGCAAGTCCCAGCGCGGAATTCAATTCATCAATAGTTCCATAGCTCTCAACCCTGATATGGTCCTT
>CAZAFW010000003.1:30445-96640 GCA_964484935.1 uncultured Peptostreptococcaceae bacterium
GCGCGGAATTCAATTCATCAATAGTTCCATAGCTCTCAACCCTGATATGGTCCTTGGGCACCCGGGTGTTGTCGTAAAGGCTTGTTTCTCCACCGTCTCCGCCCTTTGTATAAATTTTCATCAATCCGCTCCTTTCGAAGGCATCTTGCCTTCCTCTTAAAATATGTTGCCTGTCAGGCGCGCAGTCGAAAAAGCGGCCTGTAGATTGTATCCTCCGGTTTCACCGTCGATGTCCATAACCTCTCCGACAAAGAAAAGTCCTTCAACAATCTTTGATTCCATAGTTTTGCGGTTTATTTCACTGGTATCGACTCCTCCGCATGTTGCCATTGCGATATTGAACCCTTTTATTTTGCTTACTTCAATTCTGTCTTCGGTCAAAAAACCTGCCAAACGCTTTCTTTCCGCCTTACCCATCTCGGATATGGAAAGCCCTTCGGATATGCCCGCCTTTTTCATTCTGTCAATGCAAAAGCGCTCCGAAAACCCGAGTTCCCTAAGATATTTTTTAACTTTTGGGGGAAGGCTTTTGGATGCCCGTTCAGTAAGTTTTTTTTCAAACGAAGCTCTGTCTTGCCCGAAAAGATAGTTTATTTCAAGTATGTCGCCCGGCTCAAAGTACCGCGAATTATTTATAATGGCAGGGCCCGAAAGACCGTCATGGGTATAAAGCAGGGGGCCCTCAAAAGACCTCTGTTTTATACCTTTGCGCCAGAGAACCAACCCGACTCTTTCAAATGAAAGCCCTGCAAGAAAATCTCCATCAAAATTCTTACAGACCACCGGAGCCAAGGCTGGTTTGACAGGCGCAATTAAGTGGCCGAGACTTTCAGCGAAAGAATATCCATCTCCCGAAGACCCGGTTGAAGGGTAGGACATGCCTCCCGTCGCCAATACAAGAAATTTTGATTTGCAAGAAAGATTTTTCGTGTCAACCCGAAAACCATTTTCCGTTTTTATCACCCTTGACGCTTTTTCATTGCATAGTATGTCAACCCCCAAGTGCCGCAGTTCTTTTTCCAGCACACTAAGTATGTCCGAGGCTTTGCCCGATTTCGGGAAAAATTTGCCGTCCTTCCTTTGCTCGAAGCTTACGCCCCTCTTTTCAAAAAAACTCAGCAGCGCCATATTGTCGAAGCCCTTGAAAGCAGGTTTCAAAAACGCCCCCTTGTCACCGTATTTGCCTGCAAATTCATTCATGTTTCCGGAATGGGTGAGATTGCACTGTCCGCTTCCCGAGAGCAACAGTTTTTTGCCTATCCGGTCATTCTTTTCAATTATTGCCACTGTGCCCAAATGCTCTTTCATTGTTATTGCAGCGAACATTCCCGCAGGCCCGCCTCCTATGACAATTGCGTCATACGACATCTTTTTCGATTTTGGCTCCAACCGCTCTCCCCCTTGTCAACATGCAGTAAATCGGAACTATATACAAATAAAAAGCAAAGGGTATGAAAAGGCTTCCTACGCCTATTGATGCGGCAGGAACCGCCCCCGCAATGTTCCATGGTATGAGGGGCGCCATTACAACAACCGAATTCTCCAGATCCAATGCAAGCCGTTCCCTTCCATCTCCCATGTAAACATCCTGGTTCTTCATTATTTGAAACACTATCACTATTGCGAGTGTCTGCGTGCAACCTATCGCAGAAGCCAGGAGGCTGGCCGCAATGGCGACGGGAAAGGCCCCCGCTTTTTCCACCCACAATCTAATTTTACCCTCTGTTTGATCCATTAAACCCGCCTTGTCCAAAATGCCCGAGTAGGCTGCGGATATCAAGACTATGAGAGCTATGTTTATCATTGATAGAATGCCGCCGCTTCTCATTATTTCGGAAAGCAGTCCCGCTCCCTCCAGGCTGTACCCCGAAAAAGCATATCTCAAAACGGCTTTTACCGTCTCCCCCTGATACAGTACAGCCACCAATGCACCGGTTAAAACGCTCATGCTCATCGCATATTTGACATGTACGCGGAATGCCGCTGAAACGAACAATATAATCGCCGGCAGAAAGGCCCAGAATCCCATTGAAAACTCCATTCGCATGCTTTCAAGAAAAGCCGTCTCGACTCTGCTGAGGGGATTGAAAAACGAAAGCGCCAAATAAACGAAACAACTCACGGCAAATGGGACTGCGGCTGTCTTGAACATGTTTTTAACATTCCTGTACAGGTCGGTGCCTGTCAATATTGAAATCAGGTTTGCGCTCGAAGACATGGGAGAACACCTGTCGCCGAAATAAGCTCCTGCTATTATGGCTCCTCCTGCCACATTGGCATCCACTCCCGCAGATTTGGCCATTACAAGCAATACCACCCCTATTGTTCCCGCAGTTCCGAATGCCGTTCCGAGAAGAAAAGACATCAATGAGCTTAGTAGAAATGCGAAAAGTATGAAAATCTTTGGGTTCATCCATTTGAGTCCGTAATATCCTATTGCGGGTATTGTTCCTTCCGCCATCCATGTCGATGTTATTGCCCCTATCAGCATGAATATCTGTACAATCAGCATTATCCCCTCCGTGCCTGAAATCATCATTTCAGCTATTTCCCTGAGCGAAAAGCCCTTTTGCCGTGCCATCCATCCGAACATGAGGATTCCCGCAAGAAGCGGAAGCAAAAGGTTGATTTTCGCCACAACCGCCAAAATTAAAAATACAAATAAAATTATCGAAGCTAAAAGCATGTTCATCAAACCGCCTCCTGAAAGTCCCGCTTTTGAAATCGTACCACTGCAAGGACAAAAAAAAAGAGCCAAAGGCTCTTTTAGTAAATTTTCACTTCATACTGCTCTTTCAGCTCGTTTACTTTTTCCATGTAAACGTCCCTTTGCTTTTCAGCCGCCAGCTTTTGGCCTATTTCATTTTTGACTTCCTCATACGACCTGACCGATGCTTCCTTCCTGTCTTCAACCTTTATTAGGTGGTATCCAAACTGGGTTTTGACAGGTTCGCTCATGTCTCCGACTTTCATTTCAAAAGCCGCATTTTCGAATTCAGGAACCATTTTGCCTCTTTCGAACATTCCCAGGTCTCCTCCGTTTTCTTTCGAAGGACACTTGGAGTATTTCTTGGCGGCATCCTCAAATACGCATCCGCCGTCTATTTCAGCCTTTATGCTCTTGGCTTCTTCCTCGCTATCCACAAGAATGTGTTTTGTTCGCACGCTTTCAGGCGTTTGGAAGTTGGTCTTGTTGTTTTCGTAATACTCTTCCGCCTCTTTTTCCTCGACCCCTACGCCTGCGATTGTTTTGTTTACAGCATATTGCTTGAGTATGTTGGTCTTAACCGTTTCTAGCTGGGCCTTGAATGCTTCTTCCCCATCCATTCCAGTTTCCATTGCATAAAGATAAAAGAGCTCCTGATTGACAAGTTCGTTTAAGACATACTCTCTTCCCTTGTCATTATTGAACTGGGCCGCTCTCTCGGGTCCAAGGCTTTTAATCATCATTTCCATTTCTTCTTTTCGTATTTCCCTGTTTCCCACTTTTGCCAAAACATTTTCGCTCATTAAATACTCTCCTTTGAATTTAGTATAATGTCATGATAACAGAAAGTTTTATGCCTGTCCATTTACAGAATCCATTTCCTGTCCCTTATAAGAGCCTCTATCTTGCCGCTCTGCTTGACCGCATCCACTCTGACATCTGTCATATCCATGTAAAGGCGTATGGATTCATCACACAAATTTCCGCCCTTCATTGCAAACACGCCGTCATTCATTGTCTCTCCGTTTATGATGCCCTTTTTCTCCATTCCTCCAAGTATGAGCCCCATTCTCATGTGGCCGTCTTCCTCTTCAATGAAAAAGCCGGCTACCCTGTCCAGATTTTCCTTGGAAAAATGATTCGACAGGAAGGCCCCGCTGTCCAAATGGCTTATGTCAACCATCCTTCCCCCTGCAAATGTTATTCTTCGGTTATTCAAAAATTCCATTGAATTGCCTTCACTTCCAAGGACCGTCCCATAACCCTCGGTCGTTTCCCTGTGGACAATAATCTCCATTCGGTTCTTTCTGACTCTCCAGAAGGCGTCTTCGGGCAGCTTGAAAGTCATTTGGTTGAAAAGGGAATTAATCATGATTTTTTCGTATCCCTTTCCATTGAACAATTCACACATTTCATCAAAAGAATCTCTCATAAGTTTCACCTCTCAAATCCATTAAACCATAAATCGCGAATGTCCGCCACCGACTCAGTAAAAACAAACGGGACAAAGTGTTGCTTCCCGTTTGTTTTCGCAAATGCTTTTTTTATTTTCTTTTTTCAAGGCCCGCAACATATCCGTAGCCTTTGTAGACCCTTGCCTTTACATCAAGGGTCCCTTGATTCGAATCATAATGCATTTCCTCCCCAGTATTTTCCTGCACATAATATCTTTCAAGCCCGTAATACAGATAGACATCATGAGGCTTTGGAAATTCGCCTTTTCTATGCAGTCCTGAAATCCGCGCCTTGAGATAGACTCCTTCCTCGGGAGGGTCTACCGAAATTGCACAGATCGAATGGTAACCTCTTGAGTCCGGCTTCAGCAAGACATAAACAAAAGCGCCCTCGTATTTTTCAGCTTCATCAAGGATTGTTTCCGGAAGTTTGTCATATGAGGACCTGCTTATTTCAAGATTAAGATTCACATAGTCTCCTCGAAAAAGATCCCTCGGATCATAAGTTTCAGTAGCCAGCAATATTTCCTCTCCTTGTGTTTTAGCCAGAAATGGCTTAAATGCAATTCCGCCCAATATTATAAACGGCACAAGCAAGGCAATTGCAAATCCGAGCCTGTTTCTATAAATGCTCTTCATTTATTATGCCCCCCTTTTTCTCATTCTTTCAAACCAGTATCCAAAAGCTATCAAAATAAGTCCGCCTATGATAAAAAACATGGATTTAGGCATAAAATCATAAAAATTATCTACATAATACCTGAATATGAGAATGCATACGAAAACAAGGCTGCTGACATGGCCTTTTCTTGTATCCATAAGAAAATAGGCCATGAGGACAATCCCGAATATTAGTGCGGCCTCTCCGGAGTATTCCCAAGGAATGTCATTCCAGACACCTTTATATGTGAGGACCAACCCCGAAAATCCCAAAAATAGATTTCCTTCAAGCATAAATATTTCTCCATGCGAAGACACTACATATTTCATTAAGATGCCAGAGCCAAAAATTACAACCGCTGCCAAAAGTTCACTTCCTTCAAGTTCGTAAATCAAGTCCAGCACCCATACCGCAGCCAAAATGTTTTCAGCAAAAATAAAATATTCACTGTTTTCAAAAACCAGCCTGTTGATTGCATAAAGCAAAATCAAAACGGCAAAGAAGTCCCAGGCTATGCCTTGATAGTCGAAATTGCCCAGGCTGTGAAGGAGGAGAAGTCCATGCGTAAATGAAAACAACAACTTGTCTTTTAGCACATAGGCCATAGGCAGTGTTCCCAGCGCCCACAGCAGAAAACTTTTCGAAAAATGGATGGATATGTTATACATCTGTTCAACAAGGAAAATGCCCGCCCCGAAAACAAGTACGGATATGTATGAAAGGCTCCTTCCCGTTCTGGGATATTCCTTTTCCAAAACTCTTCCTGCAGATGCGAAACCTAAAAAACCCGCTGCCAGTATCGATAGTTTTAAGCCATCTCCTATCTCCTTCCAATTGCTGGCTATGAAGCTTATTATGCCCAATCCAACCAAGATTGATCCTATTGTGAGAATTGCGAGTATGTAGTTCATGCCTTCACTGCGGGGTTTATAAGCATCTACTATCCTTACGCCGGTTTCATTGTCTATCACTTCAATCCTCTCAAGATAGGCAACTTCGTTTTTTATGAATTTGTAACTGGCGCTGCCGATTGTTTTCTTTTTCATGCAATCACCTTGTATAATGAACACGTAGTCAAGCTACGGTCATTACCCTTTCTTCGTATTGTATGATTGACATACGGCAAAAGCACCGCACACCTCAATATAAATTTACCCTCCTCCCACGAAAAGAAACGTGAGAGGAGGGTATAAAAGTTGTGCTTTGAGATTTCTATCCTACCTTGCGATTTTCCAAAGCCTTGTCTTTTTGCATGATTTTCCAAACACCGATTGTGCATACGGGAACAACATAAAATATGAAGAAGCCCCATGTTATTGTTCCGTATCCTTTGGCTATAAGGCCAATCAGACCAAATTGCGCGATTATCGCTCCGACTATGAGAAGTCCGATTGTGAGAGTCGTAGTCAGCTTGGTAGGCATTGTTTGGCCTTTTTCTTTGTATACCGAATTGATTCTTTCTGTAACTGCAAATATGAACCCAGTGCCTGTTTCGATTAGTGTGCCGAAAAGCACAACCTGGAATGTTATTTGGAAGAATGGCGATCCCAAAACTCCAAGTATGTGGTTTGTAGGAACTGCAACTGTCAAAATATCCGGATACAGTCCAATCATTGCAAGATATAGAAGTATTCCGGGAATGATTCCGATTATGCCAGCCATGATGCCCGATCCGATTGCTTCTTTTCTTGTCTCTATGTGTCTAGTGGAGAATAATACCGCCGGTATGATTCCCAAATTGTAGAATGCGTATTTGAAACCGCCAAGAGCCCATCCGCTCTTCATGTTGCCCTGGAATACGGAGCTGACGATTCCATCGCCGAACTTTGTGAAGCATATTACCAAGAATGCGATGTATACTGCATAAAGCAGGAAAGACCAGTACGAAAGGAATTTTTCTATTGCTTCCGAACCGTTGAATACAAGAAGTCCGACACCAACCATCATTCCTATTACTCCGACATAGTAATTGAGTCCAAAGATTTCATTGAGTATGCTTCCTGCAGTTGATGCTATTACAGCAAGAACTATGAGAAGAAGAACGAAATAGCATACTTCATAGAGCCACCAGGCCTTGCCCAGCAGTTTGGTGAAAAAGCTTCTGTAGTCATATGCATTGAAAACTCTTGCGAATTCAAATGTCGCCGCGCAAACAAGAGACCAAATGACTGTAGATATGAATACCATGGCTATAAGGCCGCCCAATGTCCCGAAATTCAGGAAAAACTCTACCAGCTCGCGGCCCGTTCCATATCCCCCCGCAATTACAACGGATTGGAAAACGATGCCGGGAACAAAATATTTCTTAAATGTATCCGATTTTACAAAATTCATGTGTGTTCCTCCTTAAGCTTATTCAGTATGATTGCGATATTGACGGACAAAATTTTAGTTTCTTACCACCCCTTTGCAGTTTCGAGTATCTCGTCGGGAATATCCCCGGCCAAAAACTCATTCATTGATTCCTCTATTACGTCAATTGCCTTGTCTATTTCCTCACGGGTAATTACGAGAGGCGGCTGGAATCTTAGTACACCATCTCCCAAAAAAATTATGATTACCCCTTTTTCCCAGCATCTGTAGCAGATTTTTGCGGCCGCTTCCCTGTTGCCTTCCTTGCTTTTCCTGTCCTTTACAAGGTCGACTCCTATGGAAAGCCCCATGCCCCTAACGTCTCCAATGATTTCATATTCTTCCATGAGGGCTTTGAAGCGGTCTTTAGCGTACTTTCCAAGATCGGCGCTTTTTTCGAGAAGCTTTTCGTCCTTTATGACCTCAAGCGTCTCATATGCGGCCGCGCATGCCAGAGCATTCCCACTCATCGTAAAGAGATGTGCCGGCGCATCCATTGAATCCATTATTTCCTTTCTCCCTACTATTGCACTGAGAGGAACTCCCGAGCCTATCGATTTGCCCAAAATCAGCATATCCGGAACAACATCGAAGTGTTCTATGCCAAACCACTTTCCGGTTCGGCCGAAACCCTGCTGAACCTCCTCGCTAACGAAGAGTATTCCATGCTCCCTGCACAAGTCGTAAAGGGCTTTCATATACCTGTTGGGCGGTACTATAAGACCGCCGTCGCCCTGTATGGGTTCTATTATGACAGCAGCTATGTCGTCGGGCGGCATGTAAGTCGTCATTGCCTTCTTGAAAGCTCCCAGACATTCAAGGCCGCAGCTTCCGCACTCCTTGCCATAGCGGCACCTATAGCAATCGGGATACTCGATATGCTCAATTTCGCCTAGGAGAGGTCCTATTTTTCTTCGCATATTGAGGCTTATTGCGCTTAATGACAAGGCTCCGTATGTAGAACCGTGGTATGCCCCTATAAAGGAAACTATTTTTTTTCTTCCCGTATATGCCCTTGCAAGCTTTATCGCCCCGTCGTTTGCATCCGAGCCGCAATTTCCATAAGCCACTTTCTTTTCATAGTCTCCCGGAGTAACTCCTATAAGCGCCTCTGCATATTTTACGAGAGGTTCCGAATACATATAGGCCGCAGTGTATGTTATGTATTTTTCCGCTTGTTCCTTGATCGCATTGACTATTCTGGGATGGGCATGCCCGGTATTTAAAGCCGAAGCGCTCGAAAGCAAGTCTATGAACTCGTTTCCGTCAAAATCCTCCAATATGGCTCCGTGTCCTCTTGCAACCGCCAATGGATAGTAGGGCATCCTGGCAAAACCCGGATATACATCTGCATCCCTTTCTATGATTTTTTTCGTTTTTTCCAACACAAAACTCATCAATTTTCCTCCGTCCAGTTATTTTCAACCTGTCTCAACCTTCTCATTAGAACCTCCGCATCAGCACCTACCCTAAACCTTACAAAATTTTTGCCGAGACTCTCGAAATTCTCGCCGGAAACTGACAGGACATTCTCCTTAAGCAATTCCCTGTACAAATCGACTCTTTTATCCGGATGAGTCAGTGTCATGATCGGAACCGTCGGGCTAGTTTCAAGATTCCCCATCTTTTCCACTGATCCAATGATTTTTTTCTTCACTTGTGCAATTTTTTTTCTGCTTTCACCCAGAAATTCTTGATCCTTCAAGGCTTCAAGCGCCAAAACTGTCCCAATGCCAGTTATGCAAAACGGAATCGATACCTTTCTATAAACGTCCATAAGCCCCACAGAACCGACTGCATATCCAATTCTCATTCCCGCCATTCCGAATCCCTTTGAAAGAGATTTCAGGACTATGATATTGTCCAAGCTTGCAAGCAATTTTACCGCAGAATTCTTTTTTTCCATAAAATCGCCATAAGCTTCGTCAACCACGACGCAAACACCCAAGCTTGCGGCTTGCTTTGCGATTTCCGATATGACATCAAGCGGGATTATCTGGCCGGTCGGATTGTTTGGATTGTCTATATAGCAATACGCATGCCTCTCTTTTATTTCATGAATAAACCGCTCCCCATCGAACTTTCCTTTGCCCGATGACATGTCAATCGTTTCATAAATTCCGCCCATTCCTTCCACATCCATTCCAAAATCGGGGAATTGCGGACTATGCCCAAGTACAATGGTTCCTTTGTCTAAGAACATCTTGTTTATTTTCGTAATCGCATCCATTGATCCGCAGGCCAGTTCAATACAACATTCCTCAAGCACGGCGTGTCCGCTCCAATAGTCTATTATTGCCCTTTTGAGTTTCGCGTCGCCATGAGGATAATGGTTTACGAGGTCTGCGGAAAATTTCCCCATCGCCTTGCCTACCCTTTCAGGAAACCCGAATGGGTTTATTCCTAAAGAACAGTCAATCCAGCCCGGTCCGAATTCTTCCGGCACATTCGCATAGCTTTCGTGCTTGATTTGGCTCAAATGCTTTCTTGTCTTGTACATCACACACCTCCATTCACTTGTCCTTTTTGTATTAATTACGCAAATACCATGCCATTGCACTGAAAAATATAATGTGTATATATAGGATTGTTGAAAACACTGACTTCCAGCCTTCAAATAATTTCTGATAAGCGTGCATAAAATTCCCTGCCACTTTATTTCAACAAAGACCTTGTTACATTTTGGAACATGGCATTCGACGTTTTTCGCGTTTCATTAGTATTTTTAAATCAGAATACGGCCAGCAATTTGCCTACAGCTCCATATTTCAACGTTTTAAATTGTCACTGAAATTTTTCAGTTTCTATTTACAAGGTCTGTTGCATAATGTAACATGTAACATAAGCGCAAGACACTATCTTTAGGGGGACCCAATCCATGTCGGAAATTTTATTAGAAACTTTAAAAAGCCTTACCCATGAATCTTCAAATGTTGATAAGAAAAGCTACTTGGATGAATTTTTCATCGAAAAAATTTTTCCGTCAGTATCAGCGATATATCCTCTCAAGAACAGAGCTTTGCTTCTCATCGACAAGGACAACTGCATACTTTCGGTTGTTTCACACGATTCGGATTTCAAGGAATGCAATTTAAAAAACAGGGTTTTTTCATTTTCCGAATCAAACTCAAGAATGCACAAAGTTATGATAAGGTACGACAAGTCCACCCTCTATCTGCTCAAAAACATCCCGACCGCCTTGCATTTTGGGGGATATTCACTTCTATTGATATCCGAAAGTGATGTAGAAGAAGCATTTCCGGATCTTTTAAGGATATCTGAAAGTCTTGAGAACATCGCGGTAGAAAATGAAAAGCGCCACAAGTCCTACAAACAATTGCTGGATTACCTTGACGCAGTCGATGACGGCATCTCCGCCTGCGACAAAGACGGCAATGTCACTTACATAAATTCAAGCGCATGCCAATTGATTGGAGCTGACAAAAAAAAGGTCATAGGCGAAAACCTCAACAACCCCCCATTCAAGGACACCATACTTGTGCAGATAATAAAATCAAGGAAACCGCAAATGGACTTCGAATACGATCTCTATTACAGCGGAAAGCGGTCCCACCTTATGAACTCCGCTTATCCTGTGTTTGACGACAAGGGTGAAATAATCGGCGCCATTGACATTTTCCGCAGGATAA
The DNA here is from genome assembly GCA_964484935.1 of uncultured Peptostreptococcaceae bacterium. GTDB lineage: Bacteria > Bacillota > Clostridia > Peptostreptococcales > BM714 > BM714. Next base: position 41,270 of record CAZAFW010000003.1, read on the forward strand.
AACGTTCTTACCAGATAGCCAGCAACATGGCCGGCCACAGGGCTTCCTACGAATTCAAGGATTTCATAGGCAGCGGTCCAAACCTCCAGAACAAGATCAACCTTGCAAAAGAATTTTCAAACATAAATAAGAATACTCTTCTCGAGGGCGAAAGCGGAACAGGAAAGGATCTTTTTTCACAAGCCATTCATAATTTCAGCGACAGAAGATCCGGTCCCTTTGTGGCAATAAACTGCGCAAACTATCCAATAGACCTATTTGACAGCGAGCTGTTCGGATACGAAGAAGGCGCCTTTACTGGAGCCAAAAAAGGCGGAAAATCAGGAAAGTTTGAATTGGCCGAAGGGGGAACACTTTTTCTTGATGAAATAGGCGAAATGCCCATGCAGCTTCAGGCAAAGCTGCTGAGGGCTATCGAAACAAAAGAAATAACGCGTTTGGGAAGCAACAAGACGATAACAATAGACGTACGGATAATCGCAGCAACCAACAAGGATTTAGAAAAAATGGTTGAAAAGAAGCAGTTCCGGGAGGACCTATACTACAGGCTGAAAATACTTTATCTCAAACTGCCTCCATTGAGGGCGAGAAGGGAAGACTTATATGAACTTTGCCAACATTTCATAGAACAAATAAATCCCGAGATGGAGATTCCTGTGACAGGAATTTCGGATGAAGCGCTATCATTGATTCGCTCCTACGATTGGCCGGGGAACATTCGCCAGTTGGAAAACATTCTTTCCATCGCCATGTTCATGTCCGGAGGAGGCATCCTTGAAATAAGCCACCTGATTCAAGCAGGACTTGAATGCCCCATGGATAATTCATGCATCAAAAAAAACCTTGAGGATTCAAGCATGGAAATACTGCTTGCCGAACTCAAAGGCAACGGCTACAATATTAAGCAAACTTCTGAAGCGCTGGGCATATCAAGAAACACAATATACCGCAAGATGAAGAAATACGGCATCGAAAGAAAATAGAAGAAGCCTTCCCCTGAAGCGGGAAGGCTTCTTTTAATGCAAAATCAAATTCAACATACTTGAATAGTTCTTTATCAGTATAATGACGGAGAAAAACAAGAAATTGCGGTTGTTACTTTATTCAGGGGATTGTAAATCCTGTGGCTCACATTCTCCTGTATGTAAATGCTGTCTCCCTCTTCGAGCACATATTTATCCTCTCCAAGATACACATGGAAACATCCTTCCAGAACAAGAATGCATTCGTCAGCCTTATGGGACAAGTAGTCTTCATTGCTCCAACTTTCCGGATCCATGTGAACATAAATTATTTCCATTTTGGGCCTTATCGTCTTGTCTGAGGCCATCGGCGTCACAAATTCATATATCATTGTACTGTTGGGCAAAGCCAGCTTCTTGCGTTTGTCTGACTTAACCAAAAAATGGTCAGCATTTTCCTCTGAAAGAAAACTGTAAATCGGCGTGTCAAGAGCAAGAGCAATTTTTCTAAGTGAAGAAAGCGAAGGTTCAATGATGCTTCGTTCAATCTGCGAAATATAACTTGCCGTAAAATTGACCTGCTTCGCCAATTCACTCAGTGTCATACCTTTTTCCTGTCTAAGCTTTCTTATTTTTGCACCTATCATATATTCCCTCCAATTCTTTTATATTGCCCGACTGCTTTTAAAGCTGAATAAATAGTTCACGAACCACATGTATTTTCACTATTATTTTAGCACATAATTATTTTTTTCTCCACTATTTCACATTTATCATTCAAAAGCTTACTTCATATCCTTGTATGAGAGCATCCCGAATATGGATTCGGCTTCTTTAACAGCCCTTTGCACCGCTTTTGCGACTACCTCGGCCGCCATTATGCCAACAACGCTGACATCAGCTTCAACTTGGCCCGTCGACATAGCGAATATCGAGTCCCCATCCATCTGCGTGTGTGACGGTCTTATGGTTCTGGCAAATCCATTGTGCGCCATCTGGGCGATTTTTTTGCATTCGGTTTTATCAAACTTGCCGTTTGTCATTACAACTCCTATTGTCGTATTGCCCTTGAAGGTGTCCTTTTGGAAATTATTCATCCCTATTATCATCTTTTCGGCATCGAGTATGTTTTTCTTCCCTTCATCAAGAACTCCCGCCAAAAACTCCTTGCTCTCCGGACTGTATATGTTTCCAAAAGCATTGACAGCAACTACCGCACCCACATAAAGTCCTTCAGATTCAAAACAAAATGTTCCAAGTCCGCCTTTCATGGCATAATCCATTCCTTTGACCTTGCCTACTGTTGCCCCGGTTCCGGCGCCATGGCTGCCCTCCTGCAAATCGTCCTTTTCCGAGGCAGCCGCAGCCGCATATCCCGCTTCTCTGCCCGGTCTGGTCTTGAAATCTCCAAAAGTCAGGTCGAAAAGCACTGCCCCTGTCACGATAGGCACCTTTGTGACTCCGACATCGAATCCTATGTTCCGTTCCTCGAGATACTGCATTATTCCTCCTGCCGAATCGAGTCCGAAAGCGCTCCCTCCCGAAATGAATACGCCATGCACCTTGTCGACCAGATTTATCGGCTCAAGCAAATCCGTTTCCCTTGTACCTGGAGCTCCGCCTCTTACATCTACGCCTGTAGGCGCTCCATTCTCCGCAATTATAACAGTACAGCCCGTAGCCGCCTTTCTGTCTTCCCAGCTGCCGATACGCACGCCCGGCATGTTTTTTATATCGGTTATGGAAATCATACAATCCCTCCTTATCCCATGGTCAAGACCTTGACTATGGCAATTAAGACACCGGCAACTCCTTCTCCACCCAAAACCCCCGATGCCAAGACGATTCCGCTATCCTTTCTCTCCTGCTTCCTTTTTCCGAACAGCAATCCGAGCATTCCGCCGGCAAACACCGTTGTGGAAATGAACATTGGCAAATATATTCCCAGGCCCAAGGTCATACCCGGAATACTAAGCATGTAAAGAGCAAATCCCAGTGCAAATCCCCAAAAGAAAGCGCCTTGGTCCGGCAATCCTCCAACCATGGTCGAAACCGCATATGCCTGGGGCGCGGGCAATTCGGTGCCGGGACCGAAAGTTCCATATGCCTTAAACATTATAAACAATACGCTTGCGGAAACCAAGGCTCCGACAATTCCTCCCACCGCCTCCGCCACCATTTGCGCTCTTGGATCCGTGCCCAGTATGTGTCCGGATTTAAAGTCATTCAATACATCGCCTGCCAATCCGCAGGCAACCGCCACAACGGCGGCTATGAAAAATGCCTCCTTCATCCCAATTGCAACTACGGTTCTTACCGCAAGCAAAACTATTATGCCGAATATCTCCATGGGATTGATTCCGGTTTGGCCCGTAATAGATGCGGCCATGGCTGTCGTAAGCCATATCCCAGCAATTGCCAAAAGGCTCCCCGCCAGAGGAATACCAGATATAAGCGTAAGAAGGAACACAGGAATAACAATCAAAACGAATGTCCATCTACCACTTAGTCCCTCTATTGTCTTTCTTCTGAATATTGGTCCATAGATTTCTTTTGCCTTTGGCAGTATTCCTTTGAATAAAATCCCAATTCCCGTTCCTACCATCAAGCCTATGCCCAGGCTGTCTTTGAATGCAGTTGCGGCGGCGACATCTGCAAACCACCCCCATGAAACACCTATGGGTATTATTACGAAGTATGATGCAAGAGCTCCTAGAAACCACACTCCCGTAAACAGCGGTCCGATTATGTAACCGATGGCGACCGCCATCGGAGAAACCCAAAAACCGAAGAATATGTTTCTCTCATAAAGCCCTTTCGCCAACCACGCTCCCGGAATTTTACCAAACCAGTCCCTGACAAGGGTGAAAACTGCGGTGGCCGCCATAGACAAAAAAAGAAGCTTAGCCTTCAGGCCGCCTTCGTCCCCTGCAATTACGGTTTCAGAAGCAGCTATTCCCATCGGAAAAGGCAGTTCTTCCTTCACGATGAAGTGGTACCTTACGAGCGCGGTGAATACCATTCCCAATAAAGCTCCTGAAAGCGCCACCGCCGTGACTTCCCAATACGAAACCGAAGCGTCCGACTGAATCATCCAAATTCCCGGCACCGTGAATGCAAGACCGCCCGCGACCATGCTTCCCGCCGACATAGCGGTATGGGCAGTGTTGATTTCATTCAGATTTGTATTGCCCATCATCCTCAGCAATGTCATTGAAAGTACCGCCACAAATATTGTCGGCCATGGCAAAGCCCCCATCCTTAGAGCTACATACATGGAGCTTGTCGTTATGACTACAGCTCCTACGACACCGATAAACAGACTCCTCTGCGTCAGCTGTTCCTTTAGATTCCTTGCATAGTGCATGTAAAGCCTCCGTATATATGTATTTCAGGAAAGCGTCAAAAAAGCCCTGTATCAGGGCTCGGAGTAATTGTATTTTATGATTCAAACTCCATTTTACGAGCAGGTACAGCTCTTTGGGATACCGTCCTGATACCTCATTTTACCATAAAATCATTTCAACAAAAACATCCGCCGGTTTAAGGCGGATGCGATTTTGCAAATTCTCGATTTATGTTACTGCTAAGACAATATTTTATCCAAGAATGTCATTATTCTAGGATGTTCGGGATTCACAAATATCTTGTCAGGCGGACCGGACTCGACAATTTCGCCGTCTTCCATAAACAGTATCCTGTCGGAAATTTCCCGTGCAAAATTCATTTCATGGGTGACTATCATCATTGTCATCCGCTCCTCGGCAAGAGCCTTTATGACTCCAAGAACCTCTCCTATCAATTCTGGATCGAGAGCGGAAGTGGGTTCGTCAAACAGCATTATGTCGGGATCCATCGCCAGGGCTCTGGCTATGGCGACACGTTGTTTCTGCCCTCCTGAAATTTGAGAGGGATAACTGTTCTCCTTGTCCGTGAGACCAACCTTTTTCAATATGCCTTTCGCTTTTTCTTGCGCTTCCTTTTGGCTTCTGTTCTTTACAATTGTTTGCGCTATTATGACATTTTCAAGAACTGTCATATGCGGAAACAGATTAAATCCCTGAAAAACCATCCCCATTTTAGCCAAACCTTCCCGGACTATGGTTTTGTCAATCAGTTCATCATCTTCCCTGTCTTTCCTGCATGCGATTCTGAGACCTTCAATTTCAACAATCCCCTCATCGATTGACTCCAATTGTATTACAGACCTTAAAAGCGTGCTCTTCCCCGCTCCGGAAGGACCTATTATAGAAATTATCTCTCCCTTGTCCACTTGCAGATTTATCTTGTTCAATACCTTCAAAGGTCCGAAATTCTTTGAAACATTTTTTATTTCAATCATTTTCATGAATCCACCTACTCATAGTACGAATATTTTTCTTCCATGCGGTTGAATGTCAAAACAATCACCGAGGTCAAGACAAGGTAAATCGCAGCCGCTATAAAAAATGGGGTTATTATGAATTCCCTGGTTACGATTTCCTTTGCGTTCCTCAATATCTCAGCCAAGGCTATTACCGCTACCAGAGCGGTGTCCTTGACAAGAGTGATGGCTTCATTACCAAGTGGCGGAAGTATCCTCTTGACAGTCTGCGGTATTATTATTTTACGCATTGTCTGGCTGTAATTCATGCCCAGAACCTTTGCCGCCTCATACTGTCCCTTGTCTATAGACTGTATTCCAGCTCTGAAAATCTCTGTGAGATAAGCCCCATAGTTCAGTATGAAAGTCAATGCGGCAGGAGCAAACGGTCCGCTCCATCTGATTCCCAGTACGGGCAAACCATAGTAAGTGAAAAACAATTGGAGCAGAAGAGGCGTTCCCCGAAAGACCCATGTGTACAAACTTACCGCCTTGCTTAAAACTTTGTTTTTTGATATTTTCCCCAAGGCGCACATGAGTCCGAGAGGCATTGAAAAAACTGCGGTAATGGCGTAAAGCCCCAATGTAACACCGCTGCCTTTCAATATATACAAGGTGATGCTAAAAAGCTTCTCCAAATTCTCCAGCTCCTATTTCAATACTATTGCTTCTCCGAACCATTCCTCGGAAATTGCGTCAGCTGTTCCATCGGCTTTCATTTCATCCATAATTCTATCAAGTTCTTCGCCGAATTCAGTGTCTTCCTTGCGATAACCCACTCCGTATTCCTCGTCGGTGAAATAGTCTTCCAAAACCTTATATGTGTCGGGCTTCTTGGCAATATAGTATCTTCCTACAATTTCATCCACTACTACTGCGTCGGTTCCCTCATTTGCCAAGTCAAGCAAGGCCTCGACATTGTTTGAATATTTTCTTACATCATCAACCTTGTCGGCCACTTCAGGCTCATTGTTCAAGGCTATGTCGGAGCTGCTTCCCAATTGTACGCCGACAACCTTGCCTTCAAGGTCCGCTTTTGTCGCTATGTCGGAGTCAACTCTTACAATAATTATTTGCCTGTTGTTGAGATAAGGTTTAGTAAAGCCCATTGTTTCCTTGCGTTCATCAGTAATTGTCAATCCATTCCATATGACATCTATGTCTCCGTTTTTCAAGCTTAGTGCAATCCCATCCCAGTCGACTGGTTTTACAACAAGCTCAACACCCATTCTTTCTGCTACTACTTTTGCCAAATCGATGTCAAAACCAACTATGTCGCCATTGTCGTCCCTGAATCCCATTGGCGGAAAACTGTCATCAAGTCCAAGAACAAATTCGCCTTTTTCGATGATTGCTTCTAAGGAATTGGGTTCATCGGCAACCTCTGGCTCCTCCTGCTGTGTACATCCTGCAAATACAACCATGACCATGGCCAAAACCATCAACAATACTAGAATTTTTTTCAATTCAATCTCCCCTTCACTTTTTATTATTTCAATTTACAACACAGATGTATTATACTTTAGCAAGCTAAATTTGTAAAGCATTAATGTGAAAATGAAAAAAAGAAAGACCTTTCGGCCTTTCTCAGTCTTTTGCTGTCATCTTGCTTATTGCAACATAGTTAATCATGCCTATTGCAAGAAATGCTATGACCATATATATTACGCCGATTATTTTCTGACTCCATCCGGATGCGTACAAAACCCATCCTATGGCTGAAAGAAGCATTATCCGTCCATGAATGCCCATTGTCTTTGTCAATATCTTGGAAAACTCAAGCTTTTTCCCCGCCTTGCTTTTCCCGTATCCCAAGCTGATGATGAGCGAGAACAGCATCGGAACAAGCAGTATGGCAAAATCCTTACCCGTCATAAGTCACTTCCCTTTCTATTTATGCCCCTCTTTTGGAACAATGCATATGAATTTCAATCTGCCTTCTCCCATGTTTCTAAACTGGTGGACAATGCCCGGAGGCACATAAGCATATCCGCCCGCTTTTATTTGGTGCACCGCATCTCCAACCTGAAGTTCTCCCCGCCCTTCAATTATATAGTTTATATGGGGCCAGTCATGCGTATGTTTTGGGGAAAACCCGCCCGCACCCAATTCAAATTCTCTCATTACATAATCCGCCCAACCTTGATCGGGGCCAATTAAAACTTTCATGAAAGCCTCTTTCGCCTCGGGATTCGTGACTTTATTTTCTTTCAAGGAATCCATATTGGAAACAATCATGCATATCACCTCTCTGTTTTTTCTTTATTATACACCATTTCAAACCATTGAGTAAAATCTCTGCCCACAAAAACAGACAGATCCACATGCGCAAAATCATTTGACTCAAACGGAATGCCCACCGAAAATATTTCTTAATGCGGCAAGAACCTTTCCTGCATATGTTTCATTCTTGATCGACCTGTACCTTTCAAAGACCGAAAGTGAAATCACCGGCGCCGAAACTTCTCTCTCCAATGCCTCCTCCACGGTCCAACGGCCCTCGCCTGAAAAATCAACCGCTCCTCTGATTCCCGTGAGATCTCCGTGCACTTCAAACGCCTTTTTCATTGACTCCATAAGGAAGCCCCCTATTACAGAACCGTTGTTCCAAATTTCGGTCAATGATTCCATGTTTATGTAGTAATCGCTCTCGCCGATTATTTCGAAGCCCTCTCCAATGGCTTGCATCATTCCATACTCTATTCCGTTATGAATCATCTTGACATAATGTCCGCTCCCGTAAGTTCCTATGTAGCCGTATCCGTTGGGTCTGCATAATGCGTCCAGTACAGGCTGTATGCGGGCGTAGGCTTTTTCGGTTCCACCAACCGTCATGCAGGCTCCCCGCCTGGCTCCAAAAACGCCTCCGCTTGTTCCCACATCCACAAATTCTATACCCTTGCCGCAAAGGGACTTTGCTCGTCTTATGCTGTCTTTATAATGTGAATTCCCGCCGTCGACTATCACGTCACCGGCATCTAGATGTTTTTCAAGCTCAGCAATAATATCGTCAACAGCTGTTCCATGTGTAACCATTATCCATATTATTCTGGGCTTTTCCAATTTTTTAACCAGTTTTTCAATTTCTGAAGCCATTCCTGCGCCGAAAGAAACCATCTCCCTCGCCTTTTCTTGGTTCCTGTTGTATACAGTAACGTCGAATCCATAATCCAAAAGATTCAAGCACAGATTCCATCCCATTTTCCCGAGTCCTATCCATCCAATTTCCATATATAGCCACCTCCTATGTTTTTTTTACCCTTTGATTTTATAAATACGCTCAAAAACCTTAAATTGGTTCAAACAGAGTGATATACTTACGTTAACGCATTTTAAAGGAGGGCTCCAATGGATTTCAAGCAACTGGAAGCTTTTGTCGCCATTGCAAAACATAAAAGTTTTTCAAAGGCTGCAGAATCGCTTTACATAACACAACCCACAATCAGCACCCACATTAAAAACCTGGAATATGAACTGAATGCGACCCTTATAAACAGGTCTTCAAAGAAAATTCATCTTACAGAAGCAGGCGCCATTCTTCACAAATACGCCGTGGATATCTTAAACAAACGCGATTATGCAATTTATTCCCTGAACAATTACAAAGGAAAAATAGAGGGACTTTTGGAAATTTCGGCAAGTTCTGTCCCAGAAGAACATTTGCTGCCCAAAATGCTTATGTCTTTCAGTGAGAATTTCCCGGATGTACGTTACAGGATTTCGAAATACGATTCTGGCATGATTTTGAAAAAAATCATTCAGGGGGAAATTAATTTCGGGATAGTCGGTTCAAAAGCTGATTCCGGAAAACTGGAATACATAAGAATAATGAGCGATGAAATAATCTTGGCGGCTCCCCCGAAAGAAATGTACTCTTCACTTGGAGAAATTTATCCCGGGGATTTGAAAGCCTTCAAGTTCATATTGCGTGAAAAAGGCTCCGGCACAAGAAAAGCCCTTGAAGATGCCCTGTCGGGACACGGAATGTCTCTGTCCGACCTTTCTGTAAGCGCTTTAATCGAAAACAACAGAACAATTGTCGAATGCATTAAAAAGGACATGGGCCTAACTTTCCTGTCAAAAAACGTAGTGGCAAAAGACATTGAAAACGGCTCGGTCATAAGCATTCCGGTAAGCGGAATGGATATAAAGAGAGACTTCTATTTTGTCTACAACCGGTCAATGGCCCTTTCGCCTCTAGCGGAAGCTTTCAAAAACTTCGTATTGGACAAAGTGGATAAAAACGATCTGCTAATGTAAAATCTTCCGGAAGAAAATTTCTTCCGGAAGATTTTACATTGTCTACAATTTGTAGTGCTTCTTTTCATACCTTTCAAGTATAACCTTAGCTACATATCCTATGAACAGCATAAGGGTTATTAAAAATATGGAACGCACGGGATCGTGATACATGGCCTTGAAATTATACCCTATTATGCTAAGGAAAAAAATCATCACGAGTTTACCAGCCAGCGTCGCGGCGATAAAACGCTCAGTCGACAAATCCGACAATGCCGCAATAAAAGAAACCAGAAAGCTAGGGGTAAATGGAAAGCAATACAATAGAAAGAAAGGCGCAAAACCCCTTTCCCGTATTCTCACCAGCCTGTAGGCTGTTTTATCGTTTGCATAAATTTTGTTAAACAGCCCATGGTTGCCGAAATTGCGCAAAAGCAAAAATACGAGTATTGTCCCCGCAGATGTCCCCACCCATGAATATATGTACCCCAACACAAAACCGAACACAAACACGTTTACGGTTACAAAAAGAACCAAGGGAAGAAAGGGCAGGAAGGCCTCAACGGAAACAAGTCCGATTCCCAATATAAAACCGAACCCCCTCAAATACTCAATGGCAGCCACAAGGTTTTCTTCAGAAATATATGCCATAAGCTCCCTAATAAAACCTGTAAACGCATCCATTGCGGCAATCCTCCAATTAAGTCTTATATTCTGAATATACCACAAAAGTCTTCTCCGGAAACTCTTGCTTGATTTTTCGGATCGGTTTAACTTCCCTCGCACTCAGTAAAATAGCTGCATATCCTTTTCTCGTGCCAAAACGAGCCATTTCCGATGCTGGAAAAACCAACATGCCCGCCAAACTTTGTGACAATCCAATTTACGTAATCGTTTTCTCTTATTTCATTTTCACTGGGATAGCATTCCTTCCCCAGGAAGGGATCGTCCAAAGAGTTTATTACCAATACTGGAACCCTTATCTCCTTAAGATAGGGCTTAGAACTTGCCCTTTTGTAATAATCGTCCGAATCACTGAATCCGTGGAGCACAGAAGTGTATCTGTCGTCATATTCTTTCAAAGTCCTTATTTTTTCGAAGCCGGAAAGGTTGATTTCATCAGGATGCACTTCTTTCTTTCTCTCCAGGGTCTTTCCAAGTTTTTTGAGAAACCTCTTCCTGTATACAATATTTTTAGGGGAATCCAAGGCCCTCGAAGCGGATGCAAGGTCGCACGGCACAGATACTGCGGCGGCCGCCGCAATCTCATAGCCGCCCGGCGCATTTGTCCCCTCTTCACCAAGAAACTTGAGAAGAACATTGGCCCCCAGGCTGAACCCCACCATGAAAATGTTTTCATAATCCATTTTTTCGGAAACATGACCTATGATTTGCCTCACGTCCCCTGTGTCCCCGCTGTGGTAAAAACGCAGGAGCCTGTTGGGCTGACCTCCGCAGCCCCTGAAATTCACGCACAATGCGTCAATACCCGAGCCGTTAAGCGCTTTAGCCATTCCCTTCATGTAAGGCCTGCCTGCGCTCGATTCCAAGCCGTGGAGAATTACGGCAATGGACTTGCCTCCGACACACGACCAATCGAGATCCAAAAAATCCCCGTCTTCGAGCTCAAACCTTTTTCGCGCATAAATCAGGTCCGAAACATTTCGGACCTGGGAATGATAAACAGTATTAATGTGCGCGTTAGTGAAAATTCTCTGGGGCCTATAAATCGTCATCGCCCTCGTCACCGCCTTCTGAATTTTCTTCTCTGTATCCGCAGGACTTTGAGCAGCTTCCGCATCCACCCGGGCATTGGCCTTCTTTTACTCTATTGATGTTTTTCCATATGACATATGCGGCATACGATATTAAAGCTGCCGCTATCGCAAATGTAAGGATCTGTCCCATAGCGCCCTCCTATCCGACAAACAAACCGCCGATTTGGTATACTCCAAAAGCTATGACCCAAGCCAATGTCATTTGATAGACTATTGAAAAGCCCGTCCATTTCCATGACCCGGTTTCTTTTTTTATCACGCTGATGACTCCTATGCAGGGGATGTACAGCAGCACATAAACCATAAAGCTGTAAGCGCTCAGCGAAGTGAACGAGGCCGATAGCGCATCAGCGAGGCTGGCTCCACTGCCCGCTCCCGCTCCATATGCAATCGACATGTTGCTTACTATGATTTCCTTTGCCACCACACCAGTCAGAAGGGAAAGCGAAGCCCTCCAGTTTCCGAAACCCAATGGTGTGAACATTGGAGCAATAAACTTTCCGACCGACGCCGCGAAACTGTCGGTAAAGGCTGCCGGTCCTGCAAAATTGTAGTTTAGCAAAAACCATATCACTATTGAAGCGGCGAATATCAATGTCCCCGCCTTTACAATGAATTCCTTGACCCTTTCCCATACATGGATTCCGATTCCTTTGGCGGTCGGTATCCTATAGGGCGGCAGCTCAATGAGAAGCGGTATGGGCTCGCTCTTGAAGAAGGTCCTCTTAAATACAAATGCAACTGTTACAGCAACCGCAATTCCTAAAAAATAAAGAGAGAAAACCACCATAGACTTGTTCCTTGGGAAAAAAGCCGACGCAAACAGAGTATACACAGGCAACCTGGCAGAACATGACATAAAAGGATTTATAAGTATTGCCGTCATTCTGTCCTGTTTGTTCTCAAGTGTGCGAGTGCTCATTATTGCCGGAACATTGCAGCCGAAGCCAAGCACCATTGGAATGAAAGCCTTTCCCGACAAACCTATCCGCCTCATTGTCCTGTCCATGATAAAAGCGACCCTTGCCATGTATCCGCTGTCTTCCAAAATGGATATCGCAAAGAAAAGAGTTGCTATATTCGGCAAAAATACCAATATTCCTCCAACTCCGCCAATTATGCCTTCTACCACAAGCGATATCAGCCATTCCGAAACGCCTGCTCCCGTCAGCCAGTCAAATGCTGCGTTTGCCAGTATTTCTGAAAAAAACACATCAACCAGATCGAGAAGCCTGTTCCCAACCACATCGAATGTGAATGCGAAAACGCCCATCATTATCAATATGAAGATAGGCAGTCCGAGGTATCTGTTCATTGCTATTTTGTCTATCTTGTCTGAAACCGTTTCCTTGTCCCTGCTCTTGTCAATAACTACCGCATCAACGAGTCTGTTTATGAATTCATACTTTTTTTTGACAATCAGTTCTTCGTATCTTTCGCCGTGGCTGTTTTCCGGATCAAGGTAGGCCTTTTGCCCCGATCCCATAAGGTTCATTATTTCTATATCCTCTTCGATTACCCTGAGTGAAAGCCACCTGTGGTTGAACCTGCCCAGGCATGCCAAATGGTCAATCAGTTTGTGAGTCTCAACTATCTTATTCTCTATATCCTGGCCGTAATCCACTTCAATGGGATAGTATCCATCCGATTTTTTTGCAGTTTCGACAACGGCATCAAGGAGTTTTCCTTTGTTTCCCATCTTTGAAGCTGTGATAGGGACAACAGTCGCTTTCAATTTTTTTGAAAGTGCCTCAACATCTATCCCTATTCCTTTCTTCTCAACAATATCCATCATGTTGAGGGCTATTACAACAGGTCTTCCCATTTCTATCAATTGTATAGTCAGATAAAGATTCCTCTCAAGATTTGAAGCATCGACTATATTGAGGATCACATCAGGCTTTTCTTCAATAATGAATTTTCTTGTAACTATTTCCTCCATCGTATATGGAGAAATGCTGTATATTCCAGGCAAGTCGGTCAAAAGAATGTTTTCTTCCCCGTACTTGAATCCGCCTTCCTTCTTTTCAACGGTTACTCCCGGCCAATTCCCCACATAATGTCTTGCGCCAGTCAATTCATTGAACAAAGTTGTTTTTCCGCTGTTGGGATTGCCGGCAAGCGCAACCTTTATCTTTTTATCCATTCGCCTACTCCTATTTCACTAATTTTATATTTTTCCTAAATTTCTCACTTCGATTTTTTCGCTTATGCCTTTGCCCAGAACAAGTCTCGAGCCCCTGACGCTTATAACTATAGCATTGCCTGGTTCACTTGAAATCACCTTGACTCTGACTCCCGGTGTAAGGCCCATATTATACAACCTCATTTTAAGGTTTCTTCCAGAATGTATCCTGTCAATTACTACAAATGAATTGGCTTTCGCTTCTGCAATAACCATAAATCTGCCTCCGTTCTTGTTGATATTGATACTGATACTGATAATCATTATCAGTGGCTATAAATAATTTTACCACCTTTTTCGATGGTTGTAAAGAATACTATGAAAATATGTTCTCTACTATTATGCCACCATTTTGAACATATGTCCATAATAAGTCATCCCTTGTTTTCGTGGATGTGTGCTGCGGCAAGTAAAATTTTATTTCAAAACAAATGAATCGGACCGCCTTTGAACTTACGGCCCGATTCATTATTGAACGCCTTTTTCAATGAAATTGAAACCGCTCTATTCACTTTTTTTCGGGAACCACGGTATGAACTTGCTTGTAACCCTGGCGTAGGCCTGGAATTCTTCGTTTTCGGCATATTTCTTTTCAAGCATCGGAACACCTGAAACAAAAACAAGAAGAATTGTTATAGTAAGAGGGCTTATTATTCCCAAAATTCCGCTGTCTGTCCCAATTCCAATTATGAAAATACCCCACCACATTGTCGCTTCCCCAAAATAATTGGGGTGGCGTGTATATTTCCACAGACCATTCTTCATTATTTTCCCCTTATTATCGGGGTTTTGTATAAATTGTTTGAGTTGCCAGTCACCGAGAGCTTCAAAATAAAAACCCTTTATCCAAACCAGAGCTCCTAAAATTCCCCAAATGGAAAAAGATGCCTTCTCGGTAGCATTTATTGCAATGACCGGATAGGCGATTACCGCCATAAAGAAAGCTTGGAGCATGAATATTTGAAGAAACGCCCTTGGCACAAGCCATTTCCCCCATTCTTTTCGCCATGCGGCATATCTGAAATCCTCCGGTTTTTTCCAGTTTCTCTTTATTATATGGTAAAAAAGCCTAATGCCCCAAACAGTCACCAGCAATGTCGCCAGAATTCCTGTTTGAGTGTAGTTTCCGGCTCTCGCCAAGGAGTAGACAGCCACCAAAACAAAACCTATTCCCCACCCGATGTCAACTATGGAATTGTTCTTTATAATCAAAGCAACTACAAAAAAAACTGAAAAATATGCAAATATCAAAATGATGGATTCTTTTAAAACAATATTCATGATTATTCGCTCCTTTTAAGTTGCACGGCAACAGCAACGGCTTTCTCACCCGCGCTTAGAGCTACAACGGTCGACACCTCGGAAATATATTCAGGAGGCATCCCAAGCAACCCTTCAAGTCCGCGTGCATAGTCGTCGGCAAAATTTTCTCCCCTGTAATGAACAAGGGCATACCTTTTTATTCCGTACTCTTCATTGAGATTTCCAACTATATCCATGATCTTTCTTTTGTTGGCCTTTCTGCTGAAGGCCTTTGCGAATGATATGCCCCTCCCCTTTTCATCAAGCGAAACAATCGGTTTAAGGTTCATAGCGCTTGCGAATCTTCCCTTCATAGGGCTAAGCCTCCCCCCCCTGACCATGTATTCAAAAGTATCAACACTTACAAAAATTTTTGTCTTGGGAATGCAGTCGTATACGATTTTTAATATTTCACTTTTCTTTGCTCCTCTGGAAATTGCTTCAGCCGCCTCGCAAACGACGAGTCCCTGCGCAGCCGAATTCAGTTTTGTGTCGACCAAAGTCACTCTCGACTGCATTTCTTCCGGAAAAAGTTCAAGCGCCTTTACAGCTGAATTGAAGGTGCCGCTAAGGGACGATGAAACAAATACGCCTATGACTTCCTCGTAATGGCTGAGCAGGAAAGTAAATGAATTCTCAAATGATTTCAAGCTGGGCTGGGAGGTCTTTGGAAAGACGGCAGACCTGTCTGCGAGCTCCTGGAACTGCTCGGGGAATATTGTCACTTTATCGAAAAAAAGGCTTCCATCGATTTCCAGATTGATGGGAACAACCGTTATGTTTTCATCTAAAATGATATCATCAGGCAAATCCGCCACCGAATCTGTTACGAGGGCAATTGTGCTCTTTTTATTGTTGACGGCAAGGTACTGTGCATGCATGTCGTCGATCTTTTTTTCAATTACTTTTCCATATTCGGGAATTTTAGCAAACATCTCCGCCGGTCTGTCGGTATGGACATGGATTCTTGTATTTTTGTTTCCTCCCGCCACGATTACACTGCTTCCGTATCCTTTAAGAAAAGTCTTAAGTTCTTCAGTGTCGATTGAAACATCGCTCCTTAGCAAAACCTCCGAGCAATATCTTTCCGAAGGCATTTTATCGGTCGAAGAATGATCGTCGAAAAACTGGATTCTCCGACT
Organism: uncultured Peptostreptococcaceae bacterium; assembly: GCA_964484935.1. GTDB lineage: Bacteria > Bacillota > Clostridia > Peptostreptococcales > BM714 > BM714. Next base: position 57,241 of record CAZAFW010000003.1, read on the forward strand.
GTTTTTATTGGAATCAAAAACAGCCTCCCTGATGTTTCCCGAGTTGATCAGTTTTACTATTCCCTCTGTAAAGTGGACAAATCCCTTGGCTCCAGAGTCTACGACGCCCGAATCCTTTAGGACCTTCAAAAAATTCGGGGTTTCCGAAAGGGACCTTCTGACAATCTTTTGGGCATCGTTCAAAAGCACAGCAAAATCGTCCGTTTTTCCCCTAGAGTCATAAACCGCCCTTGCCCATTCCCTTATTACAGTAATCATGGTCCCTTCAACAGGATTCAACATGGCTTTATATGCGTAGCCCGCCGCCTTCATGACCGATTCTCCGAAAGACTTGGTGCTCAGGACTTCCCTGTCGTTTATTTCCATTGCTATCCCGTTGATGAACTGGGCGAAAATGATTCCGGAATTGCCCCTTGCCCCCATTATTGCCGATTCCGCCAAGGATTGAAACGACTTGTCGATTCTGTCGACAAAAACGGTGTTTCTCAACATTGAATTCATTGTTGAAGAAAGATTGCTGCCGGTATCGCCATCGGCCACAGGGAATACATTGATTCTGTTGAGATGGTCAGAATTCCTTATGACTTCCATTGCGCCCGAATGTATTGCATAGTTTAGTCTTTTTCCATCGATATACTTTATCCTCATTTCCATCCCCCTTGCAAGAAAGTAATATTATATATATTCCCAAAAGGTGCCATTCAAAGCATAAAAAAAAGCGCCTCGACTCTAAGTCGAAGCGCTTTTGCTATTCTATAGTCAATGACAGGAATTATTTTACCGTTTCATAACCTTTGTTCGCCCAGCCGTAAGGAGCGTTTGCTTCCATTCCCATTCCGCCATTCAGAGAGACCGCATCGTAACCCAAAATTCTTAGCGCCGCCGTGCTCTGGCCTGCAGTTTGTCCGGTATAGCAGTAAACAACTGTGGTTTTATCGTTGTTTAGTGTCGGGAAAGCTTCTTGCATTCCAACGGCCCACGGTATGTTGAAGGCAGTCGGAATATGTCCTTCGGCGAAATCCTTGGCTCCTCTAACAGAAAGAACATATATGCTGTCGGGATCCTCGTCAAGTATCGCTTTGAGATTGTCCTCGCTGATCTTGTAATTCTTGTATATTCCTTCACTGACACCGGCAAGTCCGCTGTAGTACATTTCAATTGCCGATTCTATTTCATAACCGTAATCCGCAGCTTTTGCCGCTCCGAAGTCTGAAGCTTCGCTTGCAAGAGCATCTTCAAAACCTTCAACCTTGCTTATTCCCAGATTCCATCCAAGGTTTACGGATTTTGCATCGATTCCGGCAAAATTGAGGAGTGCTACTGTCTGTCCCGCAGTTTGACCCGTGTAGCAATATACATATACAGGCCTATCTGATGGAATCATGTCAAGATTGTCGCTTATGGCTGTTCCCCAAGGGGCATTTACGGCTCCCTTGATGTGCCCTTCGGCGTAAACATCGGGCTGTCTTATGTCAAGCACGAACATGTCTTCTCCGGCCTTGACTTTTTCTATGAACTCGTCTTGCTTGATTTTATAATTGTGGTCTGGTTTCTCAGCGAAATAATTGTTTACTATTCCTTCGAGCCCTGCTCCCTCATATACATCAAAGCCTTTGTTGGCCCAACCGTAAGGGGCATTGGCTGCCATTCCCATTCCGCCGTTTAAGGAAACTGCGTCGTATCCCATCATTCTGAGAGCGGCCGTGCTCTGGCCTGCAGTTTGGCCTGTGTAGCAATAGACAACTACTGTCTTGTCTTTGGGAATGGTGTTGAAGGATTCCTGCATTCCAGCGGCCCAAGGAATGTTGAAGGCTCTGGCGATATGCCCGCTTTCAAAATCCTTTGCTCCTCTTATTGAAAGAATGTATATGCTGTCGTCCTTTTCATCGATCAGATTCTTGAGATTGTCTTCGCTGATCTTGTAGTTCTTGAACATTGTATCTTTTACATCTGCCAAACCTTCATAATAGTCAGTGATTGCAGCCATTATGTCTCCGTCGATTTCAGCGGCTTCGGATGAGTCGAAATCAGAAGCTTCCGTTGTTGTAACATCCTCTGCTCCTTCAACTTTGCTGATCCCAAGGTTCCATCCAAGGTTTACCGAATATGCCTCGAATCCCGCGAAATTAAGCAAAGCGACGGTCTGTCCAGCCGTTTGTCCTGTATAGCAATATACATAAACAGGCTTATCCATGGGAAGCTTGTCCATATTTTCGCTTATTGCAGTTCCCCAAGGCGCATTTACGGCTCCTTCGATGTGCCCCTCGGCATAAACGTCAGGCTGCCTTATGTCGAGCACGAACATGTCTTCTCCAGCCTTGACTTTTTCAATGAAGGCGTCTTGCTTGATTTTGTAGTTGTGCTCCGGCTTGTCTGCAAAATATCCGTCTACAACGGATTCTACTGCGCTTGATTCGTCACCCGATGCAACCTCTGCCGGCTCTGATTTTTCGATTTTCTCAGCCGGTTCTGTTTGCGGCTCGGGAGTTGGTGCTGCGCACCCTGCGGCAAGAGCAATGATGAGCATTGCCACAACCATAAGTAATAATTTATTCTTCTTAAACATGAATAGACTTCCTCCTCTTATTTTGTGTTATTTAATTAACAATTTCATTATATCAATCCATTTGCATCTACCATAAAACGATTTGCTAATGCAGCATTAGAAAAGACATTGACAAGGTCCCGGTTCATAAATGGCAAGCCGCCACAGGGAGGCTTGCCATTTGATAATATGGAGGAGTAAATTATGCTTTTATGATGCATCCTGCTCATTGAATTCTACTTTTTGGCCGCTTGGCATCTGTATGGGAAGAGCCTTGTCTGATGACCATTCCACCCACGCGCCGTCATAAAGCTTCAGATTTTCATAACCTGCATTTGCGAGCGCGAGATAAGTCTGCGCCCCTCTTATTGATGTTTTGCAGTACATTATTACGGTTCCGTCTTTGTCTATCCCTTTTTCCATGTACATTATAGATATATCCTGGGCAGACTTGTATGTGCCGTCTGTGTATTGATTTTCCACATAATCGATGTGGATGGAGCTTGGAATTGTGCCTTCTTCGAATTCTTCCCTTGTTCTTGTGTCAATTAGGCATGTATCCGGATCAGGGTAATTCAATTGGTCTATCACCGTGTCTATTGTAGCAAGCATGGATTCGTCGAATTCTTCAGCCTCATAGGAAACCGCCTCGACCTCAGGCGCCTCATCGGTAACTGTCATTCCGCTTTCTTCGAGGGCTTTCAATCCTCCGCTGACCACCTTTACATCTTCATTTCCATAGGCCTTAAGCGTCCACCAGAATCTTGCCGCATCCATGTGATTGTTGTCGTCGTATACGATTATCTGCATTCCGTTTCCGATACCGCTCTCTCCAAGTATCTTTTCAATTTGCTCTTTGCCTCCAACCATGTTCGGGAATGGCTCGCTTACCACAATGTCGCCTCTGGTTATATTCACAGCTCCTTCAATATGAGCGGCCTCGTAGGCATCCGCCATTTGCGCGTCAACCAAAACAGCTCCGTCCCCAATCATCTCAACTGCCGCTTCAGCATCTACTATAAACGGTCCATCGGCCTGTCCCGTAGTCCCCAGACATCCAGAAAGGGCTCCCAATGCCAAAACCAAGGTTAAAAGCATTACCGGTTTCAAGTATTTTTTCATAAATAATCCTCCATCCTTTTTATAAGTCGGATTGTTAATTTATCAACAATCATCACTGATATTATACAAGAAGCATTCATTGATGCGGTATCCACTTTTTTAATATTGCATCCGATTATTAAATACGAAACGTTTTTATAATGTAATGGTATAATAATCACAGAAAATCAGGTGGGGAGGCAAAAGGCATGAGCAGAATAAATGCATTCGTCAAAAATCACGGCATTGGAATACTTGCGCTTTTGCTGTACGCTTCAGCCAGCATTTTTTTTATTGACAAATTCCCCTTCATGCACTCTGACGAGGCATGGCTGAGCGGCCTTTCACAAACCGTTTTGAACGAAGGACGAATCGACTTGACCGAACCCTTCTTCGACCTTTACCCCAGAAACCCCCATGCGATAAAAATATTTTTTGTGGCCTTGCAAGCATTGGCAATAAGCATTTTCGGCCACAACCTGATCGGCATGAGAATGATTTCACTCGTTGCGGGCATCTTCTCGCTATGTCTCTTTTACAGAATACTCATGACCCGTTTCAAAGACAAAAATTTTGCCCATCTGGCAACATCCCTGCTCGCAGTGGATGTTCAATTCATATATGCCTCCCATATGGCAAGGCAGGAAAGCATTCTTTTGCTCATAAGCCTTGCCGCATATGACTATTTACTGCGGAAAAACCCGACCGGCAGGGCAAGCGCAGCCATTCTCGCGGCAATACTCTCCATAGGCATAGGAATTCATCCAAACAGCTTCATCGTTGCAATACCCTTCGGGCTTATGCTTTTGTATCGTTATTTCAGGAAAGAGGCAAAGCTGCGGGACATTGTCATATTCATATCCGTTCTGGCGGCTGCGGCATTGATTTTCATAGCGCTCAGTTTGCATATGGATCCCGATTTCATCAAAAATTACTCAGAATACGGAAAAACGCTGGGTGTCACTCAAAGCCTTCTTTCAAAATTTCTGCAAATAAAGCTGTTTTATATCAAGCTTTTCCTACAGGTGAGCGGAACCTACTACACTCCCGACATAAGGCTTCAGCTCCTGCTTATGGCTTCAGCCTTCCTTTACGGCACGGCAAAACTTATAAAGTCGAGAGGCGAATCGCAGGCAGCGTATCCCCTGCTTGGACTTTTGGGGATAAATATAGGATATATGCTGGTGGGCCGCTACAACCAGACAAGCATAATTTTCCTTTTCCCTTGGTTCTACATGCTTGTTGCGGAACTTGTGCACCCCTTGGCCAAGTCAGGAAAAAGGATTTTATCCCTTCTTGTTTCAGCAACACTAGCGATAAGCTGTTTCCAAATCTCGATACACCCCGGCAGGGACTACCAGTCCTACCTCTGCGACATATCAAGCGCGGTTCCAAATGATGCCCGCGTGCTTTCAAACCTCAACACAGGCTATTATTTCAATCCTGAAAATCTCTTCGATTACAGGAATCTTGCGCACTTGAAGGAAAATTCGCTAAGCTTTGAGGACTACATCGACAAGAACGGAATAGAATATATTCTTTATCCCGAAGAAATGGACATAATCTGGAATACCCGCCCCGTATACAACAGCCTATACGGCAATCCCGCGGATTATTACGAATCAATGAATGCCTTCATTTCGGAAAAATGCATTCTTACGGATACTTTTCACAACGACACCTATCCGGTCAGGATTGTCAGGCTTATGGGGCAAAAGGAAAGAACCCTGCGCATTTACAAGGTCCTGAAATGATGATTTTAAAATTGCAAAGGATTGCTTAAGCCATTATTTCATTTTTTATCCGTTCCTTTTCATCGAAATAGTCTTCTTTTGTTTTGCGCAAACCCTTCCATTCGTTTTTTGCGATTCTTTTCACCTTCCCGGATTCCTTGCCCATTATCAGTATCCTGTCGGAAATGTAGAGGGCTTCCTCTATGTCGTGTGTTACGAATACGACCGTCAGGCCCTTGTCCTTCCAAATTCCAAGAAGCAAGTCCTGCAGTGAATCTCTGGTGATCGCATCGACATTGGCAAAAGGCTCATCCATCAGAATCAGGTCCGGTTCGGATGCCAAGGCTCTTGCAATGGCGCCCCTCTGGCGCATGCCACCGGACAATTCGTGGGGATAATAGTTGCCGTAGCCTTCAAGCCCCACCTGCTCAAGCATGTCGCATGCCTTTTTTTCATAAAAAGCCTTGGGCTTTTTTTTATGCCGCTTTTTAACCGGCATGGCTATGTTGTCGTGGAGATCGAACCACGGAAACAATTGATGGCTATCCTGGAAAACCATTATCATGGAAAAACTCGGGGCCTTGATTTTTTCACCGTGCAGAAGCACTTGACCCGAATCGATCTTCTCGAATCCTCCAATCACATTTAGAGCCGTGGTCTTTCCGCATCCGGAGGCTCCCAAAATGGAAATTATTTCGCCCTTTTGGACTTCCATTGAAAAATCCCTGAGAATAAATCTCGGTTTGCCGTCCTTGAAATACTTTTTTGTTATGTTTATTGCTTGCAATGCGGTATTCATTCGGCCATTCCCCATTTCTCAACCGTTCTCTTCTCTATGAATCCGAATACGAATTTCTCGACCGTTATGCCTATAAGCATTATTATGAAAAGACCCGATACAATTCCGGCAATGTCCATAAAAACGCGGCTCTTGTATATGGCCCATCCTATTCCTCCGGCAAGACCCGCCGCTCCGAAAATCATTTCAGCGCTTATAAGCGCTCTCCACGCCCTTGCCCATGCAATCTTGAAGCCCGCTATTATGAAAGGCGCGGAAGCCGGTATTGAAATGCGGAATATCTTCTCTCGTGTCGAAAAACCGTAATTGTCTCCCACCTTGAAATAAATATAGGGTATGGACGCTATTCCTGAAAGAACGTTCTGCATCAGCGGCCAAAATGCCCCGTGGACTATTATTATTATTATTGCCGCCTTTCCCGTCCCGACCCAAAGTATCACAAGCGGAAGCAGCGCTACCCCGGGCAAGGGATGAATCAATGTGACGATTGTTGCGACAATTTTTCTGAAACCGTCCATTTCCATGCACGCGTATCCCGTGATTATTGCAAGCAGCCCGCTGATCAGGAGACCCTTTCCTATGAGCTCCAGAGAAAACAGGATCTGTAGCGGCAAATCCCCCTCGACAAACCCGTTGGCAAGGCTTTCGGCAACATTCGCCGGCGATGGAAACACCATGGGGTCGAGCCGGCCTGAAGCTGACCCTACCTGCCACAAGGCAAGAAGCAACAGTGCCGCCGCCAAACCCCTTAGACGCTTCATGACCCGTCACCCCTTGTCAAATCCGCCATTTCTCCAAGGTCGTCTATATATCCACGGCTTTCCATGAAATCATGGAATTTTTGCATGCCGGCAATTTCAAGGGTATAGACCATGTCTTCCCTTGTTATATATTCATAGATTTTTTCTTTTTCGATCCCGTACGCTCCGGAAAGCACCGCGGAAGCTTCTTTGGGATTTTCCTTCATGAATGCTACAGCCTCTTCCAGCGCTTCCTTGAAGGCCGCCTCCCTAAGAGGATTTTTGATTGAGAATTCATCCATAGAAACCCCCACGACAAAAGTGAACCTTTCTCCCATGGCCTCTTTGCCAGTGAAGACCACATGGGCCTCTTCGTTTTCAAGCTCCATGAAAAGATAGGGGGGGCTCGTAAAATGGCCTGCTACGTCCGCTTTTGAAAGAAGCGCATGCATTCCGTCGGGATGAGTCATCGTGACTATCCTGTCGTCGAAATAACCGGCGTCTCCAAGTTCCTTTTCCGCCGCCATGGAAAGGAGCATGTGCTGTATGCTTCCGGGCTGTGGAAGAGCGATCCGGTCCGATTCAGTGAAATCAGACAATTCCCGTATTCCCTCGTCCAGGCTCACAAGTGCAACCGGAACTTCGGACAATCCGGAAATTATCTTCCAGCGCATGCCTTTGTCGGCTCCTATGAGAAAGGGCGGAATAGCCATGAATCCGATGTCGAGGTCCCCGCCTACCATTGCTTCCCGTATTGCCGCGGTGTTTGCCATCTGTTTCCACTCGATTTCAACTCCACTGAGCCTGTCGCTCAAAAATCCCTTTTCCTTCATTATTGTGACCGGCGCATAGGCAAGCCCGTATTGTTCGGCGATCGCCAAGCTTTCTCTTTCATCCGAACATGCGGAAAGTAAAAGAAGCAGGGCAAGAGCCGCCAATATCCTCTTCATCTTTACTATTTTCACAAAATCAATTCCTTTCCATTTAAAGGACCGGACCCTTTATTATCATGTTTTTGCCGTTCTCATCCAGAAATCTCAATTTTCCAAAGACTTTTTCCACTCTTTGCTTAAGTGCATGCCTGTCATTTCCTTTCACAAGGAAATACCCGGCTCGCTGCGTTGCGTTTTTTATGTCGCCCATCCTGTCTCCCTTTGCGAAGTGGTATCCAACCTTGAACACACCGTCAATCCCCATAAGCTCTTCCGGATCCGTCTGCATGCAAATTGTCCCGGGAGAAGCAAAAAACAGCTGTGCCGAAAAATGCCCTTCCGTTTGCCATGCATCGCATGACATTAGCCTTTCGTATGAAACAGGTCTGCCCATTATAAAATCTGTCTGCATCTTCAATATGTCCACCCCTGTCAATTCCGGTATGGTCATATCCTCGTATGCCCCGCCAATCCTGCAGGCAATTTCGTTTACCATTATTCCTCCAGTCCCGACAAGCATCTGATAGTAAATCGGGCCGTTTCTGATTCCAAAAACCCTTGTGGTAAGGTCGGTGATTTCCCTTATCTCTTTTTCCCGGTCAGCCATGTGAATTGAGGGAAATTGGTGGGCGCTGCAAATGCCTATGTGAACGCCGCTGTCCATGACTATCCTGTCCGTCACTGCAAGAATCCTGGCTCGTCCGTCGACAACCCAACCGCTGACAGTTATCTCGTCATTGGGATAATAATTTTCAACAAGCACTTCGGACTGCCTGGAGAAGCTCAGCGTTTCCTTTATTCGGCTTCTTATCTCTTCCTCTGTGTCCAGACGGAAGACGCCTCTTTGCCCCTGACTGTCCACTGGTTTAATTACATAAGGCGCCTTCAGATGCGATATTTCGGATTTTTTGAAATCCCCGCCAATAAACGCAAATGGGAGGGTTGGGACTCCCCCCTCTTTCATTATGGTTTTCATCCTTTTCTTGTTGGTGACATCAAGCGCCTTCTCGGAATCGAAAAAATATCTCAAGCCCATGTATTCGGATACGGCGGCTGCCGTATATACCGGCTGGTCGGTTCCGGTTGTCATCACCCCGTCCACTCCATGCTTTATTGCAGTTTCAATGCATGCCTCGACGTCGAATGTGCTCGCGCCGCTTTCGAAAGTGCTGACCGCCTTTCCCGGAGCATTCTCATAATAGTCGGCGGCTACAACTTCAATGCCCATCTCTTTTTCAAGCCTTTCAATGGCATTCATCTGGCAATGGCCGGCTCCCAGCATCATGATTCTCATAATCGGCTACCATCCCCCATTTCCTGGTTCTCTATCTCGTAAAGTTTGCCTCTTTTGCGAAAAATCTTCAAAACCCTAAAATCAGAATAGTGGATTACAAGTTTTGCAAAAATTTTCAGGAGGCTTGACAATGTGTAGTTGGATTGTCCATGGGCTCTTTCCTCATGGCTCAAATCAATCCATGCTATTTTCGGGGTTCTCTTTATCAATTCGGCTGACACATAAACAAATCCCGAATCGGTTTTATTTAGTCCTGCTTTGATTCTGCTGTCGAACATTCTGCAGCTGCTTATTCGTACAGGTTTTTTTGTTTTAAGTATGAAATTGAATGCCAGAAACGTCAGCTTCGAGCCCAGAGGTCTGTACCACTTGTGGGCCGGCTTCTCAGGCACTGCAAAAACCAATTCAGCGCCCTTGTCCATTTCAGCCTTCATGAGCCCCAGTATTCCCGGAGGATGCTGCAGGTCGTCGTCAAGCGTCGCGATTATGTCGCCCTCTGCAAATTGCATGCCGCAAAACGTTGCGTTTTGCTGGCCATAATTTTTCTTTAGCTTGATCAGTTTTATCCTGCTGTCCGAATTCCTGAGCTCTTTCATCACCCGATAGCTGTCGTCCCTGCTTGCATCGTCCACCAGGATGATTTCGACCTGCCCGAAACAACCTGTCGATGAGTCGAAAATGCTTTCGCACAGAGTTTTCAAGGATTTTGCCCCATTGTAGACAGGAACTACTACAGACAATTTTTCCAAAGGCTCCATTCACTCACCCCTTGCCATTTCGCGCAAAATACAGTCCGCCTTAATAACCACATACTCCAGCTCTTCGGAACGAAGGTTTTCATAAAGTGGAAGCCTCACGAGGCTCTGCGCTTTTTTGCATGTCCTCTTAAGGTCCTTGTCATGATAACCCATGGATTTCCCCATTAGCGACATGTGAAGGGGCCAATAATGCGTAAATGCCTGTATGGAGGCCTTCTCCATTTGGCTTTGAAAAAATTTTCTTCTTTCAGGCGAATCGAATACCACATAAAACAGATGAGCATTGAAAGCTTCGTCTCCGGAAGGAGCTTTGGAATACTCTCTTATGAATTTGCATCCTCCGTATTTGTCGAGAAGTTTTTCATACGCATTGAAAACTGCAAGACGTTTTTCAATTATGGAATCCATCTCATCGATTTGAGCCCCCAAAAGAGCCATCAGAATATCTGACGGCAGATACATGGAACCTTCTTCGATCCACTGGTAATGATTGGTCTCGCCCCTGGCGAATCTCGCCTTGTCAGTGCCTCCGTTTCTGATGGCCTCTGCCCTTTCCGCCAGATTTTCGCAGGCTTTTCCCAGTACAAGGGCTCCGCCCTCGCCCGCTTTGAAATTCTTTGTCTCGTGGAAGCTGAAGCAGCCGAAATCACCCCATGTGCCCAAATGCCGGCCCGAAGCCGCAGACCCCAAAGCCTGCGCGGCGTCCTCTATGAGTACAAGCCCTTCTCTGTCGGCCATTTGCCGCATTTCCATTATGTCCCTTGAAAGTCCTCCATAGTGAACAACAAGTATCGCACGTGTTTTAGCGCTCATTTTTTCCCTAATCTCTTCGATACCCGAATTCATGCCTTGGGCGGCCACATCCGCAAATACCGGTTTTGCACCCGTCTTCAAGATGCAGTTGGCCGTAGAAGGATATGTGTATGAAGGCATCACCACTTCATCCCCAGCCTTAAGCCCGGAAAGTCCTGCGGCCATTTCGAGCGCATGCGTGCCGGACGTCGTCACGAGCACCTTTGCTCCTCCCAAAATGTTTTCAAGCTTCTTTTCCGCATTCAGGGTGAACATTCCCCCTCCGGCAATAGAGCCTCTTTCCAATGCCGACATGACAGCCTTTTTTCCTTTGGGTCCGATTACGGTTCTGTTAAAGGGAATCCTCATGTCTTTCTCCGTTCCGCCTATCAAGCGACAAATGCCAATCGACCGTTTTTTCTATTGCCTTCTCAAAATCATACACAGGCTTCCATGTAGTATCGTTTCTGATCTTGTCCCCCCGAATCGAGTATCTGAAATCGTGGCCCTTTCTGTCTTCCACAAAATCCAAAAGCCCTTCGTTTATTTCATTTGCCCTGAAGTCAGACCCGTTCAATCCTTTCGCCGTCATTCTTATGAGCATTTTGGCCAATTCTATGTTTTCCAGTTCAAAGCCGGATGTGATGTTGTAGATTTCTCCCGGCTTGAAGTTTTTTATCAGTTCAAGCAATGCAGTGCAATGATCCTTTACATAAATCCATTCCCTTACCTGTCTCCCGTCTCCATAAATCGGAATTTTCCTTAATTCCAACGCATTTTCTATTGTCTTGGGAACCAGTTTTTCCCTGTGCTGGTTTTCACCGAAATTGTTTGCGCAGCGAGTTATCACAAGGGGCAAGTCATGCGTGTGTTTGTATGACAGCGCAAGAAGATCCCCGGCCGCCTTCGAAGCCGCATATGGATTTTGGGGATTCAGGCATGCATTCTCTGAAAACGAGCCTTCGGATATGGGCCCATAGACTTCATCGGTCGAAATCTGGATGAACCTTTCTACGCCATACTTTAAAGAAAGGTCTAGCATTCCGCGCAAGCCGTCTACATTTGTCCTTATGAATTTCCTGCTGCTGTCTATGCTTCTGTCCACATGGGATTCAGCGGCGAAATTGACAACGATGTCGGGCTTATGGCGTTCGTAGAGCTTTTCCAGTATTTCTTGGCGACATATGTCTGCACGGTAAAAAACATGCCTCTTTGACGATTTTATGCTTTTGAAATTGTCCATGCTCCCGCTGTATGTCAGCTTGTCCACATTTATGATCAATGCGTCTTTTTCCGCCTCATGCAAAATGCGTACAAAATGGGAGCCCACAAAACCAGCCCCCCCTGTAATAAGATATGTCTTCATTTAACCATCCTTTTTTATGTTATAATATTTAAAATCATCTTTTGAAAGGAATTGATCCCATTGAAAAAAATTGACTGTTTGGGAGACATGTGCCCGATACCTGTTCTTCTTGCACAAAAAGCCTACGATGAATCATCTCCCGGAGAAGCCTTCATGCTGGTGAGCGACCACAGCTGCGTTGTGGAATCCGTTAGGGACCATTTTAAAAACAAATCCGTGTCCCTTTCTGTCGATGAAGTGATGAACGGAATATGGGAAATCACCTTTACAATGAAATGACAAGTCAGCAAAAGCTCCTCTTGCCGATTTCCCTGAACCTCTCCATGAATTCCTTTTCTACAATGCTTGAATCCATGCCTTTTTTATGGACAAAGTATATTTCATAACCAAGCTTCCTGTCCTCAATCTCAATCGCTTTGAATTTTTTTGTGTACAATTCTGCCTTTACCGCCATGTATGGGAGAAGAGAAACTCCATATCCCTTTTGAATCGAGGATTTCACCGATTCCATCGAATCGAGGCTGAAAACTGTATTCAAATCGTTGAAATCATAACCTGCCTGCTTGAATTCCCCCAAAACTTTATTTCTTATGTTGAATTTCTCACTAAGCATTATGAATGGAAGTTTTGCCGCCTCATTCAATGAAACCGAATCCGGGAACTCACCCGAGTTAAGTGCCACAAGAACCAAGTCGTCTTTTGCCACCTCCATCGAATTCAATCCTTCAAGATACGGTTTCGTGCAGATAAAACCGAAATCGCACAGGTCGTTCATAACATCTTCCTCTATTTTGGTTGACGAATTCGATATCAGCTCATAATTATGATATGGAAATTGCTTTTTTATGACATAAAGGGCGCACGGCAGAGCATAGTCTGAAATCGACCAGCAAGCTTCTATTCTTATCTGCTGTCCCGACTTTTCCGCGTTCTTCATTTCATCCTGCATCTTCTCATACGTCCTGAATATGTTCTCGGCGTATTTGAGCACAATTTTCCCCATGGCTGTCGCTTCTACACCCTTGTTGCTCCTCTCGAGCAGCTTGTGCCCCACGCTGTCCTCCAACTTCTGGATTTGCTGGCTAAGGGCCGACTGGGAAATATGCGCATTGCCAGCCGCCTTTGAAATGCTCTTTATTTTAACAACTTCGTAGAAATACTTCAAACTCTCTATATGCATAACAACCCCTCCATTTTGCGGTAGTCAACAATCAACTTTAAGGTCATTGTATCAGATTTAACAATAATTTGTCATTTATTCAATTCTTTAATATTCTACCCCTTCGATTATATTGTAATCAATACGGCTTGATATAAATTATTGCAATGTTATATCACCATATCCATTAATGGGGATTCCATTTGCTGTGCTATTCTTTTCTTGTACCATTGTTAATTTATTATCTAAATTGAGGAGAGTGGTCCAATGACAGAAACAAACAACACCCAATCTTCATTGAGCAGCAGGAGATCCTCCAGGCCAAGCCGAAAAAGAAAGCCAAAAAAGAGCCAGCTTCCAAAGGCTTATGCAACCTTGGCCGTTATTATTCTTATAGGACTGGGCCTTAGCACGATTTCCAAAACGCTGGCTTTGTTTTGGGTAATAGGCTTAAGCTTCGGCTTCATTCTTCAGAAAGCCAAGTTTTGCTTTACCGCTTCAATGAGAGATCCATACCTAACGGGGAGCACCAGCGTCACGCGTGCAGTTTTGATAGCTTTCGCAATAACCACGGTTGGCTTTACTGCAATCAAATACGGTTATTTTGCAAAGGGTTTGCCGATTCCAGGAATGGGATATGTGGTTCCAATAAGTCTTGCAACCGCAGCAGGCGCATTTATTTTCGGAATTGGCATGGTAATCGCAGGCGGTTGCGCTTCAGGAACTCTCATGAGAGTTGGAGAAGGCTTCACGATGCAAATCTTGTCACTGTTTTTCTTTGTCGTAGGCTCCCTTTGGGGCGCTCACGATTTCGGATGGTGGAAGCTTAATTTCATAGTAAAAGGGGAAGCCGTTTTTCTTCCTGATGTATTTGGATGGTTCGGAGCTGTGGTCCTTCAGTTGCTCCTTATAGCCGCTTTGTACATTGCAGCAGAAAAATGGGAAAACAAAAAGAACGAAGCACACTGAATAAAAAAACAAGGAGGATTAATACATGTCTAAAGAATACGAATTGGATTGCATGGGCGAAGCGTGCCCGGTGCCATTGATCAAACTGGAAAACAAACTTAATGAGCTGGAAGTCGGCGATTTGGTAATCGTACAGATAGACCACAGCTGCGCAATGAAAAATGTTCCCGAGTGGGCTAGAAAGCAGGGCCACAATGTTGAAATCGAAGAAGTCGACGACGGCGAATGGGAAGTATTTGTTGAAAAAGCCGTATAATCTCTTGGCAGGCAAGAAGAATATTAAAACTAAAATTACAGGAGGATTAATACATGTCTAAAGAATATGAATTGGATTGCATGGGCGAAGCGTGCCCGGTGCCATTGATCAAACTGGAAAACAAACTTAATGAGCTGGAAGTCGGCGATTTGGTAATCGTACAGATAGACCACAGCTGCGCAATGAAAAATGTTCCCGAGTGGGCTAGAAAGCAGGGCCACAATGTTGAAATCGAAGAAGTCGACGACGGCGAATGGGAAGTATTTGTTGAAAAAGCCGTATAATCAAATCCACACCGGGAGGTATCGCATTGGATATCAAAAATAATGAATTTTATAAAAAATGGTTTAAAAATTCTTATACCTATGTGGCCGGAGCTGTTCTTTTATCAATAATGCAAATTGTCACTCTTGCCTCTACAGGAAATCCTTGGGGGGTTTCGGGAGTCTTCGCAAATTGGGGAGCCTGGATTTACGAGGCCATCGGCGGAAGCGTTGACAAGTGGTATTATTTCAGCAGCAAAGGCGCACAGGCAACTCTTGAAGCCGGTTTTCTGAATCATGCTCCGTCAATGAGAAACATAGGAATTATTTTCGGCGCATTGTTTGCTTCTTTTGCCGCTTCTCAATTCAAGATTAAAAAAATTAAAAGCAAGAAACAAATTTTTGCAGCTATATTCGGTGGTCTATTGATGGGCTATGGAGCAAGAATCGGCTTCGGGTGCAACATTGGAGCCCTTTACAGCGGCATAGCTTCCCTTTCCCTTTCGGGATGGGTGTTTGCAGTCTTCATGTTCCTTGGAGCAGTAGTGGGCAGCAAACTGTTGGTCAAGTATTTCATGTAGTTCGGCAGAAGCCGGGCAAAATACAGGGAGGATTCAAATGGCTAGAGAAAAAAAAGTTGAAAAATATGATGTGGTAATCATAGGAGGAGGCGCGGCAGGCCTTACCGCCGGAATATACAGCGGAAGAGCCCGTCTCAAGACGCTTCTCATTGAAAAGTCACTTGTCGGAGGACTTGCGACATACACGAACGAGATGGAAAACTATCCGGGATTCCCGGAAGGCGCAAGCGGAGGAGGACTTATGGATCTCTTCCACAAGCAAGCTAAAAAATTCGGCGTGGACTTCAAATTGACAGATGTTAAAAACGTCGATTTGACAGGAGAAGTTAAAATCGTTGAGACCTTCAGAAACAGATTCGAGTCCAAGGTAGTCATAATCGCCACAGGCGGAAGACCGAGGATAACAGGCGCCATCAATGAAGACAAGTTCCTATTCGACAAGGGAATCTCTTTCTGCGCGACTTGCGACGCCGCTTCAAACAGCGGAAAAACCGTAATGGTGATAGGAAGCGGAGACGCTGCCATAGAAGAGGGCATGTTCCTTACTAAGTTCGCCGACAAAGTCATTGTTTCGGTAATGCACGACACAGGAAAAATGGACTGCAATGAAATAGCAAAGGCCGCCGCTCTGGAAAACCCAAAGATGGAATTCATATGGAACACGGTAACCCACGAATTCAAAGGAGAGGACTATCTTGAGTACGTTGTTCTCAAAAACCTCAAAACCGAGGAGCTCATCCCTGTCAAAGTGGACAATTGCTTCGAATTCATCGGCTACATTCCAAACACCGAACTTTTCAAGGGTCAGATCGACATGACAAACCGAGGATATATACCAACAAATGAAAAAATGGAAACAAATCTTGAAGGCGTTTTCTCTGTAGGCGATGTACGGGACAAATTCCTCAAGCAGGTTGCCACAGCAGTCGGCGACGGTGCAGTTGCAGGCTTCGGAGCTGAGAAGTTCATAGCGGAAACCGAGCAATTCAATAGTTACATCATGAGAGACGATGTAGACAATCTGGTTTACGTCTATAATGCAATCGACGAATTCAGCCGGGATTTCCTGCCCAAGATCCAAAGCATCGGAAACGAACGTGAGGGTTACGTTTGCACTCCTGTGGATATATACAAGTCCAAGGGAATCGCTGAAAAACTCGGCGTCACGGAATTCCCATGCGTTGTAGTAGTCAAGGACGGAAAAATCTTTGAAAAAATTGACCAGGAGCTTTGCGAAGAAAGCATCTGCAAAGTCTTGGACTCTTGCGAGTGTTCCTGCTCCAGCTGCGAGTGCTCCTGTTAGAAAATTCTAAAGCAAAAATTGAATTGGCAAAAGCCCCATGATAAATGGGGCTTTTGCTGTCTTTAATATGTCTTTCATGTTAAAATGATTTATGATAAAACGTTTTACATTCACGAGAGGATTCAATGCGATGAAAAATCAATCGAGTATAGGAACAGTCTATATATTGGCCGCCGGAGCATGCTGGGGTTTCATAGGCCTTTTTGTTAAAAACATATACAAGTTGGGCCTCACTCCATATGAAACCGTCTTTTACAGAATGTTTCTTGGGTCTGTTTTCCTTGCCCTTGTCATTTTGATCAAACCCTCCGCCGGTTTTAAAATAAGCAAAAGAGCACTTCTTAAAACAATTGCAATCGGCCTGATAAGCCAAATGCTCTTTAATTACTTCTTCTTCAAGTCGATTGAAATCAATCCCCTTAGCCTTGCTGTAATACTCATGTATACGGCACCTGTATTCGCGGCCGTAACGGCTCGGTTCGCCTATGGAGAACTGCTTACGCCAGGAAAGATCATCGCTCTCTTTTGTTGCTTGGGAGGTTGTTACCTTACAGTTTCGGGGGGACGCCCCCTGATGGGAGATCTTGATCTTTCGGGAATACTGTTTGGACTTCTTTCAGGCTTTTGCTATGCCATGTTCCCTATAATAAGCAAAAGCATTCCACAAGGAAACAATCCCTATGCACTCACCTTTTATTCAATGCTTTTCGGAAGCATTTTCTTTCTGCCCGTGGCCTATTTAAACGATGCATTGTTTTTCACCGTCTCTGCGGGTAAAATATTTTATCTGACGCTTCTTGTAACAGTATCGACCTCTTTGCCCTACATATTTTATTACACAGGAATGGGAAAAGGCATTGAGGCTTCAAAAGCCGGTGTGGTAAGCACAATCGAGGTTGCGGTTGCAGTCATGGTTTCGGTGGTCTTCTTCCGGGAAACAATAGACTTCGTTCAACTGATCGGAATAATGTTGGTCTTCGTTTCAATATTCATGCTCAATACAAAAAAGACGGGTTTCCCCATAATTGAAAAAACGCAAAAATAAAGCGCCATCCGCTATGGAATGGCGCTGCTTATGTCTTATATCGTTCAATATAATAATAAGCTCAACTATGCTTTTGTAACATTGGCGGCTTGAGGTCCTCTCTCGCCTTGAACAACTTCAAATTGAACTTCTTGTCCCTCTTCCAATGTTTTGAATCCGTCCATCTCTATGGCTGAGTAATGTACGAAAACATCATCTTCACCTTCGATTGAGATAAAACCGAATCCTTTTTCTGCGTTAAACCATTTGACTGTACCGATTTTCATTAGCAAATCCTCCAAAACTTAATATATTTGTGTCATGCACGTAAGTATTTTATCATAAAAAGAAAATATTGTCAATAATTTCTGAAAAAACAGTTAATGCCCGGCAAAAGCTCCTTCAATTGCTTTTCTTTCCGTCGACTAAAACGGCGCATAGCTCTGCTCTGCCCACCAGTTTTCCTTGAGCATTTCATATTGGGCCGCAAATTGTTCATAGTGAGTGCTTTCCCATTCCGCCAGAGCAATGAAAAGTTTTTTCATTTCATTTATTTCGGTCTTTTCAGCATTTTTCTCATAGAATTCAACAGAGGCTTTTTCCATTTGCATTCCTATTCCGTATACAGATACTGCAATACCTGCTGTTTTCCTGTCAAGATTCTCCCATTTGAATATTTTAGGCGACGGAGCCGGTTGCAATGAATCCAAATCGAAATCGCATGCCTTTCCCTCGTCCATTTTGCACTTGAACTCATTGAGCCATTCTATATGCATTTTTTCCTGGTCGGCAAGCTCGAGAAATGCACTCCTTGTCTCCTCATCCCCAGCCTTTTCAGCAGCCATCTTGTAAAACTCGTATCCCTCGACTTCGTTTATGATTGCTGTCTTTACCGCCATCATTTCCTTTTCATACATGGTTTTTCGTCCCCTTTCCAAAATGTTTTAAACAACTTAATTTTCGGTTGCAATTGCTTTCTCGAAAAAACCGCCCAAGGCGGCCTTTCGATATCACCTAAAAAATCATCGTCTTAACGGTAACGCTTGCCAAGGCCTGAAGCTTGCCCATTAGCTCCCTCGAATTTTCATCCGAATTCTCCACGAACTCCAAGAGTATTATCCCAGAGCTGCTGCATACATTTTCAGCCTCGTGGAGCCCCAATCTGGTCTTTATGTAGCAGCCGTATTCCGTAAGCATGTTTTGCACTGTCTCGGCGTCCTTTTCCCTGTCGGCGATTCGAATGCCCATTATTGTAGTCATATATTCCCTCCTGATTTTTCGTCTTTTATTTATTTACCCCGTTGACCTGATGGCAAACATAAAACCGGACAGTTTCCCGTCCGGCTTTATCCATTAAAATTCTATGCGTATTTTCTTGCCAATCATTTTAAGCGATTTAAAGTCTATTCGATTTCGCTTTTAATGAAAGTATAGCTCACCTCGCCAAGCACCGTATCCTCTCCTTGGAGTTTGAACTCTACTGTGTAAGTTCCTTCATCTCGATCTTCCCCAAGGAAAATCCTGAATTTCATGGATGCCTCGACATCTTCGCCCTGCAAATCCCATGGTCCGAGAACAGACTCCACTCTTTCCCATCCGCTCGTAAGCTTGCGCTCAAGCATTGCATCATCGTCATCAAACAGAATATTTTCATCACCATCAAGCACGTGGTAAGCTTCTACCGACTTTTCATGATCATCATTCGGTATCGATGTCAACTCGAATTCAAAGTTCCAGCCTTCAACTGCCGATTCCGTTACATCGTGGATTTCGAGCGAAAGCGGAATCTCAACCAGATACTCAAATTCATTGTCGAGACCTGTGATCATTTCGACATCCTGACCCAAGGCTTCCATGTCCTCGATGTCATCCGCGAGGGCTCCGTCTGAAGTAGTATATTTCACTTCATCTTCTTCGCCTTCGGCGGTTATAGTCACCCTGTAAGGGGTTTCTTCCTCCAGTCCGTAGATGACACCGTTTCCGGCTTCGCCATCGGAACCGTCAGCCAAGGCCACACGGCCCATTTCCATTATAAGGGTGAAAAGTTCTTCCTCTCCCGAGTCGGCGTCTGTATCAATGAATTTCACGGGAATCTCATATGCGCCCGGAGTCGGAATGTAGGCCCTGAACCCGATTGTTTCGTCTCCATCATCAAGTACAAATTCCGGATATACATAGGTGTCTCCATCTTCATCAAGATTTTTCCATCCACCGTCGTCATACTCAATCGCAAACCAGCCCGGAAGGTCTTTAAAATCGAAGACTATTTCGACATTTTTGCCCTCGTTGTCGTTGCCGTCAAAATTGATTACGAAACCGAGCCAATCTTCATCAAACGTTTCATCAACATCATAATCCGCCGTCATGTCATAGGACTCGCAGGTTTTAAAACTCTCTTCTGCATCATTTTCCAGATTGTTTCCGTCCTCATCAAAAATATCTTTGTAATCGAGCCAAATTGTATATTCCTCATCAGTCTCAAGCTCGTCTTCCAACTCTATGGTCCATATTTCCTTGGTGGCAGTTCTTTCTATGTCTGTAACGCTAAAATCTACAGTGCCTTCATCGCCATATTCAAGATGGATTACTGCCTCCGCTCCTGACTCGTCAAATTCATCTTCACCATCTTCGTCCTCAAACACCAGCTCGCTGAAGCGAATTTCTATAACCGGATCGAGGCTTTCAAGACATCCGTCTTCCTCTTCTGCGGAAATTCTTGCCCACGGTTCGGAAACACTTCCGTGGTCGAAGAATGTCAGCCTGTGCATTACCATTGCAGCCTCGCAGCGCTTAAGTACGCCTCCTCCGCGGAACATGTTCTCGTCGTCGCCGATCATGAGCATGTTTTGATTCATCCATCTGATTTGTTCCCTGTATTCACCAAGCTCTTCCTCGTCGTCGAACCTGCTCGCCTGGTTTCCGAATGCGTCCCAATCGAACTCATCGTCATCCACTTCAAGGTTTGCCGCATAGAATGCGAACTCAGCCCTTGTTATTGCCGCGTTGGCGTTGAAGAGCTTTGCGGAATCTCCAAAAGCGTCGTTTTGTGCAGCCCATGCGTAGTAGCCCTTGCCCCAATCCGGACCCTTATACAATCCGTAGTCTCCGTTTTCGAAGTCTCCTGCCTCAGCACCCGCGGCTTCATAGAGCATTACAAGCGATTCCAGCTTGGTAACGGGCTTGTTGGGCATGAATTTCCCGTTGCCGTATCCCTTCAGTTTTCCGCTCTCAGCCAGTTTGTATATTGTTTGAGCAGCCCAATGATCGTCTTCCAGGTCGTCAAACCTGACCAGCTTCTTTTCCTGTCCCGGCGGAACCCAGTCCGATCCCTTTGGCGCGGCGTAGCCGACTGCTACTGTCGAGAACACCAGCATGAAAATCAATAAAAATGCCGTCAATTTTCTCATGATTCATATTCCTCCTTATTTGTTCCCTTTTCCGGAATTGTTGCCTTTTCCGGTATTACCGTTTTCTTCGTTTCCTTTTGCTTCATCCTGCTCTTTGGCATCGTCTTCTTTGTCTTTGACCTGGTCATCTTTGCCTTTTCCCTTGTTGAAAGGCTGCATGATGTCCTTTACCGACTTCTCTCCGTATTCGGCGGCAAATTCGTCGAAATCATCATATGACAGAGATTCTTCTCCCTCTTCGCCTTTGAAAGCGTAGCCGCCCATTTCATATTCGCCATAGATCTTCCTGAGCAAATTGAGTTTTCCGGGAGTTATGTTCAGACCCTCGGCCTCGACCTTGAAAGCCTTGTACTTTTCAAGTGTGCCCGTTTCCGCATTGTAGGAAAACCTAAGGCCTGTTTCTTTGTGGTGGTTCTCTATTGCATTCTTGGCCTTTTCAAGATTCTCGGTATTGTTTTTCCCGCTCACAAAGACGCTGACAAAATTCTCCGAGCCTTCGGAAAGGAATTCCTCGTCCTCTGCGGCCTCAAGAATCATCTTTACGGCGTTTCCCACGCCTTTGTTCTTGATGTTTCCTGCCGCCTCGAGCACTCTTTCTCCATCTGCGTTTGTGCCCGAAACCTCGATTACCTTGTCCCATCTGTTGTATGAAATTTCAATGCCGGGATTTATGTCTACATCGACATAGCCTTCTGGCGTATAGTAAGCGTATCCTCCCGCTCCCGCACCCAGGAAAATCAGAAACGAAGCAGCCAGTGCCGTCAATCGCCTTGCCGCCCATTTACTCTTGCCGCCGCCTGCGAAATCCATCTCCTGTCCGACGCAAACGCTTCTTCCTTCCTTTTTGGTTTTTATATACTCTCCGCTTTTATTGAGAACGACTAAATTTTCCCCGTCTATTTCCATTACAATACCCTTCAAGTCTTCACCTCCATTCTATATAGTCCCTTATGTAGCGATAGTCTCCTGTCAAAACAACTATGAGACTCAATATATATATTCGGCCCCTCTCGAGTTTTTTGCGGGGTATTTCGATTTTATCCGTGATTTTATTTATGGGAAGCCTATGGTTTCTCATGAGTTCGTCCATTATGTCATCGTCACGGACAACGGCAAGCGCCAAATCCTTGTATTCGCGCCTAAGGCGTTCATGCTTTGGCGAATTCTCGACAAGTCTTGTCAAGGAAATCCCCCATGAAGCCAGTTCCCTTTTGTATGCTTCTATTTCATCAATCCTGTCTTCCGTTTCCTTTTTCCTTCGATACGCGTCCTCGGCCGAGGATGCCTCATATGCTCTTGCGGAGTAATCGCTGCTGTTGTTGAAATCCATGGGAAGAGCGTTGTTTTTGAGCTTGCGTTTCCTGTAGTCGTCTATGAGCCTTCTTCCAATAACCTGCTTGGCAAAAGAAAGGAAACCTCCTTTCCCTTTCTCATATCTGCTTATGGCCTCGTCGAAAGCCATCATGGCAATACCCGACTCGTCGTCTACGCCCCGCCTTATGTAACGACCCGACTGCTTTGATGCGCAACTCAGTATGAAAGGCATATATTCCCTAACCAGTTCGTCCCTTATAGTTTGGTTGTTTTTAGCCAAAACGACCTTTTCCGATAGTGTGCCCACTGTCTTCATCCTTTCAACAAATTCTTTTCCCATATCTCTTAATAATCCCCCACAAGGTCGACGAATCTCACCTGAAGAAGCGTCTTTTCGATCAATTCTCCACTCTCCGTCTTTTCCACCCTAAGAAGGGTTTGCACCAGCCCCTCGCCTGCCGGAATTATCATTATTCCCCCCGGGGCCAATTGATCAGTGAGAGCTTTGGGGACATGGCGGGCCGCCGCTGTCACCACTATCCTGTCGTATGGAGCGTGTTTCTTCCATCCCCTGCTTCCATCCCCAACAAGATATTCAATATTATTATACCCCAAAAATGCCAGTCTTCTTTGCGCATTTTCCGAAAGAGCTCCTATGCGCTCAACTGTGTAGACCCGGCATCCGAACTGGGCGAGAAAAGCTGTTTGGTATCCGCTTCCGGTCCCTATTTCAAGAACTGACGAATCGCTTCTCAGATCGAGCATTCTTGTCATATAAAGCACAAGGCTGGGCTGTGAAATTGTCTGCCCGAATCCAATTGGAAGGGGTCCGTCAAATTCGGCCAACCGCTTGTTTTCGCCTTCGAGAAAAAACGACCGGTCGAGCCTTTTGAAAAATTCGTTCAATTCCTTGTCAGTCATGATTTCACCACTTTCCATCAAGGCTGTTCAAACACCTTTGTTTATTATTTATTCTCATTTTCAGCCTGTTTAATCAAAGGCAAGCAATCTTGCCTGCTTTGGAAAAATAATTTGTTGCAGCAACACTGTTTTGGGTAAAAAAATATATAGGCATATTTTTGCCTTGCCTGCTTTTTTATGAATGCTTGAAAAATCATATGCAAAGGAGGATTGCCGGACATGCCCGAAAAAAAAGAAAACAAAATAAGCCTGACCCGGCAAAGCCTCCTGTTCTCTATAGTAGTAATTCTTTTCCTGAGCCTTTCAAACGGCGTGATGACTTATTTCGG
This sequence comes from uncultured Peptostreptococcaceae bacterium, assembly GCA_964484935.1. Classification (GTDB taxonomy): domain Bacteria; phylum Bacillota; class Clostridia; order Peptostreptococcales; family BM714; genus BM714. Next base: position 80,827 of record CAZAFW010000003.1, read on the forward strand.
CCAGGTTAGGGCTTACCAGGCCGACCGAGAATCGAGTGAAAATGCATATTTGGAAAGGGAACTTTACGCAAGCCGCTCAAAAATACAAAGCATAAAATCCTATATAGACAACGAATCCGCTTTGTCGGAAGAATCTCTCAGGGCAAAAACAAAATCCATAGTTTCTGAAGCTCACAACATGGCCCTTTCAATTTATGAAAAAAACAAAAATGAAATGCAAGAAGCGGAACTTAAGGAATTGATAAATCATGTTGTGGGATCGCTTAAATACGATAAGGAGCCTCGATACAACTTCATTGGCCGCATGGACGGCACAATTGTAATGCTTCCTTCAATGCCCGGGCAAGAGGGCATGAGCATTTTGAATATTAAGGATACCGAAGGAATATACCCTGTTCAAAACGCAATAAAAATTGCTTCGTCGCCTGAAAGAGAGGGGCATATGAAATGGAAGTGGTACAAGCCCGGAGAAACAGACGAAATGCATGAAAAAATAGGCTATGTAAAATATTTTGAGCCCTATGATTGGTTTATCGGCACAGGAGAGTATCTTTATAATTCGGAAAACAGCTTGAAGGCAAAGGTTCTTGAAACACTCGAAAAAATATACGGGAATTCAGAACAATACGTATTCATCGGAAACAGCGACGGAAATGCCCTTATGGCGCCCTACGAGATAGATAATTTTTATGATTTGGGAAAATCTGGAGACACATACGTATGGGACATAATAAAAAGCCTCCACTCCAATTCGGAAGGCTTTGTGGACTATGTTCTTCCTGAAAACGCTCTGGGATATTCCCATTCAAAGACAAGCTATGTGCTTTACATCCCTGAGTGGGACTGGTACGTGGGTACTGGCATAAACCTTGATTTCCTTGATTCGCAAAACCAAAAGAGGATTGAGGATCTGGAGGAGATTCTTGTTCAAAATTTTATGTTCAGCATACTCCTTTCCTTTGCCACGTTCTTGGTTGCAATATACCTTTTCGCCTACTACAACAGGAACCTGGACAAGGAATTTGAGATGATGAATGACTTTCTCTCAAGTGCTCCCGGCAAATACAGAGAACTCGATATTTCAAGATTCAAATATCGCGAGCTCCACCACTTGGCTTCTACGGCAAACCAGATGATTTTAAAAATACGAATGCAGAAGCTCGAACTCGAAAAGTATTCAAAGCGAATGAAGCAGCTCGCAAGAACCGACAGTCTTACCGGCCTTTTAAACCACAATGCCATAATCGAGAATGCGCAGTCCCGCATGCATGAATCGGACCGCTACCACGCTCCGCTTTCTGTGATAATGCTCGACATAGACGATTTCAAATCAATAAATGACACGTACGGACACCAATTCGGCGACGAGGTTCTTGTGAGCGTTTCATCCACTTTCAATGAAATCCTTCGCGAGACGGACATAATAGGCAGATACGGTGGAGAGGAATTCCTTATCCTTCTTCCCAATACCAATCTTGACGACGCATGGCAGGTTGCCGAAAAAATAAGAAAAGCTGTCGAATCCATCTCGTGGGATGCGGGCGATTTAACTGTAACCTTGAGCGGAGGCGTTTCCGAGTATGAAGGCAAACACAGCAACAGAATGATAGGCGACGCCGACAAAAAGCTCTACAAGGCCAAATCCATGGGGAAAAACCGAATGGTCAAATAAACAATCCCCGATTGCGTTTTTACGCAATCGGGGATTGTTTTTCAAATCTTTTTCTACAGTCCCAGCTCTTCGGATATTTCTTTCATGGCATTGAGCGAAAGTTCGGCGAAATCACGGAAATCCATGTCCAGTTTTTCAATTGACCACATGGCCTCTCTGTCGGCTCCAGCTGCGAAACGCGTTTCATGCATGCGTTTGGTTATCGATTTCACTTTGACCTTTTCGATTTTTTTGTCAGGATAAACCAGCGTTATGGCATTTATAAAACCCGTTATAGGATCTGCCGCGTATATGGCCCTGTCAAGCTGAGACTTTATGGGTGTCTTTGTCGATTTGTTGTGCGCCATTATCGCATGGTACATGACCTCGTCTCCAAAACCCTCTTGCTTTAGGATTTCAACAGCTCTGGGCCCGTGAAGCTCGGGATGCTCCCTATAGTCCACAAGGTCGGCGTCAAGGTCGTGGAGGAGTCCTGTGATTGCCCACAGGTCTTCCCTTTTCGGATCAAATTTCCTGCCAAGGCTTCTCATGACCGCTTCCACTGCATAAGAATGCCTTATAAGATGCTCTGTTTCAAGGTTCTTGGTCAGTATTTCTATTGCCCTGTCTCTATCGTACATCTCAATCACTCCCAAAAACATTTTTAAAATGGTCTTTTTATTCTTTTCAGCTTATGCGTTCAAGCAATATTCCTGTTTCGTGGTCGTTTAGGTTCTTTTTCTCAATTGTGTCATTCTCGACCCTTTCTATTGATACGGCAAGGGTTTCCTTCTTGATATATTCCTCAAACGCCTCTACGGCCTTTGCGATTTCGTCGTCGCCATCGTATTGTATCTTGATTCTGTCCATCATGTCGTAATCGTTCTGCTTTCTCATCTGCTGCACTTTTGAGATCATTTCCCTTGCAAATCCCTCGTCTACAAGTTCTTCAGAGAGCTTGGTGTCAAGGATTACGAACATGTTGTTTTCCATGGAAACCGTGAATCCTTCCTTGGCTGAAATGGTTACAACAACCAGTTCTTCGGCAAGATCCAGTTTCTCCCCGTCGAATTCAACCGGCACAACTTCTCCTGCTTCCAGTCTTGGAGCCATGTCGGATGCGTCGAGTTCTGAAAGGAATTTCCCGAAGGCTTTAATTTTCTTCCCAAGTATGGGCCCGGCCTTCCTGAAGTTCGGTTTCAGGCTGAATGCCATGAACTCGGAAAGGTCTTTTGCAAAAACGACTTCCTTTAGGTTCAATTCCTCTTTTATCAGCGGAACCATATCAGCCATTTCCTCTTCATACTTTCCATCCACAAGAACTTTTGAAATCGGCTGCCTTACTTTAATTCTTACCGATTCCCTTGCGGCCCTTCCCAGTCCCACAAGTCTGCGGACGTGCTCCATCTTTTCTTCAAGCGCATTGTCGGTCAGTTTTTCGTCTGTTTCCGGATATCTGCTTATATGGACAGATTCCTCCCCTGTCAAATCACGATAGATTTCCTCTGAAATATACGGTGCTATCGGCGCGATCAACTGGCAAAGTCCCTTGAGAACTTCATAAGTTGTGTTGTAAACCGCTTTTTTGTCTTCTGTCAATTCGGAGGCCCAGAATCTTCTTCTATTCCTTCTGATATACCAGTTTGAAAGATCTTCGTTTACAAAATTCTGTATCTTCCTTACCGCCTTTGTCATGTCGAAGGACTCCATGTCGTCTGTTACTTCCCTGACAAGTGTGTTGTAGACTGAAAGCAACCATCTATCTATCTCGGGCCTGGAATCATAATCCACAAAGAATGTTCTCGGATCAACTCCGTCGGTGTTTGCGTAAAGCGTGAAGAAGTTGTATACGTTCTTTATTGTGCTGAAGAACTTGTTGAGTATTTCCTGGAGGCCGTCCTCGTCAAATTTTGTAGGAGTCCAGGCCGGCGAAACGTGCAGAAGGTACCATCTGAGGGCATCTGCTCCGTACTTGTCGAACATTTCAAAAGGATCAACCGTATTGCCCTTGCTCTTGGACATTTTCTTTCCATCTTTGTCCAATATGAGGTCATTTACCAGGACTCTCTTGTATGGCGATACTCCCTTTACAAATGTCGAAATCGCAAGCAAGGAATAAAACCATCCCCTGGTCTGGTCTATGCCTTCGCAGATGTAGTCTGCGGGGAAGAGCTCGTCGAAGTTTTCCTCGTTTTCAAACGGATAGTGGTGCTGCGCAAAAGGCATGGATCCGCTGTCGAACCAGCAGTCTATCACATCTGGAACCCTTGTCATTCTTCCTCCGCACTTGGGGCATGTGATGTGCACATTGTCCACATAAGGCCTGTGCAGTTCTATGCCCTCGTCGATGTCCTCGTGGGCCCTTTTTACAAGCTCTTTTCTTGATCCTATGCTGTCAAAGCTGCTGCACTCATCACATCTCCAAATCGGGAAGGGCGTGCCCCAATAACGGCTTCTTGAAATGGCCCAGTCGTTGAGATTCTCGAGCCAGTTTCCGAAACGCTTTTCACCCACATAGTCCGGATACCATTCGACCGAATTGTTGTTTTCTATGAGCTTGTCTTTTAGGTCGGTCATTTTGATGTACCAGCTCGGTTTCGCGTAGTAGAGCAAAGGAGTCTTGCAGCGCCAGCAATGGGGATAATTGTGTGCCATGTTTTCTCTCTTGTAAAGCTTTCCGTTCTCTGAAAGCCATTTCATCACATCAAGATCCGTATCCATTACAAAACGGCCCTTCCATGGTGTTTCTGTGAACTTGCCGTCTTCTCCCACTGGCTGCAGAACCGGCAATCCGTAGCGGACTCCAGTATTATAGTCGTCCTCGCCAAAGGCGGGCGCGGTGTGTACTATGCCTGTTCCGTCCTCTGTTGTTACGTAGTCGGCAAGCGTGACGAAGAAAGCCTTCTTGTCTGGCTCTACAAAAGGAATGAGCTGCTCGTATTCAATATATTCAAGGCTGCTCCCCTTCATTTCCTCTAGCACTTCGTAAGATTCTGAAAGAACCGTGTCCGCCAAAGCCTTTGCAACGATGTATACCGTTCCGCTTTCAGCCTTTACCTTTGCATACACCTCTTCGGGATGCACAGTAAGAGCCACATTCGACGGAAGAGTCCAAGGTGTAGTTGTCCAAACCAGGAAATACTCGTCGGCGTCTTTCCTCTTGAATTTGACTGTGACTGTGAGGGACTTTATTTCCTCATAGCCAAGCGCAACTTCGTGGGAAGCAAGTCCTGTTCCACATCGCACGCAATACGGAAGTATCTTGTGCCCCTCATATATAAGACCGGCCTTGTTCATTTGGTCCAGTATCCACCATTCCGTTTCGATGAAGTCGTTTTCCAATGTGATGTAGGGATTTTCAAGATCAACTTCGTATGCAACACGTTTTGTCATCTCGCGCCATTGCTTTTCATAAGTGAAGACCGATTCTCGGCACTTCTCATTGAATTCCGCAATCCCGTACTTTTCGATATCGTTCTTGTCGGTAAGCCCCAGCTGCTTTTCGACCTCTATTTCCACCGGAAGCCCATGAGTGTCCCATCCGGCTTTTCTTTTAACCTGGTATCCCTTCATGGTTTTGTAGCGGCAAACAGAGTCTTTGAGAGTGCGTGCCAATACATGATGAATTCCCGGCTTTCCGTTGGCTGTAGGCGGTCCCTCGTAAAATATAAAAGACTCTTCACCTTCCCGTGTGTCGATGCTCCTTTTGAGGATGTTTATGTCCTCCCAATAATCAGCGATGCGCTTTTCCGATTCTTTTACCGGTATCTTTCCCAACTCTTTGAATACGCCCATTTTTTCATCCTTTCATCCTTTAATAATTTCACTCCGCAATAAGGGGCTTCAAATAAAAAACCCCGAGCCTAAGCTCAGGGACGAATTAACCGCGGTACCACCCAAATTGCAGAATATTCTCTGCCACTCTTAGCTTTAACGCAAGCATACGGGACACCCTACTCTTGTTCAAGCGCCCGGCTCCAAGGTGATCCGCAAAAACCGTTTTTTGCAATCTTCCACCAATCGATTGCATCTCTGCCAAAGCTCCGGTCATGCCGTCCTTGTCATCGCCTTTTATCCTATTTATACCTTTACATAGTATAACAGAACATGTTTGTTGTCAAAATATTTTTTTGAGCATACCCTGTATCTCCAAGGCTTGCAGTTCCTCATTCCCCGCATCCTGGACCGTAAAATCAGCCGATTGCCTGTAAATGCCCTCCCTCTCTTCAAACAGCTTTCTCAAATCCTCTTGGTCCTTAAGAAGGGGCCTGCCTCCGCCTGCGACCGACCTCTTGATCGAATCGAGCGACCGGTCCAGATATATGAGTATTCCGTTCAATTTAAGGTCGGAAACATTGTCCGGATCAAGTATCGAGCCTCCGCCCGTGGCTATGACAATATTCCTTCTGTTTCTAAGGGACTTTACCGTCGCCCTTTCAATTTCCCTGAAACCTTTCTCTCCACGCGATTTGAATATTTCAGTTATGGGGCCGAATTTTTTTTCTATCAATTCATCTGCATCAATAAACTCTCGTCCTAAAAGCCCTGCCAGGCGCCTCCCAGCCGAACTCTTGCCGCTTCCCGGCATTCCGACAAGCACCGGATTCATGTTCTCATAAAAAAATAATTCCGTGAGATCTTTCTCCACTTCCTCACCTATATTCACTCCGTTCCATATTTCCTGGGCCCTGCATGCCTGGGCAATCAGCATGGGAAGACCGCCCGCCGTGCGGCGGTCCTTTTTCTCCATCTCCTGCAGGAACTTGCTTCGCATCGGATTGTAGACAAGGTCAATTGCCATGGACGCCTTATGTACAAGCCCTGGATCAAGAGGTTGTCCATCCACTTCGGGAAACATTCCGCAGGGGGAGCAGTTTACAATCATGTCCATTTTTCCTATTGCAGACTCATCCTTCCTTTCAATCACCTGGAAGGTTCGGAGCTTCTTCATGGCTTCCCGTCCGGACCTGCTCAAGAACCACACCCGCCCCGTCCTCTGCCTTAGCCAGTATGCCGCTGTTTTAGCAGCTCCGCCTGTTCCTATTACGAGAGCGCGCGTTCCACTGTCAATTTCCATTTTGCCAAGTTCAGCCATTTTTCCAAAGCCGTATATGTCAGTGTTGAAGCCTTTCATCTTGCCGCCTTCAATCTTGACTGTATTCACAGCTCCAATCGCTTGAGCTTGGGGAGACAATTCATGCAAAAGTGGAATTATCGCCTTCTTATATGGAATTGTGACATTGAAACCGTCTATCCCTGAATCCGCAAGTCTTTTTATATCATCGCCAAAACGGTCTTTTCCGATTTCCACAAGCTCATATGTACCGTCCATGCCGATTTTGTCAAAAATCCTGCTGTGTATTTCCGGAGACAAACTATGGGAAAGCTTTTCTCCTATCAGAGCATATTTACCCATTCGGCTCCTCCTTGATTTCTTGAAGAAGCCTGCTTTCCTCGAATATCCTGTCATAAACGCCTAAAATGGATTTCTCAAAGCCCGGAAGGCTCTCCTTTGCGAGTCGGCTTTTTATTTCTTCCTCCCTGCCGGAAACAAGAACAGAAGCGCCCTTTGCCTCCTTGACTTTTCCAACTTCAACAGACAGTGCGAACCTCATGTTTAGCATCTCTACAATTTCACCGTCTATTTCGTCTATTTTTTTTCTAAGCTTTTTCAAGTCATCCATTTAAAGCTTCTCCTTCCATTTGGAGATCCAAAAGAGCCAACGCAAGCGCAGCCTCAACAACCGGAAGCGCCCTGACAGCTATGCACGGATCATGCCTTCCGCTTACAGAAAGCTTTGCGGATTCCATCTCGTCCATGTCAATCGTCTCCTGCTCCTTGCCTATCGAAGGGGTCGGCCTAAATGCCGTCTTGAAAACAATGGGCATTCCGTTAGTTATGCCCCCGTTTATGCCTCCGCTGTTGTTGGTGATTGTAGCGACTGACTTTCCTTTCATGAAAAAAGAATCGTTTGCCTCCGAGCCCTTCATTTCCGCAAAACCAAACCCTTTTCCGAAATCGACTCCCTTTACACCGGGAATCGAGTAAAGAAGCCCTGACAATACGCTTTCAAACGAATCAAAGAAAGGCTCTCCTATTCCTGCAGGAACACCAATCGCGGCAGTCTCGACAATGGCACCCACCGAATCTCCTGATTTTTTTATTTTTTCCAAATAGCTTAAAGCCTTTTCATTAATCCCGTCTTTCAAAAATGGCATTTCCATACCGCCGAGAAGCTTCAGTTCTTGAGGCGAAATTTCCGTTTCAAAAGGCTGGTCTTCGACTTGACCCACCTTGAGCAAATGACTCCCTACTTCTATTCCCCCTCTTTCCGAGAGAATGGATTTTGCCAAAGCCCCGGCGAAAACCAAAAATGCCGTCAGCCGTCCCGAGAAACGTCCCCCTCCCCTGTGATCGCCGAATCCATTGTATTTCACCATGGATACATAGTCGGCATGAGAGGGTCTGGGTTTGCTCCTCATTTCCTCATAGTCGCCTGATCTGATGTCCTTATTTTTGAAAACGACCGCAAGGGGGGCCCCGGTAGTCATCCCCTGGTAAATGCCGCTTATTATTTCGTACGAATCATCTTCTTTCCTCGCTGTCGCAAGATTTCCGCCTGGCTTCCTTCTTCGCAATTCGAATTCAATCAGTTCAACCGGAATAACCATCCCGGGCGGCAATCCGTCCACTACTCCTCCCACGCAAGTTCCATGAGATTCTCCAAATATTGTAATCTTTATATTTCTACCCCATGTCGAACTCATGAATTTTACCTCCCAATTCCTTGAAGTCGTCAACAAACTTCGGATAGGACTTTCTGATTGAATCCATTCCCTCTATAACAACGGGTTCTTGGCAAACTGTTGATGCAACGGCCAAAGCCATGGCTATTCTGTGGTCATTGTGGCTCCAAACCTTGGCACCGCCCTTCAGGGTTTCAACCCCTTTCACAACAAGCCCGTCCTCCGTCTCGACGATCATTGCTCCAAGCTTGCAAAGCTCCGAAGCTGTCGCTTTAAGCCTGTCCGATTCCTTGTATCTAAGCCTCTCCGCATTCTTTATTGTTGTTGTACCTTCCGCCAAGGCTGCTGCGACTGCCATTATCGGCACTATGTCGGGGCAGTCCGAGGCATCCATTTCAATGGACTTCATGCTTGAGTGCTCCGCAGTCATCGACCCCTGCGATTCGAGAAGCCTTCCGCCCATTCTCCTCAAGAGTTCCACTGCAGCCCGGTCTCCCTGAGGGGAATCGGTCTTTAAGCCCTCCATCTCGATTTTTTCCCCTATGATACCGGCAACCATCCAAAAGGCAGCCTGCGAATAATCTCCTTCCATCTCGACATCTGCGCGATGATAGCTTTGCTTTTCGATGAAAAAGCTATGGTAGCCGTCTCTATCCACCTTTACCCCGAAGTCTTCCTGCACTCGAATCGTTATATCGACATAAGTCCCCGACTCAAGCGGGCTTTTCAATGCTATTTCCGAAGAGCCTCCCGAAATGGGAAGCGCAAGCAAAAGACCTGTGACGAATTGCGAGCTCACATTTCCCTCGAGGCTGTATTTGCCGGCTTCAAGCTTTCCCTTTACAGTCAAAGGCAATTTGCCCCCATCCGTCTCAAACCGTATTCCCTTTTCCTTGAAAATTCTATAGTAATCGTCCATGGGCCTTTCAGGCAATTTGCCCCGCCCGACAAATTCGAATTCATCTCCCGTCGTCAATGCGAGCGGTATTGAAAATCTGAGAGTCGACCCCGATTCTCTGCAATCTATCGTTTTTCTCGTTTTGCCAAGAGATCCCTTGCCCGAAACGACCAGGTCCGATAATTTGCCATCTTTGACGGATTCACTTTCCGCAACTTCCGCGCCGAAAGCCCTGGCGGCTTCAATTGTTGCCGATATGTCTTCCGAAAGAACGACATTCCTTATTTTCGAAACGCCTTGGGCCATTGCCGCGCAAAGAATCGCCCTGTGGGTTTGGCTTTTTGATGTCGGCACGTGTATTTTGCCCTTGAGTTTCCCGGGAAATATTTTCACCTTGTCCATTTTCAACCTCTTTCCTCTGTAAAGAAGGCTTCGAGCCCCTCAATCGGCACTCTATGTATGAAAGCCTCTCCGATTCTTTTAAGCAAAACCAAATTCAGGCATCCGTCGATCGTCTTTTTATCCTGCCTCATTATGTCCAGAGATTCCTTGTCCGCCTGGATTCGCCTGAACGAACCGGTGTCGAATCCCAAAGCGGAAAGTGTTTCCTCTATTTCTCTGGCGGTTCCCGGCTCAGTCAATCCCCTGTCTTCGCTCAGTCGGGTTATCTGAAGCATTCCGCATGCCACAGCCATTCCATGGCTTATTAATTGGTATCCCTCCATTGTCTCAAGCACATGGGCAATTGTGTGACCGAAATTTAGAAGCATGCGACGCCCCCTGTCTTTTTCGTCTTCTGCAACATACTTCATTTTTGTCAAAAGCGCCTTCTCTACGCAAAATCCGGCATTCCTTTGCAAAAACTCGCCCGGATCGATTTTCTTAATATGCATGAAGAAATCCTTGTCACCTATACATCCGTATTTTACCATTTCAGCCATTCCGTCGAGAATCGTTTCCTTTCCCAGCGTCTCCAGAAAAGACTTGTCCGCGAAAACAGCTTTGGGATGATGAAACATTCCAACAAGATTCTTTCCCGCCTCAAGATTCACCGCAGTCTTTCCCCCAACCGAACTGTCGACCTGCGCTAAAAGAGTAGTCGGAACGTTTACATAGTCCATTCCCCTTTTATATGTCCCCGCGGCAAAACCGGCTATATCGCCGACGACTCCGCCTCCCACAGCAACCACTAGGTCGTCTCTGTCAGCCTCCATTTCAGAAAGGCGGTTGCAGACCATTTCAAGTGTTCTCAAGGACTTGCTTGACTCGCCGGAAGGTATTGCTACCGTCCTTTGCGGTGAAAACCCTTCGAATTCCATTCCTATGCGGCTGCCATGGATTCTTAGGACATTCTCATCGATTATGAAAAGTGCCTTGCCATATTGGCTTTCCTTCATAAATTCATTGAAATCCATGCATGCGTCACCCACAAAAAGCGCCGTTTCAGATTTTTTTAAATCAACATCAATAATTTTCATGTTCGGCGAGGCTCCTTTTCTTCTCATTTGTTTTTTCAAGAAAGTCGTAGACCGACGCGTAGTCGTCTTTGTCTATCATATCCTTTATTCCCGCAAGGCTGGATAAAAAATCCTCCAGAACCTCCGTTACATACATCTTATTATTTTTTATGATCTGAGTCCACAAATCCGGGTTTATATCCGCAATTCTTGCCAAATCCCTGAAACTTCCACCATGTATTTCAAAATCATTCCCGTTGAATGCTGTTAGGAATGCCGATGATATGAGATGGGGAAGATGGCTTACTACAGCCACTCTGCGGTCGTGTTCACCCGGAGACATTTCTATTATCTTTCCTATTCCCGCCATCTTTAAGACGCTCTTCAATTCTTGCATCTGTTTCTCTCTTTCAGGCTTGGTGTCTATGAGTATATAGCTGGCTCCGGAAAACATTTGAGGAGTAGCTTTTTCATGGCCTCTTCCCTCTACCCCGCAAAGAGGATGTCCGCCTATTCGGCAAATACCTTCTGCCTCAGCTTCTATTCGACTGCACAACTCTCCTTGGATTCCAGAAATATCGGTTATTATTGTATCCTTTCCGATATCGTTTCTGTGAGTTCTTATGAATCCGAGGATCTCATCGGGGTAGAGGCAAAGAAAAATTATGTCCACTTCGCCTTTACCGCTGAAGCCTTCCATGCCCTCGTCTATATATCCGTTTGAAAGGGCACTGCATATTGCTTCGGGGTTTGTGTCGATTCCCGTAACTCTGAAGCCACCGTTTATTTTCATTGCTCCAGCCAAAGAGCTTCCCATAAGCCCCAATCCGACAACCGTCACATGTTTCATGCTGAAAAGCCTCCCCTTCTAAAGGCCACCATGTTCCTTATTGACTGCATCAGATTCTCGAATCTTTCGGGCTTTAGCGACTGTTCCCCGTCGCAAAGGGCTTCCTTGGGAGAGTTATGCACCTCAATCATAAGCCCGTCCGCACCGGCCGCTATTGAGGCGAGCGCCAAGGGTTCAACCAGCCACCAGTATCCTCCTGAATGGCTCGGGTCGACAACTACCGGCAAATGGCTTTTCCTCTTGAGAACAGGTATCGCGCTTATGTCCAGGGTGTTTCTCGTCGCGTTTTCAAATGTCCTAATGCCCCTCTCGCATAAAACTATCTTTTCGTTTCCGCCGGCCGCTATGTACTCCGCCGCCATAAGAAAATCCTTTATGGATGCCGACATGCCTCTTTTGAGCAAAACCGGCTTGTCGAGGGAGCCGACCTCCTTGAGAAGTTCGAAGTTCTGCATGTTTCTTGCGCCTATCTGAATCATGTCTATGTCGCACGCGTGCTCGTCAAGCTGCCTGACCGACATTATTTCCGTTACTATCGGCAGTCCGGTTTCCTTCTTTGCCTCGAGGAGAAGTTCTATTCCACCCTCTCCAAGCCCCTGGAAACTGTATGGAGATGTTCTGGGCTTGAAAGCGCCCCCCCTCAGCAAATCGGCTCCCGCTTTTTTCACTCCAATGGCAGTCTCTACCATCTGTTCTCTCGTTTCGACAGAACAGGGTCCAGCTATTACAGCAAAATTGCCGCCCCCTATCTTTCTTCCGGCTACATCCACAACCGTATTGCAGCTCTTGAACATTTTATTGACCTTCTTGTAGGGCTCTTGGATCCTTACAATGCGCTCGATTCTTTCATCTGAAAGATTGAATCTGTCTTGTAGGGTTACCGTGTCTCCTATCAATCCGATTATTGTCAACTCGTCCCCTTTGGAAATATGGGGCGTAAAACCCTTTGCAGCTATCTCCTCTTTCAAGTTCTCCACTTCGCAATTCGAAATTCCCTTTTTCAAAATAAGTATCATTTTTATTCCCCTTTCAAAAAATAAATGAGGACCTATAAATAGGTCCTCTGTCCAATCGCCAATCGATTATCAACTTAAGGGATCATTTATGTGCGTAAACAAGCATATTCATTTCCATGACTAAAGACCGGCGCATAATAATAGCCCCAGCTAAAAAATAGATATGAATATGTGCTTTGCACGTTTCTGTTTTGCTCTCTCATAATGATCACCTTTTAATTAATAGTTAAAAATAAGTATAGCAGGTTAAATGAAACTGTCAAGCCTATTCCTTTATTTCTCTCATCTTTTCGTCAACTAGCTCCAAAAGATCCATTATCTTGAGGTTTTGCGGACACTTCGTTTCACATAATCCGCATTTTCTGCAATTCGAAGCCCTGTTCTCTTCCGTGAAGAAGCCCCAATATACTCGGTTGGCCTCTTTTGGTGTGTCAAACATGAACATGTCGTTGTAAAGCTCGAGACTTCTGGGAATCCTGACCCCGTAGGGGCAAGGCATGCAGTATCCACAAGCGGTGCATTGGATTTTGATGTGCTTTCTATACATGTCCCTGACTTCTCCAATTATTTCATGCTCCCTGCGGCTTAGTTTTCCGGGCTCCGCATCCGACATTGTAAGTATGTTTTCTACAACCTCCTCGAGCTCGCCCATTCCGCTGAGCACCACGGAAACCTCAGGGAAATCGGCAATCCATCTGAAAGCCCATTCCGAAGGAGTTCTTACAGTATCCGCCTTGGCCCATATTTTTTCAGCCCTCGGATTCGGCTTGACAATTTTGCCTCCCTTCAAAGGCTCCATTATCACGACTCCCAAACCTTTTGCGGCAGCATACTTTAGGCCCTCCACTCCGGCTTGGTATTCTTCATCCATGAAGTTTAATTGTATTTGGCAGAAATCCCAGTCCCAACCGTCTACTATGTCCTTGAAAATATCTATTGTGTCGTGGAATGAAAAACCCACATATCCAACTTTACCCGACGCTTTGGCCCTTTTTATGAAATCGAAAAGCCCCGCTTCCTTAAGCTTGGGCCACCATTTTCTGTTCAGCGTATGGATAAGGTAATAGTCTATTCTGTCGGTCCCAAGGTTCTCGAGCTGTTTGTCGAGCAGCACGTCAAAATCATCAGGCTCGTTAACGAGCCATGAAGGCAGCTTTGTTGCAAGTTTGACCTTTTCCCTGTATCCGCCTGAAAGAGCCTGTCCTACGGCTTTCTCGCTCATGCCTCCATGATACGGCCATGCCGTATCCACATAGTTCACGCCGTGGTCGATTGCGTATCGAATCAACTTTGTCGTTTTTTCAAAATTGATGTCTTTTGGATTTTCACTGTTTGTGGGAAGTCGCATCGTTCCGAAACCCAAAAGCGATACCTGGTCGCCTATTTTTCCAAACTTCCTGTACTTCATGTCATCACTCCATTTTTATTTTAGATTCTTCGTTTTCAACTATTGTTTGTTTACTTAATGATAACAGATTTTTCAGTAAAATTACAATTTGTAATCTGATCTTAACCATAAGAATTTTTATTGCTATTGTTGTATAATGAAAGTAAATATAATCAAACGAGGAGATTCCCAATGAAGAGAATGCTATGCCTGCTTTTTATTATAACCCTCATTGCCGCCGGATGCTCGCCTGGTGCCGCAAATGACAAGCCCCCGCAAAACGGCGAAAATATTTCAGAACCTGCTGAAAATAAGCACATGGGAAATGCCACAATAATCGGAATCAACATATCCCTCAGAAAGTCCCCGGATACTTCTTCAGAGAGAATAGACCTGCTGAGTTTTCCTTCAGAAGTCTATCTGCTTGAAAAATCCGAATCCAAAGAAAAAATAGGTGCCTACGAAGAATACTGGTACAAGGTTAGATCGGAAGACTTGACCGGATGGTGCTACGGGGCATTCATTTCCCCGGAAGACGAATTGCAGCAGGCTTTGATCGACCGCATAAACGATTTATTGCCGGTCGACAAAAGCACAACGGTCTCAAAATCGGTTGCAACTCTGAAAAACATAATTTCAATGACCGGGAGCGAAGATTTGGCAGACAAGGGAGTTATGCGCATAAAAGAGCTGCAGGAAAATCTTCTGCCGGCCCTTCAGGATGAAATGCTCCCATTGACAGAATCCCTCTACAGATACTCGATCGAAGACCTCAGGCAGCCTGAAAATCTCCAAGACGGCGCAATCAAGGATTTGATGGCAAGGTACCTGGATATGGGATACAGCGTATACATGTCCGAAGGCATGTATTACCTTGACCCCAGTCCCCGCTTCCTGCTCGGCAATTTCAAGACATCAATATCGGACGGGCTTTTCGACTATCTTTCATACCGCGCCGAAGAAGTGGAAAAGCACACATACAGCGATGCGGCAGTAATGATTTCCTGGGACGAGCTCGGCAAGCGCATGAACGACTGGGAGAAATTCATGGACAAGTATCCGGATTCTGATTATTTCAGCGAAGCCGAATCCATGTACAACATGTACCGCTTCTCCTTCCTTGTCGGAGCAAGCAATACGCCTGCATATGAATACCCTGCAGAAATACTTGACCCGGAACTTCTTGAGGCCTATAAAAATTATGTTTCAAGATTCCCCGAAAGCTCAATGACTCCTGTGCTAGAAGAACTTTTGATTCTATTGGATGAAGAGTCCTACAAGAAAACCGAAAAAATCATGGAATTCATAAATCCATACAACGTATGGTAGAAAATAAAGTAGAAGCTAAAAGCTGTTGTTTCCGATTAATTCAGAAACAACAGCTTTTTCAGTTTGCAGTCGTCAGTAGGCGGTAGGCAGTCGTCAGCAAATGCAAAAAAGTTAAATACATTTAAAACGCAAATACTTTGCAATGTTTTTTATCCTTCAAGCTTTTCCTGAAATCTGATATCTGACAACTGCTTTTATCTTTTGCCTTTTGATTTTTGCTTTTATTCTTTGCTTTTAATCCTTTGCTTTTAATCCTTTGCTGATATCTGACACCTGATATCTGACAACTGCTTTTATCTTTTGCCTTTTGATTTTTGCTTTTATTCTTTGCTTTTAATCCTTTGCTTTTAATCCTTTGCTGATATCTGACACCTGATATCTGACAACTGCTTTTCCTTTCCACTTTCCACTTTCTACTGCCTTTCAGACAAGGCAGAAATCAAGGCATCCTGCTTCCCATTACAGACTGACGAGATGCC
>CAZAFW010000004.1:0-67696 GCA_964484935.1 uncultured Peptostreptococcaceae bacterium
TCTTTTTGTTCTCTCTCAGCTTTTCCAATTTGTTTATTGCCATTCCTGCCCCTCCCATTGATTATGTGCCTAGATTTACCTTTCCGTAAGCTCAAGCAGTATTCCGTTTGTACTCTTAGGATGAACAAAAGCTATTTTGGCTCCACCGGCGCCATATCTGGGCTTTTGATCTATCATTCGAACGCCTTTTTCCATAAGGTCGGCAATTGCTTCTTCAATATTATCCACTCTTAGAGCCAAATGCTGAATGCCTTCCCCTTTTTTTTCAATATGTCTTGCAATAGGTCCATCTTCTGAAGTTGATTCAAGGAGCTCGATTTCAGAATCGCCTGTTGGAAGAAATGCAACTTTAACCTTTTGTTCTTCAACAACTTCCGTTCCATCGGCTTTCATTCCGAGAGCCTCGTAAAATTCCAAAGCTTTTTCCAAATCCTTGACCGCGATTCCTATATGGTCTATTTTAAGAGCTTTCATTTTTTTCCTCCTTTTTTCGATTGTCGTTTTGCATATCAAAGCAAAACTTTTCACTATATTATTTTATTTCATTGAAAATCGTTTCCTGCGCCGTATAAGGATCCATTTCCCGCGACGCCACCATTCTCGACAATTCGTTAATTCTATTTTCCCTTTTCGACTTGTCCAACAATGTATTCATCAGGCATTGTCTTACCAAATCAATTATTTCAAATTTGCAGTTCGCTGTTCTTCTTTCTTTGAATTCGCCTGTTTCTTTCATATGCTCCATGTGGCCGGTTATGGCTTCCAAAATCTTGTCTATGCCATCATTGTTTATTGCAACAGCCGGAATTACAGGCGGTCTCCAATCCTCATTGTTGAAGTCGAGCATCATGTTGATTTCAGTAATTGTTCTCCTTGCGCCATCCCTGTCAGCCTTATTTACAGCAAAAACATCGCCGATTTCCATTATTCCGGCCTTTATTGTCTGTATGTCGTCTCCCAATCCGGGGACCATGACCATAAGTGTTGTATCGCAAGTCTTAACTATGTCAATCTCGGACTGACCCACTCCAACCGTCTCGATGAATATGTAGTCCGCCCCATAGACATCGAGCACTTTGACTGCAGCTCTTGTCGCTTCGGACAGTCCGCCAAGCCGTCCGCGTGCACCCATGCTTCTTATGAAAACACCCGGATCGGTATTGAGGTCGCCCATTCTGACCCTGTCCCCAAGTATTGCCCCACCTGTAAATGGACTGGTGGGATCTACCGCAATTATTGCAATTTTTTTGTTCTGTTTCCTGAGATGTTTTACAAGCTTGTCGGTGAGAGTGCTTTTCCCCGCCCCGGGAGGTCCTGTAATTCCGATTACATATGCCTTTCCCGTATGTCTATACAAGTCTTTAAGTATTTCAACAGCTTCAGCTTCGTTGTTTTCAATCATTGTTATTAGCCTTGCAGCCGCTCGCTTGTCTCCTTTTAACAATCGTTCACGTATTTCCATTGCTTCACCACCCGCCCGATTTAAGCATTTGTTCCTAAAATCCAACAAACAATCTCATTGGCCGCTTCCGCGGCCAATGTATGTTTGTTATTTTCTTTTTACATTGTTCCTTATATATTCAATGGTTGTATCAGTGGTGGTTCCAGGTGTGAATACTTCCGAAATGCCTTTCTCCTTGAGAAAAGGTATGTCTTCTCCAGGAATCACCCCTCCGCCTACAACAAGTATGTCCGATGCGTCCTCGTCTCTTAGCAGATCGACAACCTTGGGCAGAAGCGTGTTGTGCGCTCCCGAGAGGATGCTGATTGCAACGCAGTCGACATCCTCTTGGATTGCCGCATTAACTATTTGCTGCGGTGTCTGTCTCAATCCCGTATAAATTACTTCCATTCCTGCATCCCTCAATGCTCTGGCAATGACTTTTGCTCCCCTGTCATGTCCGTCAAGCCCGGGTTTTGCCACTAACACTCTAATGGTTCTTTCCATTTTAATCGTCCTCCCGTTTTCTATATTCGAACCGACTGTTGATATTCGCCGAAAACTTCTCTCATTACTCCACAGATTTCTCCAAGCGTTGCATAAGACTTTACTGCTTCCAAAATGAAAGGCATTACATTGTCATCGCCTTCGCAGGCTTTTTTTAGAGCTTTCAGATTGGCTTCAACCGCCTGACTGTCCCTCTCGGCTTTAAGCTCCTGCAGCTTTTTCTTTTGCCCCTCACCGACAGACATGTCGACTCTCAAAAGATCTTTTGGAGGCTCTTCTTCAACAGTGAATTTGTTGACTCCAACCACAACAGCTCTCTCTGTCTCTATGTCCTTTTGACATCTGTATGCGGCATCCATTATTTCCTGTTGTATATATCCGTTGTCAATTGCTTTCGGTGCTCCGCCAAGCTCATCTATTTTTTTGATGTATGCATAGGCCTGTTCCTCGATGTCCTTGGTCTTGCTTTCAATAAAATATGAACCTGCAAGAGGATCGACTGTATTTGTCACGCCGCTTTCATGGGCAACTATCTGTTGGGTCCTAAGCGCTATCCTGACTGAATCCTCGGTCGGAAGAGCAAGCGCCTCGTCTCTGGAATTGGTGTGCAGGGATTGTGTTCCTCCAAGAACCGCCGCCAGCGTCTGAATAGCAACTCGAACAATGTTGTTGTCCGGCTGCTGCGCAGTAAGTGTTGATCCTCCTGTTTGCGTATGGAACTTGAGCATCATTGATTTCGGATTCTTTGCATTGAACCTTTCCTTCATTATTTTTGCCCAAAG
This sequence comes from uncultured Peptostreptococcaceae bacterium, assembly GCA_964484935.1. Classification (GTDB taxonomy): domain Bacteria; phylum Bacillota; class Clostridia; order Peptostreptococcales; family BM714; genus BM714. Next base: position 2,731 of record CAZAFW010000004.1, read on the forward strand.
CCTTCTTGCCGCTCTAAATTTGGATATTTCCTCAAGCAGATCGTTATGTGAATTGAAGAAAAATGAAAGTCTCGGGGCAAATGAATCAACATCCAGACCCGTGGCTATGGCAGCCTCGACATAGGCAATTCCATCGGCCAATGTGAATCCGACTTCCTGGGCCGCTGTCGATCCTGCCTCCCTTATATGGTATCCAGATATGCTTATGGTATTCCACTGAGGCACATTTTCCGAACAATATTCGAATATATTTGTTATAAGCCTCATTGAAGGCTCTGTGGGAAATATATATGTCCCTCTTGCAATATACTCCTTCAATATGTCATTCTGTATTGTTCCCCTCAGCTTTTCCATAGACACACCCTGCTTCTCGGCAACAGCTATGTACATAGCCAGCAGTACTGCCGCCGGGGCGTTTATTGTCATCGATGTGCTGACTTTGTCAAGAGGTATTCCTCCGAACAATATTTCCATGTCCTTGAGCGAATCTATCGCTACTCCGACTTTTCCGACTTCTCCTTCAGCGAGGGAATGGTCGGAGTCGTAGCCTATTTGGGTTGGAAGGTCGAATGCCACCGAAAGTCCGCTTCCTCCCTGAGCTAAAAGAAGTTTGTATCTCTCATTTGACGCTTCAGCTGTTGCAAATCCGGCATACATTCTCATTGTCCACAAACGGCCTCTGTACATCGTCGGTTGAACTCCCCTTGTGTACGGGTATTGTCCCGGAAAATTCAATTCTTCCATGTAGTCGATGTCTTCTACATCTACAGGAGAAAAAACTCTTCCTACTTCATCCCCTGATGCAGACATGAAATTTTCTTTTCTCTCCGGGCGTTTCCTAATGGATTTTTGTGTCGATTCTTCGAACAATTCCGCCGCTTTTCTGATATCGTCAAGCTTATCCCTATCAAACATATTGTTCCTCCTTTGGACTTTCAAGCTATATATTTTGTTGCTGCAAAAACCTATGGGTATCGCCTATAATATATCATAAATATAATTGTGTTTTTTCTCCTCAGATAAAAATATACTTGTATACATACTTATTTTGAAGGAAATTATTCAAATAGCGACACGTATAATTTCACATTTGTATACGATTGCTCAAAAGCCTTGAAGTCCTTGCATCAACAGCAATTCTAAGTACGCTGGCATTATGTTTTGGCTTTCAAACCATTTTACACAAGTATAACTTCTATATCGCTTACATGCAATAATCATCTCATCCTTTTTTTTTGCATGATTTGTTTCATTCTAAAGCTTTTACCGCAAAAATATATAAAAATTTTTCAATATCCTTTTTTAAATAAGATTCCTCCGGTTGGCACTCAATTCATTTGTAGTGAAATTGCCGGATTTCTGCAAAAATAACAACCGGCATATGAGCCTCAGCCCTAATGCCGGTTTGAATTTTTTATTTTTTTGAAGCTTTTTCCCGAGTCATATTTAGGAATTTTTCCTTTTCTATTATGAACCTACTGTGTGTTCCTTCGCCTATCTTGTCTTTTTCATCGAAGGCCTCGACCTTGAAAACAAGCTTCTTCCTGTCTATTTCGATAAGCTCCGCAGTGGCAGTGACCTTCATTCCTACCGGTGTTGCCGCAAGATGCTTCACATCTAAATGCGTGCCTACCGTCGCGTACCCTTCGGGAAGAAAAGGATCCACAGCGTTAAGCGAAGTGTTTTCAATCAGTCCAATCATTGCCGGGGTAGCATACACACTTACCCCTCCGCTTCCGTAGCTTGCCGCAGTCTCTTTTTCATTTACAACTATTTCCATTTTAGCATTCATTCCTATCTTAATATTGAAATGCATGACAGCCTCCTTAAATATTCTTTAAAAACAACTCCGGCATAGAATACATGCCGGAGACAAATTTAATATTTTTCACCATCCGCTTCTTCGGCTTCCGGTATCGCTTCTTCATTCGAAGTTTCTTCATTCGAAGGTTCTTCTTTTGAAGGTTCTTCTTTTGAAGGTTCTTCTTTTGAAGGTTCTTCTTTAATCTTTTTCATGGCCTTCCTACTTGACTCGGGATTCCTGATTATTTCAGCAATTTTACCATTTTCGTTTTCTTCTCCAAACAATTCCTGAAACTCCCTGTTTCGTTCTTTTTCAATTTCCTTTGCCGCCTCTTCGGGATTGGCCATGAATGAATCATAGTCATTTCGGAAAATATACTCAAATTCCTCGGAATTAATGGTTTCCCTTTCAAGAAGCGCTTTTGCAATGTAGTGCAGCTTTTCAACATTCTCCTCCAGCAGCTTCATGGCCTGGTCATATGATTCATCCATTATTCTTCGGATTTCCTTGTCTATCTCGTAAGCAACTTCCTCGGAATAGTTTTTCATTGTGGTCAAATCTCTGCCAAGGAACACTTCGTCCCCGTTTCCGTATGTCATTGTGCCAAGTTTTTCGCTCATTCCATAATGCGTAACCATTGCCCTTGAAATTTCAGTTGCGCGCTTGAGGTCATTCTGCGCGCCTGTGCTTATGTCATGCAGTATCAAGGCTTCCGCCACGCGTCCGCCAAGCAGTATTATCAGCCTTTTTTCCATTTCGGATTTTGTTGCATAGTATTTGTCTTCTTTCGGCAGTTGCATCGTGAATCCGCCTGCCCGACCTCTTGGAATTATTGTAACCTGGTGGACAGTGTCCGTATCGGGCAAAAGCCTTGCCAAAACGGCATGTCCTCCTTCGTGATAAGCCGTGAGTCTTTTTTCCTTGTCGCTTATAACCCTGCTTCTTTTCTCCGGTCCAGCTATAACTTTGGTTATGGCTTCCTCTATTGTATCCATTTTTATTGTCTTGTTATTTACTCTTGCCGAAAGCAATGCTGCCTCGTTTAGGAGATTTTCCAAATCAGCCGGTGTGAATCCCGGTGTTCTTCTCGCAAGAACCTTCAAATTGACGTCCTCGTCAAGAGGCTTGTTCTTCGAGTGGATTTTGAGTATCGCCTCGCGACCCCTTATGTCGGGTATTCCCACGCTTACCTGCCTGTCGAATCTTCCCGGTCTGAGAAGCGCCGGATCAAGGATGTCCGGTCTGTTGGTTGCGGCTATGATTATGATCCCCTCATGGTCGCCAAATCCATCCATCTCAACGAGCAGCTGATTAAGGGTTTGTTCCCTCTCGTCATGCCCTCCACCAAGGCCTGCGCCTCTTTTTCTTCCCACAGCATCTATTTCGTCTATGAAAACTATACATGGTGAACTCTTTTTGGCTTGCTCAAAAAGGTCTCTGACTCTTGAAGCTCCCACACCTACAAACATTTCAACAAAATCGGATCCACTTATGCTGAAAAAGGGCACTCCGGCTTCTCCTGCAACAGCTCTTGTCAAATATGTCTTTCCTGTTCCGGGAGGTCCAATCATCAATACACCTTTGGGAATTCGCGCGCCCAATTCGACATATTTTCTTGGATTCCTTAAAAAGTCAACTATTTCCTTAAGCTCTTCTTTTTCTTCATCCAGGCCTGCAACATCGTCGAAGTCTATCTTTTTGCTTTCATCTTCCTTATGCAGTTTTGCCTTGCTTTTTCCGAAGGACATCACCTTTCCGCCCCCGCCTTGTGACTGGTTCATGAAAACAAACCAGAAAACAACAAAAATCAAAACCATGAAAACTGATGGAAGAATGTCTATAAACCATGGTGTCTGAACTGGAGGTTCCCCTGTCAATTTTATCTGTCCGCTTTCCAATCCCGGAAGAATGTATCTTGCAACGAATGAATCCGTAGCAATCACTTTTGGAATATAGGCGGCAAAAGTCGAACCGTCGCTCTTAAGAACACCTATAATTTGATTTTCGTTAAAATTAATTTCCTGGACATTGTCATTTGTGAGTTCGCTTATAAGACCAGACATGTCCAAGGTCTTTTGCTCCTGAGGCGCTCTTCCGTAAAACTGGACAATCATTATTATTATGATGAATACTAGTATATAGAAGCTAGCACCTTTAAAATACTTTCTCAAAAGTAAACCTCCTTTCGCCTTCTTTAAAACTTGCGTCTTTTCATTCTAACACATTTCATTTTTCATAACAAGTTGGTAAAATCGTTATTTTAAGCACGTTTTCAGTGCTCGCATCCAACTTGTAAATATCGCTCATCCTGTGTCCCGCGACCCATGCAATTTCATCTCCATCACAAATGAGCAATACGGAATCCCTCTTTGTTTCTTCTATTTTCGAATCCATCATAAAGTCTTTTAATTTTTTAGTGCCATTCATTCCCAATGGGGAAAAACGGTCTCCATTCCGCCTGTTTCTGACTTTTAGAAATTTATTGGCTAACTTACCTTCGTCTATGAAAACCGTCCAAGTATTCGATCTTCCTTCAAAGCCTTCCGCGAACGGCATTTTTTCAATTTTTATCAAGTCTCCCGTCTCCTTCACATAGACGGGTTCACCCATTTCCAAAGCATATTCAAACTCGATCTTTTTAAAATCGGTTTTTCTTTTACAGACTGATATCTTTCCGCCGGCGATTGTGACATCGACAAAGCCCGGGAATTCAATCGTCTTTTTCCCTTTAGCCCTCTCTATTGAATGAAGTGCCGCAGAAACACGTTCTCCTGTCACATCTGTAAGATTCCCTTTAACTTCTTCCACTGCCCGCCTCAAAATTCTGCTTCTCAATGCCTTGTGTATTCCATTGAAGTCATCGCGGCTTATAAAAACCCCGCTTCCATCTCTGACTACTGCTATTTTTTCGAATTCCTTTTCAGCCGCATATTCAATGAAGTCGCTGTCTTCCCTGAGCATGTCTCCCATGCGGAAAAGGGCTTCGCTGATTTTTTCATTGAAATTGTTTTCGATGTATGGCAAAAGCTCAAGCCGTATTTTGTTCCTTGTGTAGACCGGCTCAAGGTTGGTCAAGTCGGTACGGGGATTCAAGCCGTTTTCTTTGCAGTAATTTTCGATTTCTTCGCGTTTGAAGATCAGTATCGGTCTTATGAAAATACCGTCTCTCATATGTTCTATGCCTGCAAGGCCTTTGAGTCCAGTCCCTCTCATTATGCGCATCAAAATGGTTTCGGCCTGGTCGTTCAAATTCTGCCCCAGGGCTATTCGCCCACATCCAGTTTCCTTTGCAGCCGACTCGAATAGACCATATCTCACTTTGCGTCCCGCCTCTTCAAGCGACATTTTCCATTTTTCGGACATCCCCGAAATATCCATTTCATATGTCATGCATTCCAGACCATTTTGCCTGCAGAACTCAGAAACAAAAAGAGCGTCTTTTTTAGAGTCTTCGCCCCGCAGCATGTGGTTGATGTGTACAGGGACAATCCTTAAGTCCCATTCATTCTTAAGCCTTAGGAAAAGGGAAAGCATGCAAATCGAATCCGGTCCGCCGGATATCCCCAATACAACTCCATAGCCCTTTTCGAGCAATCCTTTTTCAATTATATTTTCCTTGAATCTATCATACATATCCATTTGTCATTCTCCTGAAATATCGAGTTTCCCTATCAAAATGCTAGGAGAACCCACATGTCCCGAACCGGGCATTATGAACTTGAGGTCGCTGCATATGCATTCAATGTCCATGAGCATATCGAAATAATTTCCCGCAACAGTTATTTGATGGACCGCTTCCTCAATTTTGCCTCCACGAACTGCAAACCCCGAAGCAGAGAGCGAAAAATCGCCCGAAACAGAATTGAGTCCCGCATGTAGTCCTTGGACATCTGTAATATACATTCCCCCGCCCATATTCTCAACCGCTTCAGAGATTGAAAAGGTTCCCGGACTTATAAAGAAATTGGTCGGAGCTATCGATACAGGCGATTTATAGGAACCTTTGAATGCATTTCCAGTTGAGGCAAGGCCTTCTTTTTTGCCTGTTTTTTTGTTGTGGAGGAAAGTCTTCAGTATTCCATTTTCAATCACATTCTTCTTGAACGTGCATGTGCCTTCATCGTCAAAATTTCTCGAACCCGCCTTGTTTGGCAAAAGCGGATCGTCTATTATGGCAAGGTTCTCAGAACCCACTCTTTCACCTAGCCTTCCCTTGAGCAGAGAAAGATTGCGTTGAACATTTTCGGCCGAAAATGCCGAAGAAAAAGCCTGCAGCAAATCTGCCGAAACCTCGTTTGACAAAAGCGTCTTTCGGGAACCTGAAGCCATTGTTTTTGCTTCAAGCTGGTCAAGAGCCTTTCTTGCCGCCTCTTTCGCCAAAGCTTCGGCATCAAAATCCCCGAATTCATTCGACACGGTGTACGCGCTTCCTGTTTTTACTTTACCATCTTCCTTTGCCACAACTGAGATAAAAGCAAAGGCGATATTTTTTTCTTCTGAAAGGTCAAGTCCCTTTGAATTCATTATCATCCTGCCGCCCGAACTCTCTCCGTACAGGCAATAGTTGACAGCCTCTATTCTTTCATCAATCGAGAACGCTTTCTTTTCCATGTCCAACGCAAATGCTATTTTTTCTTCTTCGGTGATTTTTTCAAGGTCAGTATTCTTCAGTTCCATTTTGCCGCATTTTTCATTGTCGAAATGAATTTCTTCTTTTTCGGAAGCCTCCATTATGTCGGCATTTTCTTTTACGCCTGAAATCAATTCTTCCAGTCTTATGCCGTTGAGATTTTCCGTATAGATATAGCCCATCGAGTTCTCGCTTATTCCCCTTGCTGAAAGGCCCCTGTTTTCCTCCAAGGCAAAATGTTCCACCCTGGCGTCATATACTCTCACGTTGAACGATTTTGATTCTCCAACATAAATTTCGATTTCCTCGACTCCTTGTTTTTGCGCCAATTCAAAGAGGGCCTCAGTTTTGAATTTTTCCATCTTCTACCGCTCCTTCCTGCCTCCTACTGTTATTGACTCGACACGCAAAGCCGGTTGCCCTACATTTACAGGTATGCTTCCGCTTACAGATCCACACATGCCTTGCCCAAATGACAAATTATCGGCAACCATATCTATTTTTTTTAAAATCGACAAGCCATTTCCTATAAGCGTTGCTCCCCTCACAGGTTTCCCTATCTTGCCGTTTTCGATCAAATAACCTTCCATCACTGCAAAATTAAATTCACCGGTAGCCGGGTCAACCGACCCCCCGCCCATTTTTTTTGCGTAAAGCCCGTTTTCGGTGCTTGATATAAGATCCTCAAAACTGTTTTTTCCGGGAGCTATATATGTGTTGGTCATTCTCGATGTAGGCGGATATTTGTAGGATTGGCGCCTGCCAGATCCAGTTGGAGCCATTCCCATTTTCTTTCCGTTGAGCCTGTCGACCATGTAACCTTTCAATATGCCGTTTTCAATCAAAATATTCTTGCGGGTTTTTAAGCCCTCGTCGTCAAATCCGGCAGAACCCCATTGGCCGGGGATGCTTCCATCATCGATTGCAGTCAAAACGCCGGAAGCAATTTTTTCGCCCGTTTTCCCGGCGAAAACCGATGTGCCTTTGGCAACCGAAGTAGCCTCGAGTCCATGTCCGCAAGCTTCGTGGAAAATGACGCCTCCAAAACCGTTTTCTATAACCACCTTCATTTTGCCGCTTGGAGCGAAGTCGGCATGAAGCATTGTTGCCGCCATTTCCGAAGCCTCCCTTGCGTATTTACCGAGGTCTATCGTTTCATAAAACTCAAATCCCATGGATGCTCCCGGGGCAAAGTGCCCGGTCTGCATTTCCCCTCCGGACTCGGCTACTGATTGTATGGAAGTCCTTGTCCTCACTCTTTCGTCCTCTACCCAAAGGCCCTCGGAGTTTGCAATCAAAACCTTTTGCACGATATCAAGATAATTTATTCTCACCTGGGTTATCTCGTCTGAAAAACCTGATGCGGATTCATGGGCTCTTTTCAGCAAAAGCACCTTTTCTTTTTTGCCTATGTCTCCGGGATATTTCAATATTTCGATTAGAGGAGTCCCGACATGTCTTCTGAAATCAAGCACCGTTGTTTTTTCTTTCCCCTCAAGAGCCAAAGCCGCCTTCTCCGCAACCATTTTAAGATGTTCGGCTGAAGTGTCGTTTGTGTACGCATAAACACTTTCTGTTCCCCTTATTATTCTGATGCCTACCCCGTAATCCTGACCTGAAACCGTGTTCTCCACAAGACCGCCTACCAGCCCTATAGTTTGATTTCTTTTATTTTCAAAAAAAATTTCTGAAAAATCGGCTCCTTTCGACAAAGCCGCATCCAATGTTCCCCTTATAACGTTTGCTTTAAGCATTTTGTTCCTCCCTCCTATAAATACTAAAAGCATGGTCAGAGCCATGCTCATAATGGGATTTTACCCCTGTCTTTATTTTACTCTCATATTCTTCACCTTGTCATTAAATAACCTTCTAGATTGTCATAGTCGCTTACGATTATGTCCTTGTAGCCGAAGATTTCCATAATCTCCTGCAATATTATGCTTCCGGCATATATTATATCGGCTCTTTCACTGTCAAGCCCTACTATTTTTTTTCGGCTGTCGAGCTTGGCTTTTCCAAACCCGCTTATCATTTCACGTATTTCTCCCAGCCCGATGCTTGCCAAATGAATCTTTTCCCGATTGTAATTTTCCATTTTAAGTTTTATTGCTCCCAAAGTTGTTATTGTTCCACCTATCCCCACAGCTATTCCTTTTTCAAATGGAAAAACGTCCGCAAGTCCGCTCTTTATAATGTTCCTGACGTGCCTTTCCAATTCACGCGATTCAACGGGGTCGACAGGATCTGATTTTATGAATTGCTCAGTCATCCTTACCGCACCAATGTCGAGGCTCTTCTTGTAAAAAATCTTTTCTTTGTTTCCCACTACAAATTCAGTGCTTCCGCCGCCTATGTCCACCATCATGATAATGCCTTTCGCGTCGAAGCTTGAAATAACGCCGAAATATCCCATTTCCGCCTCCTCGTCGCCCGACAGGATTTCAACTTCAATCGGCAGAACAGATTGGATCTTTTGGACAATTTCATCCCTGTTTCCGGCATCCCTGACCGCGCTCGTGGCCAATGCCTTTATATCATGTGCTCCTTCATCCAATGCTATTTTAACAAATTCGTCCAAGGCATCCATGCATCTTTCAAGCGCATTTTCTCCAATCACTCTTGAATGGTCTACCATTTCGCCCAACCTGACCATACGCACATGCTTCTTGCCACTCACTATTTTTCCTTTTTCCATATCTGCAACAAGCATCCTTATTGAATTGGTTCCTATGTCTATTACCGCACGCTTCATGACATCACTCCGTCTCTAGTCGTCATCAGTCGTCTTCTTCGTCTTCTTCCTTGTTTTCCCTAAAACGATAAACAATGTCGTTTTCCTTGACCAAGTCCAGTTCCACTCTGGCAATCTCCTCGACATAAGCATCCGTACCCGCCTCTTCAATTTCCTTTTCGATTTCCGCCAATTCCTCTTCCTTTTCAGCAAGTTCGATCAAAACGCGGGCTTCCTCTGCTTTAAGTTGCCTGTACATCCTTTGTTGTTTTATAAGAACCGTTAAAAAATATGACCCCAAAACAAGAAGTATGGCAATTGCAATGAAATTTCTCTTTATGAAATTCCCTTTCCTTTTCCTTTTCCTTCCTGCAGCCATAGAAACACCTCTTATCCTTTGAATTCCTTATATTATTTCCTCATACAAATCGGTGGCCTCTTCCTTCTTGACATGTTCCTTTATATCCTTGATTTTGAATCTCATCACACGATTTCCCATTTCAATTTCTACTATATCCCCAATTGACACTTCCGCTCCGGGCTTTACTTCTTTTTCATTTATTTTAATTCGACCCTTCCCGCAAGCTTCCTTCGCTGCAGTCCTTCTCTTTATCAATCTTGAAACCTTTAAAAATTTATCTATTCTCAAAACCGTTCTCCTCCCAGTATTTTTCCTAATTAAAAAAGCAGCCATAGGCTGCTTTCAGAATGACGAAAAATCAAATTTCCCCGCAACCTTTAAAAATGTTTCCCGGCGCATTACCATGCCCCGGAATAACAATTGAAAAGCTCATTGAAACACGAGATTTCACCATTCTGTATTTTTGAGACTTTGACAACAACCTCAAAGCGGTCACAGCCAGCTTGTTTCTATTTGTTTACCAAATCTTTAAGTGCTTTTCCTGCTTTGAATACCGGAGCCTTTGATGCAGGAATTTCAATTACTTGTTCGGGATTTCTAGGATTTCTTCCCTGTCTTGCTTTTCTTTCTTTAACATCAAATGTTCCAAATCCAACGAGTTGAACTTTTTCCCCGGCCAGCAATGATTCCTCTATACTTGTAACAAAAGAGTTCAAGACCATCTCGGTATCTTTCTTGGTAAGCCCGGCTTTTTCGGCCATGCTCGCAATCAATTCAGCTTTATTCATAATTAATTCCCTCCTGTGATATAATTGTGATTCGTTTATTCTTATTCTATGCGAATGTTCCATTTCCTTTTTTTATTGCTCTTTTTTTTGAAAATCAGCCGTTTTTTAATGTTTTCGCCTCTTCCCACAACAAATCCATCTCTTCAAGGCTCATTTTCTTCATATCCATTCCTTTTTCAATGGATTTGTTTTCGATGTGGCTGAATCGTTCGACGAACTTGTCGACGGTCGAATTCAATGCCTCTTCAGGATCGATCTTGAGGAATCTTGCAACATTCACGACTGCAAAAATCAAGTCTCCTATTTCTTCCTTGGCGCGTCTTGCCGACAAAACCGGTTCGTTAAGAACTCCAATAAGCTCGTCCGTCTCTTCTCTTATTTTATCGAATGCAGGACCAACATCATCCCAATCGAAGCCCACCTTTGCGGCTTTCTTTTGTATCTTCACGCTTTTCATAAGAGCCGGCAATGATCCCGGAACTCTTTTCATTGATTCAGAATGGGTCTTTTCCGATTTTTCTTCCCTTTTGATTTCCTCCCACTTGTCTTTCACTTTGCTCGCTGTATAAATTTCTTCATCGCCGAATACATGCGGATGGCGCCTAATCAGCTTTGTGCAGATCCCTTCTATGACATCGCCAACGTCGAAAATCCCTTTCTCTTCGGCCATTCTGCTGTGGAAAACAATCTGCAAAAGAACGTCTCCGAGCTCTTCGGTCATCAATGCGTAGTCGTTTTTATCAATCGCGTCCACCACTTCATATGCTTCTTCTATCATGCAGTTTCTAATGCTTTCATGTGTCTGCTTCCGGTCCCAGGGGCACCCGCCTTCTCCCCTCAATCGGACCATTATATCAAGCAAGTCGAAAAAATCATGTTTTCCTTTTTTTTCACTTGCAAGAGACGGCACATAGACACTTGTAAGGTGGTCGAGATAATCCAGATGGTCAAGTTCGTATACCGGTATTTCTTCAATTCGCTCCATTTCGTCTATACCGGCTGCCCTTACAACCAGAATCAAATGTTCGTCGCCAAACAGCTCCGAAAGCGCAAGCTTGACCTCTGAGGCTGTATAACGATTGTAAACCTGGGTTATCAGAGTGTCAATCCTGGTGTCCGCAAGCTGGTCCCGTATTTGAAGGCCATCAACTATTCTAACTCCCATAACCGGGTCTTTCCTTACCGCCGCAAGAACCGCGTCCACAAAACTTGCTGCCGGAATAAAATCCAAATCGAACAAGCCGCTCTTCGACTTTTCAATCAGGATCTGCACAGTCTTTTCCGCAACAAAGGGACTCCCGGGGACTGCATAAACCAGATCCCCATTTTCTGACTCATTAATCAAATCATCCACTATATTCTCATACACCGAATCAAATGTATCATGCCTTTCGTAATAGTCGTCAAACGTGTTGAAACTCAATCCTTTTTCTTTGAGCCAATCCACAGTGGGATGTTTTTCTGTTCTGAAGAAAAGCCTTTCCCTTGCGGTTTTATTGATTTTTTCATATGCATTGAAAGACAGATAATCCACGCTTCCCGGTCCAAGTCCAACAACTGCTATTTTATTCTTCATGAATGCCACTTCCCTATTTTCATTTTATTTAATATTTCATAAATTCTCTTGCCTTTGGGAACAAGCTCAAAGTCTTTCGATGTAACAGCTCCCGTATTAATAAGCATCCAACCGTAAACAAATACTCCGGCAGATATTGATGCCACCGTCGAAACCCCTCCTCCCAGCAAGGGAGTCAATGCCCCGTGTCCCCAAAACGCCACAGCCCCCATTACCGCAGCTGAAACAAGCGGCTTTACGGAAAGCTTAAAAACCTGAAGATCCATTTTGAGATTTCTTTTGATGTATAGGACGTTTAGAGTTGCGGCAAGTGCATATCCGAAAACGGTTCCAATTGCCGCGCCTCTTACATTCAAGACCGGAATTCCCACAAGTACATATGTCAAGACTATTTTGAGCAGCGCCCCGGCAGCCAAATTCCATACCGGCACAATAGGCCTTCCCATGCCTTGGAGAATTCCTGTAAGAGTCTGAAACATGGATAGAAAAATGATTCCAAATCCAAGCACCGAAAGAATTGCGCTTGCGCTTACGGCGCTCTCGATTTTAAAGGGATACAGGAGCCGCATTATCGGCTCTGCGAGCACCACCAATCCAAACGCCGCCGGAAGGGCTATTATGAGCGTCGCCCTAGCACCGGATTTTACTGTTTCTCCCAACATACCGTAGTCTTTTTTTGCAATCATATGCGATACTGCCGGAACAAGGCTTATCTGTATCGCTGCCGTCACTATCTGCGGAAGATTCATGAGAGGTGTTGCCATACCGGCCAGCTGGCCGTATAGACCGTTCGCAGACGCCTCACTGTATCCTATTTCTTGCAATCTTCTTAGCACTATTCCTACATCTATTGAATTCATAACCGGCAACACCGATGCGCCAATGGTTATCGGCACGGCTATCAAAAGGAGGGCTTTCACTATTTCATTGATTTTTTCAGGATTTTCGGGCCTTTTGATAGCCGTGCCGGCCTTGTGCCTGAAATAAATTGCAGCCATCGCCAATGCGCTTATAAGAGCCCCTGCTCCGGCGCCAAAAGTTGCTCCGGCAGCTGATATTTCAAGCCCTCTTCCAAGAAGGACATATGCAAGCGCCAGTCCTACTGCCACTCTTACCAATTGTTCTATTATCTGTGAAACAGCTGTTGGTCTCATATCCCTGAGTCCCTGAAAGTATCCTCTAAAGGATGACATCAATGGCACAAAAAGTAGAGCCGGAGCTATTGCAATAATAGAATAATAAGCCTTTGGATTTTTAATCGCTTCCGAATAATATCTTGCTCCGAAAAAAAGAATCGACGATGTGAAAATTCCCAAGCCTGCGAGTATAAAAAAGGAAACCTTGAAAATACGATCCGCCCCGTAGAGATCACCTTTTGCCCTTCTTTCGGAAACCAATTTGGCTATCGCCGTAGGAAAACCTGCCGTCGAGGCAACAACAAGAATCAAGTATATGGGATAGGCGCTTTGATAATACCCCATGCCTTCATCCCCAATGATGTTGCCGAGCGGTATCCTGAAAAAAGCCCCTATTATTTTTATTAAGATTCCTGCGGCTCCAAGAATCGCCGCCCCTTTAAGGAACGAATTGTCTTTACCCTTTTCAGTCATGATTCCTCCAGTCGTTTAGCGAACAAAGCTTCGACAAATCCATTATACTCAAAACACTCAGTCCAATCAACATTGCAAAAGGCCCGATAACGGGCCTTTGGGTCTGTATATGTTTTAATCTTTTTCAAGTATATAATCCTAATGACTCTACTCTATGTTTTCCGCATACCTCTTAATTTCCGCCGCTTCCACCAGAACGTCTATCTCTTCGACTATCTTGGTCTCCATGAGATTGTTCCTTATTGCCTCTTTCTCCATTTCGAGTTCTTCTTCGCTCATTTCGCTTTTAAGGTCTGAAAGAGTTTTTCTGTCCTCAACTTTTATTAGATGGTATCCGTAATCGGATTTTACGGGATCCCCTACAACTCCTAGCGGCAATGAAAAAGCGGCTTTCTCAAATTCAGGAACCATTGCCCCTCTCGCAAAATAGCCAAGGTCTCCTCCGTTTGCGGCTGAATAGGTGTCAATTGAATACTCCTTGGCCAGTTCTTCGAATTCGGATCCTTCGACCAATTTTGCCTGAACTTCCTCAAGTGCTTCTTCCGTTTCAACCAATATGTGGCTGGCTCTTACATTGACAACGTATTCATCGTATATCTCTTCGAGCCGCATTTGATCAATCCCGAGTTTTTCCAGCGTCTGCTGCTTGAATATGGAAAGATATTCCTCCATCTCAAGCTGCTTCTTGATGAAATCTTCACCTATTTCATTTTCTTCATAAAAAGCCTTCATTTCCTCGCTGTTTTCAAGTTCTTTCTCAAACTCGCCGTATGTCTTGTCGATTCCATCGACATCGAGTTCTGTGTTCTGCTCGACCATATGCTGGCGAATCAGTTCCTCTGTGATCATTTTTTCCATTATCTGCTCTTTTGCTATTTGTGTTATGGTTTTACCCTGTATTTCCTGGGACCATATCTGTTCTCCGTAAAGCTGGGTATAGTTCTTTTCAAAAATAGTAAAATTCTTGTTGAATTCGTCAAGTGAAATCTCTTGTCCGTTAACCTCGGCTATCAATGAACTTTCAACCGTTTCTTCATCCTCGCTGCCGCAACCGGCAAATAACGCCGCAATTATAACAATCATAAGGACCAATACTGCTACTGTTTTGTTTTTATTCATCAAAGTCTCCATCTCCCTCTTGTAATCACATTTATAACTTACATTATAGCTTAATCGACCGGTCTTTGAAACTGTTTATTTCTTCCATAAATAAAATTGCCTCCTTGAGTTTCTTCTCCGAACTCATTTTCACACCCTTGAATCTGTACATTATGCTAGGAGTCTCTCCCGCGTGAATATGCACATTAGATCTATATATGTCAAGTATTTTAGCTGCGGCTTCAGGACCGAAGGCTTTCCCCTTTTGCATTTCAAAACGATAAAAATCACCGTACTCTCTTATTTCAGATATGCCGAACTTGCCCGATAGGGCCTTAAGGTAGGCAACATCTAGCAAATTGTATACCTCTTTTGGCGGAGTGCCGAACCGGTCTTCGATTTCTTCCTGTATTTCATGATAGTCTTTTTTATTTTCTATAGATGAAATGCGTTTGTATGCCTCTAGTTTCAATATTTCATTTTCTACATATTCATCAGGGATATATGCGCCTATTTTTATCTCTATAGACGTATCAACAGCGACTTCGTATTTGCCGCCTTTTATTTTAAGGACTGCTTCTTCCATCATCTTGACATATAAATCGTAGCCCACCGATTCCATTTGTCCATGCTGCTGCGGTCCAAGCAAATTCCCTGTGCCCCTTATTTCCAAATCCCTCATAGCGATCTTGAATCCTGACCCGAGTTCAGTGAATTCCTTTATTGCTTTCAACCTTTCTTCCGCAACCGAGCTTACAATCTTGTTTTTTTCATACATCAGATACGCTCTGGCGACACGGTTGCTTCTTCCAACCCTACCCCTGAGCTGATACAACTGCGACAGTCCCATATGGTCCGAATCATCTATCAGTATTGTGTTAACATTGGGAATGTCGAGTCCCGTTTCAATTATTGTTGTGCAAACGAGCACGTCTATTTCGCCGTTGAGAAAGTCCACCATTATGTCCTCAAGCTTTCGCTCGTTCATTTGCCCATGGGCATATGCAACTTTTGCATATGGAGCAAGATTGGAAATCTTCTTTGCCACCCTGTCTATGTCTTTTATTCTGTTGTGCACAAAATAGGCTTGCCCTCCGCGGGATATTTCCTTGAGCAGAGCTTCCCTTATTATTCCGTCGTCCCTTCCAACAACAAAAGTTTCGACCGGATATCTTTCATCGGGAGGGTCTTCAATAACACTTATGTCCCTTATTCCGACGAGCGACATATGAAGAGTCCTTGGAATCGGTGTTGCTGAAAGGGAAAGAACGTCTATTCCATTTCTCAGTTCCTTCAGTTTTTCCTTGTGCTTTACTCCAAAACGCTGTTCCTCGTCAATTATCAAAAGTCCCAGGTCCTTGAATTTTATGTCATTGGACAAAAGCCTGTGGGTTCCTATTATCAAATCCACTCCGCCTCTTCTAATGTCGTCGAGTATCCTTTTCTGCTTGGTCTTGCTTCTAAAGCGACTGAGCATTTCCACGGAAACGGGAAAAGGATTCATTCTCTTTTGCGCAGTGTTGTAATGCTGCTGGGCCAAAATTGTTGTCGGAACAAGTATGGCAACCTGTTTTCCGTCGTTTATGGCCTTGAATGCCGCCCTGAGCGCAACCTCCGTCTTCCCGTATCCGACATCCCCGCACAAAAGCCTGTCCATTGGCTTGGGTCTTCCCATGTCTTTCTTTATTTCATCGATTACTTTTATCTGGTCCGGAGTTTCATCGTATTCAAACAAATCCTCGAATTCTCTTTGCCAGTTCGAATCCGGCATAAATGCATGTCCGGATGCCGTTTTCCTCTTCGCATAAAGATCCAGGAGTCCTTCTGTCAAATCTTCTATTGATTTTCTTGCACGCTGTTTTGTCTTTTGCCATTCCGTTCCACCAAGACCGTTGAGTTTAGGATTTGCATTGTTTGACCCCAGATACTTTTGTATCAGGCCCATCTGGTTCACGGGAACATACAAAAAATCGCCTTTTTTATATGCAAGCTGCAGATAGTCTTTCTTTATTTCTTCAACTTCCAGCTGTTTCATCGCTATGAATTGTCCTATGCCATGATTCTCATGCACGACATAGTCTCCGGGTTTCAAATCAGTAAAACTCGTTATTGCTCTTTTCTTTGATTTCGATGAAATCCTTTTGTGCTTTTTTTCAACTCCGAAGACATCCATTTCAGAAAGAACATTGATCTTTCCGTTTCCGTAAACAAAACCTTTTGAAAGATGTTTTTTTGAAACAGCGATTGTTGAAGATTCCAGAGTCATTATTTCATCTTCTGATTCGCAGGCTTCCAGTCCCCTGTTGAACAGTTCCGAACGCAACCTTGCGGATTTGCCTTTGCCTCCGGCAAAAACAAGAGTTTTGTATCCCTTGGATTTTGCATCGGAGAGTTCAACAGTCACCGCGTCCAGCCGTCCCTTGAATCCCGTATGCGGTTTTACAGAAAACTCCATTGTTTCCGATATATCATTTCGGCTTGCTATTGCCTTGTCCATGTAAAGACATTTCCGCCTGAGACCTTTATGGTTGTAGTCTCTTACCAATGCATACTGTCCCGGCAATACGCTGGTTTTGTCAAGATGCAATTTGAACCTTTCAAGAAAATCATTTTTATAGGTCTTGGCTCTTTGGCTTATTCTCTTTTCGTCCATCATGACAAAAGCCGATCCATCTTTAAAATATCCCTGCAAATCACTATTTGGCATATAACAGCTTAAATTGAAAATATCACCCGGAAATATTCCGTTTTTCAATCCCTCGATTATTTCTCCATACTTTTCGCGCAAGTCCTCAGAAGAATTTTCATCAAAAGAATCCATTTCTCTTTCAATTTTCGAAATGGCTTGATTTATGGATTCTTTGCCGCCTGCAAATTCCCGAGCCGGAAACAAAACCGCTTCCTTCTTCTTCTCGATTGAAACCTGTGACAAAACATCAAAAACGCGTATTGAGTCAACCTCTTCATCAAAAAATTCCAGTCTGTAGGGTTTCTCGTTTTGCGGGGAAAATATGTCCAGTATTCCCCCTCGTCTGCTGAACTGTCCCTTATTTCTTATCTGGTCTACAGATTCATAGCCTGACTTTGTCAGAAACTCAGTCAGCTTGTCCATCGGATATCGCCCGCCCCATTCGATTGTCTTTATGCCGCTTGCATAATCCTTCGGTTCCCTGAAAGGAATAAGCAAATTGTCTACTGCGGATGTCACAAAAAGGGGCCTTCCGCTAACAACATGACCCAATACCCTTGCCCTTTCAGACTCGGCATCCCTACTGTGGGCATAAGACTCGTAAAAGTTTATTTCCCTTCCGGGCAAAAAAAACACCGGCTTGCCGCTGAAAGCGCCTATGTCTTCAGCCATCTTCTTAGCCTGTGTTTCAGTTTCCGTTATGACAAGTATTTGCCTTTCACCTGAATTGGACAACAGAAAAGCCGCAAATGACTCTGTGATTCCTGTGCAGGCAAAATCTCCATTTCCCGTTTCAAACCATTCTTTGATTCTGTTTATCTTACTATCTCTGCCGGCTCTCGCTGCCATCTTCTCCTCCAGGTTCGCAACTCATAGCGTTGTACTTGTTCATTGCCTTGTCTATGCCTTCGGATACAATCGTTTCAAGCGCTTCCGAAGCCCATGACAAAGTCTTTTGTATTGATTCTATTTCATTTTCATCGAAACCGCCCAATACATGTCCAATAAGATTCTTGTTCCCGGATGATCCTATCCCTATCCTTATTCTCGGAAATTCATCGGTCATCAGATTGTATATTATATCCTTCACACCGTTGTGGCTTCCCGCACTGCCTTTTTTTCTTATTCTTATCTTGCCCAAAGGCGTATCTATGTCGTCATAAACAACGATAAGCCTGTCAATTTCGATTTTATAAAAGTCAGCTATTTCCCTGACGCTCCGGCCGCTCAGATTCATGAACGTCTGTGGTTTCAACAGAAGGACTTTTTCACCTTTCAGTTTTCCTTCTCCAAAAAGTCCCTTGAATTTTATTTTATTTATCTTGATTCCGTGTTTTTCGGCAAAATGGTCCAACACTTCGAATCCTGCATTATGCCTGGTTCCTGCATATTTCTTACCTGGATTCCCCAATCCTACGATTATGTGCATTTGAAAAGCACCCCTTTTATATATATGAATATTAAATGGTTTTGCAACAAAAGCTCCCTGCCTTGGGAGCTTTTGTTCTTTATCCTAAACGAAAAGTTTGCTTACCGATTCATTCTTGTATACGCGTTTCATTACCTCCGCAAAAAGAGGAGCCGCTGAAAGGACAGTCATTTTGTCCAAAATTTTTTCTTCTTCCAAATGAATTGTGTCCAATACAACCAATTCCTTTATGACCGAATTCTCAAGCCTTTCCAAAGCGGGGCCTGAAAGAACAGGATGGGTGCAGCATGCGTAAACTTCCTTTGCCCCAAGGTCTTTTAGGGCTTTTGCTCCCTGTGTGATTGTCCCTGCCGTATCTATCATGTCGTCTATAAGGATTACATTCTTGCCGTCTATATCCCCTATTATGTTCATTATTTCCGAAACATTGGCCTTTGGACGTCTCTTGTCTATTATAGCAATGGAAGAGTCCAGGCGGTCCGCAAATTTCCTCGCTCTTGCAACACTTCCCAAGTCCGGAGATACCACGACCAAATCCTCAATTTTCTTGTTGTTGAAATACTCCGACAGAATAGGAATACCCATAAGATGATCCACCGGAATATTAAAATATCCCTGTATCTGTGCGGCATGCAAGTCCATCGACAAAACTCTGTCAGCTCCCGCTTTTTCAAGCAAATCCGCCACAAGCTTTGCCGAGATTGGATCTCTTGCTTTCGCCTTTCGGTCCTGCCGGGCGTAGCCGTAATAAGGAATTACAGCTGAAATGCTTTTTGCCGAGGCTCTCTTGCATGCATCGATCATTATCAAAAGTTCCATCAAATATCGATTCACCAAAGGAGGGCTGACTGACTGTATTAAGTATACATCCTTGCCTCTTACTGACTCATTGAAATTCACAGTTATTTCTCCGTCGCTGAAAGATCCCACTTTGGCATCCCCCAATGGCATATTAAGCTCTTTGCAGATTTTTTCAGCCAACTTTCGATTTGAATTGCCCGAAAAAATCTTTACAGTGTTGCTTGCCTCTTGCATTTAAAGAAACCCTCCTCTAGATTGTGCTTACTTTTGTTTGTCTGCATTATATTCAGCGGACCATTTTCGTTCCACCCAATTCGCTTTGTTTTCCTGCCTGCTTCTGCCTATGCACAGGGCTCCTTCCGGCACAGATTCCGTAACGGTAGTTCCGGCGGCCACATATGCCTTGTTGTTGACAACTACAGGTGCAACAAGATTTACATTGCATCCTATGAAAACATCGTCTCCAACCCTGGTTCTATGTTTGTTCTTACCGTCATAATTCACAAAAACGACTCCGCAGCTTATGTTTACCCGTTTTCCTATGTCGGCGTCCCCTATATATGCCAGGTGCGAGGCCTTGCTGCCTTCTCCTACCGTAGAATTCTTGACTTCTACAAAATCGCCCAATTTTACCTTGTTTTCAATTGTGCTTCCCGGACGAAGATATGCATATGGTCCAATCTTGGCATCTTTTCCCACAGAGCTGTCCAAAACAGTAGACTGCCTGATTGTCGTGCCTGCTCCTACTTGGGCATTTTCCAGAATCGCATATGGTCCTATTTCGCAGTCAGGCCCAATTGAAGTTGCACCTTTCAATTGGGATCCCGAAAAAACGACTGTATCGGGCTCGATTTCAACATCGATTCCAATTGTCGTGTCAGCGGGATTCATTATGGTGACTCCCGCAAGCATATGCTTTGTGTTTATTCTTGATTTCATTGTTTGCTCGGCTGTAGAAAGCTGAACTCTGTTGTTTACGCCCAGAATCTCAAGAGGGTCGTCTATTTCATAAGTTCCGGCACGCTTGCCAAGACCCCGTAAAATACTTACCGTATCGGTCAAATAGTATTCGCACTGGCTGTTTTCATTCTCAAGGCCTTTCAAGGACTCTTTGAGAGATGCAGCATCAAAGCAATAAATGCCGGAATTTATTTCCTTTATTGACCTTTCATCTTCATCCGCGTCCTTTTCCTCAACAATTCCAAGCAGTTTTCCCTCGCAATCCTTGACGATTCTTCCATACCCGAAAGGATCGTCAAATGACGCAGTAAGCACAGTTACCGAATTTTCCTCTTCTCTGTGGCATCTTGCTAAACCTTCGAGTGTTTCCCCTCTGACAAGAGGCGTGTCCCCGCACAAAACCAATACGGCTCCCTCATCGGGTATTTTTTCCACCGCCTGCATTGCCGCATGGCCAGTTCCAAGCATTTCAAGCTGGAGCGCGAATTTAAGATTTCTTCCAGAAAGCTTTTGTCGAACCTCTTCGGCCCGGTGTCCTATCACTACGACCGAATCGGATACTCCTGCCGATTCAGAAGCTCTGAGCACATGTTCAATCATTGGAATCCCGCAAACCTCGTGGAGCACCTTGGGTTTATTCGATTTCATTCTTGTCCCTGCACCGGCCGCAAGAATTATGGCATTCAACATATTTGCACCCCTAACATATTAAGCCTCCCGTCTTCCGTCATAGATTATAACATGCAAATGGCATTATTTCCATGGCGAATCAAATACAAACGTCTTCTTTCGGATGTATGATTATTCCTTTGTCCCTTGTTATTCCCTCAATGGCAATAAGGGAAACATAATCATCAACCATCTTCTTCTCAGGCTCTTTCGTGGCAATCATGACTCCTATTCCGACAACATTGGCATCGAATTCAGTCATCAAGTCCACCAAACCTTTGGCGGTTCCCCCAGCTCTCATAAAATCGTCTATTATAAGCACATTGGATCCTGTTCTTACAGCGCGTTTTGATACATACATGGTGCTTATGCTTCCTGTCGAACCCGAAACATAGTTTATGCTTACCGTGGACCCTTCTGTAACCCTGTTGTCGTCACGCGCAATGACAAGCGGAACATTTAAAGTATTGGCAGTCATAATTGCTAGAGGTATTCCCTTTGTTTCAAGAGTGAGTATGTAGTCAATAGGCTTGTCGGCAAAAATTTTCCCAAAAATTTCGCCGATTTTTTTGACATAGTGCGGATTATAGATAATGTCGGCAGTGTAAATGAAACCACCCGAGATGATTCTGCTTTCGTCTCTCAGCGTTTCGCATATGTCTGACAAAACTTTTTCGGTCTCCCTTCTGTTGATTTTGGGAATATACCTTACACCGCCTGCGGCTCCCGAAATTGTCTCGACAATGCCGAGTTCCAAATCTTCCATTACTCTTTTGACTATTACAATATCTTCGCTGATTGTAGATTTCGCAGCATTGAACATTGCGGTAAAATGGTTAAGCGTGTAAATCTTGTTTGGAGTGTCACAAAGAACCTTGACAATGCCTCCAATCCTCTCATTTCTTTTAAATTTGCCCAAAGTCATCACCCATCCGAATTATATTTGTGTTTATTATTAATTTTATTCGTTTTTTCGCGAAAATTCAATAGACAAGACCGATTTTTTAAATTAATAAAAGAGCCAATCCCTCTTTAAAGTGTTTTGTGGTATAATTCATTAAGTATGAAGACTACAAGAAGAATGGAGAGATTATATGAAATATGCAAATCACGGGCCCGATTTAACCACTTACGACAATATTTACATGATTGGAATAGGTGGAATAGGAATGAGCGCCATAGCCGAGCTGCTTCTGTCAAGCGGTAAAAAAATCTCCGGCTCGGATATCAATTCATCCGAAATCACGAAGAAATTGATTAATAAAGGCATAGAAGTCTTTATAGGCCATTCAGCCGAACACATAAAGGATATGGATCTGGTCATATACACATCCGCCGTTCACGCCGACAACCCCGAGTTTGCAAAAGCTATGGAATCAAACATTCCTACAATGGACAGGGCGGAGGCTCTCGGATTGTTGATGAAAAACTACAAGGAAAGAATAGCCGTTTCAGGGGCACACGGAAAAACTACAGCAACATCCATGATTTCCATGATATTTGAAGATTCCGGGGTTGATCCCACAATTCTAGTAGGAGGAATGATAGAAGAAATTTCAGGCAATGTAAAAATCGGCAAAAACGATTACATGATAACCGAAGCATGCGAATACAAGGAGAATTTCCTCAAGTTCCACCCAACCCTGGAAATAATACTCAATGTCGATGAAGACCATTTGGACTATTTCAGGGATTTGAAACATATAATGGATGCCTTCGGAAAATTCATCGAATGCCTCCCCCCCAAAGGAACAATAGTCGCCAATTTCGACGACTACAATGTACGTGTTGTATGCGCCGCTTCAGACAAAAAAACCATAAGCTACGGAATAAACGGAGATGCCGACTATAAAGCGGTAAATATTGTCTACACGGACAAAGGAACCCCCAGCTTCGAAGTTTTGAAAGGCGGCGAATCTTATGGACGTTTCGACCTTTCAGTGCCAGGCAAACACAACATATACAATGCTTTGGCTGCAATCGCCGCTAGCGATTCCTGTGGAATAGATGTTGGTATTGTTCAAAATCGCCTTAAATCATTCCACAGCCCCAAGAGACGTTTCGAAATCAAGCACAAGCTAAATGGGATCACAATAATAGACGACTATGCACACCACCCAAGCGAAATAAAGGCAACTCTCGAAGCCGCAGGAAGATATCCCCACAGAAAGATATGGAGCATATTCCAGCCTCATACTTTTTCAAGAACCAAGTCTCTGCTGTCGGATTTTTCTTCCTCTTTCGGAAAAGCCGACCGTGTTGTCATTACAGACATCTACGCCGCCAGGGAAGAGGATTTTGGCCAAGTGCACAGTCGCGAATTGGCAAACCTCATTAAAGGAGAAGGTGTTGACGTAAAATATATAAGCAATTTCGAGGATGCGGCCCAACATGTTGCCGACCTCGCCGAACCGGGAGATTTAATCATTACAATGGGAGCGGGAGACGTATACAGAATAGGCGACCTCATAGTAAAAAGACTTTAAATCGAGAAATAATACGAAATTATTCGAACGGCAAAAGCCTCCTTTGGACAGAAGTCCAAAGGGGGCTTTCAACTTTTTTATTTTATATCAATAGAATTGTTCCCAAGGGGTTTTGTGTAAATGCTGTACTTGTGCATGATTTCAGTAGTAATGCTTCCCACTGCACAGGCTATAAGCGCCGGAAACAGTATTGCGTAGTTGTCTGTGAGCTCGACGACCATAAGAGACGCGGCTATTGGCGCTTCCGCAAAACTTGCGAACATGACGCCAACTCCTATTATTGAGTAAGTGTCTCCGCTGAATATTTGTTCAGGAAAGAACCTCTCAAGCAGATTTCCGTATATGGATCCGAATGCCGCTCCTATGTAAAGTCCCGGAACAAAAACACCGCCTATGTTTCCGCTTCCGAGCGTCATGAATGTCGCGATGAATTTTGCCGCAAGAAGCATGAGTAGCATCTTCATGCCGAACTCACCCTGCACTATTCGTGGTATTGTGTTGAATTCTATGTCATATATGAGCGGAAGGAAATATCCTATTATTCCGACAACAGTTGCCCCGAACAAAGGCTTGGCGAATTTGGGCATCTCGGTCATTTCCCTAAATAATTTTTTCGTCTTTTCCAATCCGCAGATATACGCCAAAGATACAAAACTCGTCAAAACGCCAAGCAAAATATAAAATCCTATCTCTCCATAATTCTTTATTCCATAAACCCCTTCAATTACCAGAAACGGCGTATGTCCAATTATGACCCTTCCAATAAACGCGGCTGTTATGGACGAAATAAATATGGGTGTAAAGTATTCAAAAAAATCCCTGTTCATCATGACCTCCAGTACGAAAAGGGTCGCAAAAACAGGGGTGTCGAAAACAGCGGCCACACTACCGGCAACACCGCATCCTATAAGTATCCTAATCTTTCTCCTCGAAAAACCAGCCCTGTATCCTATGTTGGAACCAATGGCTCCTCCTAAGTGTACAATCGGGCCGTGCCTGCCGGCTGACAAACCTCCGGAAATCGTTATTATCGTAGCCAGCATCTTTATAATCACGCTTTTGGGCTTCATTAGGAACCTGTTTATATGCTTTATTTCCTCTATGACTTCAGTCACTCCGCACCCGGATTCCTCATCCTCTATCAGGTACCTGTTTATAAGGCCTACAGAAAGTCCCGCAAGCATCGGTATTACAATAAATCTATTCCTGCTCATTGACAGGAATACCGACACACCTCCATACAAAAGCCTGTGTATTTCATCAAGGGACCAGTTGAACAACATGCCTCCCAAACCAGTTACAATGCCCACTAAAACAGCCAAAAGCGAGACGCTCAGCCTGTCATATTTTCCGTTTCTGTTTTTTGTGAAGGTTTTTCCTTTCATAATTCTGTCATCTCTCTAAAAAATATTTTAAAAAAATGTTTATTTTCTTTAATTAGGGTTATATATATAGTATCTTAATCCCTACTCCCCCTATAATAATAGGGGCGGAAACTTCCGCTCTTGTTATTCTTTTTTTTTTGGTAGTGTTTCTTTTAATTATTCTTTAGTGTAAATGGATGTCATCAATTCTTCTGTTGCCATGGGGTCATGAAGGTAATATGAAAGCCCCATATTGGTAACCCTTCCCGGTATCCGGTAAGTGCTTATGTCGTTTCTGCTCATTCCTACAGCGCTCTTTGAGTAGTAAAGTATGTCCGGCAGGCTCATGTCTGTTTTTACATATTTGAACATAGTATTGACAATTACAGGCAATTTGAAGCTCAGTATGTTTTTTGCGGCCGATTTAAGAAATGCCTGCTGCGCTTCTATCCTACCCAAATCGCCATTTTGATATCCGGTGCCGTCATTGTTCTTACGGAATCTTAGATACTCGATTGCATTTTCACCGCGTAAAGTTTGTACACCTTTTTCAAAATGTATGTGCAGTTCGGGCTCTGCGTAAATATCGTCGTAGTCCATTTTTATCGGCACGTTGACTTCAACACCGCCTATTGAATCGACTATCCTCTCAATTCCGGAATAGGTGACTTTGACATATTCATGCACAGGGACATCAAGTATGTCTGAAACAACAGCCATCACCTGTTCGGCCCCGCCATGGGAATAAGCTGCATTTATTTTTTTCTGGTCCGCATCGTCAAATCCTTTTCTGTAATAATAAGTGTCTCTTGGAACCGATACAATATCGAGTTTCCCACTGTCGGGATCGAAGCTGGCAAGCATTATTGTATCTGTTCTATAACCTTCTAGGCCCAAAAGCAATACATTGACACGATTGCTGTCCTTTACCGCTTTTTCCAAGGGAGTCTCAACATCTATTTCTGTATCAGGCTGTTTTGGGAGAATGGTTTCTTCCGGGCTTTCTTCAGCTTCCGCATTGGATGTGGGATCGTAATACTTGAAGAAAGCAAATGTCCCTGATCCTATCAATATTGTAAAGCAGAGAAATGCCACCGCAAATACTTTAAAAAAGGTTTTCATTAAAATCACTCCATAATCTAAATAAGCATTTTATCATTATTTGAAATTCGCACAAGTGCAAATGCCGCCTTTCAATTCTAACACATATTGTAATTGTAATTGGCTAAAAATACTTTACAATTCTGTTACCCTTAAGCAATATGGAAGAAACCACAGCTTTTCATTTTTATTCTACCACAAGCAAATTGATTTATGCACATAGATTTGCCCCGACACCTGCTGCGGCCGTCGGGGCAATCAATTCAATTTTATAAATCAAACACTTTGGCTATCGCGTGAACCGCCTTTATCTTGTCTTTTGGATTTATCGTATAGGATATTCGAATTTCGGAAGTCGTGACCTGTTTGAATTCGATTTCGTTTTCAGCCAGTATTTTAAACATTTTTGCCGCCACGCCCGAATGCGACCTCATTCCGTTTCCAACCACCGAAAGTTTTGTGATTTCCTCATCAATTTCGGCTCTAACCCCTCCATTTTCTTTTTCGAAGTCAGTTATGACTTCCCTTATAGAGTTCAAATCGCCTTTGTCCGCTGTAAACGAAATATTGATAAAACCGTCATTAGGTGCCGTCTGGCTTATCATGTCGATATTCACATGCCTTGCAGCAAGTCTCTCAAACAAACCCGAGACAACCTTTGTAGAGTAAGATATTCCGTTTATTGTAATCATAATATCGTCATCGCTTACTGACAATCCCGTAATCACTCTTTCTTCCATTCTAGCATCATGCTCCTTTATATAGGTTCCCGGACGTTCCTCCGTGCTTAAGGCGACATAAATGGGGACACCAAATTTTTGTCCTATTTCAACAGAACGCGTTTGCATTACTCCTGCTCCCAAACTCGCCATTTCCATCATTTCCTCGTAGCTTATCGTCTCGAGCTTTTTAGCTTCCGTATACAATCTTGGGTCGACCGTGTATATTCCCTCCACGTCGGTATAGATTTCGCAGCTGCACGAAAGTTTCGCTGCAAGAGCTACAGCCGTGGTATCCGACCCACCGCGTCCAAGCGTTGTTATGTTTCCCTTTTCATTTACTCCCTGGAAACCGGCTACAACCACTATCTTTCCTTTGTCCAGCTCCACTTTGACATTCGATATTTCGATATCTGTTATTCTTGCGTTTGTATGTCTTCCGCCTGTAAGTATCCCGGCTTGAAATCCCGTCATGGATATGGAATCAAAACCAAGTTCTTTCAGTGCGATTGAGAGAAGTGAAATCGATATCTGCTCCCCTGTAGACATAAGCATGTCCATTTCTCTGGTTGGTGGATTTTCCGAAATCTCTTTTGCCATGTCAACAAGCATATTCGTTGTCTTTCCCATTGCTGAAACAACCACCACCACCTTGTCTCCAGCTTCACGCCTTTTAGCTACACGTCTTGCCACATTCTTTATTTTACCTATTGTTCCTACGGAACTTCCTCCGTATTTTTGCACTACAATCGCCATATCAAGATGCCTCCTTTCCTATATTATGTCGTTTCTTATCAAGTCGTCCAAAGTCTCTCTCCTAACCGTAACTCTCGATTTCCCGCCGGATGCAAACACTACCGCAGGTCTGGCAAGCCTATTGTAATTGCTTGACATTGAATAGTTGTAAGCTCCGGTCGTAAAAACAACGATAAGATCTCCTTTTCTTACTTCCGGCAACTCTATGTCGCGAATTATAATGTCTCCAGACTCGCAGCACTTGCCTGCTATTGCATACCTTTCATTCGCGCTTTCGTCAATCCTGTTTGCTATGGCCGCCTCGTAACAGGCATCGTAAAGAGCCGTTCTAGGATTATCGGCCATTCCTCCATCTACAAAAATATAGTTCTTGCCTCCATAGGTTTCCTTTATTCCTCCAACTCTGTACAAAGTTATTCCGGCATTTCCCACTATCGCCCTGCCAGGTTCTATAATGACCTTTTTTACAGACAGTTCGTTGCGTTCTATTTTATCCTCAATATGCCCGACAAATCGCCCCATGAAATCGGAAAGCTTGATGGGGCTGTCTTCTCCTGAATAATAAACCCCGAACCCGCCTCCGAGATTAAGCTCCCGGGCCTTGAATCCGGTTCGTTCCTCCACGACCTTTATGAAATCCGCCATTACCGACAAAGACTCGAAGAAAGGATCCTCGTCATTGATTTGAGACCCTATATGGCAATGGAATCCATGAAGGTTTATTCCCGGACTTTCCAATATTTTATTTATCACTTCAAAGATTTTTCTTCCGTAAATCGATTCGCCAAATTTTGAATCATGCTTGGAAGTCTGAATATACTGATGCGTATGGGCAGTCACTCCCGGGTTCAATCTGACCAAGACGTCCGCTGCAAGCTTCTTTTCTTCTGTCATGCGCCCCAAAGCTTTCACTTCATCCAGATTGTCTACAACAATCCTTCCCACACCTTCCGAAACGGCCATTTCAAGTTCTTGTCCGGTTTTATTGTTTCCATGCATATATATGTTTTCTTTCGGAAACTCCGACCTTAATGCCGTATGGAGTTCTCCTGCGGAAACAGCATCGATTCCAAGGCCTTCCTCCATCGCGATCCTGCATATGGCCATATTTAGGAAGGCTTTCGATGCATACACTACTCTGCAGTCGAGTTTTTCAGAAACAAAGTGCCTTTTGAAAAGCTTCATATTCTCCCTTATAAGCGTCTCATCCATAACATATAAGGGGGTTCCATGCTCTTTTGCAAGTTCAACCACATCACAGCCGCCAATTTCCAAATGGTTCAGTTCATTTGTTTTCATTGTTCCAAATAATTTCAAAGCAAAGCCCTCCATATCCAGATGATTTTCATGCATTGCCTGAATGCACAAAAAATGCCATGAGCAAGGCTGCATGACATCCATCATTTTTAACCCTGCAAATCAGCGCCTCATCAACGTCAATACCTCGATGACAGTGACATTCCTGTTCGACATGCCCCCAACATGCGGAATGCTTCAGGCAGCTTCCCCACATTTCGGCGATTGCACCTTTCATGCCGCCATGCCTGAAAAACAGCGTCCATTACTTATTGCACCCGCACCTCCAACTTACAATAGAAGTTATTCAATTCATTTATTCGTATAGTCTACAATACGCTTTGCCTGTTGTCAACTCACAAACGATTGTTTAATTGTTCAAACAATCCGTTTTCATTTGACAAACACTACACGCTATTATATCATATATGTATAAATATACCTTTTATGTGTATTAATAATTTAATCGTTTCGATTTGTGCGAAAGAGGAGCATTTACAATAATTAGACCGGCATACAACGGGAAATGGTGCCGATTGAAAGGTGTATTTGCCGAAAACAATGTTTATGCCCGAAACAATACATTGTTTGGGACCATGTCCGAACAGGCTTGGTACTGTCATTCCCATTCAACAATTGGTAATGAAGAGCTTTTTGCACAGATGAAAGATTACTGTGTAGCTGTCTATGGCAGTCATAGGTGCTTTTATCTGTGACTGTTTTTTATTTACAAAAATTTTGAAAGGAGATCATTATGAGTTTTAAGAAAGCTTTGATTTTTTCATTGGCAATCATTCTCTTATTCAGTCTTGCTTTGCCTGTTTTTGCCGAAGGAGGTGACGATGCGGCCACCTTCGGTTTCTGGTCATTGATGCCTCCGCTTATAGCGATAATTTTGGCATTTGTAACAAAACAAGTAATCCTGTCACTCTTCCTTGGAATATTTGTTGGAGCTACAATGATGAATGGGGGGAATATTTTCTTCGGCTTCCTAAGAACCCTAGACGGTTACATACTGGGTTCGGCTGCCGACAGCTGGAACGCGGCAATTTTGATTTTCACCCTTACAATAGGTGGAATGATCGGTGTCATCTCCAAAATGGGAGGCACACATGCAATAGCCGAAGCTTTGGCAAAGAAAGCCAAAAACGCCAGAAGCGCTCAGCTTGTAACATGGGCCATGGGTTGCCTCGTATTTTTCGACGACTACGCCAACACACTGATAGTCGGACCCACAATGAGACCGCTCGCTGACAAAATGAATATTTCCAGAGAAAAACTGTCCTATATCGTAGACTCCACAGCGGCTCCTGTAGCCGGAATGGCAGTTATTTCGACATGGGTCGGATATGAGCTTGGGCTAATAAACGATGCAATGACTTCACTTGGAATCGAAGCAAACGCTTACGGAATATTCCTACGATCGATACCTTACCGCTTTTACGACATATTCGCAATAGTCATGGTTTTCCTCGTAGCATACATGCTCAGGGATTTCGGACCAATGTATGTTGCCGAAAAACGTGCGCGCCTCACAGGAAAAGTTTTGGCCGACGGAGCCAACCCCATGGCTTCAACCGACATGGAACGCGAAATTCCCGAAGGTACGGCTCTTAGGGTTTCAAATGCTGTAATTCCGATTTTGACACTTGTGCTCGTATCGTTCGTAGGCCTTTGGTATTCCGGAGGAGGAACCGAGCTTCCCGGAACAATGGAAGGAATCCGTACGGCTTTCGGCGATGCTGACGCTTCTGTAGCACTTATTTGGGGATCTGCAACAGCCAGTATCGTAGCAATAATACTTTCAATATCACAAAAGATAATGAGCATCGGAGAAGCCTTCGACGCTTGGGTCGATGGGGCAAAATCACTTGTAATCACAGCCATCATACTCATTTTGGCCTGGTCGATAGGATCTGTCGCAGGCGATGTGGGAACAGCAAGCTACCTCATAGGCGTAGTAACAGAAACTCTGCCTCCGTTCATGCTTCCGCTTCTCGTATTCGCAATTTCATGCGTAGTAGCATTTGCTACTGGAACCTCATGGGGAACAATGGCGATAATGATGCCACTCGCAATTCCTTTGGCTGCCGCCTTCAATGGCAATGTGGTTGACTCGCTCATGCTTTCCACACTTTCAGCAGTCCTTACAGGATCCATTTTCGGAGATCACTGCTCTCCGATTTCCGATACAACAATAATGTCCTCAATGGCATCGGCAGCAGACCACATAGACCACGTAAAAACACAGTTTCCTTATGCTATTTTCGTAGCCTTCGTAGCAATCGCTGTCGGTTATTTGCCAGCAGGCATGGGAATGAATCCGTTCATCTCGTTGGTTGCCGGTGTAGCATTGATTTGGATCGTTTTGAAATTCTTCGGAAAGAGCACCAAGGAAGAAGACCTCAAAGCACTTGAAGAAAGTAAAACTGCCTGATGATCCGGGCATATCCACTAAAGAAAAGCAGAAAATGGCAAAGCCTTTTTCTGCTTTTTCTTGGTTTGTACATTGTTTTAACAGCCGACCTGTCGGATTCCAGATATCTTATAGGCGCAATAGTGTTTTTTACAATAGGTACATGGCAAGAAAAAATTTTTATCAACAAGGATGGAATACTCTATCAATCGCGACTTTTGCTTGTTTTTAAAATGAACACAGTCTGCAGCTTTTCGGATTCGGACAAGCTTGAACTTCTGCCTTTCAATGATGAATACATGATGCTTCAAAATCTAAAAGGGCGGAAACTGAAAAGGGTTCTGATAGAGCCAAAGGACGAGGCTTCAGTCAAAAATTTCATTGAGCCTCATCAAAAATAAACCCGATGCCATAACATAAAATAAAATAATGATGAAGCAATGGTTGTCGCCATTGCTTCATCATTATTTTTTCTTTGCTTTTTTGTTTATTATAAACAAGATTCAATCTTTTGCTATATAATGAATATTGGAAAGGATGTGATGAAATGAGACTTCATTATTTCGGACACTCGGCATTCCAGTTGAAAGGCAAAAATTTAAATATTCTGATTGATCCCTTCCTACGGGAAAACCCTCTTTGCGAAACAGATCCGTCAGATCTTTCCGGCGTGACCCATATACTTGTTACACACGGGCATGGAGACCATATTGGAGACGCCGTGGAAATCGCCAAATCAAATGACTCTGTGATTATCTGCAACTTCGAATTGGCTTCCTTCTTTTCCTTAATGAATGTAAAAACTCACGCAATGCACCTCGGCGGCGCACATGAGTTTTCATTCGGAAAGACAAAGATGACACTTGCCGCCCACGGTTCAGGAATAAAGACCGACAAGGGAATCGTTTGCGGCGGAAACCCGTGCGGATTCCTTGTTGAGACATGCGGCCTTAAAATATACCACGCGGGAGACACCGGACTGATTTGGGACATGAAACTGCTTGCAGAAGAAAATATAGATTATGCGCTGCTCCCCATAGGCGGTAATTTCACAATGGATGTATCTGATGCAGTTCGAGCAGTCGATTTCATAGAGCCAAAAATATCGATACCTATGCATTACAATACGTTTTCCCTCATAGAAGCCTCTCCTGAAATTTTCAAGAAATTAGTCAAAAAAGGACAAGCAGTTATAATGAAACCAAATACCGCAATTGATATTTAGACAGGAGTTTACATGGACAATGAACGCAAAGGAATCTTTTGGGTCCTACTTTCAACATTTTTCTTCGCACTTATGGGGATTGTTGTCAAGTGGACTCCCGAAATTCCCGTATTCGAAAAAGTTCTTGCGCGAAATCTGACAGGCGCAATAATAATGTTCTACATAATAAAAAAAGAAAATATTCCTTTAAGGCTCAACCATGCTCCTCTTATGCTTTACAGGTCCGTAAACGGAACTCTTGGAATCCTGACCCAGTTTTGGGCCATTTCACTTCTTCCACTTGCGAACGCAGTCATACTCAACAGCCTTTCGCCCTTTTTTGTTCTGTTTTTGGCATATGTCTTTCTCGGCGAAAAGATACGGTCAAAATCTATATTGGCGATATTTATTGCCTTGTCCGGTTCGCTTCTTGTAGTAAAGCCCGCATCGGGAATTGACTTGTTCCCATCTTTGGTGGGAGTTTCTTCAGCCTTCTTCGCGGCAAGCACATTCGTGCTTCTCCGAAAACTGAAAAAATACAACCCGCCGGAAATAAACGTGTTCTATTTTTTGATTTTCTCCGTAATCCTTATTTCACCAATGGCGGCTATGAATTTTGTTGTGCCAAGTGCCTCGCAGGCTGCCAAACTCTTTGTCATAGGCATATTCGGAACAGCAGCTCAAATAACCATGACGGTAGCATACAAGTACGCTGAGGCTTCAAAACTGGCAATATACATTTATCTCAACATCGTCATGTCGTCTATTTTTGCCGTATTTATGTTCGGTGAAATCCCCGATTTCTTGAGCGTTTTCGGAGGTTTTCTGATAATAATCGGCGGATATGTTAACTACAGGGCGGCTTTAAAATCAAAACAAACAAATATCAAGGAGGACATTGCATGTCAGAAATCTCATTTGTAACCCCAAAATGCCGATATCCCGGAGGAGACGACAAGATATTCGGAGCCAACGCAAGGGCCAATAAAAAGGCAGGAGAAATCGGTTTTGAAAATGTAATCAACGCAACAGTCGGAGCCTTGCTAAACGATGACGGAAGCCTTTCAGTGATGAAGTCCGTGATGAACCATTTCCGTAGCCTTCCGGATGCTGAAATTTCAGCTTACGCACCGATTGCAGGCCTTCCCGAATTCCGAACAGCAGCCATAGAGGCGTGCTTCGGCGATTATCGGCCTGAC
Source organism: uncultured Peptostreptococcaceae bacterium (assembly GCA_964484935.1). GTDB lineage: Bacteria > Bacillota > Clostridia > Peptostreptococcales > BM714 > BM714. Next base: position 36,418 of record CAZAFW010000004.1, read on the forward strand.
GGCCATATTGAGGCAGTAGCAACTCCCGGCGGTTCCGGAGCAATAAGAAACACAATATGGAACTACTCGGATCCGGGAGATGCAATCCTTACCTCGGACTGGTATTGGGGTCCATACGACACCCAGGCCACGGTAAACGGACGCAGGCTTGAAACCTACAAGCTCTTCACCGAATCAAACGAATTCAATATAGACGCCTTCCGCAGGAAGACAGAAAAACTTGTCAAGGCACAAGACCGTCTGGTAATACTTCTCAACTCTCCCGCTCACAATCCCACCGGTTACAGCCTGACAGACAAGGAATGGGATTTTGTAATGGGTACAATATGCAAGCAGGCTGAAAATCCCGACAAAAGAATAGTTCTTTTTGCGGACATAGCATATATAGATTTTGCGGGCGATGGCTCATCGAGAGCATTCATGAAATCTTTCGGCAACCTGCCTGAGAACGTTCTGGTCATAGTCGCATACTCCATGTCAAAAGCCTTCACGCTCTACGGACTCAGAAGCGGAGCCATGATTTGCGTTTCGTCAAACGAATACGCAACAAAGGAATTCTTCAATTCCTGCCAGGTCGCCAACCGCGGCACATGGTCAAATGGAACAAGGGGCGCCCAGAAACTTTTGGCCGATGTCTACGCAGATGAAAATCTGAAGAAGGAAATAGAGTGGGAAAGGGCCTACTACAAAACACTTCTTAAAGAGAGGGCAAAGTCCTTCCAAAAGGCCTCCGAAGAGGCCGGTCTAAAGATATGCCCATACAAGCATGGATTCTTCGTTACCGTCCCATGCGGCAATCCAAACCAAGTAGCGGAAGAATTGGAGAAAAGAAACATCTATGCCGTAGCGCTCCAAAAAGGCCTTAGATTCGCTGTTTGCTCCGTTTCCAGGGATAAATGCGCAAAGGCTCCAAAGATAATAAAAGAAGTAATAGATAAAACAAGTGGAAAGTAGCAAGAAAAAGATTAAAGAACAGATGCCAGATATCAGATGTCAGATATCAGATGTCAGGTATCAGATGTCAGATGTCAGGTATCAGATGTCAGGTATCAGATGTCAGGTATCAGAAAAAGATTAAAAAAACAACTTGTAGCGTGAAGTGGACAGTTTGCAGTGGGCAGTTTGCAGTAAACGATAAAAGACAGCACGTGGCATGCAGGAAGAACAGTGGAAAGGAAAAGCTGTAAAAGGCAGTAGAAGGTAAAATCCAAGATTGGCAACACGCTTGGCAAACAAGTACTTTCACCGTCAGCAAAATTCAAGATTATGCAAAAAGTAAAAAAGACAAGGCCACAACCCGATTAATCATGTGTTTGGGTTGATTTGGCTCTTGTCTTTTTTTACTTGGTTTTTCCTGCCTACTGCCCGCTGCAAAATGTATTTCCAATACGTGACCTAGCGATTTTTCTAAGTCACCGCTGAAATTCGGCTTTCTCGTCAAGCTGAGGCTTTGTCGAAGATTATAATGTACCCCAGCAAAACAGCCCCCACCACAATGAAGCTGTCAGCAACATTGAAAATCGCAAAGTCGATCAGCCTGAAATCTATAAAGTCTATCACATAGTCGAACATTATGCGGTCCATCCAGTTTCCTGTTGCGCCGCCTATTACCATTGACATGGCAATGTTTGCCAATGCACTCATATGCTTTCGCTCTCTCCAAAAATAATAGCACATGACGATTATGACCATTCCGGTAATTATTATGAGAAGACTCTGCCTTCCCTTAAGAATGCTGAACGCCGCCCCGGTGTTTTCAGCATATGTCAAATGAATAACGCCTTGAGCAATTGGAATCGTGTCTATTTTCTGCAGATGCATAGCTGCCATGTATTTTGTGATTCGGTCCAAAATCAAAATTGCAAAGATCATCATAAGATTGTACATGGTCCACCCCCTCAGGCGTCGTCTAGAATTCCGAATTTTTAGGCGTCCTAGGGAAAGGAAGCACGTCCCTAATATTGCTCATCCCAGTTATATACATAATTACACGCTCTAGCCCCAGTCCGTATCCAGCATGCTTTGCTCCTCCGTACTTCCTCAGTTCCTTGTACCACCAGTAGTCGTCCTGGTTGAGGTTCATTTCATCTATTCTTCTTTCGAGAACATCATAGCGCTCTTCCCTTTGGCTTCCACCGATTATCTCGCCGACACCCGGAACAAGAAGGTCCATTGCCGCAACAGTATTTTCATCATCGTTTAGGCGCATGTAAAAGGCCTTTATATCCTTTGGGTAATCAGTAACAAAGATGGGTTTTTTGAATATTTTTTCTGTCAGGTATCTTTCGTGCTCGGTCTGAAGGTCGCAGCCCCATTCTACGGGATACTGAAAATCAACCCCTGATTCTTTTAGCAGCTCTATCGCCTTTGTATATGTTATTCTTCCAAAATCAGAATTCACAACATTCTCGAGCCTGCCTCCCAGACCCTTGTCGATGAATTTGTTGAAGAAATCCATTTCATCGGGAGCCTTTTCCATTACATAATTTATCACATACTTGATCATGTCCTCGGCTAGAGCCATATTGTCATCGAGATCGGCAAAAGCTATTTCCGGCTCTATCATCCAAAACTCGGATGCATGCCTTGCCGTGTTTGAGTTTTCAGCCCGAAATGTCGGCCCGAATGTGTACACGTTTCTGAATGCAAGCGCAAATATTTCAGCCTCAAGCTGTCCGCTGACCGTAAGATTGGACTCTTTTCCAAAGAAATCGCTCTCATAGTCAATTTTCCCCTCCTCGTCCTTTGGAACATCATTGAGATCGAGGGTGGTCACCCTGAACATTTCCCCTGCGCCTTCGCAGTCGCTACCTGTAATGATTGGGGTATGAACATATACAAAGCCCCGGTCCTGAAAGAATTTGTGAAGCGCATAGCTAACGAGCGACCTGACTCTGAATACGGCCGAAAAAGTGTTGCTCCTGGGCCTAAGGTGGGCTATTGTCCTGAGGTATTCAAATGTATGCCTCTTCTTTTGTAGCGGATATGTTTTTTCTGATTGACCCTGCACTTCTATGGAATCGGCCTTTATTTCAAATGCCTGCTTTGCATCCGGAGTCAGCACCAGTTTTCCCTCTACCGAAACGGACGCGCTTATGCCCAGCTTTTTTATCTCTTCAAAATTCTCAAGATTCTCCTCGAATACAATCTGTATATTCTTGAAAAAAGTCCCGTCGTTCAACTCTATGAAACCAAAAGCCTTTGAAGACCTTATAGTTCGTATCCAGCCTGCAACAGATACAGTTTTGCCGGCAAATGCATCCGGATTTTTATAGATGTCCCTTACCAATTCAAATTTTTTCATTCCATGTTCTCCCCTCGCAATATATTTTCGCATATTAAAAGCCTTCCATCCCGCGTAAGGAACGAAAGGCTTTTCCGCGGTGCCACCCGATTGACAGTCTCTGCCCATCTCATTATCGATATAACGGTCGATTCCGTCTGCGCCTACTAATTTCTCTTTTCGGGCAGAAGCTCGGAAGGGTTCTTAGTCAAATGCTCCACACCGGACTCACACCATCTCCGGTTCGCTATAGGCTTCTGCGCAAGACTACTCTCTTCCTCATCGCTTAATATTTCATTATCGCCATTATATTATAGCCATGTCATGTTGTCAAAGCATTCAAAACCGTTAAAGGAGAGGCGATAGAAGCCTTCCGTAGGATTCCAGGAATTTGACTCCCAATCCTCTTTTTCTATGTTCTTCAAGCTGAATCTCCCTGCTTTCGCTTATATCGCCCAAAAAATCCCTTTCCAGTTTTTTAACTGTTTTTCGGTCGTATATGAATGCATTCACCTCAAAATTTATTTCAAGACTTCTTATGTCAAGATTTGCAGTACCCACCGATGCGACAGTATCATCGACGATAAACACTTTGCTGTGCATAAATCCCTTTTCATATGTATATATTTTGACTCCGGCTTCGAGCAAATCCTCGACATTGCCGCGGGAGGCCCAATAAACAGTGAAATGGTCGGGCTTGCTCGGCATTATTATCCTTACGTCCAAACCGCTTAGCGCAGCCGTTTTTAGAGCCACACTGAGGCTCTTGTCCGGCACAAGGTAAGGGGTCATTATCCAAATCCTCGACTTGGCTGCGGTAATCATAGTGAAATACGCCTGCTGAATCGATTCCCAATCTGAATCCGGCCCGCTTGAGCTTATCTGCAGAAGCTCGTCGCCTCTGTAGTCAATCTTCGGATAATAATTTATGCCTTCAAGGTATTCTCCCGAAACAAACTCCCAATCCTTGAGAAAAATATTCTGCAGTATGTAAACTCCTTCACCTTCCATTCGCATATGCGTGTCTCTCCAGTATCCCAAACGGGAATCGTTTCCAAGATATTCGTCCCCTATGTTCATTCCTCCGACAAATCCAACCTTGCCGTCTACAACTACAATCTTTCTGTGGTTCCTGTAATTAAGCTCCCTGCTCAAGACAGGAAATATGACAGGAAAAAACTCCCTGACCTCCACGCCGCTTCTCCTAAGCGATTCGATATAATTCTTCGACAACCCCCAGCATCCTACGCTGTCATATATCAAACGGACTTCGACTCCCTCAGCCGCTTTTTTAATAAGTGTTTCACGTATTATGTTTCCAATTTCATCGTCCTTTATTATGAAATATTCCAGATGTATCTGTTCTTTTGCATTGCGAAGCGCCCTTATGATTGCGCTATAGGTTTCCCTTCCGTTCGAATATATCTCAGTGGAATTGTTTACTGTGAAAACAGCATTTGAATTGTTGAGCAGAAGCCTTGCCAATTTTTTATTTACGGGGGAATCAAGTTCTCCCGTCATCGGATAATCCGCCATCATTTCCTTCTGCAGGTTCACGGTATTTTCAAGGTGTTTCGAACCTATGCGTTTCTTTTTCGAAAATATCCTTTTACGTCTGTAGCTTTGGCCAAACATTATGTAAAAAACAAACCCTACGAACGGAAGCACAACAAGCACCAGAAGCCACGCCATTGTTTTAGCGGGGTCCTTGCTTTCAAAAAAAATAACGACACCGACAAGGGCTGTATAAGCTGTAAAAACTGTAATCAGCACGCCTTTTGCCTTGGATAAAAAATATCCGAATATTCCTATCGACATGAATTCATAACTCAATAAAAAAATTGCCACAATTATTATTATAATAATTACAATTGTCGCAATGCTTCTTTTCGACATTTTTTTCATTTTTACCCCCGCAAAAAATAATCCTGCTTTATATCATTATACCCTTTAATCCAGGCCTGTGTTAAGTACAATATCCATAATCTTCTTGAGAAAAACATCCTTTTCGCTATAATGATAGTATGAACCTATAAAAGGGAGGAATAAGATGGATTTTAAGACACGCATAATGGACAAGGCGGCAATAAACCGTTCCCTCACGCGGATAGCCCATGAAATAATTGAAAGGAACAGCGGAATAGACAACATTGTTCTTGTAGGAATATACACGCGCGGCGTTTACCTGGCTCAAAAAATTGCCGAAAAAATAAACAGCATAGAAGCCGGAAACATCGAAATATGTTCCTTGGACATAACACTTTACAGAGACGACCTCAGCAAGCTTGGGGAAAACCCTATAGTCAACAGCACAAATATCAAATTCAGCATTGACGAAAAGAATGTGATTTTGGTAGACGATGTTCTTTTCACAGGACGCACCGTCAGAGCCGCAATGGACGCCCTTATGGATTTCGGAAGGCCGAAGAGCATACAGCTTGCAATACTGATAGACAGAGGACATAGAGAACTTCCCATAAGACCAGATTTTGTGGGGAAAAACGTGCCAACATCGAAAAATGAAGTGATCCATGTTCGCATTTTGAATGTCGACGGAGCAGAAGATGTTCTGCTTTCCGAAAGAATCTGACATACCAAAAATCATTTGTGGCGTAATTGACCGAAGCCGCTTGACTGACTATTTTTTTGATGTTATGATATTTAAAGAATTAAATATGGACGCCTTTAATTTGACCCCGTGAGGTTAAGAAGGAACAAACAAGTGCAAGATACTTGTATGGTTTTCATGACTGTAAAGGAATGAAACAAGCCTTTCTGCTTCGCGAGCAGAAAGGCTTTATTTATTATACGGTTGTGGGGCGTCTTGTTTTATTGACACTTAATAAAATGAGAGAGGAGATTATTTATGGACAATCTTGCACGAAAACAAAATGAATCAAATTTTTCGGCCGAGCCCGAAATATCTTTGAACAAAAAGGTTATCCTGGGGATGCAGCATACCTTCACAATGTTTGGGGCAACTGTATTGGTCCCCATCATAACCGGCTTTGACATTTCTGTAGCGCTCTTCATGGCTGGCATCGGAACCCTTCTGTTCCACTTGATCACGAAAGGCAAAGTGCCTGCATTTCTCGGTTCTTCATTCGCATTCATAGCACCTGTTATGGCGGCAATGGAAGCTTCCAACCTTCAATACGCACAAGGGGGGCTCGTTGTTGCAGGTCTTGTCTACCTTCTAATGGCCGGTTTGATAAGCATTTTCGGAACCGAAAAAATAATCAGTTTTTTCCCTCCAATTATAACAGGTCCGATAATAATTGTAATAGGCCTCAAGCTTGCTCCTACTGCTATAGGCATGGCGAGCGGGAACTGGCTGCTTGCTATAGTAAGTTTTGCGATAGTAACGGTAGTAAGCATCTATGGAAAAGGCTTCTTGAAGGTTCTTCCAGTCCTTGTTGGACTGATAGGCGGATATGTATTCTCATTCGCAACAGGCAACGTTGATTTCAGCGGTGTAATTGCAGCCAATTGGTTTGGTGTTCCCAACTTCACGATGGCCAAATTCAGCCTGGGCACAGTAATGATGGTTGCTCCGGTAGCCATAGCAACGATGGTTGAGCATATAGGCGACGTAATCGCTATAGGAGCGACTACAAACAACGACTTCATGAAAGACCCAGGTCTCAAGAGAACACTTCTTGGAGATGGAATAGCCACTTCTCTTTCCGCAATGTTCGGCGGTCCCGCAAACACTACCTACTCTGAAAACATCGGGGTTCTTGCACTGACAAAGGTGCACAATCCCGCTATCATGAGAATAGCCGCAGGATTTGCGATTCTTCTTGGAATAATGCCCAAGCTCGGCGCAATTATAAGTTCAATACCTACAGCCGTAGTCGGAGGCATCTCCATAATACTCTTCGGCATGATCGCTTCCATAGGAGCCAGAACACTGGTTGACAACAAGATAGACTTCAACAAATCCAGAAACCTTCTGATTTCGGCAGTAATACTAGTACTCGGACTTGGCGGAGCCTCGCTTCCTATAAATTTCGCAGGAGCAAACTTTGCGGTTGAAGGCATGGCCCTCGCCGCAATCGTAGGAATAATACTCAACAAAATTTTGCCTCAATAAGATATTCCAAAAAATCGGGTAGGAGGTAGATAATTAGTTTATCTACCGACCTCCCACAGCACCGTACGTACGGATCCGTATACGGCGCTTCTCTAGTTTTCACATATTTTCAGATAGTAGTCAGTCATGGATATATATCCGCGTCTGGCTATTTCTTTGTTTGTAAGTACACTATTGAGCATTATTGCTGACCGCCATATTCCTTTGCGACAATTCGCTAATTCGTGTACTTTCCATTCAGGCAAACCGAATTTCTGAACCATTCGGTATCTCGTCTTGATTCTCTTCCATTGTTTCCAATACACCGCCCTGATTTTACGACGCAACCATTCATCCGTATTCTTTAGCAATTTCTTCATGTTCGCAAGCGAAAAATAATTTACCCACCCTCTTATGAATTGCGTTAATTTATATGCTCTGTATTCATTACCCCATCCGTTATTTCTAGATGTGAGTTCACTGAACTTTGCTTTCATCTTCGCCACTGATTTCGGATGTACTCTCAACCTACATTTTCCTTTGTATCTGTAGAAACTGTAGCCAAGATATTTCACTTTGCTTACATGTGCCACTTTGGTTTTCTCTCGGTTCACTTTCAGAAAAAGCTTCCTTTCGATAAACCACGTGATACTTTCAAGGGTCCTCTCTGCACTCTTTCTGCTTTTACAGAAAATCATGCTGTCGTCCGCATAGCGCACGAATACGTGCCCTCTGCGCTTAAGTTCCTTATCCAGTTCATTCAGCATGATATTGCTAAGTAGTGGGTTCAGTGGTCCGCCTTGAGGCATTCCAACATCTGTCTTTTCAAATATCCCATTTCGAATAACTCCTGCATTGAGATACTTGTGGATTAGCGATATTACTCTGCCATCCTTGATGGTTCGCGATAATACTTCTATGAGTTTACTTTGACATACTGTATCAAAAAATTTCTCCAAGTCCATATCTACCACGTATACATAACCATCATTAACATTCTGCTGACATTGTTTCAGTGCATTGTGTGCTCCTCGCTTTGGCCTGAAACCATAACTATTCTCCGAAAACTGTTCCTCATAGATTGGGGAAAGTACTTGCGTAATAGCCTGTTGAAATACTCGGTCAACTACTGTTGGTACTCCCAATTTTCGGACTTCGCCTTTTGTTTCTTTGGGTATTTCTACCCTTCGGACTGGGGTGGGTTTGTATTTCCCATCCTTTAACTTTTGGATAAGTTGCTTTTTGTTGTCTTTGAGAAAGGTTAGAAGTTCATCCACACTCATCCCATCGACTCCGCCTGCTCCTTTGTTTGATTTCACTTTCTTATATGCCTTGTTCAAGTTCCCAGGCTGTAAAATCCGTTCCAACAGTTCGTCCATCTGAAAATCTGTGATGATGTGGTTGTTTTCAGTAATCCTCGAATGAGCGGACACTTCTGCATACTCTTTCTGTTCCGCAGATACCCTTTGCAGATAGTCCTCTTTATGAAGTTGTCTGTCCTTAATTTCATTCTTGGTTTCATTCATTTACTCACATCTCCTAAAGTTCAGTCCTTCCCAACACTTTTGCAAACGCATTGGTACTATAACCTCTGCTGACTTCTCATGATTAATCTTATTTCAACCATAACCGCAAATGTTTTATTGCACCCGTTATGTCCATGAGATCTCCCCGGGTAAGAACGCAATCTTTCCTTCCACCTATCCGCCACATTTACACCGCTTGCTCCGAACAGTTTAGGACTTTGGTTTGTAAGGCAACCTTATCCAGCAAGCGTATGCCTTGTATGTGATTTCTGTTCGTCGGACCGGAAGTTTGCCGCCGGCTTCCTTCAGATTCCTCGTCGCCGAGGACACCCTTGCCTTAGACTATGTGCTTGGCACTGTTAACCCGCACTAGGGACTTTCACCCATTAGATTGCGCCCATGCCGGGCGCACCCTCAAAAGAGCCCAAACGGAAATATTCCCGTTGGGCTCTTTTTATTTGCAAAACCTCTTTGTCTCTTTATGCAACAACACCATCTCTTTTATTTTATACCCGAAGGACACAGGCAACGCCGAAATTGGTGTTTCTCAAAATACGGATTGACGAGAATCTTCAAGTTCAAGGCGCTTGTAAAAATCAGTCTATTCTTTTTCAACTCCGCCTTCATCATAATTGTTGGAAGGATTCCAAAGCATGAAGCCTTCTACGCCATTGTCGTTCAAGCCCTTTATCTGGGCCCTTATCTGCTCGGCTCCATAACGAATGTGCCCGTCGACATATGTCGCAGTGAAATCCTGTATCCACGGCCTTACGATTGCCGGCGTTTCTATGTTCATGTTTTTCATTACAGAGTCCTTTGTGCATCTGTATATTGTTTCGTAGGGAAACGCATCAGGTACGCTGAGCCCGTAGACTCCCGGTCCGTAATGGCTGGGGTACATCATCGGGGAAATATAGTCAACAACATTGCTTATTGCCTCCCAATACTGTCCTATTCCCATGTCGTCGCCAACCGAGCCCACCAATCCAAACACATCAGCCGAAATATACACTTCGTACGGATCGAGTTCTTCCCTTGCGTATTTCAGGAAATTTTGTACGGCCAATGGTTTTGATTCACCAAGCTCATTTCTGTAATCCAAGTATGCGTCCTTCTTCCCTCCGTTTGAAGTCGGGAATCTGACATAGTCGAATTGTATCTCATTGAAACCGGCTTCTGCGGCCTCTTTTGCCACGCCTACTACATATCTCCACAATTCACGATTATAAGCACTGCTCCACTGAACATTTTCCTTGAAATAGAAAGGCGCTCCGCTGTCCTTGTATATTACCCCTGCTTCAGGATGGTCCTTGACATACTTCGGGTCGACAAAACAAACGATTCTGGCAATTGTGTATATGTCATGATCCTTGAGTTTTTTCATCACAGAATCTATGTCCTTTACCGGCACACTCACATTGGCCCCGGGGCTCATTTCCGCCGCGATATCAGTTTTAAAAAGCATTGTTCCATTGTCGTCTTTCATATTTATTACAAAAGCATTTATCTTGGTTCTGTCGGCAAGGTCGATCATTTTATCAAGTTTTGCGCTTCCGGCGCTGTAGCCCGTCAGGTATATTCCATTAACCGTCACTCTCGGGTTGTTCTCATAATTTTCCGGTTTTTCCTGTGGAGAGAAATCTATATCGGCGTATCCCGGTCCCAAAAACTCCATCTTGTCTTTGACCGTATAGTCTGCCGAAACCCATCCGTAATCACCATCCTCATGCTCGTATGAAATCTTATGCCAGATTGGCGATCCGTCTTCGTCAAACACGGTTTCGATTACCGAAACCTGCGATCCCTTGATTATCTTCCCGACTATCGATCCGGTTGTCCCCGCGTCGCTTCGGACATTCAAAACGCTGGCGCTTATAAAGAGTTTTTCATCTTCGTTTTCAGCTTGGTCCGGTTTTTCACCGTCCGGGTTTTCTTGGTCATCCTGTTCCATGACTACTTCCTCAACTTCCTCAAACCCCGAGGAAATCACTTCGTCTCCCGGCTCTTTTTCAGCATTTTCAGCATCAGAATCCAAACTTCCTTTATCCGAGCAGCCTGTAAAAACCAATAAAACCGCCAATAGGAACAATGCCGCCATGATTTCTTTTTTTCGCTTCATCCCGCACCTCTTTCTGTTTATATGTTCTACTTCCCATTATAATGGGAAACACTCCCCTTTTCATCAAAAATTTATAACAATGCTGTAATATTTTAAAAAGCGCGCATACTTTACATATGCACGCTTTTACAAGACATCGGTTTCCTATTCAATTACTATGACTGCCCCCTTGCCTATTTCTATCCAGTCATACAGGAATTTGGCATGGCTTGTATAGTTCCTCACACACTTGTGTGAACGGGGGACAGTTCCTATTGTAAAAAGATATTCCTTCATGCCCGGATCTACTATAGCCCCGTTAACAATCGAATAATTGACCGGCACACCATGGATGTAGGCCCCTGCATTGAATCTTATTGTGTAGGGGGCATACCCCGCAACTTCTTTTGTTATGTCGTCGAGATATATGAATTGAGGTCGTGTAACTATAGCCATCCAATATCCAAGCGATGTGGGCATTTTGTACTTGGCTTCCTCACCGGTTGTTGCAAATATATAGGAAATCAAACTCCACTTTCCATCAACAAATTCAAAAACTCCTTCGTTTTGGTTCTTGCGGTCGACCACCACAACCTGTGTCAATTCTTCTATTGAGTTCCTGAAAGAAACATATTTCTTGGGAACCCAAAATTCAAGTTTTTCTTCAATTGTCCTGACATTATAGTGGGTTTTTGAATCATTTTCGCCAAATACCGTAAGCAGCGTTCCGTCTTCAAGGTACCTGAACTCGCTTTTACCATCCAGGTCATAATAGGCGGGTGCTGACTGGGACCTTGTTGTTCCGAATTCATCCTCCACATTTCCATTGTATAGAGGCGCCCTTCCATTGATGTTCTTGTAATTGGATATATAGGCACTTGTGTTCGCGTCTAATTCCTCTTTGAGCAATTTTACTTTTTCATACATTTTGTCGAACTGATAGGTCCTGGCTTCCGCCAATGCTGAAAAAACGAAGCCTTCCCTTATATCGTCTCCATCTTTCAATAAAATCCTATACCACAAATCGGTATCGTATTTCTCCACATACTGGCCTTTTACAATCGCATCAAGATTGACTTTTTCAAAATAGTAAACCTTGTTTATGATATTGTCTTCAATAAGCGGCTCCGACCTGACGTTCAGAGTGTTTGTCATTATCAGCACATAATTGTAACCCGAAGGATATTCATCGTACTTTAGGTCTATAGTCAAGTCATCTGGTATTTCCGCTTCAAAAACTTCCACTTCAACTATTTCTTCGGGTTTTTCTTCTTGCGCAACAATTGCAGGCTCGGTTTCAAGAGCCTCTTCATAATCCATTGCCCGCTCGAATTCCTCCTGCGAAACCATTACCTGCTGCTCTGTGATTGACTTTTGTATTGCTCTTTCAGTAATGTCCATGCTCTCTTCTATTTCTTCAACAGTTTTTTCTTCTACTGTGTCTGCTCCGGATTGGCCGCTGTCGCAATCGTTTTCTTCGATGGGGAATCGTTCATCACTCAAATCTTCCGCCTCACCGGACCCGCAACCCGTCAATATTGCCGCCAGAAAAAGAATGCTCAGCAGAAGCCCTGCAGATTTCAATAATTTTTTGCTTGTCATAAAAACCTAACTCTCAAAATAGCCGACGACATAATATTCGTCCGGCAATTTATAATCATTGTTTTCCCCATTGAAAGTCCAGCTTCCCGACATTCCTTTTTCTGCCATTGCCAATTCCAGATACAGCATGGCTATCCCAGCCTCAATCTTCTCAATTTTTTCACTTATGCCTTCAGTTCCGCTTTGCATAAGAAGAGCAATCCGGGTCCCGTCGAGTATGAATCTCCAAGGCTGTCTGTTTCCCCAGGAAGGCGCCAAACGCATGTAATAGAAGACTTCATCAACCCCGAGCTTTTGCAATTCCTCCATTTCCACTTTTGCGCCCCATTGCCCTGTGAATACAATTTCATTCACAGCAAGTCTGGAGCTTACAGGTTCTTTCGAGTATTCAGGCTCAATTTCAGGATATCCAAGCTCTGTCAGCGGTGACAGACTACCCTTGAGCATTGTGTCGTAGATGTTCGATACTTTTCTTTCCTTTTTCGGATAACCCAGCGTCAAAAGCACCATCAAGTCCATTTCGCTGCCTATTCCCAGAGTTTCTTTTATTGCAGCTGTGTCCTCAGGCACTTCGATTGTGCATGTTCCAAGCCCGATATCTGTTGCAAGCAAATTGAATCGCTCCACCATGTATCCGGCATTCATCAATGAGCCTTTTTTATTTGCCGACAATACGGCAATATAATGTGGAGCTTCAATCAATTTTCCATAATATCCCACTTGTCCATCTAGCATGTTGTGGATTTTTGCGCCTTCCTTCAAGAAGACAAATTCCATCTCTATATCCTCAACCAGGCCAGGTTTCATTTTGATTGTCTCCATCAAGCCATCTATAAGACTCTGATCAACCACTCTCGCTTTGTATTCTCTTACCGACCTTCTTTTTTCAAATAATCTATGCATATTAGGCCCCCCTTGTTTTATTATTTGATTTATACTCATAAACGGGCGGCTGTAAACCAAAAATGCAAATCTTTCCAAACAAGCTTGCCAACAACCGTTTTTTGAAACATAATGAATATATCAAACAATATAAAATGAATGGAGTGATTAATTTGAATATCAGCTTTCTAGGAGCCTCAGGAACAGTCACCGGATCAAACTATCTTATAACAACAGAAAATTACAAATTCATATTGGACTGCGGTCAATTTCAGGGCGGCAAAAAAACCGAAGCCATGAACTTTACCGATTTCGCATACAACCCCGCAGAAATAGATTTCATGATTCTGAGCCATGCTCATATAGACCACAGCGGCAGAATTCCCAAGCTCGTCAAGGAAGGTTTCAAGGGCCGCATTTATTGCACGCGTGGAACCTCGGACCTCTCTGACATACTCTTGAAGGACAGCGGATATATACACGAGAAAGAAACTGAATGGGAAAACCGAAAAAGGGCTCGGGCAGGACTGCCTGAAGTCAAACCTCTCTATACGGTTGCGGACGCAGAAGTTGCAGTAAGATACCTCTATCCCGTACTTTACAACCAGACCATCCTGATAAACGACGAAGTAACGGTCAGGTTCAAGGACGCAGGACACATACTGGGTTCGTCAATAGTCGAAATATGGGTAAAAGAAAACAGCCATGAAAAGAAATTGGTGTTCTCGGGAGATATTGGAATGATGAACAAGCCCCTTCTTAGGGACCCCGAATTCATCGACGAGGCGGATTACCTTCTTATTGAATCCACATACGGAAACAGATTCCACGAAAATCCCGAACAAAGGATAGACAAGCTGATAAAAATAATATTGGAAACAACTGACCGTGGCGGAACAGTTGTAATTCCTTCATTCGCAGTCGGCAGGACTCAGGAGATCATCTACGAACTGAACAAATACTACGACAACAGGGAAGAAGGCAAGCGTTTCAACAAGATACCCGTATACATCGACAGTCCTTTGGCAACAAGAGCAACTGAAATTTTCCGCAAGAATGCAGAAGTATTCGACGAAGAGACTCGCGAATTCATAATGAGCGGCGACAATCCACTCGACTTCAAAAATCTGCATTTCACAAAAACAGTCGAGGAGTCTATAGCGCTAAATAAAAGCGAAGCTCCAAAAATTGTAATTTCCGCGAGCGGAATGGCAAATGCGGGACGAATCAAGCATCATCTCAAACACAACCTTTGGCGGCCGGAATCCAGCGTCATTTTCGTAGGATACCAAGCCGAGGGAACTCTTGGAAGAAGAATTAGAGATGGCGAAAAAACCGTGCGTATTTTCGGAGAACAGATACAGGTCAATGCTGAAGTTCATTCAATCGAAGGTTTTTCGGGCCATGCAGACCAAAACGGACTTCTCAATTGGCTTAAGGGCTTCAAAAATTTCCCCGAGAAAATATTCATTGTACATGGAGAAGACGATTCAAGAGAAGGTTTCAAGGATGTAATTGAGTCAACCTTTGATGTAAAACCCATAATTCCAAAGTTAAACGAAGTTTTCAACTGTCGTATGGAAACAGATGAGCCTGTGGAAACCGTAGAGGAAGTACTTCTGGCCGACAATGAGGATATAAAAGAGCTTATGTCCGATTTGAAACATCTGCAGGAAATCTATGAATCGACACTTGAAAAAACCGGCGATGTGTTGTCTAAAAAAGTAAAGGAAGACGAATTTCATCTGATAAAGAACAAGCTAATAGAATTGGAAAGGAACATAATCAATCTTGGAATGCTTTTGGGTGACCGTTACGAAGAGGAGGCATAAAGGAGGGATTGTCATGGAACTTACGCAACCTGATGCCAGTAAAATATTAATTCGAAAAGCCAAACCCAAGGATCTTGAAGGAATTTTTCAAATCGCCAAGGAAGTCGGATCATCAAGAAAAAACATGAACACCGGCTTTCTTATTGACGATTATTCCGTTTCGCCCGAGAAATATAAAAAAAACTTCAAGGAAAAAATAGTCTCAGGAAAGTATTTTTATGTAGCTGTCGAAAAAAGAAAGCCGGTAGCATTTCTGATGGCCAACACTGTAGACGAATGGGAGTCAAGCTGCCCCAACTGGAAGCAAATGGTCCGGTGGAGGCCTGATTTCTATTGGACTGGTATAAAAACTTTCATATATTCGGAAAAATTGGCAGTCGACACAAACTATGCCGGAAAGGGGATTGCGAGCCTTCTATACGACAGCATGATGAGCGACATGCTTGCAAGCAACATACACGACATTTTTTCTGAAACAGTCATAAGTCCGATTCCAAACATGGCTTCTCTGGGTTTCCGAAGAAAACAGGGGTTCACTCTTGCGGGAGTAAGATATGAGGAATTCCAAAACAATATTGTTACAAATCTTGTTTTTCACAAAAAAGTATAGACCCGAAGGGTAATTTTTCTGTTAGCAATTCAAAATGCCCGTCTTTTTCATCAGCCGCATAATGTGCGAAGAAGTTGCCGCTACAACCGCAAGCTTTATAATGTCCGGAATTATGAACGGAGTCAGGCCCGCCGCCAAAACTCCCGCAATTCCTATGTCCTTGCCGAGCACAAATTTCACAATCAAGTAGAGATAAGGCAAGCCCGCCAAATAAATCAAACACGTTCCAATAAAAAGGATTCCGCAAGCCTTGACACTTGTAAGAACTTTGACTTTTTCTCCAAGCCTTCCTATAACATATGCCGCAAGCATGAATCCAAGCAAATATCCGAACGAAGGACTCAAAATGTATCCAGGGCCGCTCGCTCCATTGGCAAATACAGGAGCCCCCATGAGGCCCAGCATTATGTATACAATCTGCGAAGCAAGAGCTCTTCTGCCGCCTAGAAGCAAACCCGAATACATTACAAAAAAAGTCTGCAGTGTAAATGCCACAGGCTGCATTGGTATTCTGATGAAAGTTCCAACAGCCGTAAGAGCGGCAAACAACGAAACAAGAATCATATCCTTTGTGCTCCATTTCATAAACAAACCCTCTTTTCATTTGATAAAACCATAATAAATTAAAAGAGGGCCTATTGTCAACCATTTTTATGTTTTTGTTGACAATTATATTTTTACATTATTTTTCGTTTCAAAATTCTTTGCCGCCTTCTCCTCTTTTTCCCGAAAGATTGAACGCCGTTTTTTTCAACAAAGCTTCATTGAAAGGACACTCCGCCATACAGATGCTGCAATCGGTACCCATTCTGCTCCAAACCATGTAGCACCTCTCCGGGATTATGGCAGGCCATTCCATCTTTCCGTCCACCAATACCCTGCCGCCTTCCGGTATGGCTTTCGAAGGGCATTTTTCCACGCAACGCATGCATTTCATACAAAATTTCTCAACGTCCATATCGTCTTTTTCGTCAGTAAGCAATTGCAAATTTGTCGTTACTGCGCCCAGCCTGATTCTTGGGCCGAATTTTCTGGTCAGCACGAGTCCGGACTTTCCTATTTGACCCAAACCCGCATCAACCGCCATCTTTTGCACCATTGCAAGATAGTTTCCGTCCATATGGGTCCTTGCCTCATAACCAAAACTTCTAATATAATAAGAAATCCACAAACCTATCATTGCAACGTTTACATAACTCTTTACACCTTCTATGCCTGATTCGACTCTCGGTGCTGTATTTATCATATCCTCGTCCATTTCAACGGCAAAGACAATGGCATGTGTTGCATTTTCGTCGACAACTTGCCCCCATGCGTCCTGGGGACGGCCCCGGTAGGTATAAAGATGTTCCGGCTTGACCTCGGTAATCCCAACCATGTCCGCGCCGAAATAAAAAATCGCTTTTTTAATCTCTTCGGTCATCTTTTCCTTGTCCACTTTCATGGGCGCCGCATCGGGTTTTTTTTCAGCCAAATGCTTTATGTCGGACAAAAATTCGAAGCCCGCATTGCCGATTGGGCTTTTCATCTCGTCGAACTCCACGGTTCCCGGTTCCCCGTAACCCGGTCTGGACCTGAGCATGTCGTCAATACCTTTTTTTTCAGGATGCTTTCTGTAATATTCCTCGTAAATCTTCGAGCCCTTTTCATATCCCAATCTTGCAAACATGATGTCCCTTTCATCTACATGTTTCACGAGAAAACCCCTTTCATGCCTTAATACTTAAATTATACAGCATTTTCTCTTCGATTGGGCATATAAAATCACTCTAACTTATTTTCACCGCTCCCATTGGACACACCTTCAGGCAAATTCCACAACCCGTGCATATTTCATGGTCCACAGTCGGTACTTCAGCTTTAAAAAACCCTGTCTTCTTTTGAGCGACAGCATTCACCGGGCAAACCCTTTTCACCGGACAAAAAGGTGACTGATCACATTTCTTTGAATTTATAACTGCTTTTTTCGACATCTTATCCCTCCATATTCTATATATCTAAAATCCTAAAAATATAACCTAGTTGGGTATATTTTAACATGCATTCCAATGCTGCGAAAGTCCGTACATCCTGGTTGATATATGCTTGTCTATTCCATTGAAATCACTTCATACCCTGCATCTTCAATGGCAAAACGAAATTCCGAATCCCCAACTTCCCTCGATATTCTAAGCCTTGCGCTTCCTTCTTCAATATCCACTATGACATTTTCAACGCCTTCGATTTCATTTAAAGCATGCTCCACTCTCTTTTGGCAATGCTGGCATGACATTCCTTTAATCATTATTATCTTGTTCATTTTTTCCTCCTATCAATAGATTTCAGTTTTCAGTTATCAGTTGTCAGAAAAAAAACAAGAACAACTGCAAAAGCAAATACATATTTAATTCTTTTGCCCGAAACAAATACCGTTTATAACCCCACTCAGAATGCGACTCATCCCAAACTTCTATACACTTCATTCTTCTTTATATGAATTATCGGCTCAAGACCTGCTTGATCACTACGCCCTTCTGCCGCTTTCGCGTGCCCTGTGGGTATCATAACGCTTTGTCTTTTTTCAAAATCTACAAATTTCTTTTGGGATTTTTGCAGTCAAGGCTAAAAAAATCTCTCTTTCCAAACATCCCATCAGAGCGATGAGAATGTTGCGGATTCAAGGCGACAATAAAACCCATGAGTGGAGCGTATTCTTAATCCATAGACTGGCGAGAATGCCTTAGTCCAAGGCGTTGATACAACTCTGCGAGTTGAGCGTATTTATAATACGTGATTGAGCGAGTTGTAGATTACAACGAAGAAATCAGGAATTCTCGCTAGTCTGATTATGGGGTAAACTTTCGAAGGCGCAAAGCATTGCCCACAACCGAAACACTGCTCATGGACATAGCGGCAGCAGCTATCATCGGACTGAGAAGCGGTCCCCCGAACAGATGGAGAAGTCCCGCGGCTATCGGTATTCCAGCCGTATTGTAGGCAAAGGCCCAAAAAAGATTCTGCTTTATGTTCCTGATTGTGCTCTTGCTGAGTTTAACGGCTGTTGCAACATCTCCAATTCCACTGTGCATAAGCACTATGTCAGCCGACTCCATTGCAACATCGGTTCCGCTTCCAACCGCTATCCCTATGTCGGCCTGGGCCAGCGCAGGCGCGTCATTGATTCCGTCTCCAACCATTGCGACTGTCTTTCCTTCTCCCTGGAGCTTTTTGACCTCCGCGGCCTTTTCCCCTGGCAAGACTTCGGCTAGTACAGATTTTATTCCGACCTTTTCCGCTATTGCCACGGCAGTTTGCCTGTTGTCGCCTGTGATCATATACACTTCTATGCCCAAATCAAGAAGCCTCGCTACAGCTTTGGCGCTGTCTTCCTTTATTACATCCGCTATTCCGAATACGGCATTGACCGAACCGTCAATGGCGCATATTACAGGAGTCTTCCCTTCCAGCGAAAACTCTTCAAGAATCTTTTCCACTTCACCACTTGGACTTAGGTCCCTTTCATCGAAGAGTTTCCTGTTCCCTATCAAAACTGTCTTGCCTTCCGTTTCCGCCTCTACGCCTTTTCCAGTGAAGGATTGGAAAGCCTCGGGTCTTCTTAGCTCCAAGCCCCGTTCTTCAGCTTTTTTCACTATTGCTTCTCCGAGAGGGTGCTCGGACACTTTTTCCGCAGATGCTGAAATCCTTAGGATATCATCTTCGTCCATTCCATTGAAAATAGCTATGTCGGTCACTTCCGGCTCGCCTTTTGTTATTGTTCCGGTTTTATCAAATACTATGGCATTAACCTTGTGGGCGGTTTCGAGCGCTCCGCCGCTTTTTATCAAAACACCATATTCCGCCCCCTTTCCCGTCCCGACCATTATAGCTGTCGGTGTAGCCAGTCCGAGAGCGCAGGGGCAGGCTATGACCAGTACGGAAATGAAGATGGTCAAAGAGAACACTGCCCCTTCTCCGGCAACATACCATGCCAACCCCGCCAAAAGGGCGACAGCCATGACAAATGGCACGAAATATCCAGAGATAACATCGGCAAGTCTCGCTATAGGCGCTTTGCTGCCCTGAGCTTCCTCAACAAGCTTTATTATTTGGGACAGGACAGTGTCCTTGCCGACTTTCTCTGCAGAAAATACCAAGCTGCCGTTCTTGTTTATGCTTGCGCCGACCACATCGTCTCCAATATTTTTTTCAACCGGGATGCTTTCACCTGTCAGCATGGATTCGTCTACTGATGAATGCCCCTTTACTACCTTTCCATCAACTGGTATTCTTTCACCCGGTTTCACCACTATAAGGTCACCGCATTCAACTTCGCTTATCGGTATTTCTATCTCCGTATCACCATCAAGAACGGTTGCCTGCTTGGGTTGAAGACCAGCCAGTCTTTTTATCGCTTCCGACGCCTTGCCCTTTGAACGCGTTTCCAAAAATTTCCCGAAAAGAATCAGTGTTATTATTGTCGCGGCTGTTTCAAAATACAGCTTCGATGCGTATGATGGATCTCCCATCGATATACGCGCAAGCGCATATATTCCGTACAAAAACGCTGCGCTTGTTCCAACCGCTATAAGTGAATCCATGTTTGGGCTTCCCTTAAACAATGTTTTGAATCCGACAATATAAAATTTGTACCCCGCAGCCATAACCGGAATTACCAGCAAGAGTTGCACAAGTGCAAAATTCATAGGATTGACCATGGGATCAAGCACCATTGGAAGGGGCAAACCGACCATATGGCCCATTGCGATGTAAAGGAGCGGCGCAGAAAAAATAGCGGCAAGCCAAAGTTTTGATTTCATCATTTTGATTTCTTTGGCCTTTCTGTCCGCATCGGCGTCATGATTCATAGATTCCGTTTCCACCTCAAGCGGAATATAGCCGGCCTTCCTGATTGCCGCCTTTATTTCAGAAAGCCTGACTTTGTTGGCGTCATAGGATACCGTCAACTTCTCTAGTGCAAGACTTACATCTGCGGAGTCTATACCCGAAAGCTTGTTGACCGCCCGGTCAACTGCAGCTACGCAGGATGCTCATGTCATTCCTTCAACCGGAATAACGGCTTTCCTTGTCTCTTTGTCCTCGAAAGCACTGTAGCCTGCTTTTTCCACCGCTTCGTATATCTCTTCATTCCCCATAAGATTTTCATCGTATTCTACAGTCAACTTTTCCGTCGCGAGATTCACTTCCGACTTAGCGACGCCTTCAAGCTTGCCTGTCGCCCTTTCAACTGCCGCCGAGCAAGCCGAGCATGTCATTCCCTCTATCCTGAATTTTTTTTTCATTTCCACACCTCACTTTAACATTTATTGTTATTTACCCCCTGCGATTGTCAATATTCAAATTTGTCAACTCTACTGCATAAAAAGGTTCATTATGAAAAATCTCAGCAAATACATTCTTGCCGAGATAATCACTTCCCTATGTTGTTTTGTCTAGCGTAGTGGAAAAGGTACTGCTGAGCAAAACCCTTTAGTTCTCCGAAATAATCTTCTGCAAAAGCGCTTATTTCTTCGGGGCTGCTTTTTTTGTGGAGATAAAAATATTCCATGGTCCTTCTCACCCATACGTCTATAGGAAAGGTATCCATTTTTTTCATCGAAAAAAGGAGTATGCAATCTGAAACCTTGGGTCCTATCCCGCTCAAACAGACAAGCTCTTTCTTCGCGTCAGTCGTATCCATTTGGCATACCAAATCAAGCCATTCGGATTTTTTCGAAACGGCCCTTGCCGCCCTCAGAATGTACTCGTCCCGGTATCCGGCTCCGCATGCCCTTATGTCGGAAGCGCTTAGAGACGCAAGTCTCCCTGCCTCAGGAAAGGAGTACCGCCTCTTTCCTCCATACTCTCCGAGCTCGGCTCCGTAGTTTTCGCTGAGCTTTTCTACTATTCCCTTTATCCTAGCCATTCCATTGTTTGCAGATATTATAAATGAAATCAGAGTTTCCCAGGGGTCTTGGTTAAGTATCCTCATTCCATGGCCGAATGATACGGCGTTTTCCATTGTTTCATCAAGCTCGGAAAGTTTTTTTTCAATCTCCGAGTATTTTCTGTTCAAATCGAAGTAATTCGACCAGATATTTTCAAAATCCCCTTCTTCAATATTGTCAAAAACGATTTCATCACCGTCCTTTAGTACATTCAGCACTTTCCCGTGAGCCACACCTGTGTAGCTTCCGTCGGCCTCCCTGTTCCACCTGAAGCATTGTCCGCACTCGAATATGTGTCTGGGTTCGAAATCCGGTATTGTCATTTTCAATTTATTTTTGTCAGACTTCATGCATTCAAATCCTTTCTTAAACTTTTTCCCAACGGGAATCAAAAGATTCCTCAGCCTCCCGATGAAGCGTTGCATGCTCCCTTTGATGTGTTCTTTGACATGAATCCCGAAACAAGTTTTACTGAATCAGTTTTGCCGCAATATGGACAGGTTTTATTGCCGTCCTTGTCGGAAATGGATGAGAGCTTGTCGAAAGTCTGACCGCAAGCTTTGCATCTGTATTCGTAGACAGGCATTTTTAACAACTCCTTTCATTATTTTATTTTATACCCCCTTGGCGTATATTTCAAGCATACTTATTGTCACAATCAAAAGCCGACCACTTTTTAAATGGCCGGCTCTGTATTCAAATTATTTTTTTTAAGCGTCTTTAAGCAGCTTCAAGCTGAACGCTACAAGAAGAAATGCAGGCAACAGCAATATCTGCGTGGCTGCAGCCAATCCATAGAAATCCGAAATTCTTCCAATCAAAAGAAGTCCCATTGCGCCTATGCCTCCAGCAAAACCCATGACCCAGCCATAACTCGTGCTTGTATTGTCCGGCATTATGTCATGTGAAATGATTACAATCGGTGTATTGCTTGCGCTCAGCATTGTTCCAACGAACACAAAGGATGCGGCAGCCAAAAGACCTTCCCCAAATACAATCCCCAACATCATTATGAACGCAAGGGCGTTGAATGTCATCAGGCTTGCCCTGCTTCCATAGAGGTCGTTCATGACCCCTCCAAGCATTGTTCCCACAGGAACCATGAAAAGGTTTAGGGAAAGAAGCAGTCCCGCCATCTTCAAATCCAGTCCCTTCATTATCAAAATCTGTATCCCAAATGCCGTGAGACCCCTTCTTATAAAATTTTTATTCACGGACACGAGGCAAAGCACAAACAAATTCTTGATGCCGGACAATATTGTTACTTTGACCTTTTGAGTTTTCTTGGATAATTCGGGTTTCAATTCAACTTCCCCAACCCCCGACCAATACATCAGTCCTGCGACAATCATCCCGGGTATAACCAACAGCGCCAGGCTTTTAAGCCCGAAACCGTGCACAAGAGGCAGCGCCACAGCAGGCGCCACAGCTGCCGAAAGTCCTCCAACGGTCATGAATACGGAAAGTATCTTCCCTTTCGATTCCCTCCCAAGCTTTACAACTGTCGATGTCCCCAATGGATGGAAAAGAGCCGATGCAAGCGCTCCAAGAGCAACAACCCCAAGCAGTATATAGTAGTTGCTTACCAATCCTGCGAAACTCATCCAAAAGGAAATCCATATTACCGACCATATGAGCAAGTATGATTTGCCGTGCCTGTCAACAAAACTGCCGACAAATGGCTGCGCAAAAGACCCGAAACTTGTTATTACAAAAGCCAGCATTCCCTGCTGAGTCATGCTAAGACCCAAATTCTGGGCAAAAATAAATGAAATCGGGGGAATTAGTCCGACATAAAAATCATTCATGAAGTGTCCGGCTGATATTGACGCCAACTTTTCAAATCTTTTTTTATACGGTTCTAAAACTTTTTTCTCGCTTAATGCAATATTCATGTACCCTTCCTTTCAAAAATCCTCTGTGCATATTCTACCACAAAACGCTTTCAATTTAGGGATTCTTTATAAAACAACATAATCTGCTGATATAATGGAAGAAAAATGATGGGAGTGATTTATATGCACAATGACAAAAGCCTCTGGGCCGGGCTAAATAAACCTGACCTCGACATAGCAGAAGCGGATGTTGCCGTATTCGGCATACCTTTCGACGGCAGCGTGAGTTTCCGGGCTGGGGCTGCAGGCGGTCCCGATAAGCTCCGCGGCATAACACGCACAATAACACCCACAACCGAGCATCTTGAAAACTTTGAAAATCTGAAAGTAAAGGATATGGGAAATTTCGATACCGGCACAAGAGAAGAAATTTTCGAAAAAGTAGAGCTTGCGACCGAAAAACTCGTGAAGGCAGGAACATTCTTCACCATGATAGGAGGGGACCATTCAGTTACTATCCCGGTTTTGAGAGGTATAGACAAGGCTCTCGACGAGCCTTTCGGAATAATACATCTCGATGCCCATTTCGATATATGCGACGAGCTTGGCGGCGACAAGCTTTCACACGGATGCACCGAAAGACGGGCCCTTGAACTTGAAAACATAACCGGTCCCGAAAACTTCTTCTTTATCGGTGTCCGCTCGATAGAAATGGACGAATTTCATTTTATAAAAGGAAAGGACTTTTCAATAATAAGCGCGCACGATTTCAACAAGCTCGGCGTTTCCGCAGTTGTGGATAAGGTGAAGCAAGGCATGCGGCATTTCAACAAAATCTACCTGACTGTGGATATCGACTGCCTTGACCCTGCATTCGCTGCGGGAACCGGAACTCCCCAATTCGGCGGAATGACTTCACGCGAGCTTCTGGATCTTCTTATTGGCCTATTCGACCTTCCCATAATAGGATTCGATGTGGTTGAAGTCGCCCCTTCGCTGGATCCTTCATTGACCTCTGTTTTCGCCGCGCGCAAAATAGTGACGGAATGCTGGGGGCACCATTGGCGAAAAAACAAGCTCGGAGCCTTATAGCTCCGAGCTTGTTTTGCTATAATTGCAAACCATACATGTCCTCAAGTTTCTCGCTTATGTACAAATTGGCGTCTTCAAGCCCCTAGTTGTAAATGTCAGGAGCAATCTTTTCAATAAAAAAATCCAAAATCAGCTGCGCTCCCAAGTCGCCCAAATCCTCACCTCGCTCTTGCATAAAAAATTTCTTGATTTGGCTTATAATTGCTTTTTTCCTGTCGTCCTTTATTGCAATTCTCTTTTGAGTCATTACAAACACCCCTTTATTGAAACACTCCGCACTATAAACAATGGAATTTTCAATCATAATCGAAAATAAAAGCCTCCCTTCTTTGTCTTCATTCTACAACATCGAAGCGAGGCATTTCAATTAATGTCATTTCAGAATTTCCACGTATTTGTGGGCGTAACTGAGGTCGCTGAATCCAAGCTTCTTGTAAAAAGGCTTGGCATTCGTGGTTTTGAGGCGCCACTGCGGTATGTCGGCCAAATCGGGATGATCCAGAATGCTCTCTATAATCCAGCTTCCAAAACCCTTTCCCTGGAAATTTTCGTCAATCACCACATCGCTAATATATGCAAAAGTCGCATAATCTGTTATAACCCTGGCAAATCCAATTTGCCAGCCATCGCTCAGAATTCCAAAGCACATGGAATTCTTTATTGATTTTTCTATTGTTTCCTTTGGCCTGTCGCAGGCCCAGTGTGTCGACCATAGAAGCCCGCAAATATGCTCTATGTTCATTTCTTTTTTATCGGTTGTAACTTTATATTCCGGTTCAATTTTAAGAGCAAGCATAAAAATACCTCCGTATTCAAAATTCTATTTCGTATTATTATATATTGTATTGCATATTTATGCAAGGATTAATTGAACTTATTTTGTTGGCTTGCATTTTTTTTGAATGCATTCACAAAAATGAGTATTCCATAATTTTGTGGGTATCGTGTTAATGGACGCATATAAATAATGCTGTCCAGACCTTCGAAGAGGGTTATTGGGAATGGTTCTACAAACAAAACAGACAAGCGCCTGCAAAGGCGCTTGTCTGTTTTGTTTGTGCAATACGAATATTTACTTTTCTATTTTTCGCACTTCGTAGAGTATCTCGTTTCTCCTTAGAAAAGGAGGGGTGAATGGCGGATTGTATCTTGCAACTATGGCATTTGAAACAATTTCATAGCCTTTTGATTCCAGCCAAAGTCTGAGATGCCCACCCATATTCAAGAATTTTTCCTGTTTCCATGAGCCGGTGAAACGTATTGCCCCGTAAGTTCCTTTGGGCACACGCCTTATTTGCACAGCCTTGTCGATTGGTTGAGGCAATTCCTCAAAATTATGCTCTTTGGGCATGACAAAAGATGTCTTTACAAAATTGTCTTCCATTTCACTCAAGACGGGGGAAGTCATGGATATTTTTTCAGACGACTCGTTTCCACCGCTTATATAGCGGAATATATCGTTGAACCCGCTGTCCATAACATTTTTCCCCTCTTTTTTTATTTCAGCAACATTGAAACCTTCATATCGCCGGATTTCCATTGCTTCTTCTTTTAAAAGAATATCATAATCAATCTGCTCGACAAGCGGCATTATAATCATCTCCTTTAATTGATTGATACCCTTTTGAACTCAAATTTCCCACCGGCAGCAAAAAAACAGCCGTCTATAAACCGGCTGTTTCCCTAAGCTTTTTTTGATAATATTCAACTTTTTCAGCATTCATGGGAAGAAGGCCTTGCAGGCGGTAAGCAATTCCCATCGATTGGTATTTTGAAACGCCCAAATTGTGGTATGGGAGCAGTTCAATCTTTTCGACTCTGTCGAATTTCCGGATCATTCCCCCAAGCTTTTTCATGTGTTCGTTTCCGTCGGTCATTCCCGGCACAACGACATGCCTGATCCAAACCTTCTTGCCGGATTCGTTAACAGCATGGGCAAACTTATAGAATTCGCCTATGTCTCCCCCTGCAAGCTGTCTGTAGCCTGCGCGGTCAACATGTTTTATGTCCAGTATGACGAGATCCGTATACTTGAGTATTTCCTCATACCGTCCAATGCCGAAACCTGCTGTGTCGAGAGCTGTATGAATTCCTGCTCTCTTGCATTTCTTTAGGAAGTCAATCAAAAAGTCGGGCTGCATGAGAGGCTCGCCTCCTGAACAAGTGACTCCTCCTCCCGAACGGTCGAAGTAGTGCTTGAATCTCAGAGCTTTTTGCAAAATCTCTTCCGATTCCATTTCCATGCCGCCGCCAAGCTTCCATGTGTCGGGATTGTGGCAATAAGCGCATCTCAGTCTGCATCCCTGAAAAAATGACACGAATCTTATTCCCGGTCCGTCATTTAGCCCCAATGTTTCTATTGAATGGATTTTCCCCTTCATGGCAAACTCCTTTCTTTAAAGACTTTCGTGGAATGTTCTTTGAATTACTTCCATTTGCTGCTTTCTGGTCAACCTGTTGAAATGCACAGCATATCCGGAAACCCTTATCGTCAGGGACGGATATTTTTCGGGATGGTCCATCGCTTCCAGCAATATCTCCCTGTTCATTACATTCACATTCAAATGGTGAGCCCCCTGGCTGAAATACCCGTCAAGGATCCATGCCAGGTTGCGCTTTCTGTCTTTTGAATCTTTGCCGAGTGCCGCAGGAACTATTGAAAAGGTGTTGGATATGCCGTCTTCACAAACATTTCTGTATGGAATCTTGGCCACCGAATTCAGGGAAGCGAGACTCCCGCTTTTGTCCCTTCCGTGCATCGGATTGGCCCCGGGAGCGAAAGCCTCTCCCATCTTCCTTCCATCCGGTGTGGATCCCGTTTTTTCTCCGTATACTACATTCGATGTTATTGTCAGAACAGAAAGCGTATGCTTTGCATTCCTGTAAGTCTTATGCTTTTTCAATTCATCCGAAAACTTCTTCAGTATTTCCACTGCAATATCGTCAACGCTGTCGTCGTCATTTCCGTATGCCGGATAATCTCCATCTATTTCAAAATCGACAGCTATTCCGTCCTCCCTGATTGGTCTGACTGAGGCGTATTTGATGGCGCTGAGCGAATCGGCTGCAACCGAAAGGCCTGCCACCCCGAATGCCATAAGCCTTTCGACCCTTGTATCGTGGAGCGCCATCTGTCCGGCTTCATATGCGTATTTGTCATGCATGTAGTGTATTATGTTCATTGTATTGACATATAGCTCGGCAATCTTTTCAAGCACCTTGAAGTAATTTTCCTTAACCGTTTCAAAATCAAGCAATTCCTCTTCTATGGGTTCTATGCCTTGGATTATTTGCACTCTCTTCTTCTCATCAACGCCTCCGTTGATTGCGTATAGAAGCGATTTGGCAAGATTGCATCTGGCCCCGAAAAACTGCATCTGCTTCCCTATGGACATTGCCGAAACGCAACAAGCTATTCCGTAGTCGTCTCCGTAGACCGGTCTCATCAGCTCGTCGCTCTCATATTGAAGCGCAGCGCTCTTTATTGACATTTCCGTGCAATATGTCTTGAAAGCCTCCGGAAGCCTCTCGGACCAAAGTACGGTCATATTGGGTTCGGGAGCCGGGCCGAGATTGTCAAGAGTATGAAGGAACCTGTAGGACGTCTTTGTGACAAGAGTCCTTCCGTCTATTCCCATTCCTCCAATCGACTCCGTGATCCAGTTTGGGTCGCCGGCAAACAATTCGTTGTATTCCGGAGTCCTAAGGTGCCTGGCCAAACGCAATTTTATTACAAATTGGTCAATAAGCTCCTGCGCCTGACTCTCTGAAATAAGCTTTCTTTCCTTGTCTCTCTCTATATATATGTCCAGGAATGTGCCGGTTCGTCCCAAAGACATCGCCGCTCCGTTGTTTTCCTTTATACCTGCCAAATAGCCAAAATACAGGTACTGAACTGCTTCAGCCGCATTTGTTGCAGGCTTGGATATGTCGAAGCCATAAGAATCGGCCATCGCCTTCATGGCTTTCAGGGCCCGCAACTGATCGGACACCTCTTCCCTGAGCCTTATGGAATCCTCTGTCATGGCATTTTTCATTTCACCAATGTCGCACTTTTTTCTTTCAACAAGAAAATCGATTCCATAAAGCGGAATCCTCCTGTAATCGCCGATTATCCTTCCCCTTCCGTAGGCATCGGGAAGGCCCGTCAGAAGCCCGGCACTTCTCGCTTTTCTCATTTCAGGCGTGTAGACGTCGAAAACCCCGTCGTTATGAGTTTTTCTGACACTCTTTAAAACCGAAAGCGTTTCTTCATCGAAAGCATATCCATAGTCCGCAAGCGCCTCGTCCGCCATCCGCAAGCCTCCGTAAAAATTGACCATTCGCTTTAGCGGCGCGTCGGTCTGAAGGCCTACAATAGTCTCGTTCTCCCTGTCTATGTAGCCGGGTTTGAAATTGTCGATTCCTGAAAAATGCTCTGTATCGATATCCAAAACGCCCTTCTTTTGCTCCAATACAAGCAAATCCTCGCATTTGCCCCAAAGATTTTTTGTCTTTTCCGTCGCTTCCGCGAGAAAGCTTTCATTTCCCTCATAAGGGATATAGTTTTTTTGTATGAAGTCCCTGACATCCACTTCCTCTGTCCAGACTCCCTCTATGAAACCTTCCCATTCTTTTTTTTCCATAAAAAAATCCCCCTCGACAATTACTCATCAAGCCCGGGGTTCTTCAAAAACAAAGACCGCCCGGACTTATCGCCCAGGCGGTCGGCTTTGTTTAAATCACACTCCATGTGGTTGATTCCACTTCCGCCAGTCATGTGATTGGTTCATCATATATCTTTTATTGTATCTACATGATAGCAATTTCTTAACATTATGTCAATATGTTTTTTGTAATATTCGTGTATAGGTTTGTTTTTAGTGATATTCGCAGGATAATGTTCGTGTTTATCATTCTTTTTCGCAATTGTCAACTTTAGCATTCTCGCCTGTCAAACGATTGGCCAAATGCCTGGCCACTGCGGCTGAAATCATATAAGAGAAAAGCAAAGCTGCAAAAACTCCAGTTAATCCAAACATCCTCGATCCGGCCAAAGCCAAAGGAATGTATATGAAAAACATCTGCGCTATCATTACTGCCGCCGCCTTGAACGGTTTGCGGAGGGCATTCATGACAGAAACCGAAATCCTGAGCACTCCGTAAGCACCATACCCAAGCGGAACCAATCGCAGATAAAGGACAATGACCGAAACCACATTTCGATCGTCGCTGAACACAAGGGCCACATTCTTTGCCGACAATGCAAGAACTGCATACACGGCAAGCATTAAGGCCATTGAAAATTTGAAGCTGGCGCTCATTCCCTTGCGCACCCGGTCGCACCTTCCCGCCCCATAGTTTTGACCAACAAAAGGCGTCATAACAACTGAAAGAGCCATTACCGGTATAAGAATGAAGCGTTCAATCTTTGCTGCAACCCCAAAACCCGCGACAGCCTCGATTCCATAAGTGGACAAAATTCCGGTGATTATTCCTATTCCCAGGGGTTGGACTATCCTAGTCAACGCATTCGGAATCCCTATGAAAAGAATTCTCTTCCATGAAGCAAAGGTCCTTCTCGCCGTAATATTTCTGAAAGAAACAATACCGTCCCTCCATACAAGAACATACATTGCCACGCCAAATGTGGTCATCCTGGACAAGACCGTCGCAAGCGCGGCTCCCGAAACCCCCATGCCCGGAACTATTCCCCATCCGAAAATGAATATGGGATCAAGCGCAGTATTTACTATGGCGGCAATCATCATGACAATTCCAGGCGTTTTTGTGTCGCCCAAGGCACGCATGCTGTTGTTTCCCACCATGGGAATGACCACGAATACGACCCCTGCGTACCATATGCTCATGTAATCTTTTATGTAAGGCATTACTTGCCCGCTTGCTCCAAGCAGTGCAAACAGGGGTTCTATGGTCGCAAAGCCCGCAACTACAAATACCCCCGTCACAATAACCCCAAGACTCAGGCTGTCGGTTGCATACCTGACAATTTCACTCTGATCCCCTTTTCCTATCGCTCTCGACAAGACGGAAAGGGTTCCAGTTCCGATACCCAGCGAAATGCTGTTTATAACAAGAACTACAGGAAAAGTGAATGTGAGCGCAGCAAGTTCGTCAGTCCCCAGCCTGCTCACGAAGTATGTGTCTACGAGGTTGAAAGCAATGAGCCCGAACATTCCAAACATCATGGGAAGGGTCAATTTGAACAGCAATCTTTTGATATCGCCGATTGTCAGCTTTGCCTCGATTTTTCTGTCCATTTCGCACACCTCTGGCAGTTTTTATTATTATAACATGAACGATGTCGTCATCCGGCTTTTCAACAAGTCTCACTTTTGTATTTATTGAAATTTTGCTGACTCTTTTTATGCCCTAAATATTAAAACCCGGACAAATATTGTCCGGGTCGCTTATATTTCCTTTAGATTGTCTATACTCTATGTCGCCAAGGCTCCCATAATCCTTGCCTTGGGCAATACTCCCACAAGGCGATTTTCTTTGTTGACAACGGCAAGCGGGT
>CAZAFW010000005.1:0-67579 GCA_964484935.1 uncultured Peptostreptococcaceae bacterium
TATTTGAATACTCCTCCGTAAATTCTTTCATCACTTCAACTGTCCCATAATATCTAGTGGTTGGGAAAGAGAGAGATTTATTACCATTCGTATCTGGCGCATCTTTGATTCTTGCAGTAATACTTGAACCCTGGAACAGGCTCGCTTGATTCGGTCCTTTTAATTTCAATTCAAACATCAAGCCAAACTTCCCAACAGTTCCGACAATCGGACTTCCATCTGTTACGTTTACAGTCAAAATCATGAATTCAGGGACACCATTTTTCTTTTCATAAGAAACAATTGGCGTAGCAAAACTAACCTTTGGTTCTGTAATATTATTGCCTTCCTCGTCTATAAACTTGACCGTCGAAACATCAATATCTTCAAATGCAATTGCATCAAGGTTTTTGTCTTGATAAGTAAATTTAAAGCTATACGTGAATGGGCTAGGGCTAGTTGTGTATTTATCTCCAACAAACACTATTGGAACATCTTGTCCCTCCGTGTAATCAACAATATTTGAATTCTGCCATCCTGCATCGGTATCATACGCATAAATCAATCCTGAGGTAAGACCTGAAATGTCATAATCTGGTGTCGATGTAACTGCAAGTGATGCCGGCACCATGGCAAATAATAAAGACAGAATCAAAATAATTGATAATAATTTTTTCATAAATCCACTTCCTTTCTTTTGTTTTTCCTACGTTTTCTGCCAAAAACAAAAACCGCCTAAAAAAATCACGGCGGTCAGACTATCCTTGCACACTTCAGACCTAAAAATTGAAGAAGGTCATGCAATCCGGACTCTTGACTTTGCGTCCCCGTCTTTCGGCGGGTTTGCCTTTTTCGTTGCATTCATTGCAAACCCTTTTGCAATGAACGACAAAATATTATAGATTTCAAGATTATTACCCGAATAACACCACTTCCTCCCGTATTTTTTGTTTCTTTATTTATAAAAACAAAGCTTCCGAAAAAAAATTACGGCAACCAGACTATCCTTGCACATCTTCAAGCTTTTTGCTTGAATGAATTTCTGCAATTTGGACTCTTGGCTTTGCGTCCCCGTCTTCCGGCGGGTTTGCCTTTTCCTTTTGTTAAAGATATTCGTAAAAAGGATTACAAATTTTGGGGTAGAATGCCAATTTCTTTATTAATACCCATGGACTTTCTTTATTAACACCTATTATTTATATTTTACTATAATTTTACATAAAAACAAACGGAGAGCCATTATAGCTCTCCGCATCAGTTTATTGACAAAATTTCAAATCACGAATTCTTCTCAATCAAAAGTTGAAACTCTTTGTCTTTATTTACGCTTCTTCCTTCCGAATCCTGCACCTGCAAGCAAGAGAACTGATCCCAAGCTGTAAATGAATCCTATGTCAGCCTGTCCGGTCTGCGGCAGTGCCTGCGGCGGAATTTCAGGAGGAACCACGATTTCAGGTGGAGTTACAGGAGTTGTCTCCGGCGGAGTTACAGGAGGAAGATCTATCGTTTCCTCTTCCACAACCGCATCGTCGGT
Organism: uncultured Peptostreptococcaceae bacterium; assembly: GCA_964484935.1. Classification (GTDB taxonomy): domain Bacteria; phylum Bacillota; class Clostridia; order Peptostreptococcales; family BM714; genus BM714. The sequence goes on from CAZAFW010000005.1 coordinate 1,514, forward strand.
ATCACTTGCCTTTCCCTCTCTGGAGTCGGCGGTGACTTCTGCGATATTTTCGAACTCTCCGTCCTCGAAATCGCCTTCCTGAATCTCGTATTCAAATTCTTCCGTTATGCTGTCTCCCTTGCTAAGGTCTCCGATATCCCACTCTACATCGATGATATCGTCAACAACCATTACATCAGTGAGTGAAACGTCTCCGTTGTTTGTGACCTTTATGGTGTAGGTTACGGTGTCTCCTACAGACGCCTCGTCAACATCCACAGTCTTTTCTATGCGAACTCCCGGATCGTCGTCGTCTCGCCTGACTGGTCTCCTGACCACATCAAACGATGCGGTGTCTGTGTCGCAAATGGGCTGCGAAATGGCTGGACCAATGTAACTGATAGCTTGAACCTGCGTGCCATTAGTCTCTTCAACGCCACCCATCCAAGCGCATCCGGTTACCGTATTAGTATAGCTTCCGGTTCCCAAGCCGCTTGAGTCGTAGTCGTAGGTGATTGTGATGACGTCGCCAGGTTCGAAGCCTCCGAATGTGGTCATGTCTATCGGGTCTCCAAAAATGTTTCCGCCGTTGTCTGTCATGAATACGCCGTCAATCCATGCTTCAAAGTTCGAAACATCATCGGTTTCAAATACCCAATCGGTTTCATCGTCGAAGTTGATCCATTGGTATGTGGATGTGTTGCCGATATTTTCAAAGGTGATTGTGTAGCTGACAGGTCCTCCTCCAGTGTAATGGGATGTCGGGTTTACCGTCTTTTCAATTGCAACGCCATAGGTCGGTTCGCTGCTGTAGGTGTTGGTGACATCGACATGCGCGGTTTGTCCACCCAAAACTTCAAAGGATGTTGGCGTTACGCTTTCGGTCCAATAGCCGGAAACCGGTGTTGTCATCTCAAAAATGGTTTCCTCAACCACATAGCCCGATCCTGCCGGAATGCCGTTAAAGTATCTCGGCGTAGCGAGCCACTCGCTTCCGGTGTAGGTGTCTGTTATGGTGTTGACCGTTTCACCGTCCGGGAACCTCAATGTGAATTGGATTCTTAATTCCATATCTCCGAATCCTTCCAAGACATCAACTCCCTCAAAGAGTTTCTGCACTTCGACCGTTCCGGTCGGCGACTCTTCGTAGTCATTCAGGAATCTGATGTATATAGTTCCATCTTTTGGAACTGTCACATACTCGCCGTAGTCCATCCAGTCGCCTTCGCCCACTTTGTATTCAATCTCGGAGGTCCAGCCCGGAAGCAATTCAATCTCTTCGACCGTGTAGTCTCCCATCGGCTGCGTTACAGGTCCGGCGGTCCATGATGTGTTTGCGAACATGGATATGGTTGTACCGTCTTCGCTTCCATACGGTGCCCATACTGTTGAGACTGTTGTCAGCCCTTCCGGCGGTTCGTCAATCCAAACTTTCTCGAACATTACGTCGCCTTTTCCATATTCGTTAATGAACTTGATGTAAAGCGTGTCGTCTTTTGGAACTGTCACATACTCGCCGTAGTCCATCCAGTCGCCTTCGCCCACTTTGTATTCAATCTCGGAGGTCCAGCCCGGAAGCAATTCAATCTCTTCGACCGTGTAGTCTCCCATCGGCTGCGTTACAGGTCCGGCGGTCCATGATGTGTTTGCGAACATGGATATGGTTGTACCGTCTTCGCTTCCATACGGTGCCCATACTGTTGAGACTGTTGTCAGCCCTTCCGGCGGTTCGTCAATCCAAACTTTTTGGAACATTACATCGCCGGTTGGCGGATTCATATGGTTTACAACTGTAAATGTCGCATCCGGCGTTGTTTCAGTCAACTCAACTGTTTGCGGAATCCCTGAAGCATTGTAATAAGTCTGGTCTCCTGTTTCAAACACCCATTCCTTGGTAAGGTTGTATGTCCCGAGTGTCAGGTCTTCAACTGTCGTCGTCCAACTTGGATAATCAACTCTTGCAAACGGATATTGATCATTCACTGTGAAAGTCACATAACCAGATTCGGGTACAAAGTCGCCTTCCCATTCCTTGACGAAGGTTATGCTGCCCAAAGTTGTAACAGGCGGGTTGTAGGTATTAGTTACAGTCACTTGAACTGTCTCCTCAATAACCGCATTAACTGTTTCCGGATTGTATTCCACTTGCCAGTTGTCGCCAATGAATTCCTCCGATACAGTATACTCACCCGGCTCCACGTTTGGAATCATTCCTTTCCAAGCGCAAGATGAATCGAGTTTTATTTCATAGTTTCCCGAATCGCCGTCAAAGTGTATCACAACTTCGTCGGGTCTTTCCTGCCCTGTAAATTCCTTTATGACTTCAATGGTTCCATATGGAGGCGCGACAATACTTACCTCTTTGTTGCCGGTTCCAACCAATCTTGCGTGTAGACTGGCTCCCGACCACTGGCTGGACTGCCCCGGCCCCGCAAGTCTCGCTTCAAACGCCATCGCAAACTCAGCAGGCAAACCGCTTGAACTTGTGATTTCAATTGTAAAGGTCATTTTTCCCGATGTTGTCGACTTCACAATATCGGTTGTATATCTCCCCGACATGTTGATAACGGTTCCCGAACTGTCGTAGAAAACAACCTCGGGGCGAACATCGTCAAAACCGTATTTTTCGGAATCTCCGTTTTCATAATAATCGAATTCTATTCCGTATTGGGTAACGCTATTGTCTTCGGACACATATCTCATCGATACATAATCCAATTCCTTGTATCCCTTTATGTTCGACTGCTCCCAACGATTTTGCGATTCGTCATATGCTTGCAGTTTTCCCGTATCACTGCCTTTGAAAGCCCACGTATCAGGTTCTGCAAAAGCAAAGCTTATAGATGAAAGCACCAAAGCCAGAATCAATGTAAAAGACAAAAGCTTTTTCATAAACTCACTTCCTTTCAATAAATATTTGTTTTCTCCCAAAAAATCAAAAAACCGCCGTAATCAATCTACGGCAGCCAGACTGTCCTGAGTTCACTGTTATGTATGGGGTGCGATTATTGCTTCTTTGGACGGACTCTCGGCTTTGCGTCCCCGCCTTCCGGCGGGTTTGCCCTTTTCGTATCCATTAGATGAATTTATTTGTATTTTGCATTGACTAAGCGGCTTGAAGCAAGGTATTTTACTGAATTAAACCACTCCCTTCTCGTTTACATTATTTCCCTTATTGAAAAGACAAAAAACTGCCACTAAGGCTTGCTGCAGTCCGATTGTCAATCTTTCACTCAAAATCAAATGTGCGACAATCACTTGTTGGGTTTATACCCCGCACATTCAAAATTTAAAACATGAAACATGAATTTAATATATAGAAGCGCCCGAAAAGGGCGCTTGAGATTGAAGAAAAAGTCTCAATATCACAGGCTGTAGAAAACCTTCTATTTCAAGGCGCCACAAAAAGCCAGTGATGGGAGCGTATTGAGACATACGTGACCAAACGGGTTTTTGCATGGCAACGCAGAAATTGGTGTTTTTCTACAGTCTGAAGCGCCCGAAAAGGGCGCTTCTACATATTTACAGTTTTCGATTCGAATAGCTCTAGCTGATATCAGAAGCTTATGAAATGCTGGGTGTAATAGGCATTGTAGCTTCCTCCAAATGCGACTCCAACCCCGATGTAGTCGTAGTCTCCAAGTATTGCCGTCCTGTGTCCCAGCGAATTCATCCAGTCGTAGTGGGCGTAAAAAGCGTTGGATTCTCCAGCCGCGATATTCTCTCCTGCCTTTTCGTAATTTATTCCGGCAAGGCTCATTCGATCAAAGGGAGATTGTCCCAAAAGGTCATAGTGAGAAAAATATCCATTTGATGCCATGTCTTCGCTATGACCCTGGGCGGTGTAATGGGCCGTCTGGTTCCATTCAAGAGGCCGTAGTCCGCGTTTGGCTCTTTCTGTGTTGGCAAGTTCGAAGATTTGCCGTTCGTAGCTTTTCCCAAGCAGGCCGCTCGGGGTCCCGTAGTAGCCGTCAAGCTTCATTTCTTCATCTTCCGCTATTTCCAAAATTCCTGCAACGCTGTTGTCGTATTCATCATAAAAAAGCGTAACATAGCTGTTTCCGGTCTCAAATGTGTCATGGGGACCTGCCGGCAACATGAAATAGGTGTTGCCTTTGACTATTCTTGAAATTCCGGTACCGAAATAATCCTCAGCCTCCCCGGGAGCAAGCCCCAGCTTGAATCCGTCATTCCTTTTGTAGGACGAGGAATTGGTAAAAATAGCCGCGACTTTTCCGTCTCTGTACCCGATTTGGTAATAATTGAGGTAGTCGCTGTTGTAAACGTACCAGTCGAAGCCGTAGTTGCTAAGCAGTGATACGGAAGGTTGCCCGATCTTTTCCCCCACTTGCTGCCACGAGTCTCCAAGGCTGACAGCAGCATTCGTGCTGATGGACACTGTCCGGGTCTGACCGTTCCATGAAACGCCGGCGTCAAGCCCCTCCGCAATGAACCTGAGCGGAACATAGGTTCTGGAATCGATTATGACGGGAGGAGAATCTATGGTTGTCGATGATCCATTGACATATGCCCGGCTCGATCCTATAGACAGGTTGACGATTCTACCGTCCTGCTCTGCAGTAACGCTTCTGTCCCTAGAGTTCCACGTCACCTCCGCATCGAAATGCTCGAAAATTTCCCTAAACGGAACCATCGTGCGTTCGTTTACGATTATCGGCTCATTTTTAAAGTCGATTTTTTGTCCGTCAATCGAAACACTTATGCCCGAATCTCCGTAGGCGGCGCCGGAAAAAATTCCCGTCACCAAAAAAACGGCAATAAAATATCTTAATCCTTTTTTCATTTTCCCTCCCGAATATCTGTTTTTATCTTTATATATATATGTTTCGATTATATCAAAAGCCGAGGCCCCGCGCCCCGGCTTTTCGCTTTTGTAATGTTATTGTAAACCAAGCTGAAGACTTTTTACAGCCATTGGAAAAAAGTGTTTATCAAATCTACATGATCTCCCATGCAAACCAAATGATGGTTGCCAAGCGGGGCTGTGAGAAAATAGTTTACGTCCTCGTCCAGCTTGACATGAATTTGCGTCCTGCACAAATTGGGATCCCTCAGGTTTTTGAGGACACTTCCCTTTGAAACAAAATATCTGTCCGCCTTTCTTGAAAGCTTGAAGACTGTGACATCCTTTTCGGGAATCTTCCCCCTTATTCCTATCCCTATTCCTGACTCGAAATGGGTCTCTAGTTCGTACCCTTCGGTTATGGTCATGGGAACGGTGCAATGGGCCAAAACCATTTCATTTTTATCCGAATCAATTCTCGACGGGTTGGCAACAAAGGAGGGCTGGCCCACAAGGCATTTCAGTATTGCCATTGAGACAAGAGCCGGTATGTCGCCTTCGCATCCCGCCGGCACGCCCTCGTCGTTGAAAAGCGAAAGCGCCAGGCAGCCTGTATTGCCGAGAGGGTCGAGAAGGTCGAAACATCTGAGTGTGAATCCGTCCAAATCGTATTTTTCAACGAGTGCCTTCAGTCCGGAATATATTGCAAGGGCGCCGTCAGTGACATTTCTGTCGAAGGATTTTTGTCGAATATCCCCAAAGGCTTCTGCAGGAAATTTTTCCGCCTTTTTTATGCTTTCAAGAAGCTCGTCGATGCCTATGTCAACCAGTGTTATTCCGAGTGCGTCCTTTATTTCCCCATAGTCGACATCGCTTGCTATGAGCCAGTCCGACGGCTTTCCCACAACTCCAAGACGCATTTTGCCGAGCTTTTCAACCGCAGCCATTATCTTCAGCATGTTTTCCAAGCGCCTTGCGATGTAGGAAACATCTCCGTGGATTATTTCCACAGGTTGCTCCTTGTCCCTCAAAAACGATGCTATTTCCATTGAAGCGGCAAGCGAATTGTGCATCCCGCTGGTCAAAAGCACAAAAGGAGGCTTGAGCCTGGGGTAAAGTTCCCTAAAGAAGCCTTCTGTTCCTCCGGACTTTATGAATATGAAATGGAAGCCCTCACCTTCGAAATCAGCAGGCTTTACATGTTCAAATGTCTTTCCGGTCTTTTCTTCTATTTCTCCAAGAAAATCAACAAGAGTGTTGTCAATATATCCTTCGTTGTGCACATCGGACACTATGTCCAGAACTTTAATTTTCATTCAAACCTTCCTTTCATATCCACCTGCCGTTGCATCGCTTGAAACGGCAATCCCAAAGTTGAATTTTTACGGTTAAAGTCAATTCGCATTTCCTTATTCATTATAACCGCCAAAAAGCATATGGAAACATTTATTTGTGCAATCCTCAAGACTCTTCCCAATGCTTGGCCCTTTCTACTGCTTTTGTCCATCCCCTGTAGAGCTTTTCGACTTTTTCTTTTTCCATGGCCGGAAAATAAATTTTCTCCGCCTTAATCATTTCGCCTATGGCTTCCTCGCTTTCCCAGAATCCTGTGGCAAGACCAGCAAGAGCCGCCGCTCCAAAAGCCGTGGCCTCCCTTATTTGAGGTTTCACTACGTTCCTTGAAAGCACATCCGCCTGAAACTGCATAAGAAATCCGTTTTGGACCGCTCCCCCGTCAACCCTGAGCTCCCTGAGCACAAGCCCGGCATCGGACTGCATGGCCTCGAGCACGTCCTTTGTCTGATAGGCTATGGCTTCAAGCGCGCTTCTTATTATATGGTTCCTGCCGCTGCCCCTTGTGAGCCCGACTATTGTTCCTCTTGCGTACATGTCCCAATGAGGCGCTCCCAAGCCTACGAATGCCGGAACAAGGTATACCCCTCCGTTGTCGGAAACCTTGCCGGCTGCAGTTTCGCTGTCTGAGGCATTTTCTATAAGACGCATCTCATCCCTGAGCCACTGCACTATTGCCCCGGCCATGAAGACGCTGCCTTCAAGGGCGTAATGCGTTTTGCCCCCTTTTCTCCATGCAACCGTCGTAAGGAGCCCCTTGTCCGACGTTACTATTTTCTCGCCCGTGTTCATAAGCATGAAGCATCCCGTGCCGTACGTATTTTTTGCCATCCCCATCCTGAAACAGCCCTGTCCAAACAGAGCCGCCTGCTGGTCGCCCGCCATGCCGGCAACGGGTATTTTCTCGCCCCCGAATAGATTGGGGTCTGCATATCCCGCCACTCCTGACGAATCCACTATTTGAGGAAGCATGGATGCCGGGATTCCCAAGGCTTCGAGCAATTCTTCGTCCCACGCAAGGTTTTTTATGTCAAAAAGCATAGTCCTTGCGGCGTTTGACACGTCCGTAGCATGGACCTTACCCCTTGTCAGGTTCCACAAGAGCCATGTATCGACAGTGCCAAAGAGCAACTCTCCCCTTTCGGCTCTTTCCCTGGCTCCCTCGACATTGTCGAGTATCCATTTTATTTTGGTACCCGAAAAATATGCGTCAACCACAAGACCGGTTTTTTCGCGTATCATTTGCCCGTATCCTGCACCGACTAGTTCTTCGCATATTGATGCGGTCCGCTTGCACTGCCAGACTATTGCGTTGTGTACGGGTTTTCCGCTGCTTTTGTCCCAAACCACGGTGGTTTCCCTTTGGTTTGTTATTCCTATGGCCTCTATTTCATCACAGCCTATTCCTGCTGTTTCTATCGCTTCCTTAGCCACGCCGCTTTGGCTTCCCCATATTTCCATTGGATCGTGCTCAACCCAACCGGGCTTGGGATAATACTGCCCAAACTCCTTTTGTGCCAAAGAAACAATTTTGCCGGACTTGTCGAAAAGAATCGCCCTTGAGCTCGTGGTCCCCTGGTCTAAAGCCAATATATACCGTTTCAAAATCGTCAGCTCCTTTCCTTTATCCACTCGTATATTGTTTCGCGGGTTTCAGCCCTGTTTGTTTCGTTTAAAATTTCATGGCGTGCGCCTTTGACGAGTTTCTTGGACACATCCTCGTATCCAAAGCCTTTGTAAAAACCGAAAAGAGTTTCGATGTCCTCTCCATTTCTGCCAACCGGGTCCTTCTCTCCCGAAATAAGAAGCACAGGAATTTTTTTTATGCCCGAGTCAATATGGCTCTTGCTGTTTATTTTGATGAGCCCTTCGAGCAAATCGCCGAAAAATCCGACCGTGCATACATATCCGCACATGGGGTCCTCTACATACTTGTCTACCTCCGAATCGTCCCTGCTCAGCCAGTCGAAAGATGTCCTGTTTGGAGAAAACGAATCGTTGAAGCTTCCGAATGAAAGCTTGTCCATCAGTTTGCCCGGATTCCTTTTGCCTACAAAAACCTTTTGCGCATCCGCAAGAATCTTGGCAGGAAAAAGCTCCCAACCGCTTTTGTATGCCGAACCCGAAAGAATCACTCCGCTTGCTTGGTGCCCGTGCATATAATCCCTGGCAATGAAGGAGCCCATGCTGTGCCCCAGCATGAAAACCGGCACATCCGGGTAGGCTTCCCTTATCCGTCTGTTCACCAGACCAATGTCGTCTACGGCCTTTTCCCACCCTTTTTCGTCGGCGAAGTATCCAATGGTCCCGTTTTCCATCGCAGTGAGGCCATGCCCCCTGTGGTCCGATGCGAATGTGAATATTCCCCTTTCGAGCAGGAATTCGGCAAAACCCCCGTATCGTCCTCCATGCTCAGCCATTCCGTGTACAATCTGCAAAATGGCAATGGGAACCGCGCCTTCATTCTCCCAAGCCCTGCAAAATATTCGAAAACCGTTTTCGTCGGTTATTTTGAATTCTCTCATGCGGCACTCACCCCCGCTTTATTTATTCTATCTTTGGTCTTTCATTCCTTTTTATTTTTATCGGACAAGGTGCCTGTCCCCCTGTCCGATAAAAAGCCCCGCGGAATTTTTCGCGGGGCGGATTTTATAATTCATTTCGGTTTTTTCTATTCAGTATCCCGAGCAATTCTGCGGCTTCGCTTGAATGCCTTTATCGCTTCGTGGAATGAAAGGAAAATAAACGAAGCTCCGACCACAAACACCCAGTCCATTCCCGAAAGGGGAGCGAATCCTATGAATGAGTTTATGAAGGGCGTATATATTGCAATTAGAGTCAGCCCGATTGAAAGCACAACCGAAAAGAGTATTTTACTGTTGGTGAAAAATGTCTTGCTGAAAAAGCTGTCATATGTGTACCTTCTTGAAAGCACGTTCATAAACTGGCAGAAAACTATGGTAGCGTAGCTCATGGTTGTAGCCCTAGCGTACAAAATGTGTTCTGGCGTAATTGCAACTCCCGTGCGCTTTATGAAGAGTCCGAAGTTTATGAAGGCCAAAAGGCCCATTATGAATCCAAGCGACAAGATTTCCGTCATAGAAGCCTTGCTGAGTATGTGGTCCTTGCGGCTTCTGGGAGGAGAAGTCATTATGTCCTCCGAACCCGGATCGAATGTCAGTGCCGTCAGAGGCAAAATCTCCGCCAGGAGGTCTATGGCCAATATTTGGATTGCGAGTATGGGTATGGGCCATCCGAAAATGGCAACTCCCATGAGTCCCAAAAGAACCACTGACAATTCCGCCCCGTTGCTCGTGAGCGACGCCAATATCGTCTTCTTGAGATTGTTGTATATTGTGCGGCCTTCCCTTATTGCGTATACCATGGTCGAATAGCTGTCGTCCAGAAGAATGAGCTCCGCCGCCTCCTTGGACACATCGGTACCTATCCCTCCCATTGCCACACCTATGTGCGCGCTTTTAAGGGCTGGGGCGTCGTTGACTCCGTCTCCTGTAACAGCCACTATCTGGTCCTGGCTCTTGAGGATTTTGACAATCCTAAGCTTGTTCTCGGGCGAGACCCTTGAAAATATGAGCGATTCGCTTTTCTCCATCAGAGCTTTAAGCTCATCGTCGTCCATTTCGTCAAGTTCCTGCCCTGTGACGACTTCAACAGGACTTCCGTCCTTTGAAAGCGCAATCTGGTCGCCTATGGCCTGCGCTGTTATGGCATGGTCGCCTGTCATTATGAATGTTCGAATATGGGCGTCGTGGGCTTTCTCCATGGCTTCCCTCACGCCCTCCTTGGGAGGATCGGTCATTGCCATGAGGCCCAGGAACACCACATTCCGTTCCATGTCTTCTATAACATAGTCTTTTTCATCTTCTCCCAGTTCTCTGTAAGCTATGGCAAGGACCCTCATTGCCTTTTGGGAATACTCGACATTTAGCCTTTTAAGCTCCTCAATGTCGGCTTCACTTATTGGAACCATATGCCCGTCTCTGTATATGGACTTGCTTACACCAAGCACACTGTCCATAGCTCCCTTCATTGTGAGAACTTTCCTGTCCCCGAATTGCCTTACCGAACTCATCCGTTTTCTGACGGAGTCGAAGCTGAACTCGTGAAGCTCTGGGTTTTCCTCGTCCTCATTCGGGGACCGCGTGCCGAGCTTGGTGGAAGCTGTTACCATTGCGGCTTCGGTGGGGTCTCCTATTGCATACCATCCCGAATGGTTCTCGTCTGGCTGGTGTATTTCCGCATTCGAGGCCATCGTGGCGGCATCGAGCATTATTTCTATTTCAGCTATCTGGTCTTTGGTCAGTTCTCTTCCTTCGGAATCCTTTATTCCCCCCTTGGGCTCGTAGCCTATGCCCGTAAGCTCATATTCCTCTCCATCAAACCAAAGATTCTTTACAGTCATCTCATTTTTGGTGAGTGTTCCCGTTTTGTCAGTTGAAATTACATTTGTGGATCCCAGTGTCTCAACTGACGACAGTTTCCTTATCACAGCGTTTTTAGCCGCCAGGCGGCCAACTCCGTTTGAAAGAGCCACGGTCACCTGCATGGGCAAGGCCTGAGGTACCACGGCAACGGCTATTCCGAGTCCATATACGAGCGCAAAATTCGTACCAAGCCCCTGGCTTATGCTTATGCCAAACAAGGCCACCCCTATGAATACCGCGAAAACGGCTATCTTGTTGGCAATGGCCCGCATCTCCAATTGCAGAGGGGATGATGAAGTGTCCTCCTCCTGGGTCATGTCGGCAATTTTCCCGAGTTCCGTTTCCATTCCGCTTGCAACCACTATGCCTTTTGCGTTTCCCGAAGCAACCGTTGTACCCAGGTATGCCATGTTGTCCCTGTCGGCTAGTCCAACCTGTTTTTTTATGGTGTCCGAATTTTTTTCCTGGGGCATGGACTCTCCTGTCAGGGAGAAATCGTTAGTCCTGAAGTTGAAGGCTTCCATTACGCGTATGTCGGCGGGAATCTTGTCCCCTTCCTCCATGTAGATAACATCTCCTGGCACCAGGTCCGACTGTGGGATTTCCTTGAGCTCCCCGTCCCTGTATGCTTTAGAAGGCGATTGAACCAGTTTTTTGAGGGAATCCATTATGTTTTCAGCCTTGTTTTCCTGAACATAGCCTATGAAGGCGTTGACCAATACGATTATTCCCATTATAACCGCATCGTTGTAATTTCCTATCAGGACCGACATGAATGCCGCAACCATCAAGAGAATCACCAGAACATCCTTGAACTGGTAAAGGAACATGAGCCATTTTGGTATTCTCAATTTTGCCGTAAGTTCATTCTTTCCGAACCTCTCAAGCCTTTCGGAAGCATCCTTGGAATCAAGTCCGCCTGATGCGGTTTCGAGAATTTCGAAAATTTCAACGGAACTCTTCATATAATAATCTGTTTTTTTCATAATCATTCCTCCATGAGCATGATGCTTCCATTGCGGTCAAGGCAACCTCTAAGAAATATTAAAGAAATCCCGGGCAAACAACCTGCCCGGGCCCATTTCTTCATACTTCGTAGGCAACGATGCCTATCAATCCCGGCCCTGTATAAACTCCCATTACAGGTCCAAGCTGAGCAAAAAAACTTTCCTCGACTTTGCCTATTCCCTTAATTTTATCCATGAGCTTCAAAGCTTCTTCATCTGCGTCGGCGCTTATTACTGCGAGATTAAAGGACTTTCCGGCGTATTTGGCCTTCATGAGTTCGAACATCTTGTTTACAGACCTTTTTCTGCCTCTGACCTTTGAGATGGTATAGTAGACTCCATTGTCATTGATGCCTATTATGGGCTTGATTCCCAGCATTTCTCCCATGGTTCCTTCAACCAGCCCTATTCTTCCGCCTAGCTTAAGGTATTCAAGCGTCTTTACCACAAATGTCAAGTACTGGCTTTCTTTTGTTTTTCGGATTTTTTCCATTATCTTTTCCAAATCGTTGCTTCTTGCCCTTTCCTTGGCGGCTTCTATGGACAGAAATCCCAGACCGAACGACAGCGATTTTGAATCGACCACTTCTATGTTTAGACCCGAATAACTTTCGGCCACTTGCCTGACCATATTGTATGTACCGCTCAGTCCGGAGGAAATCAGGCTTATTACGACATCGGTGTAGCCCTCTTCCTTCAAGCGGTCCAAAAGCCTTATTACATCCCCCGGCAAAGGCAAGGAGCTTTTGGGAACCTCTTTGTCCAAATTGTCATATATTTGCTGCGGCGTTATGTCCAATCGGTCCCTGTATTCTTTTTCCCGGTAAATGACTCTGAGCGGAAGCATCTCTATTTTGTATTCCTCCATCTGTTCAATGGAAAGATCGCTTGTTGAATCTGTAACAATAGCAATTTTTTTCATTATCATCGATTCCTTTCGAAGTATTCTTTCTGCTTTATATTACCATAATACCCCTAACCTAACAAGATACGGCCGGTCCGGTCTTGTATTTGCAGTTTGATGATATATAATTAAACTACTTGATTATAAAGGAGCTGAATAAAATGGGTTTTTATGATTTTTCCAAAAAGCACTACCTCATTAGCGCCGCATTGGGAGATAAAACATCGAAATTCACAAAAATATCCAAAAAATATCCCAAGAAGACTTTCCTGCGCAACTATTTCAAGCATATGCGTCGGGCAACCCATCAATTTGCCGACTTGCTGTACTCCTCAAACGACAAAAATGCCGGCAGCCTCATTAGCCTCGATGAAGCAAGGTCCAAAACCTTCGTGGATTTAACCGCCCTTTACTTCACAATCGCAATGACATCGAGAAAGGAAAACGTCAAACTGCTCAAGAGCATGAACCTTTCAAAGCCTTCTCTTTTGGGTGAGCTTTACAATCAACTCGAATTCGACTCGGAAGAAAGGAAGCTTGGAAAGCATTTTGCCAGCCAGTCAGCGCTTGACTTTTCAACCTTCACTTCAAATTGGTGCAAGCTCTTTTATGAAAAAGTCCTCCGGCCTGAAAATCCCGAAATTTCACAAGAAGAAGAAGACAAGCTGCTCCAAATGGTGCACAGCAGTTTCCTTTTCTATATGAAAGCCTTCAGCTGACGCTGTCGCCGTATAGGCTTCAATCCAGTGAGTCAGCTTCTTCCTGCAGTTTTCCCTTGACAAGTGAAAATTCGATTTCCTCTTGGGTGCAAAAATCCCTTATGCTTGAGCTTTGGTCCGTAATTCCCGACCCCAACACGTTTTCTATGGTTTCAAGGGGAATGCCCCAGGCAATAAGCTCGGCAAATGTTGTCTTACCGGTTATAAGCCTTTCATCGGATTCTTTTTCGCCTTCTTCGTCAACCGGCTCTTGGGGTTCATCCGATGAATTGTCTTCAACGCGATATCGGCTTACATCGATTCCGTTGCTTTCAATATAAAGAAGCTGTTCTTCGGTCAAATCAGCATTTTCCCTCAGAATTTCAACCGCCTCCAAGGGAAGATAGGTGACTTCGTCAATTTCATATGGCAGGCCTGTGTAAAGGGCGGCAAAAAGCTTGACCGAACCGTTTCCGATTTCGGTGCCCTCCTGCTCCAATTCCCCATATATCAGTTCCAGGTCTTTGTTCTTGAAATCCTCCGGATCCGTGCCTTGAGGCAAAGCAAACGCCTCGATCAAATCCTCCGCAGGTATTCCGAAAGCTTCCGAAACATCCGAAAATGAATATGATCCCCTTATGTCCGCCGGATTTGGCATCCCCTCAAATTCTCCGCTTTCAAAAGCGGCAGGAGCCTTTGTCGATTCGGTCTGCCAATATCCCCCAATCAAAGACACGGCAACGCTTCCGAAAATCACAATAAATATCATAATCCCCAGCCATCTGCTGTCAATTTTCATCTCTGCCACCTCCGGTTTTCAATTCCACAGTCTCCGGAACCGGACAAACTCCTTCCGAAGTGCATATCATGCAGCTTATGCATTGATGGTTTAGGACAGCTTTCTTTTGATCGACCCGTATATTCATGGGACACGCCCTTCCACATGCGCCGCAGTCAATGCAGGTTGAATCATTCCTTCTTATCTTGAAAATCCTGAAAAGATTGAATACTCCAAGAAAGGCGCCGAACGGGCAGGCGTATTTGCACCAAGGCCTTTCAAGGAAAAGAGATCCCGCCATTGTAAGAGCAAGAATTACCAAGGCCGGCAATGCAACCTCGCCGGTCCAGAAATTGAACATCGCATAGTAGGGATCGACATTTACAAAAAGAAGAACCCCTGATTTTGCAGTAACATATACTACCCATGCCAAAACCAAATAACGTAGATATCGCAATTTACCGTCTATAAAAATAGGCATGAATCTATTATATCTTTTTTTAAAAATCCTTTTGCCCAGCTTTCCGATCCATTCCTGCAGCGTGCCCAAGGGACATATCCATCCGCAAAATACAGGGCCGAAAAAAATAGAAAGTGCTATAACGGCGTAAAGCAGCACAAGTGAAGATTCATGGATTTTTTGCACAAAAAGCCCCGTGGAAATCTTCTGGTAAATGGTCACAACTCCTCCGAAGGGACAAAGCGCATGCAGGGAAGCCGCTGACAGGAAAGAAATGCCCCGCCCCGACTCCTCTAATCCATGATTGACCGCTATTGCAGCAATGAGTAAAAAGAAAAATATTTGTATGTATGACCTTTTTTTTATTGTTTTTTTCATCTAAACCCCTTTCTTTATATTAATCCATGTCCATTCTTTGATATTTACCCTTCAAAATCGACATAACACAAAAAAATGGCTGTCAAAACAACAACCATTTTTTTGAATCTGTTTTAGTTTAATGACAGCCATGAGCGCTATGCAACGGTTCCCCTCTTTTTGTCGTAATTCTTGTACTCGCCTTTTTCGTAGATCTCCTTAACTGCCGAAATCACTTTCCAGACATCGTGATAGGATGTGTAAAGCGGTACGGGCGCCAAGCGTATTATGTTTGGCGGCCTGAAGTCAGGAACTACTCCCCTCTCTTTCAGAGCCTCGTTTATGCGGACCGCCTCTTCATGCTCGAGCGCCACATGCCCTCCGCGTCTTTCGTCTTCCGCCGGAGTTCCGACCGCGAATCCGTATGGAGAAAGCAGTTCGTCAACAAGGAACATCATATAAGACGTCAGCATAAGCGATTTTTCCCTCAGCCGCAAGGTTCCGGCTTCCTCGTAAAGCTTGAGGGAACCTTCAAGGGGAGCCATTGAAAGCATATGGGATGTGCCTATCTGCCAGCCCCCCGCGCAATGATTCTGATGGAATTCATTTTCAAGGTCAAACTGCTTTTCCTTTTCGACTCCGTACCATCCAGCCAGTCCGACTTCCCTGTCGAAATGGCGTCTGTTAATATAGAATCCTCCGGTCCCGCCGGGACCGTTGTTGACATATTTGTAGTTGCACCAGAATGCAAAATCGGGGCCGTACTCTTTGAATTTGTGCGGCACAGCCCCTATCGAGTGCGCGCAGTCGAAACCTATAAGCACTCCCTTTTCATGCGCCTTATTCGTCAAGTACTCCATGTCGAGAAGCTGACCGCTCCTGTAAAGGACCGATGGAAGAAGAACGAGCGATAATTCTTCGCTTATGGCATGTGCAAGGGCCTTTTCATCGATCGTCTTGCCGTCGGCACTTTCAAATATGACGAGGTGGTCTTCGGGGCTGTATCCTTTTGTCCTCATGAAACTCTCGACCGCATATCTGTCTGACGGAAATGTGAGATTGTCCATTAGGATTTTTGTCCTTTTGCCCTCGGGCCGATAGAATGTCGCCAACAGCAAATGCAGATTGACAGTAGTTGAAGAATGCACCATCACCTCATCCTTTTCGGCTCCTATAAGGCCCGCAAGCCTTCCGGCAAGCATTTCCGGAAAATAGAACCAAGGGGTGTCCCCTCCCATCCATCCGTTGATTCCCAGAGTCTTCCACTCGTTAACAACCCTCAAAAG
Source organism: uncultured Peptostreptococcaceae bacterium (assembly GCA_964484935.1). Classification (GTDB taxonomy): domain Bacteria; phylum Bacillota; class Clostridia; order Peptostreptococcales; family BM714; genus BM714. Next base: position 17,585 of record CAZAFW010000005.1, read on the forward strand.
CGATTCTTCCGCATCAACGGACATTAGACCCAACGAGTTCCCATCCATGTAAATCGCATCTTCCAATAAATAAAACCTTTCTTTGAAGCTTTTCAATTCGTCAGCCTCATCCATTTCCAAAGACCAGCTTTCCTTTGTTGAAAATTCGGTTTTCATCGATTTCCTCCTTGTATTCCTTTTTTCCTAACCAAGATTGCAATTGATTCGTTTCAGGCTTTGTATGAGTTCTTTTTTGCCGTCATCGCTGATTCCATGGGTCATCCTTTGCTCGAAAGCTTCTATTGTTTCCCATGCGGCCTCTTGCAGTCCGGCGCCCTTGTCCGTAAGGCTGATCCGGTTTATCCTCGCATCCTCTTCACTGACCGTCCTCCTGAGAAATCCCTTTACGGAAAGCAAGTCGACCAGCCCCGTGAGTGTCGAAGGCTTTACATCTATGAACTCGTGTATTTGCTTCTGCGTCAAGACTCCCTTTTTCCAAAGGCAATTGAGTACCCTGAATTGCGCATAGCTTATCCCCAACGGGGAGAGCGACAGATTGAGAAGATAGTTCGTTTTCCTAGCTATTTCCTGTATGAAATAGCCGGAGTGGTTGCTGAATTCGTTTTGCGCCATATTATTTAGCCTCCTAAACAATATTGTAAATCAAAATTCCCGCTCGGTCAATCCGTTTTAGGCCTTTCGGAAAAACCCAGGACTTCACCGCATTCAAGCCCCAGCCTTTCCGCGCTTCCTGACGGCATTTCCATCACCGACCTGCCATTTTTATATATGCCGCTTACAGACCATGGCTTGAGGTTCTTTTCAACGGCAAGTATGCAGCCGTTTTTGTCAAGAAAGACCGCGTCGATAGGCATCTTCATGAAAAACATGTGTATCGATTTGCACGGCTCTATAAGAAGAGCCTCAGCCCCGACATCAGATTTGCCCATCAGCCCCAGGAATCTTTCCATGAAATTTTCTGTCATGTTTATATCATTTATTATGCGCTCTTTGCGTTTTTCTGAATAAGCCGTCAATTTTTTCATTTTTATCTCCCAAAAATATCAATCAGCCTGATTACGGACGGTCCCAATATCACTACAAAAATAGCCGGAAAAATGAACATGACCAGAGGAAACAAAATTTTTATGGGCGCTTTCATCGCTTTTTCCTGCGCCTTCTGCTTTCGTTTTTCCCTCAGCTGGGCCGACTGCACCCTAAGCACATTTGTTATCGGAACACCAAGCTCGTCAGCCTGTATGACGGCCGCGAGAAAAGCTGTAAGCTCGGGAACATCGCATCGGTCGCCCATGTTTGAAAGGGCATTTTTCCTGTTTGCTCCAAGCTTCATTTCTCCGATTGTCTTTTTGAACTCCTCAGAAAGAGGCCCGTCCATTTTTTCAACAATTTTTCCCAAAGCCCCATCGAAGGAAATCCCCGCTTCCACACATACAGTAATCAAATCCAATGCATCCGGCATTTCGTGCTCAAGCTGAAGCTTTCGCTCCCTCGCAATTCTCGAGAGCATTGCCCGCGGAAAGGCATTTCCAAAAAGCATTGCCACCAGCGCGGAAGAATACGCCTTTGCAGGGTTTTCCAACACCGTTGCCAGATAAATCCCCAAAAGGATGGGCAGAATCAATCCTGTCCCGAGTCTTATTGTTATCCATCTGCCCTGAGTCATTCCCCATGGAGTCCCGGCTCGGGCTATGTCCAATCCGATTGCCTTTATCATCCTCTTTGGAGTTATGTTTTCTATGAAACGGCTAAACCTTGCGAGTGCAGGCTTGATTATCCTTTCACGGAACGGGCTGTCGAGCTCGCTCTTTTCCTTGTCGCCTCCGCATCTTTTGGCCAATGCTTCCAGCCGTTCTTCTATTCTTATTCCATCCTTACCCAATCCCGACAAAATCAATTGCATAATAAAAAACACGCTCAGTCCCGCCGACACCGCTATGGCTTGCGTCACGACAATACACCTCCTAGAGTTTTATGTCCACTATTTTCTTTATTGCCATGTAACCCAAAATCTCGCTTACGACCGCGCCTCCAAGCATTATTTTGCCTAAAGGGTTTTCTATCAGAAGACGCATGTACTCCACATCTATGAATGTTATTGCAAGCCCGAGCAGTACAGGCAGCATGGCTACTATTATTCCCGAGAATCTGCCTTGCGCCGTCAATGTTTTCACTTCTGTCTTTATTCTAACCCTGTCCCTTATTGTTTTTGTTATCTGGTCAAGTATTCCGGAGAGATTGCCGCCCGTTTGGCGCTGTATCATTATTGCCGTCACCATCAGTTCCAGGTCGTTGCTTACGATTCTTTCAGAGAGATTTCTCAAAGCCTCTTCTGTTTGAACTCCGAGTCGCATCTCCCTCAAAAGCTTGCCGAACTCGTCAGCCATGGGATCCGGCATTTCCCTCACAACCGAATCAACTGCCTGCATGAAGCTGTGCCCGACCTTGAGGGAATTCGAGATAAGGGCTATGGTGTCTCCGAGCTGATTGTTGAAATCCTTGCAGCGTTTGTTTTTCTTTCTGGCAATAAGCATGGGCGGCAGTAAAAACCCAAAAACCGCTCCGACAAAGGCAAACAAATTAAGTCCCCCGGCCGATTTGAACAAAATGGCGACAATGCCTGCCGAAACCATTTGAAAAACCATTATTTCTTCGCCCCTGAGAAAGAGTCCTGCCCTGAGTGCTTCCTTTTGCAGATGTGCCGAATAGCGCTTGCCCAGTTTCATTGATTTGACAATCTTGTACCACACCTTGTAGATTCCCAGTGTTTTTATGTCGGCAATTTTTTTCCTTTTTCTTTTTTTACCTGCGTTCGCTTCTTTGTCCTTCTTTCCTACATAAAAATTCACGCGGTCGATTATTCGGTCATTGAAGATCGACCTGTAAATAAAAAGATACGCCATTAAAAAAACCGAAAACGCAACAAGAGCAGAAATCAATGCAACCATGTCACCAGCTCCTTAAACCAAGGGGTTTGGGATTCCCTTGGATTCCATTTCACCGATAAAGCTCGGCATTATATTCATGAATTCAAAATGTCCTTTGACTTTCCCCTCCGGGGTCATTCCCTGCTGTATGAACCTAAAAATGTCCTGCATTATTACGATGTCGCCCTCCATCCCCTGAACCTCTGATATGTGGGTGATTTTTCTGCTTCCGTCTTTCATTCTGGATTGGTGGATCACAAGATGCAGAGCCGAGCCTATCTGCTCCCTTATTGCGCGGACGGGAAGGTCCATGCCGGCCATCAAGACCATTGTCTCGAGTCTGGAAAGCATATCCCTGGGAGAATTGGCATGCCCCGTGGTTATAGATCCGTCATGCCCGGTATTCATTGCCTGCAGCATGTCGAGCGCCTCTCCGGACCTGACTTCCCCTACTACTATCCTGTCGGGCCGCATCCTCAGGCTGTTCTTTACAAGGTCCCGTATGGACACGGATCCGCTACCCTCGATATTTGCCGGTCGCGTTTCAAGCCTAACTACGTTGACCTGGTCCATCCTCAGCTCAGCCGCGTCCTCTATGGTCACTATCCTTTCCTCATTGGGAATGAAGGATGAAATTACATTGAGTGTCGTTGTTTTACCGCTGCCTGTTCCTCCCGAGACAATTATGTTCAGTCTTGCATGCACGCACGCCTTTATGAATTCCGCCATTTTGGGGGTCAGTGTTCCGAAAGTAACCAGATCCTTTATCTGAAAAGGCTCCTCGGAAAATTTTCTTATTGTTATTGACGACCCGTCGATTGCAAGCGGCGGAATTATGGCATTAACCCGTGATCCGTTGGGAAGCCTGGCGTCCACCATGGGAGAGCTTTCATCAATCCTCCGACCCAGGGGGGCAACGATTTTTTCTATTATGTGGTTGACATGGGCATTGTTCTTGAATTCCTTGTCTGTCAGGATGAGCTTGCCTTTCTTTTCGACAAAAATCCGGTCATATCTGTTGACCATTATTTCGGTCACATCCCCATCTCTCAAATAGGTGGTTATGGGTCCGAATCCCATTATTTCATCGACCAGCTCCTGGAATATGTCAAAAAAAATCTTTTGGTTTATTTCCAGGCCCTCCTCCTCGAGAATCTTTTGCAGAAGTTTTTCTATTTCTTCCTCTAGCTGCTCCTGTTCCTCTTCCATTGTCTCGAAATTGAGATTGTATTCCTCAACTATCCTGGCTTGCACTTTTTCTATCAGCCGGGCGTATTCAAGCTTTTCAACGCTTTTTTGGCCGGATGCCGTTTTTTTTGCATCTCCAACGGACTTTTGGTTTTTCCCCAGTCTTTCCTTAAGAGTCACGCCTACGCCCCCTATCTTTTCAATATGCCCTTGCTTATCCTGCCGAAAGCCTTGTTTGTTTTACTAGGTCCCTTAGCGTTTACATGGGGTAGGCCCTTGTTTACCGCTTTTATAAGGGATTTCTTCGCTTCAGGAATTTTATAGTCAATCTTTCTTTCGAAAATACGTTCCAGGTCGGCGTATCCGATTCCAAGCTTAGGATTTGCCATATTGACAAGTATCTTGATTTTTTCGTCGGGATATTCAAGCGATTTCATAATCTCTATGCCTATCTTCACATTCTTTACAGAAACTATGTCCATTGCCGACACCATGAATATTTCATCCGAGAAATCAAGTGCGGCAAGGGTGGCGTCGCTGAAGCTGCTTGCCATGTCTATGACGATATAATCAAATGTCTGCCTCAGGAAAGAAAGAATCTCCCTTATGGAATCCCCTCCCATATACTCTGCATATTCGGGGCTTGGGGGCGAAGCCAAAACCATCAGGTTTGACATGTATTCGGTCATCAAACCATTTATTGTCGAAGTGTCTATGCTGGCGGTCTCCTCCATTATGTCTGCAATGGTCATTTCAGGCTCAATGTTTGCCATCAATGCCACATCTCCGAATTGAAGGTCCAAGTCCACCAGGGCTATCCTTTTCCTGCTCTTTTTTGCCATATCCACTGCAAGATTGAGGGCTATGGTTGTCTTGCCCACTCCGCCCTTTGTGCTGAAAATACCTATTATTCGACCGTCCTTTTTATCGTCCCTCTCGTCACTTGCCTTGGGAATTTCAAATTTGACGCTTTTTTTGTATGTCAGCCGTATTGTGCTTATTAGCCTGTTGATGTCAAGAGGCAGGGTTATATAGTCCTTTGCGCCGCTTACCATGGCTTTCCTTACCTGTTCGGCTCCGATCTCCCTTGCCATAATTATCACAGACGTGTTCCTGCATGTTTCGGTGATTTTTTCGCACGCCTCGTATCCATCCATTTGCTGCATTTCGGAATATATCAGCACTATGTCCGGCATAAGCCTCTCTGATAATTCCACAGCGGCAGGCCCTGTATCCGCTTCTCCAACCACTTCAATGACTTTTTCAGTCATAAGATACCGCTTTATGAGCTCGCGGGTGTCCCTCCTGTTTTCTGCTATCAAAACACTGATTTTTTTACCCATTTCAATCCCCCCTATTTGGGAATAACTATCTTGCCCTTGTCTGTTACAAGATCATTCCTTACAACACCCGGCGTAAAGTATACGGAATCGTCTCCAAAAGGCCTGAGAGCCAGTTTTATGCTTCCCATTTCCTCTCCCAGCACAAGCTTTTCGCCCTCTTCGGCTGAAACAGCAACCGTCACAGCGTAATTGTTTGGTATTTCCTTCCTCTCTTCTCCCTCTACATTCATGATTTCCTTGCTGACGGCAAGGACCTGTATGTCCTGGAGAAGCAGAATCGATGTTTCCGGCATATAAATTTTTGAACCTGCCGTTTCTATCGTCTTTTCGTATGCGGTGATATAAATGTCAACGTAATCGTTTGGCCGTATCAAGTCTCCAACTCCGCTGAATTGGTCTGTATTGACCGAAATCGCCCGCTTTCCCGCCGGAACCATGAAAGCCAGCTCGTTTTCATCATTTCTTATCATTCGCTCCCGTGCAAATATTTCCCCTTCAAGTATCCGTTCCTTTGTTGTCATGCCTACTATTTCGTTCCTGTCCGTAAGGGCTGAAGCGGGAATGTAGGAGTCCTCCCCGACATCCATCGACTCTATGTCGACTCCGCTTATTCTGCTTCCCGGCATCAAGGTCTTCTTGGCCACAAGAATTGTCTTGTCGGCCCTTACTGCATCGATAGTCTTTATGTCTCCCAGCAACTGATATGTCAAATAGGCTGCCGCAACTGCAAAGAAAAGAGCCGCCAGCAATATTTTCTTTTTTGCTTTCATTTTCGTCCCCTCCTCATTGCATCAGCTTGAGTCCGTAAGCTCCATAATTGTTTATCGTATCGTCTATGTCTCCGCTTGCCACATATTCCATGAATCTTCCTACAACTACCGCAGCTCCGTCCTCGGTCCTGGTGTCCTCGACGAAGAATACGGCAAAGCCGCTCACCTCAATCTGGTCGCGTCCGAGTGCGTCGAAGGAATCCACAACAGGTATGGTCCAAAGCCGTATTGAATCCTTCGTGAAGCTTTCAAAAGTGCAGTTGTCGTTGCCTAGAATATAGTTTATTCCATCGACAGTCGGGCCGCTCATGTTTCCGGGCTCGGTGTCAATGATTTCCCCCACTGATATTTTACCGCTGTATCCAAACTTGACATTGTCCTTGAAGCTGTCGGCCCCTCTAAGGCCAAGCGCAACGGCCCCGTAGTTGCCCGTTTCCCCGTCGCCTGCCCCTTCCTTGAGCGTAACGCTTTCTCCATAGCTGAAGTCGCTCCATTCCACGGCGAAAGGACGCAATCCGTCGTATACGGATCCTGCCGTTCCCAGCTTCACGTAGGAGCTTTGGCTGACTTCCCTGCTTGAAAGCCCGAAGATCCCCGCGAATCTGTAATTGACTGTTTGATCTGCGGTGACACGGATTCCGCATGCATCTTCGTCTATGTCAACTAAGATCCTTCCCGGCGACGCTCCGTTTGCCTGCGCGTATTCAATTGCAATGCTTCTTGCCGCATCCGGATACATGGGAAGTTCCTGGCCTCCGGCTAGTGCGGAGGCGTCGACGGCGTTTAAAAGTCTGTGTTTTTCAATCATTACAGCTCCGACATCTATGACAAGTGCCGACATCCCGATGATTGCAGAAAGGGCTATTGCGGTCATTACCATTATGTTCCCCTTTTGATTAAGACTTTTTGCCACGCAAATCACCTCTCTGTATCTACTCCATCCTCATGGATGTAGTAATTTCTATGTGGTGCGGATTGTCCAAAAGCGCGCTGATTACAGGTGTAACCAGGTCTATGTCGTATGACACGGTAACAAGTACGGTTTCTCCCCTTGTTCTTGCCGATTCTTCGGGAGTGATGGAAACCCCCACTCTTGTGAGGTCCAAACCCGAAAACGAATCTTCTACGCTTTGCATAGCTGCAAGGGTGCTTCCTCCTAGTGCCGTGTTTCTGGCGCCTTCCCTGGCAGCATTGTTTACAACAAGATAAGCGTTCATTACTCTTCCGAATTCAAAAGTCCCCATGAAAAGTAGAAGGAGAATCGGAAGAATCAAAGCCATTTCAACCATGGCCTGCCCTTTTTGATTTTTAAGTTTTCCGATCATTCTTCTCCCCTCCATATAGGATATAAAGGGGACTCCCCGAATCAGGTCGCCCCCTTCCTTTTATACCAGCATTGTCAATCTTCCGAAAAACGAATCGAGCCATGCCCCAATAAAATGCAGATTGAGCAAGGCAACCAAACTGATGCTCGTTATCGTCAACACATATTCCACCATGCCTTGTCCCTTTTCGTTTGCAGCAATTAGCATAAATCGCCCAGCCCGCAATTTCATTTTTTCGCTTTGAAAATTCCGGGAAGTGTCCATTACGATGCCGCAGGTGTTAAAGCAGTTGTAATGCTGTCGAACATAGTCCCCAGTCCACCTCCGAGAGTATTTATTGCAACCATCGCGATCAATGCTATTCCACCGATTATCAGTGCGTATTCAACCATTCCCTGTCCTTCTTCATTCCTTACAAATCCAATCATTTGTACCAAGTATGCAAACATTTTTTCCTCCTTTGAATTATCCCGATGATAAAGTCTTCTTTCGAAGGCTTAATGATACTTCGGCGGCTCGGCTGCCACGGGAATTCCCCAAGGCCCGTCACTTTGCGTCCTTTCCTTTCGGAAAGTTTGCCTTTATCGGTATTCCGAAATACTCTCAAGCGGAAATCGCTTCATCATCATTATTTGCCGTCAGTCGATTATTTCCACAATTCCATAATTTGCGTGATACAGAATGGTCAAGCCCAGATTCTCTGTTATGAATCTGAGGGGCACCATTGCCCGGCCATTGAGTATCAATGCCGGCACGTCAATCTCGTTTGTTTTGCCGTTGACGCTCACCTTATTTCCGCCGACCCAGATGAGAATTTCCTTTTTGTCTTTTTTGACTGTAACTTTTCTTTCAACGGGATCCCATAGCACCGAGGCTTCGAATGCCTCCGCAATGGTCCTTACCGGAACCATTGTCCGTCCGTCCTTTATAACAGGAGGCGTATCGAACTTAAAATTCATCGACTCGTTCAATATGCATTCGACCCCCAGCGGAAAGACATTCTCATAACTTGCAGTTATCAATTGAGCCTTTTCCATAAGCAAGGACATTTCCTCTGCTGAATACAATCCTTTTGCCTTCTTGCTTCTCTCGACAAGATTGTCCCCCTCGCAATATCCCATATTTCCTATTCCGTTGAAAACCAGTATGACAATCATTAAAAACAAAGCGATAGGCTTCTTTATAGGCATTCACCCCCTCAATAAAACAAACCCGTATCGCATACGATACGGGTCTTTCAACCTTTTTCCACCAAAAAACCAATTTGAGCATTTTCGGTGACCCAGCCACCATTGGTTTCACCCTTTAGGTCTGTGGTTTTGCGTCCCGGCCTTTCAACCGGTTTGCCGTTATCGATATGCTTAAAAATTTGTCTTATTCCATTTGACTATAGAATACGTATGCGGTTTTACTTTTGGGGCACATTTCATGTCTTTCATTATTTTTTTTTAAAATACCCGCATCATACTTCTATTTCATTGCTATAAGCTTTACTTTTTTCCCTCTTTCCGATTCTACTTTTTCATTTTTTTTGTCGTTTTTTATTTCTTCATTCCTGTTTTCATCAGGCTCTGCGTCTTTTACCTTTCCACCGGAGCTATTTTCCTTGCTTGCTTGATTCTTCGGCAAACTTTCAATGTCCGCATTTGATGATGGACTGTTTTTTTCAGTCTTGGCGACTTTTTCTTTTGCCTTTTTCTCCAGTCCGCCCGACCCATCACCATCGGCGGCTTTTAATGAATTTTCTTTTTTAAACCCGATTTTGTTTCCGCCACTCGAATCTGTTTGGGTCTTTTCCCCACTGGCAATATTCGACGGACCGACAAAATCATCAACCTTGGCAACTTTTTTATTCGATTGTTTTTCGGATTTGCCCGTCGCATCGTCTTTAACAGCTTTGCCTGTTTCTTCGTTGTCAATCTTGATTTTGTTTCCGCCGCTTGACGCAATTTCAACCTTCTTTTCATTTTGTTTCTTCGCAAGACCGGCAAATGCAACTTCTGCTTGCTCTTTTTTATCTTTAACCGACAAAACATCTTCAAATCCGTCCGCAAGAGTCATGTCTGCAATTTCTTCGTTTCCGCCCAGCGCGGTTTTGTCATTCTTTTTCTCCGATGTTTTGCCATTTTCAGACTTTCGATCTTTTGCCGCATCGGCTTTCATAGACACTTTTTCTTTTTTATGGCCAGAAAGACCCGGGATATCAACATTTCCAAGCATTTCTTCGCTCTGCGCTTTTTCAGGCGTCTTTGCCGTATGATTGGACTGTTGCGATATTTCTCTTCGCCCGTCTTTTGCAAGACTTTTGAAAACACGCACTTTTTCTTCATCTATCAAACTGTTTTCAATTATTTCTGAAGCCTTCATGCCGTTTATTTCCTCTAGGCTGAATGGCGCGACCTCTCCGCAAATTTCATACACCTTGTATTTGCCCAGGCTGGTCTCCATAGTTTTGCTTTCTTCGTAGTCTTCCCTATCGACTTCAAGAACAAAAACCTCTATTTGCTTTTGGGCTATCATGGGCTCTTCAAAAATTTTTCCGGCTATTTGTTCGGCATAACCGGCCTTGCCGGATTTCAAATCCGCCGCCGAAACGATAACCTTTGAATCCGCTTTCAAATAATGGGTTTTTTCCGCCTCTTCAAGTGTCCTGTTTATGGCTTTCTCAATGCTTAGTCCCTCCAAACCGCAGTCAGCTATGTCCCGTCCGTCTTCATTCATCGCTTCCGCCCGAATGACAAAATTATCCTTGTCCAGGTAATATTGAATGCTTGGATTAATATCCATGCTGACCACCGCATACACATTTTGAGACGGCAATTTCTCAAATCCAAAGGCCATCGCGATTGCAAAAATTACCATTGCCGCAGAAAACAAACCTCTGTAGACTTTCTTGCGCCCTGCCTGTTTTCCCTCATAAATGTCTTCCCGGGTATATATGATTCTGTCTCCCTCCGAAAGAGAACCTTTCTTTACAACCTTTTCATATACTCCCTCATCGCTAAGTACAATTCCGTAATTTTTTTTGACTTCGATTACGATCCCCTTATTTATCAACAAGCTCCCCTCCATCCTCGTCAAATTCAGGCAATTGATTTCTAATATCAGGCCAGTCATTAATTAATATAAGAACTGCCGCCGTTATGAATCCATTGCTTCTGCGAATCGACTTTTGGCTTATTTGCATCTCTTTTCTTATATGGCTGAACGGCAATTTTTTTTTCGCTAAAAATTCGTTTTTCAAAATTGGGTTCGAACTGACCATTTTTGCGATACGAAAAGCGTTTAACCTCGTATCATTGTGCTTGGGCGACTCATCAAGCAATTGTTCCAATGTTATGTCGAATTCACTAAGTTTCATTTTAAATTCTTTCAATTGCTCTTTTACGTCTATTTCGGAAGTAAAATCCCCGGAACTGAATGCCCCTTCCAAGACATTCCCTTTATCGGTTTCAAAGGAGGATAGAGGCAAAGCCCTGTTGCGGCTTTCCTTTTTTTTGTAGTCTTTTACTCTGCTCGAAATAACCAAATCGGCATATGAAATGAAATTTCCTTTGTCGGGTTCGTATCTTTGCAAAGCCTCGTCAAATGCTTTTAGCCCTATTGAAAATTCGTCGCTTTCTGTCGAATCCAGATAAGCGTCAATACATTTTGATACGCTTTTTACAATAAATGGGATATAATCGCGAATAAAGGCCTCTTTTTCCTGTTTGTTTCCATTTTTTATCGATTTTATTCTTCTTTCAATAACTTGAGCGCCCTTGCTTGAAGTTCTTTTAACCACGATAATATTCCCCCGTCGTATAAAGGATACGTCCGCCTTGATTATTTTAAGTCGCTATAGCGTCAAAAAGTAAAAATTTAGTTCTATTTTTTTCTTTTTCCATATCCAAAAACCCTCAAATAAATATAAACAGCAAAAAAAGTAGCCGCCGCCAAACCGATGAATGTCTGCATAATGTCCCTCCAATATCATTTTTTTATTATTTTTGCCATCTCTTTTGTCATGATTGAAGCCATGGTCTTGTTGCCTTCGACATTAAGATGCAATCCGTCAGAGTACAAATCCCTGCCTGCATCAGGATGTTTTTCCTTAAAATGACCGTAAAAGTCAATGAAGGCGATTCCAAATATTTCTGCATACAATCCTACCCATTCCCTGTATTCCAAAAGTTTTTTGCGGACCGTTCCGAAATCTGCGAACCTCAACCATTCCTTGCGAACCATGTCTTCCAATATGTCAACCTCGATTCCTATGACAGGCAATATGCCCCGTGCCAGCGATTGGTAGGCCATTGAGGACATGTTGGCTTTGACCCTGCTTGCCGGCTCGCCTACAATGAAATCATTGGCTCCACCCATCAATACAACCGCTTTTGGTTTTTCGTTTAAAACATCCTCATTGAAACGCGAGAGCATTCCTCCAGTTGTATCTCCATTGACCCCTTTATTTACATATATATCTCCCGACTGCCCGGATGCAATGCTTGTCCAAACATCTCTTCGCCCGACCCCGTATCCATATGTCAAACTATCCCCCAAACATACAATCTTCATTTATCCTCCCCTTGTTGCCTTTTTATTTATTATATATTACGCAGAATAAAAAAGGAATCCATCGAAACATATGGATTCCTTTCTTTTTTTTATGCCAATTCTTCTATGTCGTTTTCCAAGTCCCCTATTTCCGTGAAAATTGCGGTCAATTTCTCCGCATCCACCTCCGAATCCGTTTTATGTGCCTCATAAACCAATTCGCCTATTGCTCTCTTTTTTGCCTTGATTTCGGATTCAAGCTGGGCCTTGCTGATTTTCATTTTTCCTGTCTCTACAAGTTCAGCCGATTTCGCTCCTATTGTTGAAGCCGTATCCTTTGTGGTGCTTTTTATCTTATCCAACAAACTCATATTTTCGCCTCCTGTATTATTTGTCTTCTTTTAACAAATACCCTCCATTATAAAAATTATTCATTGCCATTGACTTGAACGCATATGATTTTTTTACTTTCGCGACTGCTCGAGAGCTCCGTTTATGAAATTGTTTATGAATCGGATGTTCCTTTCCTTGTCGTCCGGGAAATCCCTTATGCATGAAACGATGGAAAGGGATATTATCCTTGCAACCCTTTTGGAATCCTCCTTGTCCATGCCTTTTGACTCGCCTTTGACTGTTTCTTGCATCAGTATTTCAATACGAAGTTGAATTTCTTCCCAAACCCCATTCAGGCTTACCAGGAAAGCCATAGACTCAAGGTCCATCTCACCCGTATTCATATTCATTTGCTCTTCGAAATGATCATACATGTTTTTTATGAACAACATGGATTTCAACCGGGGATTTACCCCCGACTTCATTATTTCATCCGTTTTTATAAATACGCGCTTCCAGTATTCTGATGAAATATCGCAAAACAGCATTTTTTTGCTGGGCCAATAATTGTAAAGCGTCCCCACAGCAACTCCCGCATGCCTTGCAATTTCTTTCATATCAGATTTGACATAACCCTTTTCACGAAAAATTATTTCCGCCGAGTCCATTATTCTCGTTTCCGCATTCTTTATTTTTTTAGGCATCCGACCAACCCTTTTGTATTCAGTGGTGTATGAATCCGATTCATTCAAGCTTTCCGTTTCATTATACCAAATTTTGCTGCAAATGCCACCTATGCAATGAGTTTTAATGTTTAAATCGCTTAAGTCAGAAAGGATTTGTTTCAGATGGAGTGAATGCATGGAAAGACCTTTGACTAGTTTTTACAAACGGGTTATTATATAAATTGAATAGTTTCGAAATTATAAAGAGAAAGGATTGTCCGCAATGCGACTCGTTCCCATAAGCTGCATAAAAGAGAATACACCCTTAGCTAAAACCATATATGATATAGACGGCAGGACGCTTCTTAAGAGAGGAGTTCCCCTAAACGGAAAACTTATTTCAAAAATAAAAAAATACGGTATTCAATCCCTTTATATCGACGACAACTACAGCCACATGGAAATCAAGGAAATCATCAAGCCTGAAATTAAGCGACGGGCATTGAAAGCCATCAAATCGACTTTCGACACGCTTAAAAAGCAGAGCGAACATTTCGACAAAAACGGAACCGAACATGTTTCAACTCTTGCCCAAATAGCCAAGGATATCGTAAACGACCTTTTGTCACGCAATCAAATATTCATAAACCTTGTAGATATAAAGACCATGGACAATTACACTTATGAACACTCTCTTAGCGTTGCCATACTTTCTCTCATTCTTGGAGTCGAAGTTGGCCTTGATAAGGATGAGCTCTGCGATTTGTGCATAGGCGCAATGCTTCACGATGTAGGAAAAATTTTCGTCCCCCTTGAAATCTTGAACAAGCCCTCCACACTTACACAACATGAATACGAAATAATAAGAAGCCATGCATCAAACGGATATGACTATCTGTACAATGACCACACAGTCAAATCGTCCTCAAGGCTCATAGCCCTTCAGCACCACGAATCATGCGACGGCACCGGATACCCGAAGTGTCTCATGGCCTCCCAAATCCATAAGTTTTCAAAAATTGTTGCCATAGCGGACATATACGACGCAATGACTTCCGACAGGCCCTATAGACCTGGAATTCAACCTCATGAAGTAATAGAGTACATAATGGGGAACGCCGGAGGCAGATTCGACTACGACTTGGTTGTTTCCTTCGTAAGGAAAATCATACCTTATCCTGTTGGAACGCTTGTGGAACTTAGCACAGGCCATTGCGCATTCGTCGAAGAAATCAATGTCAACTACCCCTTGCGCCCGATTGTGTGCATAAAGGCGCCTTCAGACAAAGACATCGACGGCAAGACAATTGATCTTCTAGAAATAACAAATATAGTCATACGCAGAATCCAGTATAATCTGCCCGGCTCAAATCAAGGAAGCCTTTATAAATTTTCACAACAATAATCATAGTGTGTCGGTTTATATTTCTTAAAAATCCATTTCATTTTCTTCTCCATAGTCGACATATGCTATTTTGATCTGTTGCAAATGCTTTTCCATCTTGTCCGCCAACTCGCCAATTCCAAAATTATCCTTTCTCTTCGCGACAGTCACCGCATGGGAAGCCATTGCAGTGAGGTCCTTGAAACCAAAAGTGTTTGCTGTCTCCCTCATCATCTTTAGTATTTCGACCGTCCCTTCAAAGTCTCCAATTTCAACGTGTCCCCTGATGTCGGCAATGTCTTTTTTTCTGTCCAAAATGAATTGCGGAACGAATTCGGCAAAAATTTGGTCGATGTAAATGACTCCTTTCATGAAATCACCTCCCGCTTTCTTTGATAATTCTTATACCCATTAAATGAATTTCATAAATATATACGACCAAAAATAACCTCTTGACCGATCCTGATGTTTAAGCAAAAATAGTAAAAAGCTTCGATTAAAACCGAAGCTTTTCAATCAATGACATAAGCCGCAACAATTTCCGCAAAATATATATTGTGGAAGTCATCCTGCCTGTAGTGCACGTTCTTGATTTTTTCAGGAAATGAATCCTCTTTGGTTTCATTTTTCATAATTACTTTGCAGTCGAGATGCAGTTCGCAGTCCCCCACTATGTATGTTTCCAGTGTTTTAGATTTCATTGCGGTCAAATTGCACTCCGAAAATTTATCTATGCTTTCACCGGATGTACGTCCGCATAAGAGCAATTCATCACTGAAATCCGTCCCGAGGGGAATGCTTATTGTGAATTCGCCTGTTTTTTCTATGAGTCCGTACGAAAAGCTCGAAGGCCTTACCAAGCCCGTGAATATGGGCATGCCCCACATTATGCCTATGCTTGCCCATCCTATTGTCGTTGTGTTGGCTGTGCTTCCATTCCTGGTGCTCAAAAATACGCCTTTGGGCAACTGCCTAAGCAATTCCACGGAATAGAATTCATAATCAACTTCACGATACAAACCGACCACCTCAAGTCCTCATTGAATTTTATAGCCTAGTGTTGAGCTTTATACCCGTTTGCATCTTAAATAATCAGTCCCCGCGCAGACTCTGAAGTTCATTTTGTATTTCGCTCTTTACTTTTTCAGCAATTTTCATTGTATCCCTTGGCGGTATGCCTTCGAGGTCTGCCGGTTTCAAAACCGAAACTTTAACTTTAGCCGATTTAACTCTCAAAGTATCCCTGCCTTGAATTCTCCATGTCCCTTCAATTGCTACAGGCAGCAAGGCGGCCTTGGTTTTGGTGTATATCTTGAAAGCTCCCGGCTTGAATTCTCCAATTAATCCAGCCCCGCTCCGTGTCCCTTCGGGAAATACGCACATTGCATTGCCGCTTTTGACAGTTTCAGCGGCTTTACCAATCGACTTGAGCGCCGCTCTGGGATTGCTTCTGTCCATGAATACACAATTGAGATGCCTCATCCATCGTCCTACTATAGGGACTTTTCTCAGTTCTTCTTTTGACAAAAATCCTACCGGCCGGCCAAGGTGTCCCAAGAGCAAAGGTATGTCAAAATTGCTTTGGTGGTTTGAAATGAAAAGCACCGGTCCTTTTTTAGGAATGTTTTCAAGCCCTATGACTTCGACACTGCTGCCGCTTAGTGAAACAACCGATTTGCCCCACATTCGCGCTATCTTTTGAGACAAGGCTTTGCTTCCTGTTTTTGAAAAAATATTAATTATTTCAACTATAAGCATAGCAGGCAGAGTCAGAAAAAGCCCCGCCCAAAGTAATAAGTAAAAGTATACTGTTCTAAACATTATAAATTTCTCCTCTATTCTTTTTCATCGGTTTCATTTTCCATTTGCAGCTTCTCATTTTCTTTGGCCAGCCGGCTCTTGTACCTCATTATGGCAAGCTTCTGCATGTCTTCTATCTTGTCCTGTTCGTCCACTATTTCAACCTTTAATATCTCTTCCACTATATCCTCGAGGGTAACTATTCCGTTGAACATTCCGTACTCATCATACACCAATGCCATATGGCTTCTGTTTTTTATGAAAACATTCAAAAGATTGTCCAGACGGGTGTCGACATTAGTGAAGATGACCCCCCTTTTTTCGCACACATCTCCCACAGAGGCTTTCATTTCTTCGCAAAAACCTATCAGTTTCTTCACATACAATATCCCTATTATATTTTCCCTTGTTTTTTCAAATACCGGGATTCTTGAAAAGCCCTTTTCCTTTATTTCTTCAAGTAGTTTGGAGTCAACCAATCTTTCTGAGTCCAGGGAGTATGAAACCGTCCTAGGCGTCATAATGTCGAATGCGCTTTTTTCGGAAAAAGACAAGGCCCCAAGTATTATTCTTTCCTCGTCCTCGTCTATGTTTGAATCGGGAGAATCCTCGTGCTCCTTTATTATTTCGCCAAGCTCGCTCTTTGACCAGATTGTGGGCAGTTCATTCCCAAGCATAAAGTCCAACATCCTTGACAAGGGGTAGCACACTGGAGAAAAAATATAAATCATCGCCTGGACGAACCACGCAGTTCTGGCGCCAATTTTAAGTGCATTTCTTGTAAATACAGCCTGTGGAAAAATTTCTCCGAACACCAAAATCAAGCCGGTTGAGACTATTCCGGCAACCAGCCCCGTTGCAATGCTTCCCAAAAATATTGCCATTGCGGAATTGACTGCAACATTTCCTATGAGCAGTGTGCAAAGAAGAAGATTCCCGTTTTTTCTCACCTTGTACACCTTTTGTGCCTTCTTGTCTCCAAGACGGATTTTTCTCTTCAGTTCCGACACATTGAGGCTGAATAGCCCCAGTGTCAAACCCGAAAAAGCAGCAGACAATGATAGCAGCAGGGCTATAATGACATAGTTCATCCTTTACACCTTCCTACAACATTTTTTTGTTCTTGAAATACCTGATCATGATAAAAACGGTCGTAACGGTAATTACCCAAAACATCGGATAGCCTGCGCGCCATCCGAACTCCGGCATATACCTGAAATTCATTCCATATATCCCAGTGAGGAATGTCAATGGTATGAATATAGTGGCAAATACGGTAAGGGTTGTCATTATCTTGTTCATCCTGTTGCTCATGTTGGACAAATAGGTATCAGACATGCCTGTAACCATTTCCCTGTAAATCGAAAGCGAGTCTATTATATGGAAAACATGATCATAGGAATCCCTGAAGTAAATTCTCGTTTCGGGCTTTACAAATGAAATTTCGTCCCTCGAAAGTATATTGAAAACATCCTTGAGCGGCCATACTGAACTCCTTAATACAAGAATGTTCTTCCTCAGTTTGTGGATTTCTTCGAGCACATCCTCTGTCCCCGCCCTTATCAGGCGTTCCTCGAGTATTTCTATTTTTATGTCCATTTTTTCTATCAGGTCGAAATAGTTGTTGATTATCGATTCCAGGAGTGCCTGAAGCAGGTAGTCGGGTCCGTTCTTGCGCACAAAAGAATCATCCGTTTCAATGGACTTCCTAACCTCGCTGAAGACATCCCCCTTCCTTTGCTGGAATGAAAGCAATTTGTTCTCAAAGAGTATGAAGCTGACCTGCTCGTTTATTATGCGGTTCTTGACGCCGTCATATGTAGGCATCTTGACCACTACAAATACAAAACCCGGGTATATGTTTATTTTGGGCCTTTGCCCCTTTGTGACTATGTTCCTTTTGACGACCCTGTGGCGGGTCTTCAGGAGACCGAGAGTTTTTTCCACGGCATCCGACTTGTTCATGTCGTTAACATTTATCCATGTGATTGCATCCCGTCCTATTTCAAGCTCTTCGAAATTGTTTGCATGCTTCTTTTTCCAGAACTTTTCATTATATTCATATTTCTCGAACAATCCCGGCACGGTCAACACCCCTTTTCAGTTTTCTTCAGTTGTTTTTACACGCTTCCCTATCCGGCTATTTTCAAAAGCACAAAACTTACCAAACCGGCGATTGTCGGAGTTCCAAACCAGGCCAAAACAATATTCCTTACGACTTTGAGATTAACTGTTTGTATCCCCTTTACAAGACCTATTCCGAAAACAGCCCCTACAATGGCTTGCGATGTCGAAACCGGAATCCCGACCTGGGCATAGAAATAAACAACCAGGGCCGCGGACAGAACCGATATGAATCCCGAAACCGGATTGAGCGGGACAATTCCTTTTCCCACCGTCATCATTACCGGCCTTGAATGCGTCAAAACTCCGAACGCGATGGAAGCTCCCCCCAGAATTACAGCATTGCTTGTATTTAGATAATCGAGCCTGCCTACAAAAAGGGCCGTTATGTTGGCAACATTGTTGGCTCCCAAAGCGTATGCGGAAAATGCCCCCGCAATTATAAACCCTGTTTTTACAAAGCGGTCAAACAATTCTATGTTGTTTATTCTCTTTTGAACATGCTTGCTCATCAGGCTGTAGAGTATGTACCCTATTGCCATAGCCCCCAACGGAGTGGCAAACCATGCCCCGAAAAACGGGAAGGTTTCTCTTACAAAAAATCTGCCTCCGGCGATTCCCGAGCCTATGATTGCTCCTATGACAGCTTGGGATGTGGAAATGGGCAGCTTCAAAAACGTAAGGAAGCTCACCGTCGCCGCTGCGGCGGTAATGACCAAGAAAGCGTCGCGACCAGTGACAACTCCGTTCAAAGCCGCATAGACTCCCAAATTTTCCATCCCGGCCGACCCTTCCATGAAAGCGCCTGAAACAACCAGGACAGCGGTTAAAATTACGGCATGTCTGTATTTAAGTACATGTGTCGCAACAGCAGTTCCGAAGCAATTGGCCGAATCGTTGGCTCCAAGTGCCCAACCCAGAAATATGGCGGATATCAAATAAAAATACATTATTGAATCAAACCTTTCTGATTACTACGATTTTTTCGAGAAGGTCAGAAATATCCTCCGCCAGGTCAGAAATATCAGCAAATTTTGTAATGAAATACCTGAGCTGGTTCTTTTCCGCCAAAGTCAGTCCGCTCCTGTACACAGACCCGATCAATGACTGTTCTATCGAATCAACAACGCTCTCATGCCTGTCTATTTCAATGAAAAGCTCGTTCAGGTTACCCTTTTGGCTCCATATGTCCGAAAATATCTTGTCCACCGCTGTCCTCAGCTTTTCAAGTTGCAGCTTTGTCTCGCCATTTATCAGTCTTATTCCTTCTGCGTATTCTTCCCCCACAACAGCCATTTGAAGATAAAGCTCCCTTATTATTTCTTCCGATTCATTGGCTATTTCGTCGGTTTTCTCAATAAGATACAATGCTTCCCTTCTTGACTGAGGCAGCAAATCCCCCTTGAGCAATTCGGTTATTATTCTTCTTCTTATGGCGTCGGCCTCTGTTTCAATGACACTAACGGCTTTCACATAGTCCAAGGCCTTTTCGCCTTTTTCCTCAGCGAGTATTTCCTCCACATATCTAACGAGGGTTTCATGGCAATAGAGACATTTGTCAAGATGCTCCATAATGCAATCATGTATATTGTCTTGTTTTTTAAAAAATGACATTGCGCCATCCCCTTTCAAATTTTTCTCATTTGTTACAGTATAACCTTAAAAACCGCTTTAGAAAAGCGGCCACACAGATAAAAAACAATCGTTCTTATTTGCTCTGACAATGCTGATTGGAATATGTAAAGCAATCCCAACGGGGTCAGGCATCATTGTATCACTTAAGTGTGATACAATGATGTTATCAAGTACTGATGGAGGCGACATATGGCTCGAAAACCACGCATACACTTTGAAGGAGCATTATATCATGTGATTGTTAGGGGAAATAATCGTGAATTTATCTTTAAGGAGGACAAGTGGAAACTGGAATACCTGGAAACAATCAAACGCTATAAATCCAAATACAAATTTAAACTTTACGCCTATGTAATGATGGACAACCATGCCCATCTATTGATTGAGGTCAACCATGTCCCTTTGTCAAAAGTGATGCAGTGCATTCAGCAAGTATTTACACAAACATACAACCGAAAAGCCAGCCGGACAGGCCACGTTTTCGGACAACGCTATAAAGCTATACTTTGTGATAAAGATCAGTACTTGCTAATGCTGATACGCTACATTCACCAGAATCCAACAAGGGCGGGAATCGTAAATGGATTGAATTATAATTGGAGCAGTTATAACGAATACCTTGATAAAACAAAAAATAATTTGTGCGATGTCGAATTTCCATTGGGTTTGTTTAAAAATCGATTGGATATATTTGTTGAATTTATGAACGAAGAAGAGACTGAAATCAAGAAGATTCCTATTCGAAAATTCTCGGAAAACATTGATGAATATAAAGAAATGAATAAGGAGAACTGTAGATCAACAGATTCGGATTTAGCGACAATAATAGAAAAGGTTTGTGAAGCGCTGGATATTGAAGTGGATCAGATATCCGCAAAAACGAGGAAACGCAATATTGCCAATGCAAGACAACTTATTGCATTCCTTGCTTCTAAAAATCCAGAAATTACGCAAAAAGAGATAGCAGGGCGGTTTAATGTCAATCAAAATAGCGTATCGATGATGCTGTCCAAAGAGGATATAAGGTCGAAATATGGAAAAGAAATGTTCGAATTAATGATTTAGTGATGCCTGACCCCGCTGGTTCCCATCTATGTGTTTTTCGATTTGGTCAAAAACGCTTTCCCATGATTTCCTTTTGACAAATTCTTTTCTTATAGTTGAATCCGCCGTTCCCTCATAACGGTCGATCTGCTTCATCAGGGCATCGGCGAATCTTTGAGCATAGTCATATTCATCTTGCTTTAGGGGTTTGTCCACTGAAACCATCCTTGGCAAAGGTACGGTGACAGAGTTTTGAGAAACCATCATGTCTTGTCCGAACCACTCTTTGAGTCCCCCAAGTTCGGAAACGACAAGTTTCATTCCGCATGCGGCGGCTTCCGCCAAGACAAGCGGAAGTCCCTCGTAAAAGGACGGAAGGGCAAAAACACCGCTTTGCCTGAAAAGCTTTGCAAGGTCGCACTGGTCCATATTTCCCATAAGGCTTACGCCCTTCATACCTCTTGCCCGGCCTGCAAGGCTTTCGTATTCCATGCCCTTTCCCGATCCGGCTATAATAAGTGCTGCATTAGGCCTTTTGCATGATACAATTTCAAATGCGTCGAGAAGGCTCTTTACGCCTTTCGCTTTGCTTATTTTACCGGCATAGACTATTTGTCCCGGTTTTCTTTCGGGTTCCCAATGGTCTTCGTTAAAGCAATTCCTGTCGTATCCGGCACCTGTTATTTTTACGATTTCAGGAGAGACATTGTAAAATTCGCAAATCCTTCTCTTCTGGAAATCGTTCAAGGCGAAAATTCCGTCCAGCTTTTTGCAGGAACTTATGACTCTCATTCTGTGTCTATCATTGTTTTCCATTTGCCTCAAATCGCTTCCATGTGAAAATGCAAACACCGGAAGCTCGGGAATCTCTTCCCTTACAAGCGAAGTCAGCAGCCACAGATGGTGTGTAAGTACGACGTCCGGTTCAAATGATTCGACAGCTTCTTTCAAGCTGAGTCCAAAGTTTTTTTCCCAAAGCTCGAATTTCTCTCCTGTGAGTTCATCGTAGCGAGTGCTTTCATAAGGCATTTCGTCGCTCATTCCCACAACAGGAAACGGAAGCTGGCTACTTTCAAAAATGACCGGCTCAAAACAAACACCCTCTGGAAGACAATAAGCCTTCTTGTTTTCATAAAACGGCACTCCGGCAATGAGTGTTTGATTGTAACCCTTTTTATCCGCCTGATGCAGAATATTTTTGGCAAAAATGCCGCTTCCCGTCTTTCCGGGCTGCTGGGCAATCACATGAAGTATTTTTTTCATTGCCTTTCTCCTTGAAAATTTTTATTTTTGCAACTTTGAAATTCGAGAGAGCTTATTTCCTGACAATTCCCAGCACCAGCTTCATAAGTCTGGACAAAGGACACATGTATATGCACCAGAACCGTTTCCCGAAAACAATTTCCGCAAGTATAGCCAATATCACACTTCCCGCCATCAGCCTGAAGAAATAATACCATTTGGTTCCGGCGCTGTCCGAAAAGGCAACAAGCACAAATATAATGAATGAGACATAAGCGAAGAAAAACACCCATCCTGCTATATTAGCCTTTTTCGAATATTTCTTTAGTTTTCCGGGCGAATCTCCTCCTGCAAAGTCGAGTACATTCCCGATTGGGCAAGTGTCGTAGCAAAAACTTCTTTTTTTCCTCAAAGCCGTTTCAATCAATGCGTAAGCAAATATCAGAAAAATTCCATACCATATGCGCAAAACGCAAACGATTACGAAAACCCCTCCGAAAAAAAGCCACCCTTTAGCCTTGTTTTTCATCTACATACCCCCGCGCCGTATTTATGTCGATTGTACAGCATGCCGGGCGCTTTTGCAAGCCGGATTATGTCATTTTCCTCGAGCCCGGCTTTTCCCACGGGATTCCGTTTTTGCACATGGGGCACTCATCGGGTTCATATACGCTTATGTCGGCCTTTACGGCGCTGTAGACTTCAAAGTCCAATGCTTGGCTTCCCCCGCGGTCAACAAGACATACTGCTGCGACTACTTGGGCTCCGAGGCTCTCAAGGAGATCTTTTACCTCCATTGTGGACTTTCCTGTTGTTATTACGTCCTCAGCAATTATGATTCTGTCGCCGGGGGCAATTTCAAAACCTCTTCTTAGGCACATTTCATTGTCCTTCCGCTCTGTGAAAATCGCTTTCCTCTTCATCTGCCTACCAAATTCATAGGAAGGTATTACTCCTCCCATTGCAGGTCCCACAAAATAATCGAATTTCAGGTCTTTTATTTTTTCCACAACCCCTGAAACCACCGACTCGGCTTTTTGTGGGTGAGCCAAAACCTTTGCGCATTGAACGTATCCCCCGCTGTGCTTTCCGGAAGAAAGCAGAAAATGCCCCTCGAGAATGGCTCCTGTCTCTTTGAATATTTCCATCAATTCCTTTTGATCCATTTTTTTCTCCTTTACAATATGCCTGTTATCTGCGAGATGGTCTTCACATTTTCTCTGTCCATAAAGGCTTCTATTTCATCGACTATCCTGATCCCGGCTCTCAAATCCATAAAATTTGCAGTCCCTATTTGTACGCATGACGCTCCCGCCATGATGAATGAAATTGCATCTTCTCCACTTGTTATTCCCCCCATGCCCATTATGGGCACATCGACGGCCTTTGCAACTTGGTGGACCATCCTCAAGGCTATGGGGCGGACAGCCGGCCCCGACAGTCCGGCATATGTGTTGTCAAAAATGATTTTTCTGCTGTAAATGTCCACCGCCATCGCCTGAACCGTATTTATGAGCGATATTGCGTCGGCCCCCGCCGAGACACATGCAGATGCTATTTCGGCAATGTCGCCTACGTTCGGCGACAATTTCACCATCAGCATTTTATGTGTGGATTTTCGGATTTCGCTTACTATGCCGTATGCCGAATCAGCATTTGTGCCGAAAGCCATGCCCCCACTCTTTACATTGGGGCAGGATATGTTGAGCTCGACAATATCGAACGGGGTGGTCTCGATTCTTTTTACCGTCTCTGCATAGTCCTCGGTCCTCGATCCGCTAACATTGACAATCACCCTTGTATCGAGCTCCGAAAGATGCCTTGCCTCATCCTCAAGGAATCCTTGAACCCCGGGGTTTTCCAGACCTACGCTGTTCATCATTCCAGACGGGGTTTCCCACACACGTATGCCCTTGTTTCCAGCCCTTTTCTCGAGTGTTATGCCTTTGGTGGATATCCCTCCAAGCTTTGATACATCGTATATCTCTCCGTATTCCTTGCCGAATCCGAATGTTCCTGAAGCCATCACCACCGGATTTTTGAAACTCAATTTTCCAAAATCAACCTTGCTTGAGCTCATCTGGGAACACATCCTCTCCGGCAAAAACGGGACCGTCCTTGCATGTTTTTTTGTTTCCGTATTTCGTGCTGCAGGTGCATACAAGGCATGCCCCTATTCCACAAGCCATTCTCTTTTCCATCGATATGAAAATCTTGGCGCTAGTGCCTTGAGCCTTCCTTGTCAGGACTTCCATCATGGGTTCCGGACCGCAGGCAAAAATAATGTCGTAGTCCGAGGGGTCAAGCATGTCTGTGACATAGCCCCCTATGTCAATATTTATTGAGTCGGCATATTTTGAAAACCGGTTCGAATTTATGTCCTCTTGGGCATATCCAAGATATATGTCCAGCTTTTCGGGATTCAAGTTCCATATTGTTTTGGCGGCCAATCTGAGAGGCGCAGTCCCAAGTCCTCCCCCGACGAGTGCAATACGACCTTTTGCAGTCGGAAATCCGTTTCCGTAGGGACCTTCCAGGCTTATTTCATCTCCCGCTTTCTTTCGGGAAATTATTTTTGTGCCTTCCCCGCATACCCTGTAAAGGAATACTATTTTTCCTTCTTCCAGATCATGTATGCTCAGAGGCCTTGAAAGAACAGGGTATTCCTCCCATGCGCGGACCATGTAGAACTGTCCCATGGCACCTTTGAAGCTTCCTTCAACCCCGATTTCATATATGTTTTCTGCAAGGCGGTTATTGTATAGGATTTTACTCATTCGACAAGTCCTTTCCCATCTTTTCAACTCGTCCGCTTATGGCATCCATAAAATCGCTTTCACTTGCGGCATTCCATGCATGGGCAATTATTCCTCTCGATGAGTTGACCACTGCGCACGGGTCGCTTATGGCTTCCCTTATGTCTTTGCCTGTGCCGCCCTGCGCCCCGTATCCCGGTACAAGGAAGAACATCCCCGGGCATGCCTTTCTGACTTGGTGAAACTCTTTGGTGTTTTTTATTCCAACCACGCCGCCTATAGAGCTGTATCCGCTCCTGCCTGTAAACTCGGCTCCCCATTCGCCAACTTTTTTTGCCGTTTCAATGTAAAGGGGATTGCCGTTTGACAAAATCTTCTCCTGGAAATCGGCTGCTGACGGATTTGATGTCTTGACAAGAACAAACAGGCCCTTGTTTTTGTTCTTGACATAATCGAAATATGGGGATATTGCGTCCTCCCCCATGTATGGATTCACAGTCATGAAGTCTGCCTCGAACTCTCCACTGAAATGGGCTTTGGCATAGAGGCCTGCAGTTGACGATATGTCTCCCCTTTTGGCGTCCGCAATCGATAGCAGATCTTTCTCCCTTAGATAATCGAGGGTTCCTGCATATGCCTTCATCCCTTCGATGCCCTCCGCTTCGTAGCATGCTATCTGAAGCTTGAAGCATGCAGCCTTTTCACGGGCCGCATCTATGGCCAAGCGGTTGAAAGCGAAAATTCTTTCGCTTTTCGAATCGTATTTTTTTGTTATGAAATCGGGAATATAATCCATCCTAATGTCCAGCCCTACGCAAACCATTCCCTTCGAAACGACTTCATCATGCAATTTGTCTACTATCATAAATTACTCTCCCCTCTTTCATTGTAAGCACAATCTCACCTATTGTTTCCCAACCCTCGAAAGGAGTGTTTTTCCCTTTTGATAAAAAAGTTTCAGTTGAAATTTTCTTTACAGCGTCCAAATCGGCCAAAACCAGATCTGCATCCATCCCTTCTAAAAGGCGGCCCTTGGAAAGGCCGAGCAGCTTTGCAGGCTTCTCCGCCATCATTTCGACCAGCCTTCCAATGCCAATGTTTTCCCTTTCAAAAACAGTATGCACCATTTCAAATGCGGTTTCCACATTAGATATGCCGGGGCTTCCGCTCATTTTGTCTTCCCTGCTGTGGGGAGCATGGTCTGTTCCAATAACGTCAATCAGTCCGCTCCTTGCCGCTTCCAAAAGCGAAGCCCTGTCCTCCGTGGTTCCGAAGGGGGGATTTACCTTGTAATCCAGGTTGCCTGCGAAAAGATGATGCGGGGTGACTTCGCATGTGAGCAGGTCTCCGAAAGCCGCTTTGCCGGCCCTTATGAGATCGACGGTCTTTCGCTTGCTTATATGGCATATGTGCAGCCTTCCCGCAACCTCCGCCATTGTTCCCAAATGCCTTCGCACAGTCTTCGACTCGGGTTCGCAGTGGGCCATTACAATAAAGTCGAGTTCCCGGGACTCTCTAAAGGCTTCTTTGGCAATTTCTGAATCCGCAAGCGTCTTTCCGTCATCCGAGAAAAGGCCTGTAAGCTTTTTCATGGACCTGAAATCAACAGCTTCTTTTCCCTCAAGACCTTTCGTAACTGCCGAAATTTGAAAAATATCGCACAGCCCCACTTCTTCATGCCTCTTCATTATTTGTTTGAAGACTTCTGGATTGTCGCATACCGGAGAGGTGTTGGCCATTGTGCAAAGTGCCGTATATCCGCCCTTTACTGCCGCCGCTTCTCCTGTTTCCATGGTCTCCTTGCCCTCGCCTCCGGGGTAGCGCATATGAAAATGCATGTCCGTGAATGCCGGCATGAGGCAAAGCCCCAGTCCGTCAATCGATTTTTCGCATTTTTCTTCGGCTTCCTCGATTTCGGAAATACGCCCCTGCTCAATAACATCTTTTATCTTTCCGTCTTCGATCAGAATGGCGCCCGTGGAATCGAGATGAGAGTCAACCATTCTGACATTCTTCAATATAATTGTCATTTGCCCACCTACGCCTTCACGGGAGTGTCGCAATATTCGCAAGTGTATATCTTGTTTTCCGGATCGGTGAGAGTGAATTCTATGTCGGGTATGTTCTCTATTGTCGAAACGCATCTGGGATTCTTGCATTTCAATATGCCCTTAACTTTTTCAGGTAGCTTAAGTTTTATTTTTTCGGTTATTTTTCCGTTTTCCACAATATTGACTGTAAGGTTGGGGTCTAAAAGCCCAAGCATAGTCATATCAAGATCAATTTCGTTTTCTATTTTAATAAGGTCTTTCTTGCCCATTTTTTCGGAAGGTATGTTCTTTATGAGAACAACCGTGTAATCCACTTTGTGCAATCCCAGGTCCTTGAATATTTTATGTCCGCAACCCGGCTTGATGTGGTCTATTACAATCCCTTTCTTTATGCTGTCAATTTTAATCATCTACTCCACCCCCAGAAGCTGCATTATAAGCGCCATGCGTATGTACATGCCCATTTTTGCCTGTTCGAAATAAACCGCACGCTCGTCCGCATCCATGTCCGTTGATATCTCGTTTACCCTTGGAAGCGGATGCATTACTATCATGTCTCCCTTTGCCTTCTCCATCTTTTTGGCATTTAAAAGAAAGAAATCCTTGAGCCTGAGATACTCGTCCTCACTAAAAAACCTCTCTCTTTGGACTCGCGTCATATAGAGTATGTCGAGTTTCCCAAGGCTCCCTTCAAGGTTTTGAGTAATCTCAAATTGGTCCTTGTCAAGCCTGTCGGTTATGTGCGGTGGTATCTCAAGTTCGTTTGGAGATATGAAAACAAATTTTATATTCTCATATCTTGAAAGCGCCTTTACCAGAGAATGAACTGTTCTTCCGAATTTCAAGTCTCCGCAAAGGCCTATGACAAGATTGTCCAGGCGCTTTTTGTAGCGCCTTATTGTCATAAGGTCGGTAAGTGTCTGTGTCGGGTGTTGGTGGCCTCCGTCTCCTGCATTTATGAGCGGAATGACCGATTTTTTCGAGGCAAGAAGTGGCGCCCCCTCCTTTGGGTGGCGCATCACAGCTATGTCGGCATAGCATCCTATTGTTCGAATTGTGTCGCCTATGCTTTCCCCTTTTGAAACCGATGACGATCCCGGCTCGGAAAATCCTATTGTCTCCCCTCCAAGCCTCAGCATGGCCGCCTCAAAACTGAAACGCGTTCTTGTCGAAGGCTCGTAAAAAAGCGTAGCCAAAAGCTTCCCCCTGCATGCGTCCATGTATTTTTCGGGATTTTTCATAATCATTTCCCCCAGTTCAAAGAGCCCCTTAAGCTCCTCGACTGTAAAATCCCCCGGCTGAATCAAGTGTCTGTCCTTAAGCATTGTAACCTTCCTTCCTGGCATCACGGTGCCAAATTAAAGTTGATTTGAAAAAAGCCTCTCCGCAGACGCGGAAAGGCATAGATGTCAAGTAAAAATTTATTCATTATAGCTACCTTTCCGGTCTCTCGGAACCAGATTAAAGATATTCCCATTTCAAGAAATATAACACGGATTCTTTTAAAAGTCAATCAGTCAAATGCTGTTTTTCTCCATTGATAAAAAAACATAACCCAGCGTCTTTTTTATCCAAAACACTGCCGCAACAAATGAAATCGCCTCTGAAATCGGGAAGGCGTACCATATAAAATGGATGTCTCCAAAGCTAGAAAATATCCAAGCCATTGGAAGAAGCAAAATAATTTGCCTTGAAAAAGATAAAATCAAGCTTGGCATTCCCTTTCCGATGGCCTGAAAAGTTGTAGCTATGACAATTGCAGGACCTATAATGGGAAAGGCTATGCTTATGGTTCTTATAGCGTCTGAACCGACAGAAAGAAGTTGGGCATCCGGATTGAACATGGAAACAAGCAGTCCGGCCGATGTTTGAAAAAGCAGAAATCCGGCTGTTGTGAATACTGCCGATGTCATTATACCGTACCTTATGGCCTTTTTCATGCGATCAGGTCTTCCATGTCCGTAATTGTAGCCAACAATAGGCATATAACCCTGGTTCAAACCAAAGACGGGCATGAAAACAAATGACTGCAGCCTGAAATATATGCCAAGTGCCGCTACCCCGTTTTCATCGAGGCCTCCCACAATCAGATTCATTCCCCCTATCATGAAAGATGCAAGAACCTGCATGACAATAGCGGGAAGGCCGACTCTGTATATCTCGCTTATGGATTTCCAGTCCGGAACGAATCCGCGGATCTTTGGAACAATTTCATTACCGCCCCTGAAAAGCATATACAGTATGAAAACACCGCTTAAGATTCTTGACAAAACAGTTGCGTATGCCGCCCCTTCTATTCCAAAACCCTCTAAAGTTCCTATTCCAAATATGAATATGGGATCCAGAATTATGTTCATGACTGAACCTATTAGCATTGCTATCATAGGCAGAAAAGTGTTTCCCTCGCCCCTGAGTATGCTGTTCGCTATCATTGGGACAAACATTCCTGCGGATCCAATCAGTATTATTCTTATGTACCTTTGCCCAAGGTCCACAAACTCCGCTTTTTCCGTAAAAAAGGAAATCATCGCTTCTGAAAATAATATGCCAAGTGCCGCAAACAATATGCTGTAGACAAGAGACAAAAATATCGCCTGCTCGGCCGTCTTGCAGGCGCGTTCATTTTCACCCGAGCCCAAAAGCCTTGCTATAAGCGAACTTGCTCCTATTCCGGTACCCACTCCTATGGATATTAGCACCAACTGAATCGGGAAAGCCAAAGAAAGCGCCGACAATGCGTCTTTGCTCAGATGCCCCACGTAAATACTGTCCACAACATTGTAGAGCGCCTGTATCACCATAGAAAAAATCCCCGGAAGGGAAAGTCTTATGAGCAGGGGGAATACAGGATCTTCGCCCAATCTGTTCTTTCCTGATTCAACAGCTCTTTTCCCTTGCGGCTTTTTTCCATTTTTCCACTTGATCATTTTTTAAACCTGCTTTCATATATTTGTCTGTACAACCGCTTTCCATTTTCCCTTGTGCTTTCCATAAGAACTATGCTTTCGACCCTCTGCATCCAATTGCCGCTTTTTATGTTTTCCAAAATATCTCCGCAATCAACCGTTCGCCCAATTGTGACATGGGGATTGAAATCTTTTCCATCCGTTTTGAATCCTGCCTCCTCAAGGCGCACTGCAAGCTTTTTATCAAGCTCAATCAGCTTTGTCCGCCCCAGAGACACTCCCAGCCACACTATAGCCCTTTGGGGCTTTCCGAAAAGCCCCAAACCTTCTATTTTTATTTCGAAGGATTCTGTATCAGCCGCCGCATCGTCCATGGCTCTATGAATTTTCGACAAGCTTTCTTTATTTGTCTCTCCTATGAATTCAAGAGTTATGTGATAATTCGCGGGATCCGCATATCTTCCCCCGCCACTCTTTTTTTCAACCTCAGAAGAAACTCCCGCGATTTCTCTTTTTATGGCCCCGTCCAATTTAACCGCCGCAAAAACTCTCACTCTCAATCGTCCTCCCACTCGGAAAGGACCTGCTCAAATGCTGCAATTTGTGCGGATATGGCAATATCCATCGACTCGCCTCTGCCCGCCCAGTCATTTCCTTGTCTTATATATAGATCCTGAAGCTGTTTTCTCAAATCTTCCTTGCTGTAGCTTTCGTCGGATTCCTTCAGGTTTTTAAAATTGTAATATACATTATTGAAAATATTTTCAAACTTTTCCTCTTTCCACTCTTGTAAAAACATTTTCTCACGCCTTTCTAAGGGATTGTCAAAATACTTTCGCTTAATCGTTACAATATCGATGCCAAAAATTCCTTTGCATATTCGCTTTCCGGGTTTTCGATTATTTTATCACTTGACCCTGCTTCCACAATTCTTCCATCGCAGACAATCGCCAGTCGGTCGCAAATTTTTTTAGCAACATTTAAATCCCTGCTTAAAAAAAGATAACTCGTCCCTTGCTCCTTTCGAATCCTTTTAAGCGTATGGACAAGCTGCCCCCTTGAAGATGCGTTCACCTTGCCCGAAGGCTCGTCAAGCACAATCAAATCCGGGCGCCACAAGGCCGCCAATGCAATGCCTGTCCTCTTGACATCGAGCATGTCAAGCTCGCCTATGCGGCAATCCGCCGCCGCAAGGTCAAGCCCCGCCAAATTCATGGCCTCAAAGGCTTCCATCGGCTTTGGTATGTTTTGTATTTTATTGCAATTTGCAATGGATTCCGCAATTATTTCGCCTATCGTAAGCCTTTTGTCGACATGGTCCTCAATTTCTTGGAAAACAATCTGAACCCTTCCATGGAATTTTTTTCTTTTTTTACCCCTAAACATCGCAATGTCTTCGCCACGAAATTTTATTTGCCCGGAATCCGGAAGAGAAAGTCCCGCGACAATTTCTCCAACAGCAGTTTTGCCGCTGCCCCTCCCCCCTATAAGGCCCAGCGCTTCATTATCTAAAATTTCAAAGCTCACATCATCCACAGCCTTGAGGGATTTTACGGGGTTTGAAACTCCGCCCCCGGCAATATACTCCTTTTTCAAACTGATTGCAGCTATAAGCTTTTCCATCACTCCGCCCCTCCCACCGGATTGAAGCATCTAACCTTGTGAATACCCTCGCCGGCAAGTTCGGGCATTTCTTCCACGCAATAGAATTTGCCTCGGCCGCAGCGTTCGGCAAACGGACATCTTCTCAGCGTTTCATCGAGCCTGTTTTCCGATTCATTAATCGAATACACTTCTTCGCTTTTTCCCGCAAAGGATTCAAGGCTTTTTACGAGTCCTACAGAATAAGGATGTCCCGCCTTGTCTATAAGCTGGTTCACCGTGCCTTCCTCCACAACCAAACCCCCATACATTATGATGACCCTGTCGCACAGAAGTCTTGCCGCATCAAAGTCGCTTGTCTCGATAATTATTGATATCCTGTAGTCTATGCTGATTTTCTTAAGCAACACCAGAATCTCTTTCTTCTTCAAACCGTCGAAGGCCGATTCCGGATCTTCAACAATCAGTATTTTAGGCTTTGAAATGACCGCCATTGCAAGGAGAATTCTATACGCAAGCTCTTCTCCAAGCCTGAACGCATAGGTCTTCCTTATGCCTTTCAAGTTCTCGATCCCCAAATTTTCCAACACTTCGTCGATTGATTCCCTGCTACATTCGGAGCCGTAGTGTTTTTCCAAAATACCCAATTGCCTGCCTATTGTCATATGCGGATTAAGTGCCTTAAGCGCATGACTTGAAACATGGGCAATTTCACGGCCGCGTATTTTCTTCAAGTCTCTTTCGTCCATTGTGAGGATATCCTTTTCGAGATAGAGAACTTCCCCGGAAAGAAAATTTTGCTTACTGTCCAAAAGACCCAGCAGGACCTTGGGCAAAATTTCCTTTCCGCTGCCGCTTTCTCCGACTATGCCCAATATTCCTCCCCGTTCGAGCTCAAAATCCATATTTCTCACAAGCTTAATCGTTTTTCCATTGGTTTTCCTTGAAACCGACAAATTACAAACCTCAAGTATCGTTTTATGTCTCATGGAGCCCTCCTAACGTCGAGCTTGAAGATTGTTTCGACAATCGCATCACCGAAATCGTCAATATTCATCGAACTTTCCGGGAAAGGAACAAAACCCATCGCCAGAGTCTCTATTCCATGTTCTTGGGCAAGCATTGAATTGCCGGAATTGTTGCTTCCTGTGTATGCAAACGGATAACCGTTTCGTGATAAAACGGATCCGGCCGTTTCCGCCGCGTAAGCCGCATAGCCCAGACCGCCTGCTCGCGTTTCAACACCATAGACAACATGTCCCGAAACATCCTCGTACACATTTGTCAAATCGATATAGATGCATATGTCTTCTTTTTCAATCGGCAGGTTCTTCGAGAAGAAAGCCTTCCCCTCTCCGCCGGAGCCTCCGGCGATGTCGAAAAATACAAGCGCCACATTCGCCGCCAGTTTATCCTGCCTTACTGCCAATTGTTTTGCGAGTTCCAGTCCGAAATCTATCTTTCCACTTTTTACAGGCTCGTACTGCCATCCGTAAGACAAGCCTATAAGTATTGTCTTGTCTTTTTTCTTTTCAGCGTCTTTCAGTTTCGCTAATACATTGATTCCTTCATTCCCGTTGCTTTTGGCTATCTGCCTGTAAATGAGTTCTCCATTCCCGTCAACCAGGAATGCAGACATTTTTTCACTAATGGTAAGTACCGGCCATTTCGAAATAATTCGGCCCTGTGAAGCAAAACGGCTTTCAATCCCATTACCAGAAACAAGCACTCCTTTTGCCTCTGATTCCTCGAAAATCTTTTCAGAAAACTCCATGATGTCTTCTTGGCTGTATTCCCTCTTTCCAAGCATTATCCACTTGCCTGAAAATTCGCCGTATTTGTCTTCCATTGAGTAGTAGTCCATTCTTCTTCCATCGTAGATACTTGCCGATACATCGAACATTCCGAATGAATCGGCAAAATAGTCCTTTCCGGCTTCATATACAGTCTCCCCGATGCCTGAGTCGAAAACAAGCTCGTCGTAAATCGGTTCTATTACCGCATCTCTTTCATAATTTTGCATAAAAGAATCGGAAATCGGCAAGAATCCGATTTTTTCAAGCTCCAAAGCGATTAGTTCGGCGCCTTCTCCGGCTTCGCTGCTTCCGGGAATCATCTCTCCCGTTCTTTCGAAAACAAGGTTCCTGCGGATTTCTGCAATGCTGAAATCCGCAACAACGATGCTATTATTGATGAACAATATTACCATTACTCCCGCCGCAAATAAAAGTATGGCTGCCGCAAACGAATTGCGTCCCGCCCTTTTATCCATGGCCAATCGCATACGCCTTTTTTCAAGGCCATCCGAAAGCAGATTTGATGCGAAGATTCCAATGAAGAATGCCAAAGCCGGGTAAAGCGCAAGATAGGGCTTACTATGCCAGTAAGGCATGAATCGGGCAATGACGCCATAGTTCTTGGTCTCGATTAGAGAAACCGGACCATAGAAAGTCCCAAGCCCTTCAAAAAGTCCATAAAATATTAACAGCTCGGCCATAATCGTCAAGACTTTTGCGCTCTGGTCAAAAAACATTGATGGGAGGCGCTCCTTCAAAATTCGGGAAATGTTGCCAAAAGCTATGGAAACACGGCCTCTGCCTGCCGCCTCCCCGCCTTTTGAAAGCCTTCCGCCGCTGAGTTTTTTCATTTCCCTGGAAATATCCCCTGCAGGTCCGCTAATGCCGGCAATACTTAGCACCACAACAAAAATGGCTGGAAATTGTCCTCTTAGGTATTCATTCGCAGAGGCTCCTACCAAAATTGCCAGGATGGCTATATTTGCAGGAACAATCCTGAAGACTGATTCAAACAGACTGATCAAACCGCCGAATGTCACGCTTCCCAATCCGGACAAAATTCCTATTGGGACTGCCGCAATAAGCCGAATTGCCGAAACCAGTATAGCCCCCGCAGCAACAACTCGAACTCCATTTATTATAAAACTTAAATATTCGCTTTCCGTCAACTCTAAAATGCTTTTAGTCGAATGCATTTTTTCAAAAGCTGCAATCTCGGGAAAAAACGCAAACATGAATATTGCCAACAGAAGCGTCCCGCCCAAAAGAATGTGCCTGTTTTCACTTTTCATTTCAACACCCTCCCTTCGGGGTCAAAAGAAAATGAAGCGCTGTCGAAAAAAGCGCAGAAAAAGCACAGAATGCTCCAGTTAAAAGCATTGCTCCGAATACCGTTTCCGGACTTTCAATTTCCACAAGAAACCGGTTCATAAGGCCCGGCAATCCGAAAATGTATTCAACGGCTATCAGGTTTGACAGAGTCATAACCACCATTTGTGGGATGAATTTGGCGGCTTCCGACAAAATACCCTTCAGCATATGTCTTGAGGCTATTTCGAAGGTACCGAATCCCCTTGCCCTTGCCGCAAGTACATAGTCCTTTCCAACTTCCTCTTTTACGAATCTTTCCACCACCAATGACAAGCAAGCGAATGGAATAACGGCCATTGAAAAAACAGGCAAGGCAAGCGTTTTAAATGAATAGTCAAAACCTCCACCCGAATATGCGACTGTTCCAAACAACAGAATCGAAACATATAAAAACGCCAATGCCCAGAAAGGCTGCGGTATCGACAATAAAGAGAGTGAAAACATTCCACGTCCTTCAGATCCCTTTGCTGCGGCGGCTCCCCTCCATGTCCCGGCCGTGATTCCCGCTATAAATGCGAGTGCCATTGACGATGCGGCAAGCCCCGTGCTCAAAGCCAATCCTCCACCAATAAGATCCGCAATCTTGTCGGGTTCGAAGTTTCTCATAAATGAATACATTCCTTCAAATGCCAAATTAAGTGAAGCAAGGTCCAAAAAACGAATATTCGACGCTAAAACAATGACAGCAATTGCCGCCGAAACCGAAATAAGCAAACCTGTAAACCGGCCCAGAAGCATTCGGGGCAATGAATGATATATTTTGCGGATTGTGCTTCCACCTATTGATGCGCCCGGATGTCTGACATGCAACACGCCGGCGGCATAAGAAAGATATAAAAGCGCAAAAAGCACAGCGGAGAAAATCGCCGTTTCAGTATCTATGTGTCCCAAGTATGGCGTTTTATAGCAGTGGCCTATTGCAAAATCGGCGCACCCTTCCATATTCTCTTCAAAATTGGCGCCATCCCATTGTCCCCCATTGTCCTTGGGAGTTCCCCCAATGGTTTCAAATCCTGTTCCGCTTACGCTTCCGATTGTAACTGCTGGTATTTCCATTTCGTATAGACTCTTTTGGCTCGCGCCCATTTCAGACCCTGCGGTCAGCGCTTTCAAGCCTGCATTTTCATAGTTTTGAAAAATGATATCAGCAAGCCTCTCCGAAGAAGAATCTCCGTTTACATATGATATCCATGTCTTTTCCGAATTCTTCCACCCCAGTTTGTCCAAAAGCACAACTTCCGTTTTATCAAAGGGGAACAGTGGGTTTTCAAAGTACTCGACGATTCCCGAAGTTCCTGATTTTTCGCCGTCAAAAAACAGAAATACTATATTTGTTTCGGGAACAGAATCCATTGCTCCGAGTTTCCCCGAAAGCTCCAAAAGGCCGGATATTCCTCCTGCATTGTCTATGGCGCAAGGCACATGGCCGTTTTCCCCGTATGAACCGTATCCATCGTATCCTGCCGCAAAAATAAGGCATTCGTCGCTTTGCTCTGCGGGTATGTATCCAATTATGTTCTCGCCTCTAAGGTACGGGAATCCAATTTCCACATGGATTTCGACCCCGTCGGCTATTCCGTCAAATCCGTTTTCCGCTCGCTTTTGCAGCTTGTCATAAACACCGCCGCTTATGCGGGCCATAAAAACTGTCTGGGAATGTTTTCCGGAAGCATCAACACTCTTTCTTTCTATCTCAAATCCATGGGTTTGATTTTCATCA
This sequence comes from uncultured Peptostreptococcaceae bacterium, assembly GCA_964484935.1. Classification (GTDB taxonomy): domain Bacteria; phylum Bacillota; class Clostridia; order Peptostreptococcales; family BM714; genus BM714. Next base: position 54,100 of record CAZAFW010000005.1, read on the forward strand.
TAAAAGAGAATGCCTTCCCCTCCGCTCCTCAATACATGGTTTTGGGCTTCTTCGGAAATCTCGCCCGACTTGACCGCCGCCAGGCGTCCTACAAGCATGTACCCTGGTATGTTTTCAACAGGGCCTTCCGCCAGAAGAACATCCCCAAAATAGTCGATGCCTCCCCCCAAGCCTTTGGCCGCAGGGTTGTAGTCTTTGAAAATATCGAATGTCTCGGAAACCCCGTCACCAATATCCAAGATATTGAATTCAGCCGACTTGTAAAGCGCTGAAGTGGCGTCGAACCCGATTCCGTAGCCTTCTTCATAGGGGCTTTCTATTCCCTGTTCCCTCAAGATGCTTTTTATGTATTCAGAGGCCTTTTCCCCTCCCGGAGTCCCGAATTGCCTGCCTTCGTACTCGTACCCGGCCAACTCTCTTATTCTCTCCGACGCCGCTATCCTATCCGGGACGTTTCCAACAATTTCGGTGACTTCCCCTTTGCAGCTAAAAAAGACTGCCGCAAAAATAGCGAATGGCAACAGCAAGATAAATATTGTCCAAAAAATGTTTTTTTTCAAAATTCGCACCGCCCATGTAAAAAATATATTTCAATCTCAAAAAAACACCCTTCCCTTTTAGAGGTGTTTTTTTGAGATTCATCGGGCTGCCTAATTACGGCCAGCCAGTTTTTAATCCATTATCTGCCTTGCGAAACTTACTCCGTTGACGCTTGCCTGCATAAGGCCGCGCGTAATCCCCGCGCCGTCGCCCAAAGCGTACAGATTGGAAATGTTGGTTTCAAAATTTTCCCCAACCTTGACTCTGTTGGAATAGAATTTTACCTCCACTCCATACAAGAGGGTCCCGTTGCTTGCTATTCCGGGAACTATGTTGTCGAGAGCCATGATCATTTCATCTATATCTTTCATTATTCTGTAAGGAAGAACGAGCGAGAGGTCTCCCGGAACGGCATCGGCAAGGGTTGGAACTATATTGTTTCTGGCTAGCCTCTGCACGGTTGTCCTTCTGCCCCGTCTGAAATCTTCATAGCGTTGAACTATTACCTTGTTGCCCGAAAGCATGTTCCCAAGCTTTGCTATGTGTTTGCCATAAGCTATGGGGGCATTAAACGGCTCTGTGAAATGCTTTGTGACAAGCAGCGCAAAATTCGTGTTCTTGGTCTTTTTCTCCTCGGATTTGTAGCTGTGGCCGTTGACCACTGCAAGATTGTCTTCGTAGTATTCTGTGGAAACTTCCCCTCCCGGGTTGTTGCAGAATGTCCTCACCTTGTCGTCAAAAGTTGGAGTGTAGTAGACAAGCTTGCTTTCGTACATGTTCTCGTCAAGCTCCCTGGTTATCTCGCGGCGCGTTTCAACCCTAACTCCAATATCGACATCCCCGACCTCGGTGTCTATTTCAAACTTACTGCAGATTGCCTTGAACCATTCAGAGCCTTCCCTTCCTACAGAAACTACAACCTTGTCTGCGTAGTGCTCCTTGTCCGCAACCACCCCGCGGATGGTCCCGTTCTCTATCAAAAGGTCCTTGACGGGATTCCTGAATGAAAGCTCCACCCCGATTTCCTGCAGATGCTTCTGAAGCTCTGCGTAAATGGTGTTTCCCACTTCTGTGCCCATGTGCCTTATGGGGCATTCGATCAAGTTGAGGTTGCTTTCTATGGCCTTCTTGCGTATGGATTTTATCCCTTCGCTTTCTTCCATTCCGTATACTTTCTTGTCGGCTCCGAATTTGATGTAGAGCCCGTCGACATATTCGATGAGCTTTTTGGTCTCTTCCCTTCCTATGTAGCTTGGAAGATTCCCCCCCACCTCTTCAGACAAGGACAGTTTGCCGTCCGACCACGCTCCTGCGCCGGCAAACCCCGTCGTTATGTTGCAGGGATTGCATCCCACACACTTTCCTGTCGTTCTTTTGGGGCATGTGCGCTTTCCTATAGGATTCCCTTTTTCAAGCATCAGTATTTTGCAGGAATCATCCAGCTTTTTCAGTTCAAGCGCCGCGAAAATGCCAGACGGTCCGGCTCCGACTATAATATAATCCCATTTTTTCATGATCCTTACCCCTCACCCTCTATTTTTGCTTACACCTTATCATACCAAAATCAACGGTTAAAATAAACATTCCCGGCGCATCGGGACAATTTAATAAACACATAAGCGGTTTTTAACATTCCATTAATCTTTTATTGGTAAAATGTCAAAAATATCAAAGAAAGCGGTGAACTATGAAGGAATTTTCAGAAATCGTAGGCATACTTGAAAATGAAAATGTAAGGACCCTTTTTCAACCGATTGTAAATTTGACCAATGGACAAGTAATCGGTTACGAAGCGCTTAGCCGAGGGCCGAAAGGTTCCATTCTGGAAGGTCCATTGGATATGCTTAGAGTAGCTGAAAAACACAATCTGCTGTGGGAAATCGAACTCCTCTTTAGAAGAAAATCCATAGAGCGGTCCATTAAAATTGACAAAGACAAGCTTTTGTTTATAAATGTCGATCCCAACATCATAAAGGATAAAAAATTCGAAAAGGGATTCACTAAGGATTTTTTGGCCGAATATGGAATCTCGCCCAAAACGGTAATATTCGAAATCACCGAACGGACTGCCATCGCAGACTACATGAATTTTCGGGCAGTCCTTGACAATTACAAGGAACAGGGTTATAAAATAGCCATCGACGATGTGGGTTCGGGCTATTCCGGTATGAAAACCATAACAGAAACCCAACCCAATTATATCAAGATCGACATGGACTTGATACGAAACATCGACAGCGACAGCCTGAAAAGAGCCATTATGCAATCCTTTGTAAAACTCGGCGAATCGACCGGAATCCGCCTCATCGCGGAAGGCATAGAAACAAAACAGGAGCTTAAAACTCTCATTCAAATGGGTGTTTACGCCGGCCAGGGCTATCTTTTGCAGCGTCCTGCCGGCACTTTTCTCGATATTCCCGACACAATCCGAAATCTTATACGCAAATACTACATGCACAGGGAAAACCATTCCTTGACCAGCAGCACCAAAACCGATGTTGGACACCTTTCCCACAAAAGTCTCAGTTTTCCATCAGATACTCCTGTTTCAGAAATATGCGACTATTTCAAGTCAAGCGAAAGCGAAGGCGTATGCATAACCCACGGTGAAAAACCTATAGGCTTGTTGATGAGACACAGTCTCAACGAAAAATTAGCCACGCAGTACGGTGTGGCCCTATATTCAAACCGTCCCGTCCATTTGATTATGGACGCCCGACCTCTGATAGTAGACTACCACGATTCAGTCACAATGGTTTCAGAAATTGCAATGGAGCGTACAAACGGCAAGTTGTACAATCTCATAATCGTGACCCGGGGACTTTCCTATCATGGTCTCATATCGATAAGAGACCTCCTTAATTACACCACTGTGATAGAAAAGAATTACGCACGCGAACTCAATCCCTTGACCTTCCTTCCCGGAAATGCAATCATAAACAGAGTCCTTAAAAACGGAATCGACTTTAAAAGGAAATGTGCAATCCTTTATCTTGATCTCGACAATTTCAAGGCCTACAATGACAACTACGGATTCGAAAATGGAGACAAAATACTGAAAATGACAGCCGACCTCATAAAGAACAAGCTTATTGAGCATTTCTCCGATGAGCAGTTCCTGGGGCATATAGGAGGAGACGATTTTGTCTGTGTCGTTGACGGACCTGCCGGCAAGATAAAAGCCTTTTGCAGCTCCTTGACAAAAGCCTTCGATTTGGAAGCAATCAATTATTTCAATGAAAAGGACACCATGCAGGGATTTTTTGAAAACGCTTGCTCTCAAAACAATAGATTGCCCCTTACAGCATTATCAATAGCGGGCTTCTACGGAGACTTGTCCCGCTTCTCTTCTGCCGAAGATTTGGGCCATCACATGGGTCTTCTCAAGAAGGAAGTCAAAAATATCGCCGGCAGCTGCAGCAAGCTGGATTTTTAGATAAAATTAAAATGCTCCCGCGCGAACGCGGAAACATGTGTATTGTAAAACCGCTAAATGCGGTTGCTGTCTATGATAAAACATAAAAAAACGCCGCTTATGCATTCATCATGCAGTCTGCAGCATCTTTATTCCCCATGAAAGCTTTTGCACCTCAAGAGAAGCTTCCATCCAGTTGCCCACTCTGCGGACACCCGCTAAATCTCCTTGATTGTAAGGGCAATCCATTAGAACAACCTCAAAACCTTCGGAAGCGAGCTCTATCGCGTTCTCTTTCCTGTCCTCGAAAAAAATATCGCATGAAAGCTCCCTTGCCTTTTCCACCTTGTGATGGCTCCCCAGGCAATGAATTCCGCCTTTTGGGAATCCATTCGACTCGAGCCATTTCCTGGAAACTCCAAGCATTTCCGGCGCTCTCGCTGTAACATAGTGTATTTCGTCAAATTCTGAAATGCTATTTAGCACTTGCGCCGCACCGGTTCTCGGCTTGGCTTCTAAATGTATGCGCTCACCGAAAAGCTTGTAGAAATCAAGATACGCCTGGCGGGAAACCCCATAATTAAAATCAACCTCGTAGTGTCTTATGTCCTCAGGCATTAGATATATTCCAAAATAGTGGTTGGCCCGTTCGAGATAATAGAACGGTTCTGTTATTGTTCCGTCGATGTCTATGCAAACAACCATGCAAAATCCCTCCTTTCCTCTTTGCAAACATAATACCCTTTTTGTATGAATACAATGTTAACATGCGCTTAAGCCCGTGTTAATTCACCTTTTGTTTACGGTCCGGATTCACCAAATCATGCCTTGCAAAACGAAAATCCCGGCGGGATTTTCGCCAGGACAATAAAAACTTTGTATTCTGTTTTTTGCTGGATTCATGAAACCTTTTCTTTTGTTCCGAGTTTTTTGTTCAATTTCTCAAGCATGTCCACAGTCATGGAATCGAGATCATACTTGGGACTCCATCCCCATTCGTTTCTAGCGGCGGAGTCATCCAATCTGTCGGGCCATGAATCTGCAATTTTTTGAAGTTCGGGCCTTAGGTCGTATGTCATCTTGAAATGCGGAATATATTTCCTGATTGCCATGTAAATTTCTTCGGGTTCAAAGCTCATTGACGCAACATTGAAAGCATTCCTGTGCTTTAGCTTTGAAGAATCGGCATCCATGAGGCCGACAATGGCACTGAGCGCATCGGGCATATACATCATGTCCATATATGTGCCTTTCTTTATCGGGCATGCGAACTTTCCGGCCTTGAGAGCTTCGTAGTAAATATGCACCGCATAGTCTGTCGTGCCTCCTCCGGGCATTGTTTCGTTTGAGATAAGTCCGGGGAACCTGACTCCCCGTGTGTCCACTCCGTATTTCATGTTGTAATAGTCGCTGAGTATTTCCCCGGCCACTTTCGTAACGCCATACATTGTAGTGGGCCTCTGAAGCGTGTCCTGCGGAGTATCCAGCTTGGGTGTGTCGGGTCCGAAAGCCGCTATTGAGCTTGGAGTGAAAACAGAGACTCCCGTATCCCTTGCAACTTCCAAAACATTAAAAAGTCCTCCCATGTTGACGTTCCAGGCAAGTGTTGGATTCTTTTCGCCCGTCGCCGACAGAATAGCGGCCAAATGGACAACCCAGTCTATCTTGTGTTTTTCAATAAGGCTTTTCATCCTCGCGCCGTCAGAAACATCAAGAATTTCAAACGGGCCTTCATTGGCTACAGGAATGTCCTTTTTTACTATATCGCTTACAACCACCTTGTCCGTTCCATGTATTTTCCTTAGTCCGGCGGCCAATTCCGAACCGATCTGGCCAAGTGATCCGGTAATAAGTATTTTACTCACAAAAGCACCTCCACCATTTTTTATATCTTCACTTGAATTATATTCCTATGGGGATGATTTTTCAATAGATTTGTACTCGTATGGTGAACAATTTTTCCATAAGTGTACTCGAACGTTTTTAGGCCCCAATCCGTTCAAATCCCTTGAAGCTTGCAATGAAAGAGTTTTAGATGTCATAAATTATTTGTTAATCATTTCAATTTTTTCTGAAAATTCTTTTAACTTAGAACATTTGTTTTTTCCTCGCAAACAAAACAAGAAGCCCATAAAAGGCTCCTTGTTTTATAAACTATTTGTTAACCGCAAGAGCTGCAATTGTCGCAGCCTCCGCCTGGAGCCTCGTTTACAGGTCGGACTCCATATCCGTTTCCTAATTTTTCAACCATCAATTCTCCGAATTCGTCAATGATGTAATCCTCTATCACGAATTTCAATCCAGAAGAATCATCGGTCAAATCGTTTTCTTTTTGCTCGTCCAGAGCAATACCGAATGACGGGCCGCTTCAGCCAACCCCCGCTATGTGGATTCTCAAAGTTTCGATTTCCGGCTTGTTTTCCTCAAGAAAGGCTTTTATTGAACCAACAGTAGTTTCGTCTATATGAACCTTCAAAAGTATACCTCCTTTATTGTTGATTGTCTTCAATTATGATTTGCTTATTATTATAATACCCAAAGTATGCGGATGCAAGCAATTAGACTATTTCCATTATACCCGCCATGCGGCCGGTCTTGCCCTTGTCCCTCCTGTGGGAATAAAACAAATCATCCCTGCAAAATGTGCATAATCCAGAAACTCCAATATTCTCTGCCTTTACTCCGGCTTTCGCAAGCTGCATTCTATTGGCTTCCCAAAGGTCTACCTTCCACCTACCCGGCTTTTCCGTCCCTAACAGAACCGATTCTCCGCAAAGCTCCGAAAACAGTTCAGCGACTTCCTCCTGAACCTCAAAACAGCACGGGCCTATGGAAGGGCCCACGACAGCGTGGCAGTCCGAGGCCTTACTGCCAAAGGCTTCTCCCATCGCCTCAATCGTTTTGCAACCTATCTCCTTCACCGTCCCCTTCCATCCGGCATGGGCTATCCCCACTGCCTTTTGGACCGGATCCGCAACAAACACTCCTGCGCAATCCGCGAAAAACGCCACAATGGGCCTGCCGGGCATTCTCGTTATTATCGCGTCCTTTTCGAGCGCCCTTTCCCCAAGCCAAAACCTTTCTCCTCTGAATTCTTCGTCTATCAACGCTATTTCAACGCCATGCACCTGATTTGTGAAAACGGCATCATCCAATTCATATCCCATGTGCTCTGCCGCTTTTTCATGGTTCATAAGGACCGCTTCCCGGCTGTCTTCAGTAAAGAGACCCATGTTCATGCCTTTAAAGGGACCCTTGCTGAATCCTCCAGCCCTTGTCGTCACGCAATGATTTAAAAAACCGAGTTTTTCGAGATTGGGAAAACGCAGATAGGCTTCCTTGCCTTTTTTTTCTATTCGAACAGACATTGTTCCACCGCCATTTGTATATTTTAAACCATCATATCATATAAGATTAAATTGATGTCTTCAGTTCTTCTGTCGATCAAATTCTGCCGTGCCTTTCATGAAAAGTCCGTCCCGACCCTTGTCTATCAAGGCCGTCTGTCCGCTCTCAAGCCGGTTTTCTATGATCATGCCTGCTACTAGGGTTTCCAGATGCCTTTGCAAAAATCTTCTCATGGGTCTAGCACCGAATTGCGGGCTGTAGCCCTCGTTGATTATATGATTCTTGGCCTCATCGGTAAGCCTCACCCCGATTTTTTTCTCGCCGAGCCGTTTTCTCAAATCACCAAGCATGAGTTCGAGGATGTCCTTGAGCTCATCCTTGAGTAGAGGCTTGAACATTACTATTTCATCGACCCTGTTGAGAAACTCAGGCTTGAATGTGCTGTGCAAAAGAGACATAACCCTTTTTCTTGCAGATTCGTCGATTGCGCCGTCCTCCCCTATGCCCCCAAGAAGCTCTTGCGAGCCTGTATTCGATGTCATTATTATTACGGAATTCTTGAAATCCACCGTTTTCCCCTTGGAATCGGTCACGCGGCCGTCATCGAGTATCTGAAGCAGCAGATTGAAAACATCGCTGTGGGCTTTTTCTATCTCATCAAAAAGAATCACCGAATAGGGTTTTCTCCTTACAGCCTCGGTCAATTGGCCGCCTTCCTCATAACCGACATATCCCGGAGGCGCGCCTATTAGCCTTGAGACAGAATGCCGCTCCATGTACTCGCTCATGTCAATCCTTATCATGTTCTTTTCTGTGTCGAAAAGTGTTTCTGTGAGTGTCTTTGCCAATTCAGTTTTTCCGACTCCTGTGGGGCCGAGAAATATGAAGGAGCCTATAGGCCTGCCGGGATCTTTTATTCCCGCCCTGGACCTGATGACCGCATCTGATACCCTTTCCACCGCCTCGTTCTGACCTATCACCCTTTCGTGAAGAATACCCCTCAGATTCATAAGCTTTCCCCTTTCCCCCTCGACTATTCTAGACACGGGGATTCCAGTCCATCTGGAAACAATCCGGGAAATCTCATCTTCGGTAACAGCCTCTCTCAAATAGGCTTCCGACTCCTGTCTGTCCATAAGCGATTTTTCGCTTTCCTGTATTTTCTTCTGCAATTCAGGAAGTTTGCCGTATCTGAGCTTTGCCACTTTTTCCAAATCATAAACACGCTCGGCCTTTTCTATTTCGAGGTTCAAGGCTTCCAGCTCCTCCTTGAGCGAATTAAGCCGCCTTATTCCCTCTTTCTCATTCTCCCATTTGGCTTTCATGGAAGACAGGCTTTCTCTTTTTTCCGACAATTCCCTTTGTATTGTCTCCATCCGTCTTGCGCTTTCGGGGTCTTTCTCGCGTTTCAGTGCGGCCTCCTCGATTTCCAGCCTCATTATGTCGCGCGATACCTGATCGAGTTCGGAGGGCATGGAATCGATTTCAGTCCTTATCATCGCGCACGCTTCATCCACAAGGTCTATCGCCTTGTCAGGAAGAAACCTATCTGTTATATACCTGTCCGAAAGCTTTGCCGCCGCAAGCAAGGCTGAATCGTTTATCCTTACCCCGTGAAAGAGCTCATAGCGTTCCTTGAGCCCCCTCAGTATGGAGACCGTATCCTCCACATCGGGTTCGTCCACCGCAACAGGCTGAAAGCGCCTTTCAAGGGCCGCATCCTTCTCTATGTGCTTCCTGTACTCGTCCAAAGTGGTCGCCCCTATGCAGTGAAGCTCACCCCTGGCAAGCATGGGCTTTAAAATGTTTCCTGCATCCATGGCGCCCTCTGTCTTGCCTGCCCCGACTATGAGATGAAGCTCGTCTATGAACAAGAGTATTTTGCCTTCGCTTTTTTTTATTTCATTCAATACCGCCTTAAGCCTTTCCTCGAATTCCCCCCGGAACTTGGCTCCGGCTACGAGAGCCCCCATGTCAAGGGAAAATATTCTCTTGTCCTCCAGCCCGGCCGGAACATCCCTTTTGACGATCCTGTGCGCAAGGCCTTCCGCAATGGCTGTTTTGCCCACCCCAGGCTCTCCTATCAGGACCGGATTGTTCTTAGTCTTTCTTGAAAGAATCCTGATTACGTTTCTTATTTCCTCGTCCCTTCCTATGACAGGATCAAGCCTGTTCTCCATTGCGTCTGTGACAAGGTCCCGTCCGTATTTCTCCAAAGCCTCGTATGACGCTTCAGGCTGATTTGAAACGACTCTCTGGTTGCCCCTTATCAGCATTAGCTGCTTTAGCACTTCGCTTTCATTCACGCCCTGCTTTTTGAAAACACGCAAAAGCGCTTCAGGACCTTTTTTTACAATGCCCAGCAAAAGATGTTCCACCGAAACATACTCGTCCTTCATTTTTTCCGCTTCCGCCTGTGCTCCGGAAAGCACCTTTTCCAATTCTCTTCCGACGTAGAGCCTCCCCGATTCGAATCCGCCACCGCTTTGCACCCTCGGCTTGCGCGAGAGCAGTTCCTCAATTTCATTTGTCATGGCCTTTTGATCGGCGTTCATCTTGACAAGTATCCTAGGCGCCAAACCGTCCTTTTGTGTAAAAAGAGCCATCGCCAAGTGCTCCGGATAAAGCTCGGGATGTCCGTACGACTGCCTGACTTGCTCAGAAAGCTCCAGCGCCTCTATCGATTTCTTCGTATATGCGTTTAAATTCATGTCAAACACCTCTTTTATCTTCTATGATTATCTTCTATGATTTTTCCATTCTCTCAGCAATTCCTCTTCCTTTTCACTCAAGACATCCGGAAGCCCTATCTTTATAGTCACATATAGATCGCCCCTGTCTGAACCACTGCCCAGCCCCTTGCCCCTGAGGCGGATTTTCGTTTCCCCTTTTGTATGCGGCTTAATTTCGAAGCGAAGCTGTTCATCGAGGAATGGCATTTCCACATTCGCGCCGAAATACGCCTCGTAAGGCATAACGAAAAGACTTGCATGCAAATCCTTCCCCTTGGCTTTTAGCGATTTGTCAGGAGAAAATTTGATTCTCATCATAAGGTCCGAAGCGCGGCCAGTTGCATCTTTGTAAGCTTTTTTTATCCTTATGCGTTCATCCTCCTCTATTCCCTTAGGTATTTTGAACTTTATCTTTCTCGTTTTGCCGCCGTCCATTATGCGGATCATTTTTTCACTTCCATAATAGCTGTCCCTGATTTTTATTTCTATTGTCTCCTCGCGGGGTTTCTCGGCAGGCACAGGCCTACCCCCCTGCTGGCCGAACATGTCCCCCATGTCGAATTCGCCGCCGTCAAACCCATTTCCTCCGAAACCATGTCTTTCGCCGGAGAATCGTCCCTCACCAAAAAACATTTCAAAAATATCCCTTAATGAATCCGAGGTCGCTCCCCGCCTGCTCCATCCCGGAGGAGGCTGGCTGAAGCTTTGTCCGTCGCGCCATCCGCTTCCAAGCGCATCATATTTTTTCCTTTTATCGGGGTCGCCCAATGTCTCATAGGCCTCGTTGACATCTTTGAATTTACTCTCCGCATTTGTTTCCTTGCTCACATCCGGATGATATTTCCTTGCCAGCTTTCTAAAAGCCTTCTTTATCTCAACAGCGTCCGCATCCCGCGAAACCCCCAGGATTTTGTAGTAGTCCTTGTACGCAAGCGACATTCGGCTCACCTCCCTTTAATTTACTTTGACTATCTTTGACTTTATATACTATTTTATACCCATTTTTTGCATTTTTCAAGCCGTTTTTTTAAATTGCAACCATCATGCCGTTTCTTTGCCCGAATCGGCCTCTGCCCTGAAAATGGCCATTGCCCTTTCGTCGATTCCGTTTAAGTATGCAAGCAAAACGCCGTAATTGGTCATGGGTATGCCGCTTTCGCTGCATATGCGCATGCGGCTCTGCATTGTCTTGCGGTTGGTCATGCAGGCCCCGCAATGGATTATCAAATCGTATTCTTCATGGTTTTGTGGAAAATCGTGTCCCATCTTGAATTCGTAGTTCAAACTTTTGCCGAGGCGTTCGTTCAGAAGCCTGGGAATCTTGACCCGGCCTATGTCCTCGCATGAAAAATTATGCGTGCAGCTTTCCGCAATGAGTATTCTCGAGTTTTCGTCCAGCTTGTCAATCGCCTTGAGACCATCATTGAACACGGCAAGGTCCCCCTTGTTCCTGGCAAATATCATAGAAAACGATGTCAGCCTTATTGAAGAAGGAACCATTTCATTTACGCTCTTAAAGGCCTGGGAGTCCGTTATTACAAGATCAACCTTATAGTCCAGGTCCGAAAGCGCCTTTTCAAGCTCCGTATCCCTTACCACATAGCTTTTCACTCCATGATCCAGGCAATCCCTTATGCATTGCACCTGAGGCAATATTATCCTCCCCTTGGGGGCTTCGGAGTCGATTGGAACAACCATGACAACAGTCCCCCCATAAGGCAGCAGATCCGCCACAAGCGGAGGTTCTTCCATGTTTTTTGAAATCCTCTTGACAATTTCATCCTTGAGCAGCAAAATGCTTGAAAAATCCTTTTCGGAAACAAAAACAGCATCCGGGTATCTTTTTTTAAGATTTTCCGTCTTTTCTTGGTCAAGCAAGTCCATCTTGTTTATTATTTTCATGAATGGAATGTGAAAACGCTTGAACATAAGCTCAGCGCTCTTTTCATCCTCCGATGAGATGTCCTCAGCGTCCATAACATACAAAGCGAAATCTGTCCGCATCAGCATTTTCTTGCTGCGGTCGACTCTGAGCTTGCCCAAGTCGCCTTCGTCATCCATACCGGCAGTGTCTATGAATATGACAGGACCGAATGGGATGAACTCCATGGCTTTTTTGACCGGGTCGGTGGTTGTTCCCTTCTGCTTTGAAACAAGTGCCACGTCCTGACCTACAATGGCATTCAGAAGCGAGGATTTTCCCGCGTTCCTTTTGCCAAAAAGGGTTATTGTCAGTCTGTTTGATTCGGGTGTCGTGTTCATTATTTTTTCCTCCAGTCGATATGGTCCCCTCTGGACATGTCCGCTTCATATCCTGAGCTTTCTATCTTTTTACAGATGCTTTCTTTTTCGCTCGCAGATTCTTCACCTGTGCAAAGCTTCCCGTCGTATAAAACGTATTTTTTTCTGACTTCAATGGGAGAAAGGTTAGGCATGAGCACATTGGCCCCCGCCGCAAGTCCCAATTCCCGCCCATGCGAATCTGCCGTTCCCAAGGCGGTAGTTGCCGGTATCAATGCTTTTGGAACCATGATGCGCGCCAATGCCAGCATTTTAACCGTCTTGTCCAAATCGCCTTTTGGAAAATCCCTTAAAGGCGTGTCAGCATGGGGGATGAAAGGTCCTATTCCAATCATATGCGGCTGCATTTTCATAAGCAGAAGCAAATCCCCTGCAAGGTTCTCATCCGTCTGCCCCGGAAGGCCGACCATGAAACCCGCTCCTATCTGATAGCCTATTCTTTTCAAACTGGCCAGGCACTCGAGCCTGCTTTCAAGGCGCATTCCTTCATGTACCTCATCGTAGAGTTCGGCCGAAGCCGTTTCATGCCTCAAGAGATACCTGTCCGCTCCGGCTTCATAGTATGCCCTGTATGTTTCTTCGCTTTTCTCCCCTATCGAAAGAGTCACTGCCGCATCCGGAAAAGATGTTTTTACGGCCTCTATTATGCCGACCATGGTTTCATCGTCATAATGGCAATCCTCGCCGCTCTGGAGCACGAACGTGCGGTAGCCGATTTCATATCCTCTTTCGCAGCATTCGATAATTTGCTCTTTGCTCAGGCGGTATCTGTCCGCATTTGAGTTTTTGCCCCTTATTCCGCAGTATTTGCAGTTTCTCATGCAAAAATTCGAGAACTCTATGAGTCCCCTCAAATAAACCTTCTTCCCATAATGCTTCCGCCTCTTCTCATCCGCCATGGCCATCAGTTTTCCTCTAATTTCCTCATCACCTTCAGCAATAAGGGCTTTTAGAGTCTCTTTGTCGGGCGCATGCCCACGCCCCATTCCAAACAGGGCGTCCATCATTTTTTCTTTCATTTTCCCCCCCTAAAATTAAAAGGCTTTCCCAGTAAAAGGAAAGCCAGACAAACGAAACTTATGCAAACAACGTTTGCTTAATATGCCTGAATCCCTTTCAGATCAGTCTCCGCTTTTCTGTCAGG